>NZ_GL831132.1 GCF_000188295.1 Streptococcus vestibularis ATCC 49124 | reverse complement strand
CGTTTGGGAAAAGTTTTTTGGCTAGTGGAATATAAGCCCCAGACATATCCATCGTGATAAACTGCACCTTTTGTCGAGCTTTCAATGGATACTTCAAAAAGTAGTTTCGAATAGTGGTTTGACGGCGATTATCAAGGATAGTTATGAGTTTGTTGGTCTCATAGTTTTGTGCTACAAAAGCTAATTCCCCTTTCTTGAAACCAAACTCATCCCAGGACATAACCCTTGGGAGTTTATCAAAATGTTCCTTGAAAGAAAACTGATCAAGCTTACGATAGACAGTGGATGTCGATACACGAAGTCTTCTGGCAATATCCGTTAGTGACACCTTCTCAGTTAGGAGTTGTGTAACCTTTTGTCGGACCAGATTAGAGATTTGGCAGTTTTTCTCAACGATAGATGTCTCAGCCACCGTTACTCTCCTACAACTTTTACACTGGAAACGACGTTTTTTCAGATGTAGTAGAGTTGGAGTTCCAGCTTGCTCGAGAAGAGGGATTTTAGAGTTTTTTTGAAAGTCATATTTGATCATCTTTCCATGGCAGTGAGGACATGATGGTGCAGGGTAATCGAGTTTTGCTTGAATCTCTATA
>NZ_GL831131.1 GCF_000188295.1 Streptococcus vestibularis ATCC 49124 | reverse complement strand
CCGTATTGGTTATCTTACTTGCTTTTGTATTATTAAAAGGTTGTGGTAGTAGTAAAGTAGATAAAAGTGGCTTCTACAGTAAGGATACAAAGACCAGCAAAATGTCATCCTCTAGCAGTAAGAGTTTGACAAAGAGCTCTTCAAAGAAATCAAGTAGCTCCTCTAGTTCTACGCAAGTAGACTCTAGTACCGAGGCTAAAAGTAGTGAAGCTAGTGTCGCTTCCAGTGCCGCTTCTAGTGCAACAACTACAGCACCAAAACAAGCGCAAGCTCAAACACCATCTCAACCTGTTCCAAGTCAAGGTAACAGTGCTAATCAAGCTGGAACCACAACTTCTGAATCTGATCCGAAAACAGGTTATGGCGGTTGGGAAGCCACTTCTGGTACTTTGACACTGACACAGGACACCCCTGTTTATACTGAACCTAACAAAGACGGTGGTGTTGCTTATGTGCAACCTCAAGGGGACATACAATGGGATAAATACATCTTCGCTAATGGTGACAATTGGTACAGCTTTGTTCAAAAAAATCGTGACCAAGAAGTTCGATTTTACATTGCTTATTCAGATGTAGGGCATTGATAGAAAAAGAAAAGGACGATACTTATA
>NZ_GL831130.1 GCF_000188295.1 Streptococcus vestibularis ATCC 49124 | reverse complement strand
GGTTACCGTTTCGTAGAAACTAAGACACTTCCAAACGGAGATACAGAGCACGTTTACGAAAAAGTTAAGACAAGTCACAAGGATAAAGACGGTAATGAAATTCCGAACTATCCAACAGAAGATGGTGAACAACCTAAGAAAGATATTCCAGGTTACCGCTTCGTAGAGACTAAGACACTTCCAAACGGCGACATCGAACACGTTTATGAGAAAGTTAAGACAAGTCATAAGGATAAAGACGGCAATGAAATTCCGAACTATCCAACAGAAGATGGTGAACAACCTAAGAAAGATATTCCAGGTTACCGCTTCGTAGAGACTAAGAAACTTCCAAATGGCGATATCGAACACGTTTATGAGAAAGTTTCAACACCAGCTCCAACGCCTTCACCTGTTCCTCAACCAACTCCAGGTAAGCAAAATACAACTACTTGGACTGATGAAAATGGAAATCCATTGAAACCAACTGAGTCAGGTTCTAAAGAACCGGGAACAGTTTCAGGTTACGAATATGTGAAGACTGTGACTGATCCAAATGGAAATATCAAACATATCTTCAAGAAAGTTGAGATGCCAACTCCAAGACCGGTTGAACCAAGTCAACCAGCAACACCAAAATATGTTGAAGGTCAAAAAGAGTTGCCAAATACAGGTAC
>NZ_GL831129.1 GCF_000188295.1 Streptococcus vestibularis ATCC 49124 | reverse complement strand
AAAACAAAAATACCCGAAGCTAGAAAGCTCGGGTATTCATTATTCTTATTTAATCGCTTCAATCAAAGCTTCCGCTTGATTCTGAAGGCTTTCAAGAACTTCTTCTGTTGCTACGAATTTTCCATCTACCCAGGCTGTATCATTTACACGTGTCGCTGTAAAATCACCAACTACTTAGGTACGGATAAATGGTAACAATTCTTTGTAGGCATCAAAAAGTTGATTGTGACCACCATTAGCAACTGATGACATGGTTACAATCTTATCTTGAAGAGCTGATGGTCCTGAAGGATCTGATAGGTCAAGGGCGCGGCTTAGCCAGTCAAGCAAATTTTTCACTGGCCCAGGAATTGAGAAATTATAAACCGGTGAGAAAATCCAGATTGCATCTGCTGCCAAGACCTGTTCTCGAACTTCTGCCAAAACAGGAAGAACCGGACTTTCTAAATCCTGATTAAAAACAGGTACTTTACTATAGTCAAGATAAGAAACATTAGCTTTATCAGCTAGCATTTTCTCAGCTTCTTCTGCTAATTGATGGTTAAATGATCCCTTACGAAGAGAACCAACGATAAATAGGATATTTTTCATAATAAATTTCCTTTGTATTTCTAACAATCATTTTTACTACTACATAGTAATATAATTGATTTTAT
>NZ_GL831128.1 GCF_000188295.1 Streptococcus vestibularis ATCC 49124 | reverse complement strand
ACGAAAACCACTAGCTATGCTAGTGGTTCCGAAAAGCTTTTAGCGATGTATCAAAAAAGTCCCCCTAAAGTGTTATATTAGATAAGGTTTCCCAACCACTAACTAATATACAAAAGGAGGCCCCCTGATGAGACAGGATAATAATAGTTTAGCACATACTACATGGAATTGTAAGTATCATATTGTGTTCGCACCCAAATATCGACGTCAGATAATTTATGGAAAATACAAAGCAAGTATTGGTCAAATCTTACGTTTATTATGTGAAAGAAAAGGCGTTGAAATTCATGAAGCAGAAGCTTGCCCAGATCATATTCACATGTTGGTGAGTATACCACCGAAACTAAGTATTTCCTCATTTATGGGATATTTAAAGGGCAAAAGTAGTTTAATGATATTTGATCGACACGCTAATTTAAAGTATAAATATGGGAATCGCAAATTTTGGTGTCGAGGATTTTATGTTGATACGGTTGGACGAAATCAGAAGCGAATTGAAGAATATATTCGTAATCACTTACAAGAAGACGTGATAGCAGATCAGCTAAGTCTATTTGAGGAGTATGATCCGTTTACAGGTGAGAAGAATAAAAGAAAGTAATCTTAAAGAGACCCGCTAGACGGGTCAGCTAGTAAAGGTGGTGCTGAAGGGAAACCATTCGGTAGGCCTTTAGGCCTC
>NZ_GL831127.1 GCF_000188295.1 Streptococcus vestibularis ATCC 49124 | reverse complement strand
TTTCTCATAGATGTGTTTTGTATTTCCTTTTTCATCTACTTCAGTTTTAACAATCTTGTATCCTGGAATATCTTTAGTTGGTTTAGTTCCATCTTCTGTTAGTGAAAGTGGGTTACCATCTTTATCAACGAATGAAGTATCAGGACGAACTGTAGGAGTGTAAGTAGCTGTGACTGGTGTTCCATTCTTATCTACACGTTTAACGGTTACACCTGATGCTTTACCAACGAAGTCTGGTTCTGGTGTAAAGGTTACTTTACCGTTTTCATCGATTGTATAAGTTCCTTCACCTGGTACTATTTTTGTAGTTGTTCCATCTTCGAATGTTGGTGGTACATCTTCATCGATTGGCACATTAGGATTTCCTGGTGTAAATGTTGGTGTTCCTGTTTGAGGTTGTCCTTTAGGTCCTTCAGATACTGCAGGTGTTCCTTCTGGTTTCACCGGTGTTACTGTTGGAGTGTATTTAGCTGTGACTGGTGTTCCATTCTTATCTACACGTTTTACTGTTACCCCTGTTCCAACTCCTGTGAATGTCTTCTCAGGCGTAAATATTACTGTTCCGTCTTTCGCTACTGTGTATGTTCCTTCGCCTGGAATAGTCTTAGTTGTTGATCCGTCTTCGAATGTTGCTGGTACTTCATCATCCATTGGAACTTCTGGATTACCTGGTGTGAATGTTGGTGTTCCATTTTGTGTTTTACCTTGGATATCTGTTGTCTCAGCTGGTTCTGCTGTCGGTGTTACTGGCGTTACTGTTGGTGTGTAAGTTGTTTCTACCTTAGTTCCGTTAGTATCCTTT
>NZ_GL831126.1 GCF_000188295.1 Streptococcus vestibularis ATCC 49124 | reverse complement strand
GAAACATTGGTAACGACTACATCAAAGCCATTAGACGTTTGATTGTTGATAGTCAATTTTCCTGTTACTTGAGATTCAGGCACTGTAGCTTTGGTTTCTGTAATATAAGTTCTCTTACCATTTAACATATAGTAAAGATGCACAGAATAGGTACCAGCATCACCCTTATGGCTAGCTGTGTCTACATGAACCTTGTAACTTCCGTCTGATTGTTTGTCAGCATGATACCAAGTGAGATCATCTTGACCATTCTTATCTGACCAAATTGGAACACGCACTTCTTGGACTGTCTTGCCACCGCCTGAAACATTGGTTACGACTACATCAAAGCCATTAGACGTTTGATTGCTGATGGTCAATTTCCCTGTTACTTGAGATTCAGGGACTGTAGCTTTAGTTTCTGTGATATAGGTTCTATTACCATTCAACATATAGTAAAGATGCACAGAATAGGTACCAGCATCACCCTTATGGCTAGCTGTGTCTACATGAACCTTGTAACTTCCGTCTGATTGTTTGTCAGCATGATACCAAGCAAGGTCATCTTGGCCATTCTTATCTGACCAGATTGGAACACGCACTTCTTGGACTTCCTTGCCACCACCTGAAACATTGGTTACGACTACATCAAAGCCATTAGACGTTTGGTTGTTAATAGTCAATTTCCCTGTTACTTGAGATTCCGTAGCTTGAGGAACTGTAGCTTTAGTTTCTGTGATATAGGTTCTCTTACCATCTAACATATAGTAAAGATGCACAGAATAGGCACCAGCATCGCACTTATGACTAGCTGTGTCTACATGAACCTTGTAGCTTCCATCTGATTGTTCGTCGGCATGGTACCATGTAAGATCGTCTTGACCATTCTTATCTGACCAAATTGGAACACGCACTTCTTGAACTATCTTGCCACCACCTGAAACATTGGTAACGACAACATCAAAGCCATTAGACGTTTGATTGTTGATAGTCAATTTCCCTGTTACTTGAGATTC
>NZ_GL831125.1 GCF_000188295.1 Streptococcus vestibularis ATCC 49124 | reverse complement strand
AAACATACTAAGATTAGTAGTGAAGAAATCTCCGACGGGAGAGAGTACTCACTACTTTTTCTTTATGTTAAAGTAGTGGTGTCTTGTAAAGTCGTAGGGCTCTATGGCGCTAGACGTCGCTTGACAAACTGGCAAGACACCTTGTTTTAGGTGGAGTTTGATCAAAGTATGTAGGACGCTAAACGTCGCGTATTGAAAATAAAATCACTAAAACATGGAATTATTCAAGACAAAAGAGGTAATGTCATGCGTGCAGTATTTGGAATTGATGTCAGTAAAACAAGTTCTGAGGTGGCCATTTTAGTCAATGGTGAGAAGGTTCATGGCTACACCATACTCAATGATACCATTGGATTCAATCGCCTGTTGGGCGACTTGAAAACTGTTCATAACCCTGAGATTATATTTGAGGCTACAGGCGTCTATTCTCGACGTCTTCAAGCCTTTCTTGAGGAATATAGTTACGCTTACACACGGCTAAATCCACTGGAAGCTAAGAAGCAATTGGACAGTCTGCGAGTTCGTAAAACAGATAAAATTGACGCTGAAAAGCTGGCTAAATCTCAGCTTGTGCACAATCGTAAACCAACTTACGTGCAGGAAGAAGTTTATCAACACCTGCGTGATTTAAGCCGTTTCTATCAAAATATGACAGAAGATCTTGTTCGAACTAAAAACCGTCTGCACAAGGTCCTACAAGTCACATTTCCTGAATTGGAAAATCTATTATCCACACCTACTGGAGAGCAATATTGGAACTTAGTGATGGCTTTTCCATGCAAAGAGTTTGTATTAAGCCTATCTCAAAGTAACTTGTGTGAGATTATCCGTCAATCTACCTCCAAACGCATCTCTGAAAAGCGTATTGCTTACCTAACTGATAAACTTATAAAACTCGCTAAACAATCTTTTTGTGCGGTCAAGAAAACCTCTCCAATGCTTGAAGAGGTTCGTTACTATGCTCAAGAGTTGCTTCGTCTTTCTGAACGCAGACAAGTTGTCTTAAACGACATGGTAGCTCTAGCTCAGCCTTTACCAGAGTATGACATCTTACGGTCAATTCCTGGCATCGCAGAAGCCACAGCGACATCTATCATTGGCG
>NZ_GL831124.1 GCF_000188295.1 Streptococcus vestibularis ATCC 49124 | reverse complement strand
GTTGACTTAAGCTGGAAGACCAAGAAGATAATGAAAATCCAAAGCAAGTTAGGAACGTTACGGACGAACTCAACGTAGATAGAAGCGATCCAACGAAGAATAGGATTCTTTCCGTTACGCATGACCGCGAGAATAGTTCCGAACAAGGTAGATAGCACGATGATGAAGAAAGACAAGTAAAGGGTCGTCCACATCCCTTGTGCTAAGAATTTAAGGTTAGTAGCTGATAAAACTTCTGACATAGTGGACCTCCTTAGTAAGCTTTCTTATTCTCTTCTTCTTTACGACGTGCCCAGGTAGCTAGAGGGAAACACATGATAAAGTAGAGGAAAGCAGCCCCAGCAAAGGCCGGCACATAGTTAGTGGTATCATAAGCCCAAGCCTTAGCCGTGAACATGATATCTGCTCCAGAGATGATGGCAACTGTAGAAGTGTTCTTAATCAAGTTAACCACTTGGTTGGTCAATGGCGGCAAGATAGTACGGACTGCTTGAGGCAAGATGATGATACGCATGGTATCAGCGTAGGTGAACCCTTGAGACAAAGCTGCTTCGGTTTGACCTTTAGGAACTGCCTCGATACCTGTACGAATAATTTCAGAGATATAAGCTCCTGTGTAGACCCCAACACAAAGGATAGCTGTCAATGAAATTGGGATCATGACATGACCATCAGTCAATATTGAAATCCCATAGAAGACAACCACGAATTGCACAAGCAAGGGTGTGTTTTGGAAGATTTCGACATAAATACGTGAGATGCCACGGAGAACCTTGTTGTGAGTTGAACTCATAGCTCCAAAGATGAGCCCAAGAAGAAGAGCTACAATCAAGGCACCAATTGAAATGCCAAGAGTGTAAAAGAAACCTTTGGCAAACTGACCAAAGTTAGCGAAGAAAGCAGCCCAACGTTCAAGAGCGAAAGGACTAGCCGTTTCAGTTAAAAGATACATAAATTCAGGACTCCTTTCTATTTATCTTCAGCCTTAGCTGGTTTCAAGTGATACTTATCGTAGAGTTTTTGAAGGCTACCATCTTTTTGCCATTTAGCAATCAAATCGTTGGTATAATCAATTAACTCTTGGTTAGACTTGCTTGAGGCGATACCGTATTCTTGTGTTTTGAAACCTT
>NZ_GL831123.1 GCF_000188295.1 Streptococcus vestibularis ATCC 49124 | reverse complement strand
CTCTTTTTATGTATGTTCAGAGTGATGAAGACACGCTTCTTAAAGTTGATGAAGTTTCTAAAACCGAAACCCAACCGTTTGATGTCTTTGATCAACTTATTAGTTGCTTCAAGTTTTGCGTTTGAATAGTCCGTTTCTAGTGCGTTTTTGATGTATTGTTTGTGTCTAAGAAAAGTCATAAAGACTGTTTTGAAGTAATGATTGACCTTGCTTATATTCTCCTTTATGAGTTCAAAAAGCTCATCTACTCTCTTCTCCTGAAAGTGAAAAAGTAAAAGCTGGTAAAGAGTATAGTAGTTGGTGAGCTCTTCTGAAAAGTCTAGAGTTTTCTCAACGACTTCATGTGGACTTAAGGTTTGACGGAAAGTCTTTGAATAAAAAGAGTTGAGAGATAACTTACGGCTGTCCTTTTGGAAGAGTCGCCAGTGATTTTTCAAGGCTCGATAGGGTAGAGACTTCTTGTCAAACTGGTTCATAATCGCAATTCTTGTCTTTAAAAAGGCTCGACCAAGGTGCTGGATAATGTGGAAACGATCAAGAACGATTTTAGCGTTTGGAAAAAGTTTTTTGGCTAGTGGAATATAAGCCCCAGACATATCCATCGTGATAAACTGCACCTTTTGGCGAGCTTCCAATGGATACTTCAAAAAGTAGTTTCGTATAGTAGTTTGGAGGTGATTATCAAGGATGGTTATGAGTTGGTTGGTCTCATAGTTCTGCGCCACAAAAGCCAATTCACCTTTCTTGAACCCAAACTCATCCCAGGACATAACAGCAGGAAGTTTGTCATAATGTTCCTTGAAAGTAAACTGGTCGAGCTTACGATAGACAGTGGACGTCGACACACGAAGTCTTCTGGCAATATCAGTTAGTGACACCTTCTCAGTCAGGAGTTGTGCAACCTTTTGTCGGACCAGATTTGAGATTTGGCAGTTTTTCTCAACGATTGATGTCTCAGCTACCGTGACTCGTCTACAACTTTTACACTGAAAACGACGTTTCTTCAGACGTAGTAGAGTTGGCGTTCCTGCTTGCTCAAGAAGAGGGATTTTAGAAGGCTTTTGAAAGTCGTACTTGATCATTTTTCCATGGCAATGAGGACATGATGGTGCAGGATAATCAAGTTTTGCTTGAATCTCGATGTGAGTATCGGTTTCAAAAACGA
>NZ_GL831122.1 GCF_000188295.1 Streptococcus vestibularis ATCC 49124 | reverse complement strand
GGCACTGCACCCTGATAATGGGACACAAGAAAAACACATTTATGAGGCCAGTTTTCTGTACTCTACAGGAGACTGATCATTTAATTTTTGTTGAATTCTAGTTTCATTATAAAATATGATGTAATTTTTAACAATATCTGTTATACTATCTTTAGTTAAATTTCTCCACCTATGGAGATAGAAGGTTTCAGACTTTAGGATGGAATGAAACCATTCGATACAGGCATTATCTGCTGGTGTTCCCTTACGGGACATAGAGCGGGTGATGCCTTTTTTTACGCAAGCCTGATAGTAAGCTTTTGAGGTGTAAACCGATCCTTGATCACTGTGTAAGATCGCTCCTTGAGGTAATTCCAATTGATGGAGCGTATCCAACACAAATTCCGTATCCTGACAATCTGAGATGGTATAAGCCACAATCTCACGATTATAGAGATCCATGATGGAGGACAAGTATAGCTTACATTTACCAAAGTATAAATAAGTAATGTCAGTAACAAGCTTCTCCATAGGCTTATTTGCTTGAAAATCACGATCTAGCTTATTGTCTGTTACATGGTAAGGTTTACCTAGATTTGGTGTCTTCTTAGGACGTGTCCGACAGAGCCATCCATTCTCCTTCATGATACGATAAACCTTCTTGCGATTAACGACAAGACTATGAATTTTCTTGAGCAATCGGGTGATGCTACGATAGCCGTAGATAAACTGGTTTTGCATACAGAGTTGCTCTATTTTATCGACCATTTCATCTCTCTTCTCAGGCTTCTTACTATCTTTTTTCCAACGGTAGAAGGTTGAGCGTTTGACGCCGAAGCAGTCCAAAATGGCTGAGACAGGATAGGTTTTCTTATATTCTTCCACAAGCTTGATAAGACTTACTTTATCGATTGTCTTACCAAGCTGCGATACTTTTTTAGTAGTTCCACTTGTAGGCGCAACTGTTCTACTTCGGATAGCTGTTCCATTCCTTTACCATAGGTATATTGTTTTCCCAGAGGTTGATGAAAACGATGTAGCTCATCATTCTCATACCATCTTATCCAGGTGTAGATTTGACTGACATTCTTAATTCCCAAGGTCTCCATGATGATCTTATTGGACTTACCAGCCTTTTTCATTTCGATGCAGGCTAACTTAGTTTCTAATGAATATGCTTTTTTGACCATAACAAAACACTCCTGTTTCTAGTTTACTAGATTTCAACAGAAGTGTTTTTCTTGTGTCTCATTTTT
>NZ_GL831121.1 GCF_000188295.1 Streptococcus vestibularis ATCC 49124 | reverse complement strand
AATCAACGCCTTGGAATCCATCGATAACGGTACGCTTATCGTTAACGGACATAATGTGACGGAAGCTTCTGCCAAAGACTTGGTTGAGCTTCGTAAGGAAGCAGGGATGGTATTCCAACACTTCAACCTCTACCCTCACAAAACTGTTCTTGAAAATGTAACCTTGGCACCTATCAAGGTTCTTGGAATCAGTAAGGCAGAGGCTGAAAAGACTGCTGAAAAATTCCTTCGCTACGTTAACATGTGGGACAAGAAAGATTCATACCCTGGTATGCTTTCTGGTGGACAAAAACAGCGTATCGCTATTGCCCGTGGTCTTGCCATGAATCCTGAGCTCTTGCTCTTTGATGAGCCAACGTCAGCCCTTGACCCAGAGACTATCGGTGACGTACTGGCGGTTATGCAGAACCTTGCCAAAGGTGGCATGAACATGGTAGTGGTTACCCACGAAATGGGCTTTGCTCGCAGTGTGGCAGACCGTATCATTTTCATGGCTGAAGGTCAGGTTCTCGTGGATACTACGGATGTCGATGGCTTCTTTGACAATCCAACTGAACCTCGTGCTGTTCAATTCCTTTCTAAGATTATCGACCACAACTCTGATCGTGTCCAAGTGGATGCCTAAGGAGGTTGCCTATGATTTTCAAAAAAATCTTACGTTACCTAACTGTCGCATGCTTAGCAATTGTCACTATTTTTCTTATCTCGAGTCACAAGACTAAGGCGGAAGACACTAGTAAGCTTCTTGATAGTAAAGCAGTCCAAAAGATTGTTAAGCGAGGGACACTCAATGTTGGTGTAAAACAAGACGTTCCTAACTTTGGTTACTATTCTGCTAAGACCAATAGCTACGAAGGTATGGAAGTTGATCTTGCTAAAAAGATTGCTGATGAGTTAAAAGTGAAAGTAAATTACATCCCTGTAACGACGCAAACCCGTGAACCTCTTATGGATAACGGTACTATCGACTTACTCATCGGTACCTACACCATTAATGACGAACGTAAGGCATCTTATGCCATCTCAGATCCTTACTACCATGATCAAATTGGTTTCTTGGTCCTAAAGAATTCAGATATTAATAAAATCTCAGATTTGAATGGTAAGACTATCGGGGTTTCTCAAGGGGCGTCAACTAAGGCTGCCTTACAAGAATATGCCTCAGCCCACAATCTTAAGTTCAACTACGTTCAACTAGGTTCTTTCCCAGAATTGGCTGTATCTCTTTACGCTCATCGTGTAAATGCTTTCTCAGTTGATAAATCTATCCTTTCTGGCTATGAAAGCAAGAAGACAAAAACCTTGAAAG
>NZ_GL831120.1 GCF_000188295.1 Streptococcus vestibularis ATCC 49124 | reverse complement strand
TTTTTCGTTGCTATAAAATACGATGGATACCGTCCTGGAGAAGGACTCGTCAACGTGGGTGAGGGATGCGTTGTAGAAAGCTTCGCATGCGCTTTGCTACCTATTGCTTGTAGTTCCTACCTCCTTGTGCAAAGGTTCCCTTTCGGCTCCAATAAATCTTGTGATATAAGACAGGGGTGTATGGCCCCTTCTAAGATAGCTTGGGAACGGCCTCCCATCAACCCTTGCAGTTCTCTCTGACACATATCTTGGAAAAGAGGGCTGTCAAAGACTAAGACAGAGCAGTAGCAAGCTTGACGTATTGCTTCATACGTACAAGACTGCAATCAGTTTTCTAAGTGGCTGAGACATCTGGTCGTACAGCTCAGCATTTCTAATTCCTGTCGCTGCATCTACATCCTCCTTTTTATTTTGTTCTCATTTTTTTCCATATTAGAATCTTTTACCCCCAGGCAATTCCTATCCACTGGCCAAGCCATTTTGCTCTTTTTTTGATATACTAGAAGGAGAGAAGAAAAGAGGAACCTATGACACCAAATAAAGAAGATTACCTCAAGTGCATCTATGAAATCGGTGCGCAACATGAAAAAATTAGTAACAAAGAGATTGCGGCCCGGATGCAGGTTTCACCTCCAGCCGTGACTGAGATGGTCAAGCGCATGATCTCGGAGAATCTCCTCATTAAGGATAAGCTCCACGGCTATCTGCTCACCGAGCTCGGCTTCCAAACGGTTTCCGATCTTTTTCGCAAGCACCGCTTGATTGAATTGTTTTTACTAAAAAATCTGGACTATACTACTGAAGAAGTTCATGAAGAGGCTGAAGTGCTCGAGCATACTGTCTCCGATCGCTTTATCGATAAATTAGACCAGATGTTAGACACTCCTAAGATCTGTCCTCATGGAGGGACCATTCCACCGAAAGGAAAACTTCTTATCGAGGCTTACCAGGATCGTTTGAGCGATGTCAGCGAACCAGGAACCTATCGTTTGCGAAGAGTCCAGGATACTTTTGAATTACTCAATTTTTTAGAACAAATCCAACTGAAGATCGGGGATGACATCCTTCTAAAGGGGTACGATGATTACACTGGTCTCTTTCAACTCAAGATTAAGGGGCAAGAAGTTCAAATCAATCACCTAATCGCCCAACAACTTTACATAGAAAAACATGATTAAGGGTATGTCAGATTGAAGAAAAGTCCTCAGAAGTTATACTTCTGGGGACTTTTCTTGCGTTATACCAGAGAAAAAGGAAAGTGCAAAATGGAAGATAAGGGTGGACTTACTTTGGCATGTCTAAATATCAAAAATTGGTAAAAATGATGGTAGGATTAAGTGCGAATATAAAAAAGACAAACCTCAAA
>NZ_GL831119.1 GCF_000188295.1 Streptococcus vestibularis ATCC 49124 | reverse complement strand
TAAGGGGTAATAAATGCAAGAAAAAATTATTTGTGAAAAAGATAAAATACAACAATGTAACGAAAAGATAATGAAGAGATGTTTTTCAACAACATCAGCATTTTGTGGCATTGATAGCACAACTATTAGAATTAGTGGAACCTTTGAGTTTGATCATAATATTTTATCTAGATATTTAAAAACTAACAATAGTAAAAACAATAAATGTAAGATATCAGAATGTGGAAATTACGAATTTATCCAAATA
Organism: Streptococcus vestibularis ATCC 49124; assembly: GCF_000188295.1. Classification (GTDB taxonomy): domain Bacteria; phylum Bacillota; class Bacilli; order Lactobacillales; family Streptococcaceae; genus Streptococcus; species Streptococcus vestibularis. The sequence goes on along the minus strand of NZ_GL831119.1, from coordinate 1,200 downwards.
ACTTCAAAAGAATTTGGAAAACTCGAAATCGGACAGGATTTTTATAGGAAACATAGTAGTTACTATTGTCGTCTCCAACTCATTCATCCAGATGTTAATACTGAAACTATCTCAGTCAACCATTTAAAAAGTCGGGTTATAAAACTTTTAAAAATTTTCGAGTCTGAAATGGGAATACTAATCACTCCATACAAAATCAGTCTTATGAAGTTAGAACTTGCTTTTACTTTTGCTACCGACTCAATCATTCATCTTCAAACCCGTAATTTATTCATCAAGTGTTTTTCTAAAGCCTCTCAAGTTGATAAAAAAATTTATGAAAAGGCTTCAACTAAAGAGGATCATCACATTTTAAGTTCAAGACTACGAAAAAATATGGAACATGTGTTATACGATAAGACTGCAAAAGCTGAGCACAGAAGACATATTAAACGTAATTCAAAACGGCAATTTAGAGTCTACCGCTATGAAACAACACTGAATGAACAAAAGATAAAAAAAGAATTTGGTTCAGCATTATTAGAAGATCTAACCGATAAACAAATTATTATTTTTCTTGAGGAACTTCTTACCAGCTCCATTTTTAGATATATTGACTTACTTAGAGAGTCAATCAAAATCACTGAGCAAGAATTATGTCGTTTGAATAGAGAAAAAGGAAAAGATGACTATATTGATGCTTTCTTATCAAGACAACTCAATAACTCACTTGAAAAACTCTCACCGCTCACCATTGACGAAGGCATCTTTTGCTTTTTAGATACTACTTCTTTTATAAGTACAAGCAACAGTGCTAGAACAAAGCGAAATCTTATTAAACAGAGTCGGAAACGTGATTCAAATGAGAGTACATATTTCTTATCTAAAATGATAAGTTGGCAAGTTTTACATCTTTTTAAACTATTTCATGATTCGCTAGAATTTGCAAAAGTTTTGGGGTTGGGTTGTTTTATCAATGAAACTTGTACAGAAATTCATTTATTAAAGCAAAAAGAATTCACTACTGATCAAAGAGATATTGTTTTTAATCAAATTATTCGCTCAAAAAAGAAAAACAATAAAATTGATTTAAATAAAATTATTATTAATCAATTAAATGATTTAGATAGTGAACTATTTTAGTGATTTTGATAGCTATTTTTAAATCCATCTATCAAGTATTTCTTATTATATCATGGTTCTTGAAAAAATAACTCTTCA
>NZ_GL831118.1 GCF_000188295.1 Streptococcus vestibularis ATCC 49124 | reverse complement strand
AAAAACTAAATTTATTTAGGAAGCTAGTAAAATCTATTATTTCTAATAATATCAAATACGAAAAAGATGTTCCTTATCTAATTATTGAAGACTATCTTTCACCATATCTAGTAAATGGAAACTCAGGTTTAATTATTGAATTAATAAAATTTAGTATTTCTGAACAAACTACAGAATATGATGATTTTATTAAAAAGCTAGGTAAAGGAGTAGAACATCCCTATGCCAAAAGTACATCACTCTATAATGGATTAGCCGGTCTTGGGCTAGCGAATGCCTGGTTATATCACTATTTCGATAAAATACATTATTTAGAGACTAGTATTAATATCGTTAATCACATTTGTGATTACTCAATAGAAAAAAATGGTAAATTTATATTAATTGATCCAATATGTGATGAAATAAAGTATAGCTACTCTCATGGTATGCTAGGCCAATTCTATTTTTTGAAACTCTTATCTCTTTGATAAGTAAGGTACAAAATACGGACAAAAATTATGAAAAAATACATCTTACAATTTAAATTTAAAAATTTATTACATATATTTCTCATTGCTTGTAATTCTGCATTTCTTGTAGGTGCTTCTGTTACCTTAGCATTTATGACAAATCAATTAGTCGCAGGTAATTTTAAACTCTTTCTTATTTGGTTGGGAATTGAAATATCACTCTACCTTCTCTATCTTATATTCACTTATATGATTAATATCCATCAAGCTAAGTTAATACAAGAAATGTCTCTAAAAATTCGTTCTGATTATATCAAAAACATAACTAATGCTTCTTTCCATACATTCCAAAGCAAAACTATCGGAGATCATATCTCCATATTAAATAATGATATTCAAATCATCGAAAATAGTGGCTTTTCAAATTTATATAATCTATTTTCTACATTATTCACCACCATCTTTTCTATTATTGCTCTTTTAAGTTATGATATTAGAATTGTAGTTTTAACTATAATATTAACAATTTGTCTTACATACCTTCCTAAACCATTTGCTACAAAAATGCAAAATTTTATGTCACTTTTTTCAACTGCAAACGAAGAGCTCATATCTGGATTAAATGACCAATTAACAGGATACAAAACACTTTATTATTCGAGTAAAAAACCTACTCTCTTAATTCAGACCACAAAAATAATTAGAAACTATATAACACAAAAAGTAAAATTCACTCAAAATAGTACTAGGATAGAGATAATCATGTCTACATTTTCTATCATTGCACAAGTATCAATTCTTTTCTTGACAGGTTTACTTATCACTTTAGGACAAGTTTCAATTGGTTCTATATCTTCTGTGGGACAAATTTCAGGTAATATTTTTAATTCATTAACAACACTCAATCAACTACAAGTGTCAATTCATTCTGTTAAACCTTTATTTTTAAAATTTGAGATTTCTTCTAAAAATACTGAGAAAAAAATAGTAAATAACATTGAGAAAATTGATATTTTCGATTTAGAATACAATTTTGGTAATAAAAAAGTCTTCTCTAAACTCAATCTCAACTTAATAAAAAATAACAAATATGCTATTATTGGTGAATCCGGAAGTGGAAAGTCAACATTGATAAATATTATATTAGGAAATCTCAAGAATTATACAGGTCATGTAAAATACAATAATTTAGAGTTAAAAGAAATTGATGAAAATTCCATTGTTTCTCAAGTCGCATATATTAGTAATTCTACACATATTTACAATGACACACTTGAAAATAATTTAACTCTGTGGTCTCAAGACATTACACAAAATGAAATTAAAAAGGCTTTGAAAGATGTAAATTTACTAGACTTACTGGGGCGTTTAAAGGAAAGCGTATCCAATGATCTACTTTCAGAAGGTCAAAAACAAAGAATTGGTATTGCAAGAGCATTATTAAAAGGTAGTAAAATTATTATTATGGATGAAGCTACAGCAAATCTTGATAAGACTAATTCTGATTT
>NZ_GL831117.1 GCF_000188295.1 Streptococcus vestibularis ATCC 49124 | reverse complement strand
AAAAAACTATATTTTAGTGGGGTATCTAGTGTCGACTCTACTAACGATTTTGGTCGTTTTCTGGGCAGTCCAACGAATGTTGATCGAGAAAAGTGAAGTGTACTTTCTAGTTGGAATGACCTTGATTGCTAGTTTCATTGGCGCTGCAGTGAGCATCTTTCTTTTGTCGCCTGTTTTCTCTTCTCTGAAACATTTGAAAAAACAAGCTCAGGATATAGCTGGCAAGGATTTCAGCACAGAAATTGAAACCAAAGGCCCATTAGAGTTTCAAGAGCTGGGCCAGGCTTTTAATGACATGTCCCACAATTTGCAAGCCATCTTTCAATCACTTGATGAGAGCGAGCAAGAAAAGAGAATGATGATTGCGCAGCTCTCTCACGATATTAAAACTCCCATTACCTCCATTCAGGTTACTGTGGAGGGAATTCTAGATGGGGTGATTAAGGAAGAGGAGAGGCTCCACTACTTAGCCACGATTGGTCGGCAAACTGAGCGTCTAAACAAGCTAGTAGAGGAATTGGATGTTTTGACTCTTAACACACAACCTCAAGATACTGCTGATGAAGAAGTCGAAGAGGTATTTTTAGATCAGCTGTTGATTGAGTCAATGAGTGAATTTCAACTCCAGATTGAACAAGAGGAGCGAGATGTTTACATTCAAGTGTCACCTGAATCAGCGAAAGTCAAGAGCCATTATGACAAACTTTCTCGAATTCTGGTCAATTTGTTAAACAATGCCTTTAAATATTCAGAACCAGGAACCAGAATAGAGGTTCTTGCCCAATTAACAGAACAAGAGCTGACAATCAGTGTGAAAGACGAGGGTCAGGGGATTCATCCTGAGGATTTGGAGAAGATCTTTAAACGACTTTATCGTGTAGAAACTTCGCGCAATATGAAGACAGGTGGTCATGGCTTAGGACTTGCGATTGCACGAGAACTAGCCCATCAGCTTGGCGGCGACATCTCAGCAGAAAGTCAGTATGGCTTAGGTAGCAAGTTTACATTCTCTCTCAAATTGAAATAAAGCCGTACCCTCGCCTTTTCAAATTGATCATTTTATGGTAAAACAGTAGCAGTAAAGCGTGAAGCTAGTCAACAGGAAGTCGGCTAGAAAAGTAACCTTTGCTGTTTGGGCGAAAGGCATCTGCACGAATCAGGGCTCTCTAAGTGACTATTTCCACCGAAATATTATTTATATCAAGAGGGACATACATATGTCACGTTATACAGGACCATCTTGGAAACAAGCTCGTCGCCTTGGTTTCTCACTTACAGGTACAGGTAAAGAATTGGCACGTCGTAACTACATACCAGGACAACACGGTCCAAACAACCGTTCAAAACTTTCAGAGTACGGTTTGCAATTGGCTGAAAAACAAAAACTTCGTTTCACTTACGGTGTGGGTGAAAAACAATTCCGTAACTTGTTCGTACAAGCTACTAAAGTTAAAGGTGGAACACTTGGTTTCAACCTCATGCTTCTTTTGGAACGTCGTTTGGACAACGTTGTTTACCGTTTAGGTCTTGCGACTACTCGTCATCAAGCTCGTCAATTCGTAAACCACGGTCCACATCCTTGTTGACGGAAAACGCGTTGATATCCCATCATACTGCGTAACTCCAGGTCAAGTGATCTCAGTTCGTGAGAAATCATTGAAAGTTCTAGCTATCCTTGAAACAGTAGAAGCTACTCTTGGATGTCCAGCATTCGTATCATTGCTAAAAAATTGAAAGGTTCATTGATTCGCTTGCCAGAACGCGACGAAATCAACCCTGAAACCAACGAAGCACTTGTCGTTGAATTCTACAACAAAATTCTTTAAGATAAGAATTTATATTGTAAGAAGCCTATAAGAGTGGGCTTTTTGCTTTATCTTAAAACGTTAATTTCTGGGTTTGCTTAGATATTTGCTAGATTGATTTCATAGCCGTTTCAAAGAATGAGACGGCTTTTTTTGTTTT
>NZ_GL831116.1 GCF_000188295.1 Streptococcus vestibularis ATCC 49124 | reverse complement strand
AAAGACCTTTGAGAACTGAATAAGAAACCAAGTGCAGGGTTATGATAGAAGAATTATAACCTGTCAATTTACAAGAATAAATCGTCAGACGACGGTAATGAGTTAACGCTCGAACAATTATTAAAGATTTTAATGAGAGTTTGATCCTGGCTCAGGACGAACGCTGGCGGCGTGCCTAATACATGCAAGTAGAACGCTGAAGAGAGGAGCTTGCTCTTCTTGGATGAGTTGCGAACGGGTGAGTAACGCGTAGGTAACCTGCCTTGTAGCGGGGGATAACTATTGGAAACGATAGCTAATACCGCATAACAATAGGTGACACATGTCATTTATTTGAAAGGGGCAATTGCTCCACTACAAGATGGACCTGCGTTGTATTAGCTAGTAGGTGAGGTAACGGCTCACCTAGGCGACGATACATAGCCGACCTGAGAGGGTGATCGGCCACACTGGGACTGAGACACGGCCCAGACTCCTACGGGAGGCAGCAGTAGGGAATCTTCGGCAATGGGGGCAACCCTGACCGAGCAACGCCGCGTGAGTGAAGAAGGTTTTCGGATCGTAAAGCTCTGTTGTAAGTCAAGAACGAGTGTGAGAGTGGAAAGTTCACACTGTGACGGTAGCTTACCAGAAAGGGACGGCTAACTACGTGCCAGCAGCCGCGGTAATACGTAGGTCCCGAGCGTTGTCCGGATTTATTGGGCGTAAAGCGAGCGCAGGCGGTTTGATAAGTCTGAAGTTAAAGGCTGTGGCTCAACCATAGTTCGCTTTGGAAACTGTCAAACTTGAGTGCAGAAGGGGAGAGTGGAATTCCATGTGTAGCGGTGAAATGCGTAGATATATGGAGGAACACCGGTGGCGAAAGCGGCTCTCTGGTCTGTAACTGACGCTGAGGCTCGAAAGCGTGGGGAGCGAACAGGATTAGATACCCTGGTAGTCCACGCCGTAAACGATGAGTGCTAGGTGTTGGATCCTTTCCGGGATTCAGTGCCGCAGCTAACGCATTAAGCACTCCGCCTGGGGAGTACGACCGCAAGGTTGAAACTCAAAGGAATTGACGGGGGCCCGCACAAGCGGTGGAGCATGTGGTTTAATTCGAAGCAACGCGAAGAACCTTACCAGGTCTTGACATCCCGATGCTATTTCTAGAGATAGAAAGTTACTTCGGTACATCGGTGACAGGTGGTGCATGGTTGTCGTCAGCTCGTGTCGTGAGATGTTGGGTTAAGTCCCGCAACGAGCGCAACCCCTATTGTTAGTTGCCATCATTCAGTTGGGCACTCTAGCGAGACTGCCGGTAATAAACCGGAGGAAGGTGGGGATGACGTCAAATCATCATGCCCCTTATGACCTGGGCTACACACGTGCTACAATGGTTGGTACAACGAGTTGCGAGTCGGTGACGGCAAGCTAATCTCTTAAAGCCAATCTCAGTTCGGATTGTAGGCTGCAACTCGCCTACATGAAGTCGGAATCGCTAGTAATCGCGGATCAGCACGCCGCGGTGAATACGTTCCCGGGCCTTGTACACACCGCCCGTCACACCACGAGAGTTTGTAACACCCGAAGTCGGTGAGGTAACCTTTTGGAGCCAGCCGCCTAAGGTGGGATAGATGATTGGGGTGAAGTCGTAACAAGGTAGCCGTATCGGAAGGTGCGGCTGGATCACCTCCTTTCTAAGGAAAAACGGAATGTACTTGAGTTTCTTATTTAGTTTTGAGAGGTCTTGTGGGGCCTTAGCTCAGCTGGGAGAGCGCCTGCTTTGCACGCAGGAGGTCAGCGGTTCGATCCCGCTAGGCTCCATTGAATCGAAAGATTCAAGTATTGTCCATTGAAAATTGAATATCTATATCAAATTCCATATGTAAGTAATTACATATAGATAGTAACAAGAAAATAAACCGAAACGCTGTGAATATTTAATGAGTTAGGTCGAAAGGCCAAAATAAGGTTAAGTTAATAAGGGCGCACGGTGGATGCCTTGGCACTAGAAGCCGATGAAGGACGTGACTAACAACGAAATGCTTTGGGGAGCTGTAAGTGAGCAATGATCCAGAGATGTCCGAATGGGGGAACCCGGCAGGTAATGCCTGTCACTCATTACTGTTAAGGTAATGTAGAGGAAGACGCAGTGAACTGAAACATCTAAGTAGCTGCAGGAAGAGAAAGCAAAAGCGATTGCCTTAGTAGCGGCGAGCGAAACGGCAAGAGGGCAAACCGAAGAGTTTACTCTTCGGGGTTGTAGGACTGCAACGTGGACTTAAAGATTATAGAAGAACTACCTGGGAAGGTAGGCCAAAGAGAGTAATAGCCTCGTATTCGAAATAGTCTTTATACCTAGCAGTATCCTGAGTACGGCGAGACACGAGAAATCTCGTCGGAATCTGGGAGGACCATCTCCCAACCCTAAATACTCTCTAGTGACCGATAGTGAACCAGTACCGTGAGGGAAAGGTGAAAAGCACCCCGGGAGGGGAGTGAAATAGAACCTGAAACCGTGTGCCTACAACAAGTTCGAGCCCGTTAATGGGTGAGAGCGTGCCTTTTGTAGAATGAACCGGCGAGTTACGATATGATGCGAGGTTAAGTTGAAGAGACGGAGCCGTAGGGAAACCGAGTCTTAATAGGGCGCATTAGTATCATGTCGTAGACCCGAAACCATGTGACCTACCCATGAGCAGGTTGAAGGTGAGGTAAAACTCACTGGAGGACCGAACCAGGGCACGTTGAAAAGTGCTTGGATGACTTGTGGGTAGCGGAGAAATTCCAAACGAACTTGGAGATAGCTGGTTCTCTCCGAAATAGCTTTAGGGCTAGCGTCGATGTTAAGTCTCTTGGAGGTAGAGCACTGTTTGGGTGAGGGGTCCATCCCGGATTACCAATCTCAGATAAACTCCGAATGCCAATGAGATATAATCGGCAGTCAGACTGCGAGTGCTAAGATCCGTAGTCGAAAGGGAAACAGCCCAGACCACCAGCTAAGGTCCCAAAATATATGTTAAGTGGAAAAGGATGTGGGGTTGCACAGACAACTAGGATGTTAGCTTAGAAGCAGCTATTCATTCAAAGAGTGCGTAATAGCTCACTAGTCGAGTGACCCTGCGCCGAAAATGTACCGGGGCTAAAACATATTACCGAAGCTGTGGATACCTTTATAGGTATGGTAGGAGAGCGTTCTATGTGCGAAGAAGGTGTACCGTGAGGAGTGCTGGAGCGCATAGAAGTGAGAATGCCGGTATGAGTAGCGAAAGACAGGTGAGAATCCTGTCCACCGTAAGACTAAGGTTTCCAGGGGAAGGCTCGTCCGCCCTGGGTTAGTCGGGACCTAAGGAGAGACCGAAAGGTGTATCCGATGGACAACAGGTTGATATTCCTGTACTAGAGTATATAGTGATGGAGGGACGCAGTAGGCTAACTAAACCAGACGATTGGAAGTGTCTGGCCAAGCAGTGAGGTGTGATATGAGTCAAATGCTTATATCTCTAACATTGAGCTGTGATGGGGAGCGAAGTTTAGTAGCGAAGTTAGTGATGTCACACTGCCGAGAAAAGCTTCTAGCGTTAATTATACTCTACCCGTACCGCAAACCGACACAGGTAGTCGAGGCGAGTAGCCTCAGGTGAGCGAGAGAACTCTCGTTAAGGAACTCGGCAAAATGGCCCCGTAACTTCGGGAGAAGGGGCGCTGACTGATGGTCAGCCGCAGTGAATAGGCCCAAGCAACTGTTTATCAAAAACACAGCTCTCTGCTAAATCGTAAGATGATGTATAGGGGGTGACGCCTGCCCGGTGCTGGAAGGTTAAGAGGAGTGCTTAGCGTAAGCGAAGGTATGAATTGAAGCCCCAGTAAACGGCGGCCGTAACTATAACGGTCCTAAGGTAGCGAAATTCCTTGTCGGGTAAGTTCCGACCCGCACGAAAGGCGTAATGATTTGGGCACTGTCTCAACGAGAGACTCGGTGAAATTTTAGTACCTGTGAAGATGCAGGTTACCCGCGACAGGACGGAAAGACCCCATGGAGCTTTACTGCAGTTTGATATTGAGTATCTGTACCACATGTACAGGATAGGTAGGAGCCTATGACCTCGGGACGCCAGTTTCGAGTGAGGCGTTGTTGGGATACTACCCTTGTGTTATGGCTACTCTAACCCAGATAGGTTATCCCTATCGGAGACAGTGTCTGACGGGCAGTTTGACTGGGGCGGTCGCCTCCTAAAAGGTAACGGAGGCGCCCAAAGGTTCCCTCAGAATGGTTGGAAATCATTCGCAGAGTGTAAAGGTATAAGGGAGCTTGACTGCGAGAGCTACAACTCGAGCAGGGACGAAAGTCGGGCTTAGTGATCCGGTGGTTCCGTATGGAAGGGCCATCGCTCAACGGATAAAAGCTACCCTGGGGATAACAGGCTTATCTCCCCCAAGAGTTCACATCGACGGGGAGGTTTGGCACCTCGATGTCGGCTCGTCGCATCCTGGGGCTGTAGTCGGTCCCAAGGGTTGGGCTGTTCGCCCATTAAAGCGGCACGCGAGCTGGGTTCAGAACGTCGTGAGACAGTTCGGTCCCTATCCGTCGCGGGCGTAGGAAATTTGAGAGGATCTGCTCCTAGTACGAGAGGACCAGAGTGGACTTACCGCTGGTGTACCAGTTGTTCTGCCAAGAGCATCGCTGGGTAGCTATGTAGGGAAGGGATAAACGCTGAAAGCATCTAAGTGTGAAGCCCACCTCAAGATGAGATTTCCCATGATTTTATATCAGTAAGAGCCCTGAGAGATGATCAGGTTGATAGGTTAGAAGTGGAAGTGTGGTGACACATGTAGCGGACTAATACTAATAGCTCGAGGACTTATCCAAAGAAAGTAACTGAGACATATTGACAACGATTTGGTTTCTTGATACAGTATAGATATTCAATTTTGAGTTGAGAATACTCAGAGTTAAGTGACGATAGCCTAGGAGATACACCTGTTCCCATGCCGAACACAGAAGTTAAGCCCTAGTACGCCTGATGTAGTTGGGGGTTGCCCCCTGTTAGATACGGTAGTTGCTTAGC
>NZ_GL831115.1 GCF_000188295.1 Streptococcus vestibularis ATCC 49124 | reverse complement strand
GCATTTCTGCAGGCTTTATGCTATAATGGTTAAGCAACATTTACGTTTATAACGTATTCAAATTGTTTAAAAATATCTAATCAAGCTAATAAGCTCTCCAAATTTTTGAAATAACTTTTTCGGCGAGCAGAGCGAGCAATTAACCGAGACTTTACGCCGTGTTAAAAGCGCCTGAAACTAAAAGGTTTCAGGCGCTCGGAACTTTTACAAAGTTCCTTGACGTCCGCCAACACCTAAGGAAAGTCTCACAAAGTATTTTATTTTTAAAATAAAACAACCATTATCTCTAACAAGAAAGGAAGTACATCATGTCTTTTGACGGCTTTTTTCTTCATCATATGACAGCTGAGTTGCGTGAGCAGGTGCTCTACGGGCGTATCCAGAAGGTTAATCAGCCTTTTGAGCGTGAGTTGGTCCTGACCATTCGTAACAATCGTCAGAATTACAAGCTTCTGCTTTCGGCTCACCCTGTTTTTGGGCGTATTCAGACGACCAAGGCAGAGTTGCCAAATCCGCAAAATCCAAACACCTATACCATGATTATGCGTAAATACCTTCAGGGAGCAGTTATCGAGGATATTCAACAGCTTGAAAATGACCGTGTTCTTGAAATTTCAGTCTCTAACAAAAACGAAATCGGTGATAGCGTTAAGGTTACTCTGGTCATGGAAATCATGGGGAAACACTCCAACATTATCCTGATTGACAAAAACGAGAGCAAAATCATCGAGTCTATCAAGCACGTTGGTTTCTCACAAAATAGTTACCGTACTATTCTGCCTGGGTCTACCTATATCGCTCCTCCTAAGACAGACGCCAAGAATCCATTTGACATTGCAGACGAAAAGCTCTTTGAAATCCTACAAACCGAGGATTTGTCCTCTAGAAACCTTCAAAAACTTTTCCAAGGTTTGGGGCGCAACACGGCCAATGAATTATCAGCTTTACTTGATACTGATAAATTCAAGAATTTCCGTGCCTTCTTCAATCGTGAAATAGAGCCAAACTTAACGGCTAAGGCATTCTCAGCTGTAAGATTCTCAGATAGTCAGGACCAACCTGAGTTTGAAACCTTGTCAGCCCTATTGGACTACTACTATTTGGACAAGGCAGCGCGTGACCGTGTGACTCAACAGGCTAGTGATTTGATCCATCGTGTGCAAAATGAACTGGAAAAAAATAAGAAGAAACTTGTTAAACAAGAAAAAGAGCTTGCGGCGACTGAAAATGCCGAGGAGTTCCGTCAAAAAGGGGAACTGTTGACCACCTACCTCAGCATGGTGCCAAATGACAAGGATAGTGTCGAGCTAGACAACTACTACACTGGCGAAAAGATTACCATTCCTCTAAATGTGGCTCTAACACCTAACCAAAATGCTCAGCGTTACTTCAAGAAATACCAGAAGCTCAAGGAGGCTGTTAAGCACTTGACTGGTTTGATTGAGGAAACCAAGCAGACTATTGACTATTTGGAGAGTGTTGAGTTTAGTCTTTCTCAAGCCAACATGGATGAAATCGAGGATATTCGTGAAGAGCTTGTTCAGGCTGGCTTTATGAAACGTCGTTCAACTGACAAACGCCACAAACGCAAGAAACCTGAACAGTATCTAGCTTCTGATGGTAAGACCATTATCATGGTTGGTCGTAACAACCTACAAAATGAGGAGTTGACCTTCAAGATGGCTAAAAAGGGGGAGCTCTGGTTCCACGCCAAGGATATCCCAGGTAGTCACGTAGTTATCAAGGGCAATCTTAACCCAACTGACGAAGTCAAAACAGATGCGGCTGAATTGGCAGCCTACTACTCTAAGGCCCGTCTGTCAAACTTGGTTCAAGTCGATATGATTGATGTTAAGAAGCTCAACAAACCAACAGCAGGTAAGCCTGGATTTGTGACTTATACGGGACAAAAGACCCTACGCGTCACACCAACTGAAGAAAAAATTGACAGTATGCGGATGAAGTAAATCTAACCTTCCACCAACCATTATGTAATGCCTAGTGGTTGTAAATGCTAGTTTAACTGTAATAAAAAAGGAACTTAGTAGGTTC
>NZ_GL831114.1 GCF_000188295.1 Streptococcus vestibularis ATCC 49124 | reverse complement strand
TTACCTCAGTCTCTTCAGTCTGTTAATTTTTTTTCGAAAATTTCTCTTTAATATTAGCTTTCAATTTATCAAATTTTTCACGACGAGCTTCTTTTTTATCCGCAATTAAGCGAGCTTTAGCTTGATGCTCTAAATCTTCTTGAATTTTGAGAGCTGACTCTATTTCTGCCGCAACAGTAGCGACATCCCACCTAGCAATGTGAACCTGATACTTTTCAAAAATAGAATTTAAAACAGATTCATCATTTTCTTGTACAAGTGCAATAATAGCTACTTCGCCATTTGTCAACTTATTACTAACGGTTGTAATTAATACCGAATTGGCCAATTCTTTGTCTGAACCAACGGAGGCGCCAATTGCTCCACCAGCAGCAAAACCAAAGAGAACACCTAGTGGTCCACCTAAAATTCCGATTAAACTACCAATTAATCCGCCTTCGAAATAATCATCTCCTAGGGAATCCATCAAATCAAAGCTATCTTTGACGTTAACAACACCATTTTCAGCTTTTACAATTGAAGCCTGAGCTAATTTTGTATTTTCAGTTTGACCAAACTGTTTTAATTCTGAAAAGGCCTGAAAGGCTTCACTTTCAATATCAAAAATTGAGACAACAACATTTTCCATGGGCTTACACTCCTTTATTACTTTATAGAGATAGAATAAAATCTCCTATATTTAGTAGTACAAAATACTGCTACACAAGGTGAATTATAGCATACAATAATCTTTTATGTAATATACAATATTTTACAAAGAGATTGAGGTTTTATTACAAAACTTATATTCTATAAATTAGACAACTTTAAAATTTTGATTAAAAAAAGATTTGGATAGAGCTGTTGGTAGACTTAGGAAATTTTAAGAACATGCATTAGTTAAACTCAAAATACAAGAAAAGCCTAAAAAGACTATACTGTAAGTGACAAAACAAAACAGGAGGATAGTCCAAATGAGCCACTTACATTAGTCCTGTGAAATACAGAACTAAATCCTTCACTTAAATTACTTGTCTAACTTTTTGGGGTCAGTACAAACAGTGCTTTTTTTGTTGAAATCGCAAAGAATCTAAGCTTTCTTTTTGCAGATAACATTCGCTCTTTTATTTTCGGTATGATTGAGTCGATGCCCCGTTCTCGACCGGTTATTATTGCAACTTATCGAATGCTAGAGCACTATGCCATCACTTTTTGGAAGAATACTTGGAGCAATTCTACGCAGAATGGAATGCGAAAAAGTGATAATTAAAGAGACGAAAAAGCTGAGAATATGATTTCCCAGCTTTTTTGAATGCGATAGAAATAGCAACTAGACTATTTACGAAAGGCCTCAATAATGTAGGTGAAGCCAGTAACTAAAAATGAAAAGGCAATGACATAAACGACAAAGACACCTGTAGCCACTGGATTGAACAGAATCACTAGACCTAGTAAAAATACAAGCAAGGCTACCCACGTGATATTGCTACCAATAATAGGGAAAATCAATCCTAGACGTTTGCCTTTAAAGAAAGCAATAATGGCTTCTACAATTAACCAAATTCCTACAATGGTCGGAATGACGACCGGCAGGGTCACAAAGCCATAAGCAACGAGGTAAAGAGCTAAGAGAAGACTAACAAACCCTTGGAAAAGATAAACAGGTGAGCGAAGCTCTTTTGGTGCAGAGAAATAGCCTAAAATAGCTGCTATAGAAGAAACCAGTAAATCAAATGCAATCCACCAGCTGTAAGCAACAAGATTAGCTACTGGGTTTGTAAATAGGAAAAGTCCTAAAAGGACAAAAACAACTCCTGCAAGGAATAGCAGTAAACGATTAGAAAATTTCATTTCAATACCCCCTATATAGTATAGTCTGATAATTAAACTATTATACTTATTTTTATAGAAAATGTCAATAAAATAAATAAACAATTTGGAAGTTTCAGTCTGACTTACAAAAAGAAAAGGAGTTTCCACTCCTTTTCACAGATTGAAGACAAAGTCCTTATAAAAGTGTCTTCTAAAGATTTTAACTTCAATCTGAAGCGAGGTTATCCTCGCTTTTTCTATTTATCAAACAATTCCTTATTTTCAATTAAGAGTTCTAGTGGAGATTTATCCCTTGCTACAATAAAACCAGGTTCATATTGGTTATGAAGTGTTCTTTTCTGAGAAGTTGGATCAATATACAACTCATCTCCATCTTCTGTGTATAGTTGGTTGCCTCTTGTTAGGTAAAGTAAATCCTCTAAGTACTGTCCATCAGTTTCTAGAAAATCTTCGATGTATTTGACAGCTTTTAAAATC
>NZ_GL831113.1:83875-101619 GCF_000188295.1 Streptococcus vestibularis ATCC 49124 | reverse complement strand
ATAGCTGTCAAGAGGGTTATCGCAAATCTGTTGTCATTTATTTGATTGAACTTTTTTGAATCCTTGATACAATACCCATCCAACAACTACACCAAGGGCATTCTGGCAGAAATTAGGAATTACTTCTGCGATTGAAGCTCCTATTCCATACATAAATACTGAAGCAAGTGCATAGCCACCCACCATCACAACTGCTGCAATCAGAAGGCCTAGGATACGATAGTTCCCTTTAAAGCCAGCAAAATAACCTTGTGCACCATGGATTAACAAACTGATAAACATCCATTGCGGAGCAGATGATAGCAGATCTATCAGAAAAGCAGACAACCCGCCCACAATTGCCCCCTCTTTCTTCCCAAGATAGAAGGCTGTGAAGTAGATTCCCGCATCTACCAAGGTTAAGAGCCCTGTCGGAGTTGGAATTTTAGCTACGAATCCAAAGGTCACTGATAAAGCTGTTAAGATAGCCAATAATGTTAGCTCTTTTGTTTTCTTATTTTGCATATTGAACTACTCCAAATTCATTTGATTGTTTAATTGATTCATAAACAAAGGCTTTAGCATTTGCCACAGCTTCAGTTTCTGAACATCCTTTAACTAATTCACTAGCTATACTTGAAGCAAATGTACATCCTGCACCGGTATTGTTTTTGTCTAGCACAGCTTCTTCAAACAATTTGTAGTCTGTTCCATCATAAAAAACATCTATCGCTTTATTACCATCCAAGCGGTTTCCACCTTTGACAACGACAGTCTTAGCACCTAATTCATTGAGATAGCTAGCCGCATGCTTCATGTCATCAAGAGTCTTGACCTTTCTATCTATTAGCAGTTCGACTTCAGGTAAGTTCGGAGTGATAACCGTGATATAAGGGAAAAATTTAACCAATTCATCACGTAGTTGAGAAACTTCAACGTCATGAGTCTCCTTACATACTAAAACGGGATCCAAGACAATTGGAATATCAGAATGGTTTTTAACAAAATCCAACGTTAACTCTGCGATTTCAACGTTAGGCAACAAACCAATTTTAATTGCTGAAAATGGGACATCTTTTAGTGAGTCAAGTTGTTGTTTAAAAACATTAGTATCAACCGGAATGACCTCAAAACCATTCTCAGTCATTGCCGTTAGACAGGTAAGAGCCAAAAATCCATGCTGTTTATTAGTGGTGAAGGTCGCTAAATCCGCATGAAGCCCGCCACCACTAAAAATATCATTCCCTGAAATCGCTAAAATCAATTCATCTCTCATATCGTATCTCCTTCAAATATAACCCATTACCTGCTGCGGTTGGCCCCGCAAGATTGCGGTCACAACTTTCCAACACGGTCTTCACTTGCGAAACTGGCATGCGTCCATTTCCAATTTTCAACAATGTTCCAACCATATTTCTAACTTGCTTATAAAGAAAGCCATTCCCAGAAAAAGTAAAGATATAAAACCCAGTTTTCTCATCGATAGATACACTTGCCTGGGTAATTGTACGCACTTTATTTTCTACAGAGGTCCCTGAAGCTGTGAAGCCTGTAAAATCATGTGTGCCAACCAATTCCATAGCAGCCTCTTGCATAGGAGCTAGACTTAGAGGGTAGGGATAGTGGGTAGCATAATTACGCATCATGGGGTTCTTAGGTCGCCCTGCATCTACTAGGAACTCATAGGTTTTACTATGCTTGTTATAACGTGCATGGAATTCCTCCGATACAAGCTCGATACTAACAATGTCAATATCATCTGGACACTGTGTATCTAAACCGAAACGTAACTTCTCTGGATCTCGCTCCTGAGGTAAATCGAAGTGGATAACTTGTTCATAGGCATGAACACCTGCATCTGTACGACCCGCTCCATGAACGGTGACAGGAGTACCACTATTTAACCGTAATAGAGTCTTTTCAAGTTCTTCTTGAATAGAACGTGCATTTGGTTGTCTTTGAAAACCTGAGAAGAGTGTACCATCATAGGAAATTGTCGCTTTGTATCTAACCATGAAATTATCATATCAGATTTTTTTAAGGATAAAAAGTAGATCGATTGCCAACTGACCCCATACAGTTTCTGGCAAAAAAAAGAAAAAGACGCATTAAGCGTCCTTCCTTTATAAATCTTCTAAGGCATCCTTTACTTTATTGAAGAAACCTTTTTTCTGTGGTGCGATTTTTTCATCACCACTTGCTTTGGCAAATGCAAGGAGAGCTTCTTTTTGAGCATCATTTAGCTTCGTAGGAGTTACAATCTTAACTGTAACGTGTTGGTCTCCTTGTGAACCTCCACGAAGACGTGGAGCACCCTTTCCTTTTAGGCGGAAAGTTTTGCCTGTTTGAGTTCCTGCTGGAATGGTCATCTCAACATTTCCATGAACTGTTGGTACTTCGACAGTGTCACCAAGGGCTGCTTGGACAAAGGAAATGTTAAGTGTATAGTAAATTGTTGATCCATCACGCGTAAATTTATCGCTTGGATTAACATTGATGATTACAAAGAGATCTCCATAAGGTCCACCATTGAAACCAGCTTCACCTTGACCAGCAAGACGGATTTGTTGACCTGTTTCAACACCTGCTGGAATCTTGACAGATACTTTATGGCTTTGTTTTTCATGTCCTGTTCCGTGACAAGTTTGACATGGCTCCTTAATTTCTTGACCTGTTCCATGACAGACATCACAGGTTACTTGACGACGCATCATACCAAGTGGTGTTTGCGTATCAACATTGATAACCCCTTGACCATGACAGCGACCACAAGTTACAGGGCTTGTTCCAGGTTTTGCACCAGATCCCGAACATGTCTTACATGTCGCTTCACGATTGTAGTGCACTTCTTTTTCTGCACCAAAAATCGCCTCTTCAAAGCTTAAGTTGACACGGTACTGAAGGTCATCACCTTGACGTGGAGCATTTGGGTTACGAGTAGCACCACCACCAAAGAAGCTAGAGAAGATATCCTCAAAGCCTCCAAAGCCTGCACCACCATCGAAGCCACCAAAGCCTCCTTGACCACCAAAACCATTCGCACCATCTGGTCCATATTGGTCATAGGCTGCACGTTTTTGGTCGTCACTTAGAGTTTCGTAAGCCTCTTGGACCTCTTTATATTTTTCTTCTGCACCTGGTTCTTTATTAATGTCTGGGTGGTATTTCTTAGACATCTTACGATAGGCACGTTTAATTTCATCTTGAGAGGCATCCTTAGATACCCCAAGACGATCGTAATATTCGGTATTGTTCATAATTTTAGATACAAAGGGCATCTAATGGAGAAAGCCAAAGTAATAGTTTTGAAGATAAACTATCAGTTCCTTGAAACCAACTTTCTTTTTGGCTTAATCCATAGCCCGTGTTCAATGACGAACACTCTTTGTTCCTTTCTATATTTATTTGTTATGATACGAAGTAAAACTATATCTTATATTCACTTATTTTAGCGAAAAACAGAGGCTGGTTTGCAACCTCTGGATTTCTTACTATCATTTACTAATTAGTCAGAATTGAGCACCCCCTAACCTCTTGGTGAAAAAGATAAATCTTCCTAGAAACTAAAGTTTCTGCGTCGAATCTCCTATTTTCACTGTGAGGTTTTAACGGGCTTTGCATCTTATTTTTCAGTAAACTCCCCGTCTACGACGTCGTCGCCTGAGTTATCTGCTGTTTGTGCACCTTCTGCTCCTGCTTGAGCTTGTTGTGCTGCTGCAGCTTGTTCGTAAAGTTTAACTGCAAGAGCTTGAGCTTTTTCATTAAGAGCTTCCAATTTAGCTTTCATGTCATCAAGATTGCCTGATTCTTGAGCTTTCTTAAGATCATCAAGAGCTGATTGAGCAGCATCACGTTCTGTATCGAAGCCTTTACCTTCTGTTTCTTTGATTGTTTTTTCAGTCGCAAAGATAGCTTGGTCAACTTCGTTACGGAGATCTACTTCTTCTTTACGTTTTGCATCTGCTTCAGCATTTGCTTCAGCATCTTTCATCATCTTTTCAATTTCTTCATCTGTCAAACCAGAGTTAGATTGGATAACAATTGTTTGTTCTTTTTGAGTTCCAAGGTCTTTCGCTTTAACAGATACGATACCGTTCTTATCAATATCGAAAGTAACTTCGATTTGTGGGATACCACGAGGTGCAGCTGGGATATCAGTCAATTGGAAACGTCCAAGAGTCTTGTTATCTGCTGCCATTGGGCGTTCCCCTTGAAGAACGTGGATGTCAACGGCTGGTTGGTTGTCTGCTGCAGTTGAGAAGACTTGTGATTTAGATGTTGGAATAGTAGTGTTGCGGTCAATAAGTTTTGTGAACACTCCACCCATTGTTTCGATACCAAGTGACAATGGAGTTACATCAAGAAGGACAACGTCTTTGACATCACCAGTGATAACACCACCTTGGATAGCAGCACCCATGGCAACTACTTCATCAGGGTTAACTGATTTGTTTGGTTCTTTACCAGTTTCAGCTTTAACAGCTTCTACAACGGCAGGGATACGAGTTGAACCACCGACAAGGATAACTTCGTCAATATCTGACAGGCTCAATCCTGCATCTGAAAGGGCTTGACGAACTGGAGTTTTCGTACGTTCGACAAGGTCACGAGTCAAATCATCGAATTTCGCACGAGTCAATGTCATTTCCAAGTGAAGAGGTCCAGCATCACCAGCAGTGATGAATGGCAAGCTGATTTGTGTTGAAGTGACACCAGAAAGGTCTTTCTTAGCTTTTTCAGCTGCGTCTTTCAAACGTTGAAGAGCCATCTTGTCTGTTGACAAGTCGATTCCATTTTCTTTCTTAAATTCTTCAACCATGTGGTCGATGATTTTTTGGTCAAAGTCATCACCACCGAGTTTGTTATCCCCTGCAGTTGCCAATACGTCAAAGACACCGTCACCAAGTTCAAGGATAGATACGTCGAATGTACCACCACCAAGGTCGAATACCAAGATTTTTTCTTCTTTATCAGTCTTATCCAAACCGTAAGCAAGGGCTGCTGCTGTTGGTTCGTTGACGATACGTTCTACTTCAAGACCAGCGATTTTACCAGCGTCTTTTGTTGCTTGACGTTGTGCATCGTTGAAGTAAGCAGGAACTGTGATAACTGCTTTAGTTACTTTTTCACCAAGATAATCTTCAGCATAACCTTTCAAGTATTGAAGAATCATAGCTGAAATCTCTTGTGGTGTGTATTCTTTACCGTTTGCAGAAACTTTTTCAGAAGTCCCCATCTTAGATTTGATAGAGATGATTGTATCTGGGTTTGTTACTGCTTGACGTTTTGCAGCGTCACCAACGATGATTTCACCGTTTTTGAATGACACAACAGATGGAGTTGTGCGGTTACCTTCTGGGTTTGCGATAATTTTTGATTCAGTTCCTTCAAGAACTGCTACTGCTGAGTTTGTTGTACCTAAGTCAATACCAATGATTTTAGACATATGTTTTCCCCTTTTTACTTTAATTTCTATTTTGCTTTTTTTATCTTTCATTCATAGTTTTCTGTCATTTCGGACAAGTTTTCAATTAATTATATACAACTACCATAGCTGGGCGTAAAACGCGTTCGTGGAGTTTATACCCTTTTTGGAAAACTTGTGCAATCGTGTCTGCTGGATGTTCATCATCTGCAGGCATTGTTTGAATCGCCATGTGGAAGTTATGATCGAAATCACTATCAGCTGGAATTTCTTCGATTCCTTCCTCTTTAAGAGCATGCACTAAACTTTCTTGCACCATTTCCAAACCTTTTTTGACATCATCAGTCAAACCCTCAACAGCAAGAGCACGTTCAAGGTTATCAAGTGATGGCAAGATTGCTTTTGCTAAATCTTGGCTACGATACTTTTGTAATTGTTGACGTTCTTCATTAGCACGGCGTTGAATATTTTGCATCTCTGCATGGGCACGAAGGTATTTATTTTCAAATTCCTCCGCACGCGCTTGTGCTTCTTCAAGCTCAGAAGTTTCCCTTGTTTCTTCTACAACTTCTTCAGTTGTCTCGGTAGCTTCCTCTTCTTTTACTTCTTCTTTTTTAATATCTTCTGTCAAGGCATTCACCTCTTTCTATACTTTTTAAAACGTTATAGCTTAATTAACTTCATAATGGTTACTATTGAGATAACGATAATAATCCGTCAACTTCATAACCAAAACTCTACTAATAACATTGACCAAACTAACCATGCGACGATAATCCATTTCAACTGGACCAATCACATGCATGAGTGCCATCCCACGATAAGGAATCAGGAATTTATGACTCATAACTGTGACATTTTCAAGCACTTCTTCAGTTGATTCTGCAACCGAAATCTTGGTCACTTCATCATCGGAGATAGCTGATCGAAGCTCAAGTGCCACATGTTGTGGATTGTCCAAAAATTGATAGGTTTTTAAGTCGGCATAAGTCAGTGATGCAACCTTACCTTCGATGAAAATCAATTCCTTAAAAAGTTGTGAAAAGATATAATCAAACAAATCTAGAACATTATCTGTTATTTTGAAATACTTTTGCACAATCTGAGGAATCTCAGTTCTCAGTCGGTAATGGATATCTAAGACAGTGTTTCCCAAAAAACGTTCTTGAACAAGCTTATGAAGAGTTTCCAAATCACTAGACAAGAAATTTTTTGGAATAGCAAATTGAACTGTCACCGGCTTAGATTCATCTAGAGTAAGAACCGCTAAAGCGTCGTGATTGGATAGATGAACAATGTCAAATCCAGTCAGACGTTGTCGTGTCGGTTCCACATCTTGAATCACTGCTGTACATCCTGTCATTTCTGCCAGCAGCTTCGCCGCTGCATCCAAGATATCTTCAAGTTTAAAGGCTTCAAAATCAAAGGCCTTGACCACTTGATAAATATCTTGTTCATCAATCGTATCAAGATTCAAAGAATTAGCAACGAAATACTGGAAACCTGCTCGGCTTGGCATACGCCCACTAGAGGTATGAGCTTTTTCAAGATAGCCCATCTTTTCAAGCTTGGCCATGTCATTACGAATGGTCGCTGAACTCGAATCAATTGATTCTTGTAACGCTTTAGAACCAACCGGTTCATGTGTACGAGTGAACATCTCAACTATCAAATTCAAAATAGCGTTTTGCCTTTGCGTAATCACGATGTCACCTCATTTCTATTTGTTAGCACTCTAACACGTCGACTGCTAACTTATGATTCTATTATACACCTAAACTTGAACATGTCAACCCAAAAAACCAAAAAATTAGCACTCTTTTTGTAAGAGTGCTAAAAATACATCTTAAGACCTAGAAAAGCAAAAAAAGAGCACCTCAGAGGTACTCTAATCTTATCAATCATATTTTGACAAATGAGAGGTCTCAATAATAGATATGAGGTGTTTGGCATAATCTGGATCACTGCTAAAACCCGCAGCTTGTAGTTTTTCTGCTGCAACTTTATAACTAGTCGTTCCAGCCACCTCTTTATAGGTCGACTCGCCCCACGTTCCTTGGCGAAGTTCTTCTAAATAAGTCATCATAGAACTTGACCAATCTCTAAAAACTGCAAAATCTACTTTTTGATATTGCCATTTGCCTTTACTGTAAACATTATCCTTTAGATAGATATGTTCTTGTCCTGGCTGAGCAGGGAGACTGTAGATATTGTGGTATTTAACAGATAAGAGACTACTACCATAATTCGATTCATATGCAGCTTGGCTAAGGAGAATTGACGCAGGGACACCATAGTTTTTAGACATTTTTTGTGCTGTTGGTGCTAAGTTTTCAATAAACCCTTTCTGCGTATAAGCAACCTTTACCGAACGAGCATTATCATCTGTAGAGGCATGAAGAATCAAAGGCAAGAGAATACCTAAAGCGAAAAGAGCAACTAAGCTTATGAAGGCTGTTAGTTTAAAACGTCGTCTCACTTAGTTTTCTCCTTTAATAATGCCAAATATTCTTCCAAAGTAATATTATGTTCAGTCATGTACTCTGCTGATTCTTTACCAACGTAGCGGAAATGCCAATCCTCATAACCCACACCTGTTGACGATGTCTTACCATCTGGGAAACGAAGAACAAAGCCATACTTTGGCGCTAACTTTTTGACCTTAGCCACAGTATCTGGATCTGCTTCATTTAAGCTGTCTACAGTACTCATGTCAATCGCAAGACCTGTCTGATGCTCACTAGCACCTGGTGGCTGTGAATAAGTCTGAACCTTCTTCTCTGCCTGAGACTCTGTCAAAGTCGGATCAGCAGCCATTTCCTGCTGAACATAACTGTTATAAAGTTCTGTCTGATAAGCAACACTACGATAACCTGATATCAAGTGATAACTTGGATCAATTTCTTGAGCAGCTGCTAAAAACTGCTTAACGTTCTTAGCAATTCTTGCATCTACAGAAACACCATCGACATTAGCAAGCTCAGGATTAAGTTCTTTAGACTTATTATCTCGATTTACCAAAAGCAATTGCCAGTCTTTAGGAGATACGTCAGGTAGTCCCTTTGTATCCTTGCTTTGAGTCGCATCGGTAGCTTGCTTACTACTTTTTGTTACTGATAATCCATTGGTTTGTTGGACCGTACGACTGACACCAAATACTGAATAAAGTCCTGCTGCAACTAAAAGAACTGTAATCAAGACACCACTGATAACCAAAAACCAGTTAGTTTGCTTTTTCGCCTTACGGCGACTTGGATAGTTATTTTTTACCATTTTCTTTTTCTATTATCTCTCGCCCAACCTGACGATAGGTCATATCGCCAAGCGCTTCTAATGTAAATTTACCATTTTCATAAGCAACAACAGTAACCGAACCGTTGTCCAATGAAGGATGCTCGACAGAAGGATCAATTAACCAAGCAAAGGTTGCAATGGTCATACCGTGACTAACAACGATAGCATTACCACCACCAGATCTCTCAAGATTTTCTGCAATAGCTGTAAACCCTTCTATAATACGTTTTCTGAGTACTTCCCAAGACTCTGCCCAACCAGCCGTATCCACATCAAGGATACCTTGTGCAAGCTCAGGATAAGTTACCTCATGTAACTCCTTACCTTGAAAAGCATCTGTTCTCGGTAGCACACCATAAAAAAGTTCACCATCATAGCCACCATCTAAACTACCAAAACACCACTCACGGATACGTTTGTCACGTTTATAAGGAATGGTTTCCAAACCCGCCTCACGTAAAATGATATCCATGGTTTGAATCGTTCGACCTGAATCACTAGAATATGCGGCCTTGAAAGAAATACCTGCTGCTTTCAGACCTACCCCCAATTCACGAATACCTTCTTCACCGAACGGAGTCAAAGGGCTATCAGACCAACCTTGTGCACGACCAATGGTGTTAAACATGGTTTTGCCGTGTCTCGCAATATACAACTTAACCTTACTCATAACCCCTCCTTCTTTCCGTCATTTTGAATTCATTATAGCACAAATCCACCCGACTATCTAGCTAGCAAAATCATCAGAAAATGCCTTACCAATTCGGTAAAGCACTTATCATCCGCTTAGTTTTTAAAGCTGTGAACAGGGGCTGGGATTTGGCCACCACGCGCAATGAAGTCAGCCGATGATGCTTTGTTTACCTTCATTACCGGTGCATAGCCAAGAAGACCTCCAAGTTCCAACATGTCACCTTCCTTACCATAAGGAATAATACGAACGGCTGTTGTTTTCTGGTTAATGACACCAATAGCTGCTTCATCAGCAATCATGGCAGCAATTGTTGTATCTGGCGTATCAGCAGGAATGGCAATCATATCTAGACCAACAGAACAGATAGCCGTCATGGCTTCTAATTTTTCAAGGTTGATATGCCCAGATTGAACCGCTGCAATCATACCTTCATCTTCAGAAACTGGAATAAAGGCACCTGACAAACCACCGACCTGGTTACATGCCATAATACCACCTTTTTTAACTTGGTCATTAAGAAGAGCTAGAGCCGCAGTAGTACCATGCGTCCCAACAACTTCAAGCCCCATCGCTTCAAGTACACGAGCTACCGAATCACCCACTGCCGGAGTTGGTGCAAGAGATAAGTCTACTATACCAAACTCGACACCTAGACGCTCGCTAGCCATTTGACCAACCAACTGCCCTACACGTGTGATTTTAAAGGCGGTTTTCTTAACTGTTTCAGCTAAAACATCAAAACTTTCACCTGGAACCTTCTCAATAGCACGTTGCACAACACCAGGACCTGAAACCCCAACATTGATTACAACATCAGCCTCACCAACACCGTGGAAGGCGCCTGCCATAAATGGATTATCTTCAACCGCATTAGCAAAGACGACCAATTTACCTGGCCCCATTGGATCTGCCTCAGAAGCCTCTTTAATGATACGTCCCATATCACGTACCGCTGTCATATTAATACCAGTTTTTGTTGAACCAATATTAACAGATGAGCAGACAAAATCAGTCTCAGCAAGCGCACGTGGAATAGAATTAATAAGAATCTCATCACCTTTTTGGTATCCCTTTTGAACTAATGCAGAGAAACCACCAATAAAGTTAATGCCAATTTCCTTAGCTGCTCGGTCTAGTGCCTTGGCAAAAGGTACATAATCTGTCGCATCTGTTGCCGCACCGATGATTGAGATCGGAGTAACAGACACACGTTTATTAACAATAGGAATACCAAGTTCAGCTGCAATTTCGTCACCAACAGCTACCAAATTCTTAGCCTTAGATACAATCTTGTTGTATACCTTTTCTGCCGCCTTATCGATATCTGAATCAATACAATCAAGGAGTGAAATTCCCATGGTGATAGTACGAACATCAAAGTTCTGTTCCTCAATCATGGCAATGGTTTCTGTGACCTGTTTAATATCCATTTTAAGCTACTCCTATCTTACAAGTTGTGCATAGCATCAAAAATCGCTGAGCTTTGGATGTTGATTTTGACGTTCAATGACTCACCAAAGGCTTCCAATTCAGCACGTAGGTGTGTAAAATCTTGTTTGTCTTCCGATGATACAACCGCCATCATAGTGAAGAATTCATCAAGGACTGTTTGAGAAATATCATCAATATTCAAGCCAAGCTCTGCAACCTTAGTCGCAACACCTGCAACAATACCCGCTTTATCCTTACCTACAACTGTAATAATCGCTTTCATGAGAAGCCTCCATCATTTTATTTTGTATAATTTTAGCATATTTTGATTAAAAATGCTATTTTTTATGAAAATTGCCTCTTTTTTCTTGAAAAAGACGAATGTTTCCAAGGAATTTAACTAATATCGTTTATGAAAACATCCTCTCTTTGACCCAACTACTTGTGGATAAACTTGTTCACAACCTAAATAATATCTTTCTTATAAAACCTTGAAAAATCAACATTCAACACTATCAACAGACTTATCCACAGGTGTGGATAAGTCTGTGGGTAACTTGTCGATAAACAAAAAATATCGCCAAATCCAGGCGATATCTTAGCTTTATTGCCATTTTAAATTAACGTGAGCATTCATTTCTTTATAGGCAGCATCTATACGCTCTTTGGTTTCTTCATCTAGTTTATTTCTGTATTTTCCACCTTTAATGAAATCCTCTAAAATATAGGTTTGATAAGTATATAAAGGATATCCCTCTGGCGAAGTTATTCCTTTAGGCGTACGGTTAACCCAAGTCGGATGTGCTTGAGCAGTCTTAATCGTGGTTTGACCATTCTTTTTCTCAAGAGTCACATCCATCAAGACACCTCTCTCTGTCCACTCTGCACTATCCACACCATCCATGGTCTCTATTCGTTGGTTAGAAATGAAATTCCCCATTGAGTAAATAATAAGTTTTTGCTGTCCATCCTTTTTAACCACCTCAGAAGGCTCAACCACATGAGGGTGACCTCCAAAGATAATATCGGCACCCCAATCAATCATCTTATGGTAAAGTGTTATCTGTTCATCTGTCGGCTCCAAACGATATTCCACACCCATCTGTGGCATGATAACCGTAACATCAGCCTCTTTTTCTGCACGCTGAATCTCGGCTTTCATACGTTTTTCATCCAAATTCGATAAGTGGTCTGCAACCTCTTTATCCGTCAAGTTCGACTCTAGGCCATTGTAACCATAAGCATAGGAAAGTATTGCAACCTTAATCCCATTAACATTCTTGATGAGGAGTGGCGCCTTATCACGCACAGGATTTTCATAAACACCAACAGGGTCAATGCCCACCTCTTTAAAAGCATCAGCCGTTGTAAAAGCTCCCTCTAAACCAGAATCCAAGATATGATTATGAGCCAAATCCATAACATCATAGCCAGCATTCTTAATAGCTGTGGTCACTGATTGAGGAGCATTAAACAAAGGGTAGCCTGACAAAGGATAATCAGGATTGATAGCTCCCTCAAAATCACCCAAGACCAAATCAGCCTGCTTTAACCATGGCTTCACATATGTAAAATTCTCCGTGAAATCATAGCTACCATCTGCCTGTAAGGCACTCATATAGAGACCGTCATGATAAAGTAAGTCCCCATTAGCCATGATACGTGCTGTCTGTACTTGATTCGAAGCACTCTTTTGCTGCTCATTTTTACTATGAATAATCAAAATTTCAAGAAAAAGCAAACCTAAGACAAGAGTAATCAACCCCATCAAAATCTTATTAGTCATCGCATTGTCCTGCTTTTTAGCTTGGCTCTGTTTCATCATAATCTCCTTTTTCATACTCCTAGTGTAACAAAAAATGTTATCCATAGATGATCAAAAAGATTAATAAAAGGTTACATCTCAATTCCACGACGATTGAAAAGATCAGTTTTCTTAGACAAGATAAAAACTCTACTTCATAAGAAGTAGAGTTCCCTTAATTATTAACGTGTTGGTTTATATTCCAAATCTTTGCCATGCTTAGCAACAAAATCTGTCATTTCAGAATCTGGAATTTGACGCAAGTAGAGATTAGCACGAATCGTTGCATCCTCCTCACGACAAGTGGACAGAACGAGGTATTTATCTGAAGCACTAACCTTCAAATCCTTGTTTTTAACATCAGCTGTATTATAAATAATATCCAATTGTTCCTTAAAGTCTTTATCATCTTTAAAGGACGTACGATAAAATGCTGTATCCTCCGGCACGATAACCATAGCCAGAGCTTCATAATAATACTTACGTTGAGGGGTTTCTATAACAACATATTTGTGGTTATCAAAGAACGACTGATCACTGTAATAGTTAACATCATTAAACATACGGTGGTCTTCTACCTGACTTCCTCGAGCATGACCAAAGAGCCAAGTCAAACGGTCACTAAAGTCTTTCTTATTGTCCATATCCATAAACACAGTACCAAACAGAGGTTCATTACCTCCTTCAAATGTTTTATCTAAATATGTAGAATTATCTTTAGTTTGTACAACCGGCTCATCCAACTGTGTACCAGGAGCATAAATATAGGCTATGGCGTCAGGGTTAGTTGCAGTAAGACCATCAAATTTGTTCTTTAAATAAGATTTTTCCTCATCTGAAATCTTATAAGTGCTTGCTTTTTTTGTAGTCAAAGCACTCTTAACGCCATTAGAAGATGACGCCTTTGGCGACATATACTGGAATCCAAGGAAAATCGCCAAAGCAGCAATCACTAAGGCTGAAATCCCAACAATCAGTTTTTTGAGAGATCCAGTAGATTTACGATTATGACTACCCATGAAATATGAAATCCTTTTCTTTATCTATAGAAAAATATCACCGAAGCCTAAGCCCCAGTGATATTCTTTTCAGCAATAACGATTAATTATTTAACAGCTGCTGTGTTTGGAAGAGTTTTAGCTTCTGCTTTAGAACCAGCTTTGTTTTCTTTAGCTGCTTTAGATTTTGCTTCTGCTTTTTTAACTTTTTCTGCTGAAGTTTGAGCTTTTTTCATATCTTCTTTTGATGGAGCAGTTTTAGCTTCTGCTTTATCATTTGCAGCTTTTTTACCATTAGCAATCAAATCATCTTCAATACGTTGATCATTAGTACGGTTAGCTTCTACACCACTCTCATTATAGTAACGTCCTTCAGCTTTAGCTGCATCAACGTAAGTTTGTTGAAATTTTTGAATGTACTTATTACGAACAGCGTTAGTTGCATTAGATAGAGCTTCATCATATTTAGATTGAGCAGCTGCCACATCTGACTCGTGGTTGTGACCTACAGTATCTTGTGCTTGAGCCAATGCATTGGCTGCCGCTTTAACTGTAGGATCATTTTGAGCTTCTGCTGCGATATCTGCTGAATGAGCATCTACTTGAGCATTAGCCTCTGCTGCTGCATCAGCCCAAGAAACATATGATTTTTGAGTTAATTGATTTGAGTTCTTTGGATTTTCACCTTGTGCAAAAACTTGAGTTCCCGCTGCAAAAACTGCAAGAACTGCTGCTGATGTAAGCAATACTTTTTTCATAATTATTTCTCCCCTATTGGATATTATATTCTTTATCAGGACTCCTGATATCTC
Source organism: Streptococcus vestibularis ATCC 49124 (assembly GCF_000188295.1). Taxonomy (GTDB): domain Bacteria; phylum Bacillota; class Bacilli; order Lactobacillales; family Streptococcaceae; genus Streptococcus; species Streptococcus vestibularis. The sequence goes on along the minus strand of NZ_GL831113.1, from coordinate 87,182 downwards.
CTGATATCTCCTGATATCTCCTGATATCTCCTGATATCTCCTGATATCTATAGATTATAACACTATTTATAAATCTGTCAACATTTCTTTAAAACTTTTTTAATATATTCTATAATTCGTATATATAAAGATGAAATACCAGCCTATTCTCACTATTCCTAAACACGAGAGTAAGAAACCTCCCCAAAGCTTAGGCACAAATAGATGAGATTGGTTTACTTTGAGTGATTAACCTCAAAGAGTAAAACTAAACCTATGGTCAAATATTTAAAAAAATTGATATTACCGTAGTTATTAGACTTTGAGTAAACAGCTTCTCCACACAAACTTAGACATACCTGTGCCACACTCGCAAAACAAGATAAGGTTTCGCTAGAAATAATTTCAGAAGCTCTAACTCATAGCGACAAAGAAATTACAAAGACTTATAACAACACTAATGATCCCGTCAATCAAACTGTAGGTGACATCGCATTTCGTAGCAAAAAAATGATGGTGTGAATTTTGTTAAAAAACGTCAAAAAAACACCCCATGGTGTGAACCATGAAGTGTTGTAAATACTGGATTGTAGCTGGTTCTTAACTTTTAGAGAACTGGCTAACTTTACGAGCTTTCTTAAGACCTGGTTTGGAAAGTATGGGTTTCAGTTGGACTAAAAATAGCGTAATATCAAGGATTTTCAGAACGATATCTACTGATTAATTTCATAAAATTTGAATCAATATTTTTTTAATAGGGGAATATACTACCTTCTTTTATACGATCACTTCCATTATCCCTTCAATCAGCTCCGTAAAACTTTTTGCCACATAGATAATTTCATCAGGGTCATGACTGTAGCAAATAATCTGCCCTTCTTGCCCCTCCTGGTCTGGATTAAAACCAAGCATGAGATAACAAGAATCGCAATATTCCGCAAAAGGAAGCCATTTTTTATTAAGTTGTTTTTTATAAATTGAATTTGCAGTAAAATACTTTAATGTACTTTCTTTCATCTAAAGAAAAATCTCGTATTCATCAATTTTATTTTGTTATAGGTAAGAAAGAAGAAAAATACGGCATAAAAACCTATTCAGTTCATCGTCCTCACTCCTTGTCTGCTTCATTTTCTTTTACGAGATCGTTTTGTGAATCTTTTTCAGAGAGTCTTTGATCGATATACTTGTCAATGTTTTCGTAAAATTCCTTGGTCGTCTCACTATCTAATTTTGTCGAATTATGGACTTGATTGACTTTCAATTGAACAGATTGAATACCGTAAGAGGCTTGTTTTTGGCGAATGGTTTCTAATTCTTCTTCTGAAATTGGATCTCCAACAACTGTCAAGACCAATTCATTGTTCCTTGACTTGTAGACTTGATTAATAACCGTGTGATTGGCGAACTCTTTTCCTACAAACTGTTTGATCCCTTCTTTTCGTGCTTGATCCATCGTCAGAGTGACTGCTGAATAGCTAGCCGGAACAATCAATAATACAATCAAGGATATCAACCCAATTCTCATTTTAATGTTTAGCTCTTTAAATGAACTTAAAGGAGATTTTCTCATCAAAATTCTTGTTCCAACAATATTGGTTATCATGATAAAGACACAGTTGATCAAGAAAAGATAGAGAGCCCCAAATAAATATCGTACATTTCCATTAGCTAAACCATAGCCCGCAGTACAGATAGGTGGCATTAGAGCTGTTGCGATGGCTACTCCTGGCACGATATTGTTTGCTTCTTTTTTCCTTGAACCAATGACACCTGCTATCCCACCAGCAATAGCAATGACAACATCCCAAATGGTTGGAGAGGTTCGTGCAATCAACTCGCTACTTGCATAAGATAAGGGAGAAATCCAGAAATACAGAGTCGATACAAGCAAACTGACCAATACTTGAATAAATAAAACCTCTAGAGATTGTTTGATTAAACGCGTATCAAAAATAGCTAAACCGAATCCCAGTCCAACAATCGGTGTCATAAGAGGGGAAATCAGCATAGCTCCAATAATGACAGCTGTTGAATTCATATTTAGACCTATAGAGGCAATAAAAATCGCACACATCAAAATCACTGTATCTCTTAATCGAACATGAAGGTCATCATATAATTTCTCTAGGTATTCACGTGTTGAATAGTTTCCGGTCATTGGTTATTCCTTTTATTTCATATAATTTGTTTCCGCATGGATGATGGTAGAAAGACTTCTGTCCAATCTTACATATTTTTAATTTCCACCTGCAATTCTTTTGAACATTATCTTTTAAATATCTATCAGACCATCCTTGACATTATATCAAAAATTTTACAGTCTTTCTCTGAAGAAATCAATTAATTTAAATGATAGAGAAAAGAAGAAATTTTTGTTTCCTTCTCCGAAGAAGAAAAAACGATATCTCCTCTGAAAGAAGATACCGTTTTAATGCTTAAACATGATGAGTATGTTTAACAATCCATTGCTCCATTTTTATGTTCAACCAGAAGCCATAGATTCCAAACGTGATGATGGTTAGAAGAAACCACTTAATCCAGTTACCGAACAGTTGTGCTCCAGTCCCGTCAAAGTATAGACGTTGACCATCCACTACCGTATGTTTGGTTTTCCAATTTTGTATCATGAAAACCGCCCAAGATGTTGCGATACCAAAGGTAAGTAAGTTAATTAGGGCTGCTAAGATAAAGTATCCAATATAATCTAGGATTCCTCCGTCAAAATAACTTTCTTTCATTTTGTCTCCTTTATTTTTTGACTATATTCTAGTCATTTGCTAGCATAACATTTTTTTACATTTAGACAATCTTACGATAACTTCTTGAAGTAATTATAAAGATTAAAACATAGATAAGGGCAAAGACACCACAAACGGAAAGAGTTACAGTTAACATCATAGCTGTATCCACAACCTCAATGACCTTGAGGATCAAATTTAATATGTGATAAGAAAATGCTAGATGGATAAAGGAAAAGATTACATGAAGGAAAAAGACAGTCAAGACTTGCTTGTTAATAGTTTGCTTGATTTGTTTTTGATCCAAACCAACCTTTTGCAAGATGACAAAGCGTTCACGATCTTCATAACCTTCTGAGATTTGTTTATAGTAGATGACTAATACAGCACCAACTATAAAGATAATGGATAGGAAGATAACGATAAAGAAGAAACCACCAAACATTGCATTGACTTCTTGGCTATTATTTGCTTGACTGGATCCGTTAACAACGCTTTCCTGATTTTCAAAATGAAACGATTATTTATAAGGAGAGAACAAAACTTGTCCTCTCCAGAGTATGACTTTTTAGTAACCCACTACAGTTGAC
>NZ_GL831113.1:53363-83337 GCF_000188295.1 Streptococcus vestibularis ATCC 49124 | reverse complement strand
ATTTAAATAGCCCCATCTATTATTTCTAAATACTTAGAAATAATCAAAAAAATAAAATATTATTTCCAAATATTTGAAAATAATTGCTATTTGTATTATACTATCTTTGAGGTAACTATTATGAACTATATTAAAAGACCACATTATTTAGACTTTTTAAGAAGACATCGTGACCGCCAAATCATTAAGGTTGTAAGTGGAGTTAGACGAGCTGGTAAATCTGTGCTTTTTCAACTCTATAAAGAGGAGTTACTAGCAACTGGGGTAGACGAGGATCAGATTATATCCATCAATTTTGAAGATCTGAGTTATTATGAACTGCGACATTTTCAAACATTATTCACTTATATAAAAGAGCGGTTAGTTAAGGAGAAAACATACTATATCTTTTTAGATGAAATTCAACATGTTGAAAAATTTGAACTAGTAGCAGACAGTCTATTCATCTTGCCAAATGTTGACCTCTATTTGACTGGATCAAACGCCTACTTTATGAGCAGTCAATTAGCTACAAACTTGACTGGTCGGTATGTTGAGATAGAGGTCCTTCCTTTGTCATTTGAAGAATACCTATCAGGGCAATCTCTCTCAGAGAATCTGAATACAACAGAAATTTTTAACAATTATCTCTTTAGTGCTTTCCCTTACTTATTGCAAACATCATCTTACGCTGAAAAAATTGACTATCTCAGAGGAATATATAACTCAATACTGTTAAATGATATTGTCACTAGATTGGGAAATCCAAATCCTACTATTATTGAACGCATTGTCCGAACCCTTCTCAGTAGTACAGGTAGCTTAATATCAACAAATAAGATTCGCAATACCCTGGTCAGCCAAAATGTTTCAATATCCCATAATACTTTGGAAAATTATTTGACGACTTTGACAGACAGTTTACTTTTTTATTCCGTTCCACGTTTTGATGTAAAAGGCAGAGCATTATTACAACGCTTAGAAAAATATTATCCCGTTGATTTAGGTTTACGACACCTCTTATTGCCAGACCACAAAGAAGATATTGGCCATATCTTGGAAAATATTGTCTATTTGGAATTGAGACGTAGATATTCGCAAGTATATGTTGGTAATTTAGATAAATATGAGGTTGATTTTGTTGTTGTAACTGATGTTGGTCACTACACTTATTATCAAGTCAGTGAAACAACACTTGCTCCAGAAACACTAGAAAGAGAACTTAGACCACTAGAAGCCATTAAAGATCAATTCCCAAAATATCTATTAACAATGGATACGATTCAGCCCACAGCAAATTACAATGGTATTGAGAAGAAAAATATCATAGATTGGTTACTAGAAAAATAGATAAATATAAATTATTCAGCTAACTAGATTTGCAACACTCTGTTATCAATGATTCTACTCAAATCCTAACAAGATATAGTAAATTTAGAACACATTATCTAATACAGACACTTGAAGGATAAAATGGAATCTTTAACTTCTGGAAGCACTATTATTACTCAAAATGATGAATCTCCATAGAATTAATAAAACTATAAATCAAACGGAACTATAATGAAAAAGAGACTAAGCAATCAGGATTTAAAATTCTAAAAACGCATACTATCAGGTATTACAAAACCTTGATAGTATGTGTTTTATTGTGGAGAGATTTACTTTATTTTCTCCTGAAATAGGTTTTTGCTAGCCTATTTTCTCTATTTCTAATGACTTACTTCAGCTTCTTACCTCTTGGGAAAAACAACAAAAATACGAACTATCAAAGTTTGGAATTATCCAATCCGATGAACAATATGTCTTTACTTATATCGATATGAAGAGTAATGTTAATAGCCCTCTACACTCTGACTATCTTAAAAATAAAATGAAATCTGTCAAACGTCGTCATCCAGAACTTAGACATGCTACACCTCATAAACTGCAACATACCGGAGCACCGCTAGCTAAACATGCTGAAACATTTATTGAAGCTATTTCTGAAGCTCTAACCCATAGTGACACGATTACAACAAAGACTTATGTCAATACTTCGAATGTTATTCCAATGGCTGTTGGAGAAATTGCCTATCGTAATCTTAAAAAGTAATGGTGTGAATTTTGTTAAAAATCATCAAAAAAACACCCCATGGTGTGAACCATGAAGTGTTGTAAATTCTGTATTGTAGCTGGTTCTTAACGTTTTGAGAACTGGCTAGCTTTACGAGCTTTCTTAAGACCTGGTTTTTTCTACATTATGATATTTATGGTAAATTATCACTAAAATCAAGTAATTTTAAGAGATAAATCCTCAATATTTACATATATAATCCTTTTGAAAATCGAGAGGTTATCAAAGGGTTATCACATTTTAGTTTTCGGAGCTTATGTAGTTGAGAAATACGAAATACTGTATCATAAAGATGATGTACAGTTTAGCAACAAATATACAGTTTCTTCGTGCCTGGACAATTTCTTTTTCTATCCTGAAGATATTTAAACAGTTCTATATATTATTTCTTGTGAGTAATTTTCATCAAAAAATTTCATAGAGTAGCTCCCTAGAATCATGGAAAAGTAGTAAAAATAGTTGTTATCCTAGTTGATTAAAAAAATCCCTGATTTCCTCATCTTTTATAAAATAATATATAATTTTCCCCTCTCTTCTAGTGCCCAAGATGTTTTGATTGGCTAGTTTACGAAGATGGTGGGAAGTAGATGCCATACTGAGATTTAGTAAACAGGCTATATCACAGACACAGAGTTCTTCAACAGCAAGAAGATAGAAGATGATATTTATCTGTTTATTATCGGTAAATTTTGTTAAAATGCGAAGTGATTTTTGGACTTTTTCCTTTTCAAGGTAGTTCGTTGCGGTTGTAATATTTTGCTGATTTATAACATTCACTTGGCAGATACTATCTTTTTTCATAATATTTTCTCCTAGCCTAATATAGTCCATAGTATGTCAAAACTGTTATTTTCAATCAGGATATATATCCCCAATCCTAAATAAACAACGGCAATAAACCATCTGCTATATTTTTCCAAAATTTCTCCAACAGAAGAGACTTGTGCCAATTTTTGGGCAGAAAAAACCAAGAGATAAATCATGACTAGAAAGGTAAGTAAAGCTACTATCAAATTTGCTAAATTTAAGGTAGTAAAATATGGAACAAAGACACCAATATTGTCAGCACCACAACTTGCAAAAGTAATCATAGCGACTAGAAATATCAGGTTTTTATTATCTTTGCGCAAACCTTCTTTGGCAATAGCTTCTCCATCAGAATCTCCTAAAAGCAAAACTTTGAGACCTAGGAAAATTGGAATCAAACCGAGTAAACCTAAAATCTCTTTACTAGGAATATAATTTAAGACAAATGCAAAAAGCAAACTTAGCAATATTAGACTAACAGAGCCTAGAAATTGTCCTAAATAGATGTTAATGATGTCTTTTCTGCTTTTTCTTTTGGCAAAAAATAACATTAGGATAATAAGTAAGTCTACGGCTGTCCCAGAATACAGGATTATTGAAGTAACAACATTTTGAATCATAAAATACCTCATTCAAATATATTTTTGAATGTATTCTAACATTAAACTTTGTAGATGTCAACTTAAAATCCACCAAAATACAGATAAGAAGTTAGTGTACCAAATATTAAAAAGCCCTGCCATCGAAATGACAGCAGGGCTTAACTTCAATATCCAGATAATATATTTATCTAAAAAAGGTACAGTTTTTATTGATTTGTAGTGCGATATAATGAGTTTCCAAAAATCAAAAATCGCTTAAAATCAATATTTTGACATCTATTGACGTGTACTGAAACCCTTACTTAACCTCTGTAAGGATATAATTACGGTACCAGTATATCATAAATAATAACAAAATCTTGACTTTCCGAAACATAATGATTTTCCCGAAAGAAAGAGATCAACCTAAAAAATTACTGTCTTACTTATGTAATGTTTCTTTAATATAATATAGAAATAAAAAGTATGTAAATGAAAAGATTTATCACATTACTTTTAGTGTCTCTATCTACAATTTTATTAATTGCATGCTCTAACCAATCAAGCAATTCTTTAGATGGCGAATACCGTTGAATAAACGAGAGTAGAAATGAAGTTGCCTTTACCATTTCAGGTAACAAAGGAAATAGCAACAAAGGAGAGGCCGACACCTTTACAATTGATAAAGACAGTGCAACAATCGAACCGACTGGCTCTAATATCATAAACCGAAAAGAGAATTATACCTTCAAGGATGACGTATTCACTGTAGATATTTCAGGAACAAAGCAGGAGTATTACAAAAAGGATAGTGAAGAAATACAGCGACAAGTAAAACCCTCAAACTATTTGATATTCTTTATACAATAAAAACGCTTTTGTACTGACCCCAAAAGTTAGATTTTTTCTGTCTAACTTTTGGGGGTCAGTACACACCCGCATAGCGGGTATTTTTTTGTCTCGCACCTAGCGGAGTGAGACAGGCTAATAGTCACATAATAAAAAATTTACTTAAAGTCAGATTTTAAATACTTTAGAATAGTTCTTTCTAAAACTTACTCCCAAATTTTTTTGCTCGTATAATTCATCAGGGGTTTGGGGATTCCCCAAAATTCAAATCATCCCAAAAAGTACATACACTTTGTGTATACAAATTTTAGGATGATTTTGGGAGTGTGTGTATACAGACTCTGAGCTCGCAAAGTCATATTATGAGAAATCTTTCCTTCTCGATAAAATAATCCCAAAAATCAATTTGACTGTCATTTGTGTGTACAAATATTTTAAGAAGATATATAAAAAACGCTGCAAAATTTTTAACAGCGTTTCCTTATTTTAAAATTCTCATATGTCTTTCTTTTTTATGGTTAGCATCATAGTATTCCAGCATCGCATGATACAAACGAGCCTTCGTTTTATCTTGTTGTTTAATTCCATGAAGAAATAATTCTGCTCGCTTTAATTTCAATATGTATTCACATATCTGATCAAAATCCTTATCCATATTACTTTTGAAAATAAACATCTTTTTCCTCCATCACATCAACTATTTTTTGCATCAAAATAGACATATCCATTTTGTTTTCATAGCTTATTCTCCCAACTACAGTTGCAAGACGGGCTATAGAATTGATATTCTTTCCGACTTGTTCCAACTCTTCTGTTAAAGGAACTAAACCTTCAAAAGAGACTTTTTGGATGTTCAAATCTGTTCGTATTAATTTTTGTCTAGCAAACTCAGAAAAATTACGAATATTTTCCTTCCTCATACAATCATTTAATTTTTTATTTTCTTCTTCCGTCAAAAACACCTGTTTCAACACAGATTTTATTCTCATGGTCCTATCACCTCGTTTTCTTATTTAGTCGTTTTACAAGTTCTTTCACTTGTTTACTTGTCTTCTTTTCATATTCTATCATCAGCTCAACGCAGTAGTGAAATATCCTTACATTATCCAAATCCTCACTTTGTTCTGCTATTCTTTCTAACTGACGTAAGTTATTGATAATTCTTCTAACTTGAAATATAAAGTCATGATAAGATTCAAAATCAAATTGAAGATAAATAGGCGAGCTCTTAAATAACATTTTTCTGGCATAAGAGGAAAAACTTAGATGATTTGTCATTTCAATCAAGTTATTCACTATTTCATTTTGCTCCTCAGTGATGTAACATTTCTTTAGAACAGTCCTATATCTACTCATTTATCATATACTTCTTTCGGGCATTTTCATGGGCAATAGCTTTGCACTCCAGCATACGTTCCTGCTTTAAATTCTCCATAGACTTAAATAAATACGCCAAAGGAGACGTCGCATCCTCAGGAATCCGTTCAATCATGCTAATGACTTCATCACTAGTTACATACCCACTAGCCAAATACTCGCCTATCTTCATCTTCTGAGCATGTGTTAAAGTGTAATTGTTAGGATACAAAAATCTATCATTGTACTTATAAGAAATGGATTCTAACAAAGAATAATATTTGGGTGGAATATAAGTTTCAGGCTTTCTAGAACTATTATCCAGTATATTCTCAATCTCTTTCTTATTCTTACTCTTGTTCTTAATCTCTTGCGTTACATTATCATTTTCATCCGTTACTGTAACGTTACAGTCTAAAACGAGTTGTGGCTCGCCTGTAATTAGTGCTTTTTGTTTTTGTCTATGACGAGCAACACGTTCCCTAGTTTGTTTTCTAATCTTTTCTAGTCCATCTATATTCTGATGTTTCTCCCATTTTGGAATGGTAATAGCGCCATCTATGATTTCTATCATGCCAAATTCTTCAAACATGCTGAGAGCTAATTTTACAGATGTAGCCTTTCGCCTAAACACTGTTGAAAGCATCTCTTCTGTGTAATAAACCTTGTTCCCTAGACTTAATATGCCACTATTATTTTGCTTTCCTGCAAGCACCAGAATTTTAAACCATATTACAATAAGAGTATCTCCTTCTGGCATTGATTCTATTAGCTGAATTTTTTCATCATCAAATATATCTGTTGTTATCTTGATCCACTGAACACCATTCATACGAGTACCTATCTTTCATATTGCTTCAACCATCGTGTTACTGCTCTTTTATCGTATAAAGTCACTCCATCAATCACCATGGTTGGCATTCCTTCTTTCGTCCATTTTTGGATTGTTGTCGTAGATACATCTAACCACCTAGACAAACCTGACATACGAACCATAGGTTTATAAAGTTCTTTATCTTCAAATACTCTTGCTACAGCATTTGAAATCATCTCATCATAGTGAGCACGTAATTGCTTCTCTAATTCTTTAGGAAGCTGGACAACTAAAGTAGTTTCCGACATAAATTCACACCTCATTTCTAAATTAAATAAGCTCCGAAACCATTTAATTTGTTATTCATTTTGAATTATATATCCTTTTTGAATTTTGTCAAGCTTTTTTATTCAAAAAGAATAAAATGTGTTATAATGATAAAAAGGAGGTTCTTATGACGAATCATATTACTAAACTGATAGAAAATAGCGGAAAAAAATTGACAGAAATTAGCGAAGCTACAAATATAGCCTATCCTACACTTTCTGGATACAATCAAGGAATCCGCAAACCTAAAAAAGATAATGCTGAAAAATTGGCAAAATACTTTAATGTTTCCGTCGCTTACATTATGGGACTTGATAGCAACCCACACGCTCCATCAAATCTTAAAATTGTTACAGATAGTTTCAAAACATCTAAAATTGGTTCTGTGACACCTTTTAAAAGCGATATGGAGAAGTTAAAGAAGAGCATCGAATTTGGCGAAAGGGCATTAACACTACCACTTGATGATAGTTTTTCAGATGAATTTCGTCATATATTCTCAGAATATCTAGCTGAGAAAAACAAACGTTTTATGTCTGAGTTTATAGATTATATGAATCACCAAAATAAAGATTCTAAAGTTTGGCAGAGCTGGATTAAAACAGACGAATACGCTATCCGCCAAGAAGATAGAAAAAATAGATAGACACTCATTTCTCAATTACATAAGCTCCGAAAACTTAGATACGGAGAAAAATGTCTATACACAAATACAAAACAAAAAAAGGAATCCTATACTATGTCAGCTTTTACATTGGCTTAGATGCTTATGGAAAGAAAAAAAGGCACTTAAAGAGAGGGTTCAAAACCAAAAAAGAGGCAAAATTGTACGAAGCTCGTTTAGAAGCTGGTGTCGTTGCCCCCACAGTAAGTACCGACAAACCTAACCCCAAAGTCACTTATAAAGAACTTTATCAAGAATGGTTTAATGCCTATGTTGGTACCGTTGAAGAAACAACTTCTTCCCAAACTAAGAATATCTATCGAATACATATTCTACCAATATTTGGCGATAAATTTATTGACCAAATCAGTCCTTTAGACTGTCAAAACTTTATTACACAAAATTCTCAGACTTTCAAAAATATCAAACAGATAAAATCCTATACCTCAAAAATTTTTGATTTTGCAATCAACATGAACTACATTGATCGAAATCCAATGAAGAATGTTATCATGCCTAAAATCAAAAAAACTAGATCAGATAATTTTTGGTCACTGGAGGAATTACATCATTTCCTTGATATAGTGAAAGAAACTGAGCCATTTAAACATTTTGCTTTATTTAGACTGCTTGCATTTAGTGGACTACGAAAAGGGGAGTTATACGCTTTAAAATGGGCTGATATTAACTTTGACAGCAATCTCTTAAACATAGATAAAAGTCTAGGAAGAATTGACGGTAAAGCGATTGAAAAGAGCACAAAGAATGAATCTTCAGTTCGCACAATCTATCTTGATGATGAGACAATCGATATTATTAAACAATGGAGAAATTTCTATCTAAAAGAACAATCTCAGTTGCCTCTTACAAAGCTGAATATTAGTAACGAATATATGTTCTCTTACATATCAAGCAATGACAAAATTGAGCCCCTTCATGCTGACTACATTAATAACGTACTGAATCGAATCATTAAAAAGCATAAATTAAAACCAATTAGCCCACATGGGTTCAGACATACACATGCAACACTTATGTCTGAAATTGGAATCGACCCTTCTAATACATCAAAACGACTTGGCCACGCAAGCAGTCAGATGACATTAGATGTCTATACTCACACTACAAAAACTGGTGAGAAAAACTCTATTGACAAATTTGCAGATTATCTCAATAAAGCAAAATAAATCATGATTTTTAAAATTTAGAAGAGGTTATCAGAAGGTTATCACAAAGCTATTCTAGCTCAAAAATCGACAAAAAAGCACTTTGCAAAATCTTTGCAAAGTGCTTTGAAACGTTGATATAATCGTATTGATTAACGTTTTGAGAATTGTGATGCTTTACGAGCTTTCTTAAGACCTGGTTTCTTACGTTCAACCATACGTGCATCACGAGTAAGAAGTCCAGCGCGTTTCAATGAATCGCGGAAGTCTGGGTCTACTTGAAGAAGTGCACGAGCGATACCGTGACGGATCGCACCTGATTGACCAGCGTATCCACCACCTACAACGTTAACGTGTACGTCGTATGAACCTTCAGTTGAAGTAACTGCAAAAGGTTGGTTGATAACGAGACGAAGGTCTGCGTGTGGGATGTATTCTTCTACATCTTTTTTGTTAACTGTGATTTTACCAGTACCTGGAACCAAACGTACGCGTGCAACGGCGTTTTTACGGCGTCCTGTACCTGCATATTGTGCTTGTGCCATTATATTATTGCTCCTTTCCTCTTAGAATTAGATAAGTCCTGAGATATCAAGTACTTCTGGTTGTTGTGCAGCGTGAGTGTGCTCACCGCCAACGAAGACTTTCAATTTCATACCTTGTGCGCGTCCAAGAGTGTTGTGTGGAAGCATACCTTTAACTGATTTTTCAATCAAACGAACAGCGTTTTTAGAACGAAGTTCACCTGCTGAGATTTGTTTCAATCCACCTGGGTACATTGAGTGAGTATAGTAGATCTTATCAGTTGCTTTTTTACCAGTCAATTTAACTTTTTCAGCATTGATAACGATTACGAAATCACCTGTATCAGTGTGTGGTGTGAAAGTTGGTTTGTTTTTTCCGCGAAGTACGCTAGCAACTACTGCAGAAAGACGTCCAAGTGGCACATCAGTTGCGTCAACGACATACCATTTACGTTCAACTTGGCCTGGTTTAGCCATAAATGTTGTTTTGTTCATGATTTCTCCTATATATAGTTCGATTTTTGTTTACGAGTGATGGGTGTTCCTTCCCATCAAAAAGTATTTGGAAGGTTCCGGGGCCTTTCAAATGGGGTAAACAATACCGTCTAACATAATATCAAAAAAACACGTCCAAGGCAAGTCATTTGGAGGTGTTTTTTCTTTTATTTTTTTAGCTCCCGTTTTATAAGTTAGGTAATAGAATACCCCCAGCGACCTCTCTTCTAAGGGATGCAAACTAGTCCTCAGCTTCCCCCAAAAAAGCTGGTCTAATGTTTTACAGATGGCAATGTACAAATCCATGGTCGGATTGTAGTCTCCCTTTTCAATAGGTGAGATGGTCTGGCGAGAGACTCCTATAGCATCTGCTAAGCCTTGTTGAGTGAGGTCTTTTGCCACACGTGCTGACTTTAATTTTAAATTTTTCATTTAAAAACCCTATGCTTCGTCTTCTAGTTCTTCCAGACGGTTTTTTCTGATTTTTTTGATGATAACCAATCCGTCACAAATAAGGATCAAACCCAATGTCAAAAATGCTACACTACTCATAATATTATTATTCATCTCAATCGACTGTACTAAACTTAACAAACCAATTGATGATATAACAATTCCAAAAAGCAACATTACTCAGGATAATACGAACACTTTCTTCTCAATTTTTTGTCCAGTAACCGTGGATGCCCATTTCGTGATACGCTATGCACTACGACCACGCTCATAGATCCAAAGAAAGTAATAATTAATAATGACTGAGCTAAGTATACGGAGTGTGTCTTACCAGTAACCATAATCGTTACAAATATACCAATCATGGCTACTCCATAACCTCCAGCAGCAGATGCTGTTACTGATTAACTGAGCACGTTCATCCATCGTGCTAGCTACTTTTTCTTTGACTCCTTCATTTTGTTCCCTCCATTTTATAGATTTATTACAGCATTGTTTTACATCATGTTAAATATACTATTCATTTTGTATGATTTATCTTCTTATTTTCTATTGATACATCATTTCAGACAACGAAAAAATCAGATAGGAAAACCTATCTGATTTTTTCTATCTAGCTTCCTCACCAATCGTAAAGACGGCTAAGGTATCTGGTCCGACATGGGTAGAAATAACTGGTCCAAGTGGCATAATAAGAACTTGTTCAATGCCGTCAACTGCTAACAATCGTTCTTTTAGATTCTTCGCAGCTGCAAAATCATTAGCATAAGCGACAATCGCTGTGCTATGTCCAATATCCTGAGTAGCATTCAGGACCATTTCTTTAATGGCTTTTTTACGTCCACGGATTTTAGCCAAAGGAACCAACTTACCTGAAGCGTCTAGCCAAAGAAGAGGCTTGATATTAATCAAACTACCAATAATTGCTGAGCTCTTAGAAAGACGACCTCCACGCATAAGATGGTAGAGATCATCAACTAAGAAATAGGTCCGTAAACGTGGCAGAATGTCCTCAATCATGGCTTTCGTTTCGGATAAACTCTTACCCTGGCCACGAGCTTCTGCCGCCAAGATAGAAAGATAACCTTCTCCACCTGCTGCCGCCAGGGTATCTACAATCTCAATGACAGCTTCTGGGTACTCATCTAAAATCATGTCACGCGCCATAACAGCACTTTGATAAGTACCTGAAAGCACTGATGAGAAGGCAAGATAAAGAAGAGCATCACCATTTTGAACATGACGACGAAAAACCTCTTCAAATTGACCAACATTCACCTGACTTGTGGTCGGTTGACCTCCTTCTTGCATAGCTTCCAAGAGACGGTCACTCGTTAATCGATTAGGACCAACGGTCTCATAAGTAATATCATCGAGCGTAATGGTCAGACCAATAAGTTCAACATCATTCTCCTGAGCCCATTTTTCATCTAGATCTGCTGTTGAATCTGTCAAAATTTTAAATGTCATATATCCCTCTATTCTATTTCATTTAAAAGGTTCTGTAATTTTCCTAATTGTGTTTCATCCCATGGACGTAACTTGGGGGTTGTTAAGTCAATATGTGCTGACATCTTGTCTAAGTCCGACTTAACGGTATTAACACGCTCCTCCAACTCACGCGCTGAAACACGTAAAGCTCCTTGAGAAAAGATGGCCCACTGTTCATTCAAGTCACTAGTCGCCACTTCAACTAGATTTTGAACAGTATTCATTTCAGCTGCTGAGCGCTCAATATAGCTATCGGCTGTCTCGTCTGCCTCAGTAAAAATAACACTAACACGGTACTGATCATAGCGCTGACGGCTCCCTGGAACAAACTGGGCATCAAACACACAGATGATATCAATATGCTCAAAGTTGGCATAATGATTGAGCTTACGAATCAGTGTTTCACGAGCTTCGTCAAGCTGATTGGCCTTAAAGAGTTGACGGGTTTCTTGCCAAAAGGCAATCATATTATAACCATCAACCAGAAGTATTCTTTTTTTCATAGTTACAATCGGTTTCGATAAACTTCATACATAAGAACTGCAGCTGCCACACTGGCGTTTAGGCTCTGCACATGGCCACTCATAGGAATAGTAATCATCTCGTCAACTTGTTTCTTGATGTTAGCAGAAATTCCCTTACCTTCATTACCAATGATAAGAGCAAGCTTACCAGCTGTGTTCCATTTATGAGATGGTGTACCGTCCATATCTGTACCAAATACCCAAAAGCCTGATTCTTTAAGTTTATCAAGGGTTTGGCTCAGATTAGTCACTCTCGCAATCGGAATATGCTCCACTGCCCCTGTTGATGTCTTGGCAACTACAGGGGTTACCCCTACAGCACGATGTTTGGGAATAATAACTCCTGTCACCTGGGTAGCATCAGCCGTTCGTAGGATAGAACCAAAGTTATGAGGATCATTAAGTCCATCTAAAATGAGAATCAGAGGGTTCTCCTCTTGCTCAGCCTTATCCATAATAACTGAGAAATCAGAGTAAGCGAACTCTGACACACGAAGGACAAAACCTTGATGAACAGCCCCACCTGTCATATCAGACAAGGTCTTCTTCGGTGTCCAAGAGATGGAAACCTTCTTTTCAGCTGCCAAAGCCTTAATAGCATCCACATTTTTCCCTCGAAGATCGTCTTGAATATAGAGTTTGTTTCCAGTATTAGCTTCTAGACTCTCCGTTACAGCATGCACACCATAAACAATATCTAGGCTTGATTCTTTAGTTGTTTTCATATGCCCATTCTATCATAAAAAAAGCCCTCTTACGAGGGCAAAGCATGTTAAATAAATGTAATTACTACTAGATAAAGCACTAGAAGAACCAGAACAAGCGTTGCAGCAGCCAAAACCTGCTTACCAATTGTATCTGGATCTGCAATTGATTCTGCAATCTTTCTCTCAGCCTAGGTAATGGTTTTACCTACTGTTTGGAAGATGTCAATTGAGTCTGTGCTTGTTGAACTGTTTCCGGAAATCTCTGAGATAAGTCCGTCTGTAAAGGTTACTTTTGACGAATAGGTCAAACTCTCACTCTGTATTTTTATCCAACTGACTTATTTCTGCAGTTGTCGATGCAAGAGAGCTAGCAGTTTCTTAAGCCACTTCAGATGTTGCGCTTGCCTCTCCTCGCTCAGATGCAGCTACTGATCGATCCTCACCAAAATCTTGGACACGAGCCTCTTCTGAATAAGATGTAGTCATAGAAACACTCGTCTCTACAATATCAACTTGAGAATGTACCTCAAGAAGACCCTCATCTGTCTCACTTGAAGAGACAACCATCAATGACGTTGAGGTCCCACTGAGCTGACTTGATTGGTTGGTTCTGCCTTGGCTTCAACTGAAGAAAAATCAACTTACGGAGCTGATGCCTCACTATTAACATAATCTATTATTTTTTCACAATCTAGATTAATTTTAAATAACAAAAAATCCTGCTCTCAGCAGAATTTTTAGATTTCTTTCTCAACTTCATCAATGCACCAAGTAACCAACTCTTCTAGGCGGTCGACATCCTCGGTCATATGAAGATAACCCATAACTGCCTCGAAACCTGTTGACATTTTATAGGTAATAACATCCGTATTTTTAGCCTTGGTATGACTCTTAGCATTACGACCTCGTTTGTATATGTCCAGCTCTTTTTCAGTCAAAAGCTCTCGATCTATCATTTTTTCAATGAGGCTAGCTTGAGCCTTGGCGGAAACATAGCGTGTAGCTAGACGATGCAATTGATTTGGCTTAGTCTGTCCTTGAAAAATCAGGTGACGGCGAATGTATAAGGAATAAACAGCATCTCCCTCAAAGGCGAGAGCAATACCATTAATAAGGTTGACATCAAGGTATTTAGTCACGTGTCCACCTCACGCCCTCCCTGGTATCAAGAAGTTTGATACCTTGAGCAGCTAACTCATCACGAATGCGGTCTGCTGTCGCAAAGTCCTTGTTAGCACGCGCTGCCTGACGCTCTTCAATGAGTTTTTCGATATCTTCATCAAGAACTTCTTCTTCGAAAACAATACCGAAAACTTGGAGCATTTTTTCAAAAGCATCTTTAACAGTTTCATCATAGTTGCCTGAATTAATCCATTTGGCCATATCAAACAGAACAGTCACACCATTTGCCGTATTAAAGTCATCATCCATAGCCACCTGGAAAGCATCAAGATAAGTTTGCAACTCATCTTGATTCACCTGATCTGTCAAGGGAAGACTGTGCGTATTTTTCAAATACTTGAGATTGACTTCAGCATCATGGATAGCTTTCTCGGTAAAGTTAATTGGTTTACGATACTGTTGTGTCGCTAGGAAGAAGCGAAGCACTTGCCCATCAACCGTCTTAAGCATATCATGGACAGTCACAAAGTTACCCAAGGATTTTGACATTTTCTCATTGTCCACATTAACAAAACCGTTGTGCATCCAATAATTAGCGAAGGTCTTACCAGTTTTGGCTTCTGATTGTGCGATTTCATTAGTATGGTGTGGGAACTCAAGGTCCGCACCTCCACCATGGATATCGATAGTATTCCCAAGGATTTCAGTCGCCATAACAGAACATTCGATGTGCCAGCCTGGACGTCCAGGTCCCCAAGGACTTTCCCAAGAAATCTCTCCTTCTTTGGCAGCTTTCCAAAGGGCAAAATCCAGAGGATTTTCCTTACGATCTGTCTCAGCATCCGTACGTCCGCTAGCACCAATTTCAAGATCTTCCAAGGTCTTATTAGCTAATTTTGCATAATTTTTTGACTTAGCTACTTGGAAGTATACATCACCTTCAGCAACATAAGCAAAACCTTTATCAATCAAGGTTGACACAAATGCAATAATTTCATCCATGTAGTTAATAACACGAGGATTTTGTGTCGCTGGTTTGATTCCAAGTTGTGCGGTATCTTCCATAAAGGCTGTGATAAACTTGTCTGATAATTCTTTGGTCGAAATACCAGCTTCATTGGCTGCCTTAATAATTTTATCATCTACATCCGTAAAGTTGGAAATATAGTTGACTGTATAGCCACAATACTCAAAATAACGACGAATAGTATCAAAAGCTACTGCTGAACGGGCATTTCCGATATGAATATAATTGTAAACTGTTGGTCCGCAGATATACATATTGACAACATTTTCTGTCAAAGGTACAAAATCACGGAGCGAACGTGTCATCGTATCATAAATTTTAATCACTTGAGATTCCTTTCAATTAACTGGAAACTATTTTTTATCCTTGATATGGTTTAGGTACAAACACAAGAGTATAACGAGAATTATAATCCAAATAGCCGCAACTAGCTGACCTTGAGCCAAGAGAGACATAGCTGAAAGAAAACTCCCAACTATATAGAAGACCAAAAAAGGATTGTCCTTGAAGAATTGTTTCATTACTCAAATCTCACTTGTGTCGTTGCTTAAAAACAAGACCGGCCCATAACAGAGCAATGCAAAACCATAAGGCGGCCATACTATAATCTGCTCTATGTAAAGCAATGTAGACAAGGGCAAAGGGGCCCACGACCGTCAATCGAGTCACCTTTGAACTAAAGAGTTTCATCTTTTTCTGTCCTTATAGACGTGATGAGTGAAAGCTTGCTGCTTTTAGAAGATCTTCTAGCTTTTCGCTATAGTATTCACGACCTTCCTCAATGTCATGAATCACTTCTTCATCCTTTTTACCGTGAACACGTACGACCTTAGCAGGGACACCAACTACCGTAACATCTTCTGGGACATCGGCAACAACCACAGCTGCTGCACCTACCTTAGCATTTTTCCCAATCTCAATAGGACCAATAACCTGAGCATGGGCTGAAACCAATGCACCCTCACGAACGGTTGGGTGACGTTTTCCGACATCTTTACCAGTACCACCTAAAGTAACACCGTGATAGAGCATAGCTCCTTTTTCAACCACAGCTGTTTCACCAATGACAAGGCCAGAACCGTGATCAATAAAGACACCTTCAGCAATCTGAGCCCCAGGATGAATCTCAATCTGAGTCCAAAATCGCCAAAATTGACTATGCATACGAGCTAACAGTCGACAATGGTGGCGCCAGAGAAAATGTGAGATGCGATGAGCGGCCAAAGCCTTTAGACCAGGATAGGTTAAAAGAACCTCCAAACTTGTCCGAGCCGCTGGGTCATTTTTCTTTACAATATCAATACTTTCTTTCCACCACCCCATATAGGTCACTCCTTATATCATTATTGTTATTATTGTTTGCTGTTGTCCTATTATTCTTTAAAGTGGAAAGTTGAGAACACTAGGTCTACTCGCTATCCCCTTCAAAATAAGCCCAATCGATTAACTCAGGCTGGTCATCAAAAGGATTGATGACAATACCTTGAACCTTGTCCAACTCATTTTCGCCTGTTGAAGGCTGGTAAATTTCTGACAGTGGCCATTGCAAAATCGTCCCTTTAGCCTTACGGAAAGGTAGACCAAAAGTCTCGTTACCATACCATTTTGCAAAGCTCGTTAAGTTCGTAAACACAGGTACATAACTCTGTCCCTCTGCATTCGACATGGTCGCAAAGAGACGGTCATCCTGGCCATCTTCCTCGCGTTTGTGAATGAAGGCTGGAACAAGATAAATCTTATCTTTAGGAGCTGCCTTTTGGTTTTCCTCACCCAAAAGATTATTTAAGGTCTGAGTGAAATAGTTGATAAACTGGATGAGTTCACTGCTTGCAAAAAGAGTGGTATTTGAGAAATCACCATCCTCTTTTAAATTGAAAGCAAGACCAAAAAGCTCTGCCTGAACCAGTTGTGTTAAAACATCTAAGCTCGAACGTTCTACCCAAGTTTGCTCTCGAGCACTCTCTTGAGTAGCTTTAAAAGATTGTAGGTCCTGTTCACTAGTGAAGACAGGAACAACCTTCTTGCCTTCTACTTCAACTGCGTAGAGGTCTTGGGCAGCCAAGACGGGAGTACGTTGTAGGTGATTAATCAAAGCCAGACTGGTTAAAAAGTGGTCTGGTTCCGTTAAAAACTCTCTCAAGGTTTCATCAAAAGCTTGCAATTCTTGATTTTCTGTCATTCTTCTGTCTGTTCTTTCATTTCTGATTTATCAGGATTTTGCGGTGCTTTACCATTTTCATTATGGTGGCGTGGTTTGTGATGAGAACGACGGCGGTGACGATGCTCTCCTTCATTTTCCCCGTCTTCAATCTTTTCGGGCTTAGGAAGTAAGGTCTTAATTGAGGCATCGATACGTCCTTTTTCATCGATTTTGATAATTTTAACAGTTACCATATCCCCAACCTTAACCACATCTTCGACACGCTCAGTGCGTTCCCAAGCTAGTTCTGAGATGTGGACGAGAGCATCTGTCTTATTAAAGAGATGGACAAAGGCACCGAACTTTTCAATACGCACAACTGGTACAGTGTAGACCTCGCCAACCTTTGCTTCACGTACAAGATCGGAAATAATTGTTTTGGCACGGTTAATAGCATCCTGATCACTAGAGAAAATCTGAACAAGTCCCTCTTCATCGATATCAATAGTGACACCAGTCTCAGCAATAATCTTGTCAATTGTTTCGCCACCTTTACCGATGACAACCTTAATCTTGTCAACAGGAATCTGAATACTATCAATCTTAGGCGCTGTTGGAGCCAACTCTGGACGTGGCTCAGCGATTACTGCCTCGATAACATCAAGAATCTCAAAACGAGCTACCTTGGCTTGAGCCAAAGCCTCTTCGAGAATGGCAGGTGTAATACCTGAAATCTTAATATCCATCTGAAGAGCTGTAATACCTCGACGTGTACCAGCCACCTTAAAGTCCATATCGCCAAAATGATCTTCCAAACCTTGAATATCGGTTAGAACAGTGTAGTTAGTTCCATCTGAAATAAGGCCCATGGCAATCCCCGCAACAGGTGCCTTAATCGGCACCCCACCGGCCATAAGAGCCAAAGTACCTGCACAAATAGAAGCCTGTGAAGAAGACCCATTTGACTCCAAGACTTCAGCTACCAAACGGATAGCATATGGAAACTCTTCGATACTTGGGAGAACTTGAGCAAGGGCTCGCTCACCCAAGGCTCCATGACCAATTTCACGACGACCTGGTGCACCGTAACGCCCTGTTTCACCCACCGAATACTGAGGGAAATTGTAGTGGTGAAGGAAACGTTTCTTATACTCTGGATCCAAACCATCAACAAGTTGTGTATCACTCATAGGGGCTAAAGTCAAGACTGATAAGGCCTGGGTTTGTCCACGTGTAAAGAGACCTGAACCATGAACCTTAGGAAGAAAGTCAATCTCTGCGTCCAAAGGACGGATTTCATCCACACGACGACCATCAGGACGAACCTTGTCTTCTGTAATCAGACGGCGCACTTCAGCATGTTCCATCTGCTCAAGGATTTCTACCACATCACGTAGAATAGTTTCCTTATCTTCATCTTCTGCGAAGCGTTCTTGATAAGAAGTAAGGACCTCTTCTTTAACAGCCTGGGTTGCTGCTTCACGCGCCAGTTTTTCTTCCACCTGAACAGCCTTAGCTAACTGATCATAATAAGCCGTTTCGATTTCGACTTTCAATTCAGCATCAACTTGGAGTAGTTCAACCTCAGCCTTTTCCTTACCAACAGCCGCAACAATATAATTTTGGAAATCAACCAACTCTTGAATAGCTTCATGTCCCTTCAAAAGTGCTTGCAACATGATGTCCTCTGACAATTCCTGAGCACCTGATTCTACCATATTGATGGCTTCCTTGGTACCGGCCACTGTCAAGTCTAACTGTGAAACGTCTTTATCTGATGCACTTGGGTTGATGATGAAATCTTCCGCTGCATAAGCCACTTGAACCCCAGCAATGGGACCATTGAAAGGAATATCCGAAATAGAAAGTGCTAAAGAACTCCCAAACATAGCTGCCATTGGCGCACTAGCATTTTCATCATAAGAGAGAACAGTATTAATGACTTGAACTTCGTTACGAAACCCCTCCGCAAACATAGGACGAATAGGACGATCAATAAGACGAGCAGTCAAAGTGGCGTCTGTTGAAGGACGGCCTTCACGCTTATTAAAACCTCCCGGGAACTTACCAGCCGCATACATTTTTTCCTCATAATTAACCTGTAATGGAAAGAAATCTGCAGTTGCCATCTTTTTAGACATAACAGCTGCTGACAATACGGTTGTATCTCCATAACGTACTACAACGGCACCATTAGCCTGCTTGGCTACATGTCCCACTTCCACAACAAGTGGGCGTCCTGCAAAGGTCATCTCAAAAGTTTGTTTAGCCATGTTTGATCCCTCTTTTTATCCATAACCAGCCCCACAAAAACGAACTGGTCAACTTTATATCATTCATTTGATATAACTTCCATTTTACCATATTATAGTCGAAAATGGCAGAGCTTCGGCATAAGTTGCACTCCAAGCTTTTCTCGATTTCAGATATTTAAGTGGTTTTGTGATATAATAAACACTTATGAGAGCCAAAGGAATGACTATGAAAAAATTACAACACATCATTATGATTACCTTAATCTTAATAGGCCTAACAACACCTGCCCTAGCACAAGATCAGACTGATGACTTCAATGTTGCTGCAAAACATGCGATCGCTATCGAAACCACTACAGGAAAAGTGCTCTATGAAAAAGATGCCACCACTCCTAATGGCGTTGCTTCAATGACGAAAATCCTGACAGCCTACATGGTCTATAAAGCTGTTGATCAAGGTAAAATTAATTGGGACACTGAGGTAAATATCTCAGACTATCCATTCAACCTAACAGTTGATTCAGAAGTTTCAAATATCCCACTAGATTCTCGAAAATATACTGTCAAACAACTCTTAGATGCCACCCTCATTAGTAGTGCCAACAGTGCAGCAATTGCTCTAGCTGAAAAAATCTCAGGAACAGAGAGTGCCTTTGTTGACACTATGACAGCCCAACTTAAAGAATGGGGCATTACAGATGCTAAATTATTTAACGCTTCTGGTCTAAACAATAAATACCTTGGGGATAACCGCTATCCTGGCTCTAAACCAGATGACGAAAATACTATGAGTGCTCTAGATGTTGCCATTATTGCAGACCACCTCATCAAAGACTATCCTCAGGTACTTGAAATCACCAAGCAAACCGAAACTGATTTCGAACGTGACAACAAATTAACGACACACAACTACATGTTGGAGGGGCAAGACAACTACCGTGAAGGCGTTGATGGACTCAAGACTGGAACAACCGAACTTGCAGGGGCATCCTTTGTAGCCCACTCCAATGAACATGGCATGAGTTTGATTACAGTTGTTATGAATGCGGACAATGGCGGAGAGGATGAAGCTGCCAGATTCACAGCCACAAATGAGTTGCTAGATTATGTGACTCAAAACTGGGAAATCAAAACCCTCAACACCAAAGGACAAATCGTCAAGAAAAATGATATTAAGGTAGCCGATGGAGACAGTCAAACCATCTCTGCTAAGCTCGAGTCAGACCTTATAGTCGTTCAAAAAATAAACAGCAAAAATGATGCTGTTAAAATCAAAGCAAAAACTATAACAGCACCTATCAAAAAAGGCGACACTATTGGAACAGCAACCTTTGATGACAAGGATCTCGTAGGAACAGGTTACATCTCTGATCCCCCTCAAATTTCGGTAACAGCCAACCAATCTATCAAGAAAAGTTTCTTCTTAAAAGTTTGGTGGAACCATATCGTTAATTTCTTTACAGGAAATAAGTAAACACAAAACTACCTTTTAAATATCAAAAGGTAGTTTTATCTTGCCTTCAAAATTGGTCTTGTAAGTAAAAGCCCATTCTCAACACCTTAAGTTCCTCTCAAAATGTGGTATAATAAATATCCAAAACACATGAAGGAACAAACCATGAAAAAACTGATTACGCTTATGATGACCTTCTTACTCTGTCTGGGAAGCGTAGCCCCTGCTTTTGCAGCAGATAAGAAAAAAGGATATGATGCCGCAGCCAAACATGCCGTCGCTGTCGAAGCTAATACTGGCAAAATTTTATACGAAAAAGATGCCACTACCTCTGCTGGAATTGGCTCTATTACCAAGCTCCTAACAGCCTATATGGTTTATAAAGCGGTAGATCAGGGAGACCTCAAATGGAACAGCAAAGTTGATATTTCTGACTATCCCTTTGAACTAACTGTCAGTGCCGGAGTATCTAATATTCCACTAGATGCCCGCAAATACACTGTCAAACAACTTCTTGACGCAACCCTTATTGCCAGTGCCAACAGTGCATCTATTGCTCTAGCCGAGGAAATCGGAGGAACCGAAAGTAAGTTTGTCGACATGATGAAAGCCCAACTTAAAGATTGGGGTATCACTGATGCCAAGATTGTCAATGCCTCTGGTCTCAATAATTCTTACTTAGGTGACAATATCTATCCAGGCTCTAAATCTGACGAAGAAAACACCATGAGTGCTAAGGACGTTGCTGTCATTGCGCAACACGTGGTGAAAGAATATCCTGAAATTCTCGATATCACTAAAAAAACTGAGGCTGACTTTGATGGTGTCAACAAACTCAAAACCTCCAACTATATGCTTAAGGGACAACCTAGTTACCGTAAAGGAGTTGATGGTCTAAAAACAGGTACCACCGACTTGGCTGGTGCTTCCTTCGTGGCCCACTCAAATGAAAGTGGCATGAGCATTATCGCAGTCATTTTGAATTCTGATAATACCGATACTGATGATTACGCCCGTTTCACTGCAACTAACGACCTACTTAACTACGTAGTCTATCATTGGGAAAGCAAGACCATTGCCAAAAAAGGACAAGCCATCGGTAAAAGTCAAGCCTCTGTCCTTGATGGTAAATCTAAGCAAGTCACTGCCGTCGCTAAGTCTGACTTTAATATTATCCAAAAAATAGATGCCAACAATAACAAACACATTAAAGTCACTACCAACCAGATGCAAGCCCCTGTCAAGGCAGGAGACAAGGTGGGAACAGCCACCTTTGAAGATAAGGATCTTGTAGGAGAAGGCTACCTACCTAATCAAGGCATGCCAAGCATGGAACTGGTTGCTGGTAAAGAAGTTAAGAAAAGCTTCTTCCTCAAGGTTTGGTGGAATCACTTTGTCACCTTTGTCAACGAGAAACTCTAATACTTACAGTCGAGCGTGGCTCGGCTTTTTCTTTTACACCTACTTTACAGAAAGATTGACTCTACATTGACTCCTATTGACACAAAAAAAGACAAACTACACCTGTAATCTGTCTTTTTGTTTGATTTTTACACTACTGTAAAGGTTAATTTATCTTTCGAGCAGCCGATTTTAAGAGTTTGTCCACTAACTACTTGACCACCTAGTAAGAGCTCAGATAATTTATCCTCCACTTGAGTTTGAATCGTACGACGTAATGGACGAGCACCCATCTCAACATCATAGCCATCTTTAGCTAAATGCTTAAGGGCAGCTGGTTGGAATTTCAAGTCAATCCCTTTTTCAGCCAAAGCTGATACCAACGGTTTCACCATAATCTTGACAATCTCACGAAGTTGCTCTTCCTCTAAGCTATGGAAGACAACCTTCTCATCAATACGGTTAATAAATTCTGGACGGTAGGCCTTCTTAAGTTCTTCCATAATACGTGACTGCATAGCTTGGTGATTATGAGAAATTTCTTGGGCTCCAAAACCAACAGTTTTATCATCACGAAGAGCAGTCGCTCCCAAGTTTGAGGTCATAATGATGATAGTGTTTGAAAAGTCAACCTTACGACCACGGCTATCTGTCAAAACACCGTCATCCAAAACCTGTAAGAGGATGTTGAAAATATCTGGGTGAGCCTTTTCCACCTCGTCAAAGAGGAGAACTGAGTAAGGCTTATTGCGAACTTTCTCTGTTAATTCACCACCCTCATCATATCCAACATAACCTGGAGGAGCACCGTTAAGTCGGCTAGCCGCAAATTTTTCCATGTATTCTGACATATCAAAACGAAGCAAAGCTGACTCATCATCAAAGAGAACTTCCGCCAAAGCCTTGGCCAATTCTGTCTTACCAACACCAGTAGGTCCTAGGAACATGAAGGAACCAATCGGACGTTTTCCAGTACGAATACCTGACTGGTTACGACGAATAGCACGACTAATCGCCGAAACTGCTTCGTCTTGACCAATAACACGTTTGTGAAGCTCTGCTTCCAGATTCAAGTAACGCTTGCTATCTGCCTGAGTCATCTTCTCAACAGGAATACCTGATAGACGACTAAGGGTTTGCATAATCTGATCTGCATCTACCAAGGCAGGTTTTGGTAATTTTGCTTTTTGGCTAGCTTTATATTGTTTAACAGCAACCTTCATATCACCAGATAGAAGTGCTTCATCCAAAGGTGTTATCTCACGTTTGGCTTCTTTTTTGATACGACCTTGAACAGTGGCACTTGCTTCATCTAAAAGATCAATGGCAGAGTCAGGTAAGTTTTTACTCGTCAAATAACGGTGGGCCGCCTTGACCGCTGTCTCAACTGCCTCATCAGTAATCGTTACACGATGATAGTCTTCATAAGACGAACGTAGGCCTTTTAGAATATCAATCGCCTCAGCTACACTTGGCTCCTCAATTGTAATCTTAGCAAAACGGCGAGAAAGAGCTGCATCTTTCTCAATATGCTTCTGGTACTCAGCTTGAGTAGTTGCTCCAACCATATGAAGGGTCCCACGTGCTAGAGCAGGTTTCAAAATATTCGCCGCATCTAAGGTACTATCAATACCTGAACCAGAACCAATAATCGTATGCAATTCGTCAATAAAGAGAATGATTTTTCCATCAGCTTCAATCTCATCAATGATTTGATTCATACGTTCTTCGAAATCGCCACGGAAACGTGTTCCTGCAACCACACTCATCATATCAAGCTCTAAGATACGCATATCAGCCAACTCAAAAGGTACTTCGCCTGAAGCAATACGCTGTGCCAAGCCAAGCGCAAGTGCCGTCTTACCAACACCTGCTTCACCTACAAGAACTGGATTATTCTTCGTTTTACGACTCAAAACCTGAATCATGCGTGAAATCTCTTTCTCACGTCCAATAACAGGATCAAGGGCACCTGACTCGGCTACTGCCGTTAAGTCTTTGGTGTAATCTGACAGTTCCCCAGTAGAAGATTGAGGAGGCTGCATCATATTAGCAAAATTTCCTGATGCCTTTGATTTTTTAGGCTTACGAAGGTCATGAATGGCCTTCAAATCTTGCTTACTAAGACCTGCGTAACGCTCCAAAGAACGTCGTAAATCGATAATGCGAGGCTTATCGCTGTCATCTTTATATTGAAAACCAGCAACTTCAAGGAGACGACAAACCATCAAATCCTTATGAAGAAGGAAAGCCATCAATACATGTTCAGACCCTACCTCTACAGCACCAGTCACACTAGCAATTCCCTCTGCCTCTTGCAACATAGCCTCTAAAGCATGTGACTGTGCACGTAAATCGATAATATCTGATTCAGACAAGTCTTTCGGACTTTTCTCCATCGCTAGTACAGCAGCGGTCTCAATCTCTTCCGCACGAATACGGTCCTCAAAATCAGTAAAGGTTAAGTAGGCTACAGATCCTGGAACCTCAACCATAGCCAGAAGCACATGCCAAGTCTCCAAGAAAGGACTTCCAAAACGCTCTGCCTCAAGCTGAGCACGATGGAAAATGGCCTGCATTTTTCTTGAATATGTCGTCATCTAATTTCCTTTTCTATCCAATCTAAGTAATAGCGAGCGTAGAATACGCGAACGAGTAGCAGCCGCATCTGCGCCTAAAACATCATCACTAGCAGTTGCTAAAATCAAATTTCCCTCACGTTCAGTGATGATTTTTTCATCAAAAAGCAACTGAATCAAGTCTGTAAATACCTGCTCGCTGAGCTGATCTGCCAAATTTTGCAGCAAATCATTAATCATATGGTGTTTGTCGGAGAATCTAACTTTGACAATGCGAATATAGCCGCCACCACCACGTTTACTCTCAACAATATACCCACGACTCTCTGTAAAACGAGTCTTGATAACATAGTTAATCTGACTTGGTACTACTTGAAAAGCATCTGCCAAGTTCGACCGTTGAATCTCAGCAGTTCCAGACTGGCCCAGCAATTCTTTAATATATTCTTCTATACTATCTGATGTATTTCTTGCCATCTTAATTCCTCCAGTCTAATTTGACTATAACTGACTATTATTATACCAAAAATGTCAGCTCATGGGAAACTATACTCTCGAAAAGCTTTTTAAAGTTGTCATTAGAGAACATATAAGATACAATGAATAAGACTAAAATATTAGGTAACTTAAGGTGTTTGATTCAAATTTTCTATCCACTTTGACAGGCTGAGACCTATCTAATCCAACAAGTACTTTTTAGCACTTTCGCAGTAGTACTAGTCTTATCACTCTTGATAAAGCTCATCTCACTTTGAGTCTTATCTCTTATTTATTTCCCTATGAAAGGTTACTCATGAAATACATCATTGCACTCTTAATCTCTATGATTCCTTTAGTGGAGCTCCGTGGAGCTGTTCCTGTTGCTATCGCCTCAGGTATTCCTTGGTGGCAGGCCCTCATTCTTTGTGTCATTGGAAACATGATTCCAGTTCCAATTATTTTCTTCTTCGCCCGCCGTGTTCTCGAGTGGGGTGCTGACAAACCTCTTATCGGTGGCTTCTTTACCTGGTGTCTAAAAAAAGGTCATAGTGGGGGTCAAAAGCTTGAAAAAGCCGCTGGAGACAAAGGTGTCTTCTGGTCCCTTCTACTCTTTGTAGGAATTCCACTTCCAGGAACAGGAGCTTGGACTGGTACCCTCGCAGCATCTATCCTAGATTGGGACTTTAAGCGCAGTGTTCTAGCTGTTATGCTGGGGGTTATCCTTGCAGGTATCATCATGGGAACACTCTCTCTTCTACTTGGTGTAAATACCTTCGCTCATTAATTACTTTGTTAACGTCTGGGGCATGCTCAGATGTTTTTTAATAACAAAAAAAGAAGTTACGATTCATTTACGTAACTTCTTTCTTTTTATCTAGCAACTAGAATTAGTTGTTAAGTGCTGCTGCCATTGTAGCTGCAACTTCTGATTCAAAGTCGTTAGATGCTTTTTCGATACCTTCACCAACTTCAAAGCGAACGAATTCTACTACTGAAGCGTTTACTGATTCAAGGTAAGCTTCAACTGTTTTGCTGTCGTCCATGATGTAAACTTGAGCAAGAAGAGTGTACGCTTGGTCAACTTTAGTGTTGTCAAGCAAGAAGCGGTCCATTTTACCTGGGATGATTTTATCCCAGATTTTTTCTGGTTTACCTTCAGCAGTCAACTCAGCTTTGATATCTTCTTCAGCTTGAGCAAGAACAGCATCAGTCAATTGAGCTTTAGATCCATATTTAAGGTGTGGAAGAGCTGGTTTGTTAACCATTGCACGGCTTTCGTTATCTTGATCGATAGCGTGGTTAAGTTGTGCCAATTCATCTTTAACAAATTGTTCATCCAATTCAGTGTATGAAAGAACAGTTGGTTTCATCGCTGCGATGTGCATTGAGATTTGTTTTGCAAGAGCATCATCTCCACCCTCGATAACTGAAACAACACCGATACGTCCACCGTTGTGTTGGTAAGCTCCGAAGTGTTGTGCATCAGTTTTCTCAACAACTGCAAAACGACGGAATGAAATCTTTTCACCGATAGTAGCTGTAGCAGTTACATATGCAGCTTCAAGAGTTTCACCTGAAGGCATAGTCAATGCAAGTGCTTCTTCGTTGTTAGCTGGTTTACCTTCAGCAATCACTTTAGCTGTTTCGTTTACCAACTCAACGAATTGAGCGTTCTTCGCAACGAAGTCAGTTTCAGCGTTAACTTCAACAACTGCTGCAACGTTACCGTTAACGTAAACACCAGTCAAACCTTCAGCTGCAACACGGTCAGCTTTCTTAGCTGCTTTAGCCATACCTTTTTCGCGAAGCAATTCAATCGCTTTTTCGATATCGCCATCAACTTCAACTAATGCTTTTTTAGCGTCCATGACACCAGCACCAGATTTTTCGCGTAATTCCTTAACAAGTTTAGCTGTGATTTCTGCCATTTTGTTTTTCTCCAAATTTATTTTATAAAATTAAGGGGCTGGGCTGAGCCCCGCCCCTTAGGTATTTGTCGTATCTTTAGTGGGCATCATACCCTAACTAATCCTAAAGATTAGTTATTGTCACCTTCGACAACTTCAACGATTTCTTCAATTGAATCAGCTGCAGCTGCTTCTTGGAAATCTGCAGAAGCATCTTCCCCTTGGTTACCTTCGATGATAGCGTCAGCCATTTTTGAAGTGATCAATTTAACAGCACGGATAGCGTCATCGTTAGCTGGGATGATTACATCGATCTCATCTGGATCAGCGTTTGTATCAACCATTGCTACAACTGGGATACCAAGTTTTTTAGCTTCTTTAACAGCGATTTGTTCTTTGTGTGGGTCAACGATGTAGATTACATCTGGAATACGAGGCATATCTTCGATACCACCCAAGAATTTTTCAAGACGTGCACGTTGTTTGTTAAGAAGTGCAACTTCTTTCTTAGGAAGAACTTCGAAAGTTCCATCAGCTTCCATTTGTTTGATTTCTTTCAAACGAGCGATACGTTTTTGGATAGTATCCCAGTTTGTAAGAGTACCACCCAACCAACGGTGATTGATGTAGTATTGACCAGCACGAGTTGCTTCTTCAGCAACTGCTTCAGCAGCTTGTTTTTTAGTACCAACGAACAAGATTACTGCATCGTTAGCTGCTGCTTCACGAACGAATTCGTAAGCTGTGTCAGCCATTTTTACAGTTTGTTGCAAGTCGATAACGTGGATTCCGTTACGTTCTGTGAAGATGTATTTAGCCATCTTAGGATTCCAGCGACGAGTTTGGTGACCAAAGTGAACACCAGCCTCAAGAAGTTGTTTCATTGAAATTACTGCCATGAGTATTTCTCCTTAAAAAATTGTTTTTTCCTCTTCTAAGCTTTAGACTTGCAGTCCCACCTTGCGGCAACAAGACCACAATCGGCTTAAAATGAGTATTTGTCACTCTAGGTAACTATAGTAGTTTATCAAAAAAAGTGATATTTGACAAGCTATAAAATCAATAACCTCATTGGAAAAAACATGCTTTCATTAAAAAATAAAATCGTTTTCTTTAAGATTAATAAGTATTTTGTTTATAATTAGGCTTTCAAAAATAGAGGATGACATTATTTTGTCATTAGTCGGAAAAGAAATTATAGAATTTTCAGCACAAGCTTCTCAAAATGGGGAATTCATCACTGTAACAGATGAAAATATTAATTGCCCAGATATCGTTCAAGCTTTTAATATTATGACTGTTTTGAACCTAAATATCACACATACTATGATTGAAGGTGGTATGTATCAGGGTAAAGTCAAAGCGAAAGGTATCTTGTCTGTTCCTACGGTTAAAGACCAAGAAGAATTTACATCTGGTCGTGCAAGTATTGAACAGCTTGTAGAAAAACTCGACGGCCCATTTGATGCTGAAGCTTTCGCTGATAAAGGTGTCTATGATGTTTTGATTATTGGTGGTGGTCCTGCTGGAAACAGTGCTGCAATTTATGCTACCCGTAAAGGACTAAAAACTGGTCTTTTAGCAGAAACCTTTGGAGGACAAGTTATTGAGACAGTTGGTATTGAAAACATGATTGGTACGCTATATACAGAAGGTACTAAGTTAATGGACCAAGTTGAAGAGTATACTAAATCTTACGACGTTGATATCATCAAAAGTCAATTAGCTACTGGCATTGAAAAGAAAGAACTCATTGAAGTAACACTGGCTAACGGTGCCGTTTTAAAATCCAAAACTGCTATCCTAGCTCTCGGAGCCAAATGGCGTAATATCAACATTCCTGGCGAGGAAGAATTCCGCAACAAAGGTGTTACTTACTGCTCACACTTTGATGGTCCACTATTTGAAGAGAAAAATATTGCCGTTATCGGTGGTGGTAACTCAGGTTTGGAAGCGGCTTTAGATTTAGCCGGTATCACTAAACATGTTACGGTCTTAGAGTTCTTACCTGAATTAAAGTCAGATCAAGTCTTACAAGAACGAGCTGCTAAAACGGATAATCTAACCATTCTTAAGAACGTTGCAACAAAAAAATTCTGGGTCAAGATTATGTGACTGGTTTGAGGTACGTTGAGCGTGATACAAATGAAGAAAAACATCTTAACCTTGAGGGTGTCTTTGTTCGAATTGGTCTTGTACCAAGTACTGCTTGGCTCAAATACAGTGGTATTGAACTCAATGAACGCCAAGATATTATCGTTGATAAATTTGGTTCAACAAATATCTCTGGTATTTTTGCAGCAGGTGACTATACTGACAGCGCCTACAAACAAATCATTATTTCCATGGGGTCTAGTGCTACAAATGCTATCGGAGCCTTTGATTACTTGATTAGACAATAATCAAGACATACGTGTTAGTAATCAATATACAACAGTTATAATTAATACAAAGAAGTTGAATGTCTTTCAGCCTCTTTATATTTCTTGTAAATAGGCAGTTTGAACAATCAACCAGCCAATTTGATGAAAGAGGCTTGACGAATCTTTGTTTTTTCGATAGAATGGTATCTGTTATGGCGGTATAGCCAAGTGGTAAGGCACGGCTCTGCAAAAGCTTGATCGTCGGTTCAAATCCGTCTACCGCCTTCATAATATGAGGACACCTTAGGGTGTCTTTTTTCATTGTTGCATATAGTCAAAACCACCCGTGAGAACGGGTGGCTTGCTCTTCGGCTGAAAGCCTCTGCTACCGGCC
>NZ_GL831113.1:46193-53313 GCF_000188295.1 Streptococcus vestibularis ATCC 49124 | reverse complement strand
TAAAAATAAAGAAATATGCTCAGACATTCTTAAACTTTTTCAGAAGCTCTACCAATTGTGACTGTTCGTCAGGAGACAAAACGGAAAAAGTCTCCTCAATCGCTCGCTGATGTGGGGGGATTGCTGCTTTGATAATACGGCGGCCCTCATCCGTCAAATCAATCTCAAAAGCACGCTTATCTGTTTGACAGGCTTTTCGTATCAACCAACCCTTTTTCTCCATGTTTTTAATGACGACAGTCATATTACCCGAAGTAGCAAGCATGCAATCAATTAATTCACCAATCTTCATACGCCCCTTGGCATTAAGTACATCCATGACCCCAAATTGAGTTGGTGTCAAATTAAATTCTTTGAAGGTCTCAGAAACCTTGGCATCGATGGTACGAAAAGCCTTACGCATAACAACCATACTTTTTACAGCTATGTTTTTATCTAAGTCACTCATTCCTAGTCCTTCCCAAATAGATGCTATTTTTACTACTCTACCACAGTTTTTCTAAAAGTGGTATATGAGAATGAAAAAATAAGAAAAAGAGTCCTTAGATATCTAACCAATATCTCAGAACTCTTTCATTTCTAACTATTACGATTCCAAAAAAGGGCTAATAAGATAACAGCACCTAGTACCGAAGGAACGATAGCAGTATCTGCTAGCATCGGTCCCCAATTTCCAAAAAGAAGCTGACCAACAAAAGCACCTAACCATCCAACAAAGGTCTTACCAATACAGCCCATACGTTCACCCCTATTTGATATAGCAGAGGCAATAAGGCCAATTAGAAAACCAACTATCATACTTCCAATCATAAGAAATCCTCCACGATACTTAAATCACCCAATCCCCATTTCGGAAGATAGGCACACGACTACCATCTTGGCGGATACCATCAATATCCATTTGATTTGAACCAATCATAAAATCTACGTGTACATCAGAACGATTAAGACCAGCTGCTTTAAGCTCCTCTTCTGTCATGTCTGCTCCCCCCTCAACACTGGTAGCATAGGCTGCCCCAATAGCTAGATGGTTGGAGGCATTTTCATCAAAAAGGGTATTAAAGAAGGTAATACCAGACTGCGAAATAGGACTTGGATCTGGTACCAAGGCACATTCACCTAGAGCACGCGCCCCATTATTGTTGAAGACGAGATTCTTCATCACTTCGTCACCTTGGTCTGCTGTAATATCTACAATTTCACCATCTTTGAAGGTTACTTTGATTCCCTCAATAATATTACCATTATAACTTAGTGGTTTTGTACTTGAGACATAACCATCTGCACGCCGGAAATCAGGAGCTGTGAAGACTTCTTCTGTCGGCATATTCGGCAAGAAACCTTCACCTTGGGTATTGATAGCTCCTGCTGACTCCCAAACGTGGTTTTTCGGCAAACCAAGGGTCAAATCTGTTCCTGGTGCTGTGTAATGAAGGGCTGAGAATTGCGCCTCATTGAGTATACGTGCTTTAGCATCTAAACGGTCAGCATGTTCCTTCCAGGCATGTACAGGATCCTCTTCGTAAACACGACAGGTCTTGAAAATTTGGTCCCAAAGTAAATCTACGGCTTCCTCATCACTCGAAGCATCAGGAAAGACCTTCTTAGCCCATTCCTTACCAGCTGCAGCAGCTACAGTCCAACTAACCTTATTAGACTGAGTTGCCACCTGCATAGGTTTAAAGGCTACCCCAGTAGCCTTAGCATGAGCAGATAGACGTTCAGGAGCGACACCATTAAGGGCCCCTGGATCTGAAGAACGAACTCCTAAGCGACTTGCCTTTTTGGCCAACAAATATTCCATCTCAGCTTTTTTATAATCAGGAACCTCTTCGATGCGGTCCATATCGGCATGTAAGAAGCGCTCGCGATTAATAATATCATCCGACCATTGAACAATTACCTCAGCTGCTCCTAAAGCATAGGCCTCTTTAACTAAAAGATGAGCTAGCTCTGCTTGCTCTACATCTATACTCAAGGCCACCGTATGACCAGGTTGTACATTAATCCCATTGGCAACCAATAATTTAGCATATTTTTCAAGATTTTCTTTAAAATGTGGTAAAACCATGATTAACTCCTTGAAACTATAATTTTCTATCAGTATACCATAAGACGAAGAAAAAAGTTTTCTATCAGCTTTGGCTTTTTATCATCACATACAGATACCTAAACAAAAAGAGAACGGAGACTGACTCCATTCTCTCAAAGTTGATGACAATTCACTTTAGCCATTAAAAGAAATCATCAAAAAGACTTAACTGATTATCTTCTGGCATATTTCCTAGAATGCCCATTTCATCCAATTTTTCAACCAAGGTTGATGATAGGCCTCCTCGTTTACGCAATTCTGTTTTGGAGAGAAATTCCCCTTCTTCACGTGCAGCAACTACTTGCTTCGCAACGTTTTCACCCAAACCTTCAAGTGCGATAAACGGAGGAATCAAGGTATCTCCTTCAATCAAAAATTCAGTCGCCTGACTCTTATAAAGATCTAACTGGCCAAAAGTAAAGCCACGTTCTAACATTTCATTGACAATTTCAAGCGTTGTAAACAAGTCATTTTCAACATTAGTCGCTTCATTTCGTTGGCGCTTCTCCTTAATATCTTCCATTCGAGTTTTAACAGCATTGAGCCCTGCAGACATCGTCTTAAGCTCAAATGCTTTGGCTCGAATCGAGAAGTAAGCACAATAGTAATAAATAGGATGGTGCACCTTGAAATAAGCTACACGAAGGGCCATCATAACGTAAGCAGCCGCATGGGCTTTAGGGAACATGTACTTGATTTTACCACAAGATTCAATATACCAGTCCGGAACATTATTTTCACGCATGGCTTGAATATAACCATTTCGCTCTTCTTCAGAAATTTTCAACCACATTCCCTTACGCACACGTTCCATAATGGTAAAGGCCATCTTAGGATCTAACCCTGCATGCATTAGGTATACCATGATATCATCACGACAACCGATAACTGTTTTCAAGGTGGCAATACCTTCCTTAATCAAATCTTGTGCATTACCCAACCACACATCTGTACCATGGGATAAACCAGATAACTGTAAGAGTTCTGCAAAGGTCGTCGGATGCGTCTCATCGACCATACCACGAACAAAGTTAGTCCCAAACTCAGGGATCCCCAACATTCCCGTTGAGGTCCCAATTTGTTCAGGTGTTACCCCTAAAATCTCAGTCCCTGAAAAAAGTTTCATCACATCCGGATCATCTGCTCGAATATCTTTTGGATCAATTCCTGATAGGTCCTGTAACTTACGAATCATAGTCGGATCATCATGCCCCAGAATATCTAGCTTCAACACGTTCTCATCGATATCGTGGAAGTTAAAGTGAGTTGTCTGCCAAGCAGCAGTTACATCATCAGCCGGATATTGAACAGGTGTAAAATCATAGACATCCATATAATTTGGAATAACAACGATACCACCTGGGTGCTGACCTGTATTTCGCTTAACCCCAGCAGCACCCATAGCCAAACGATCAACCTCAGCATCACGATAGAACTTATTGTAATCACGTTCGTAACCCTTGACAAAACCATAAGCTGTCCGATCTGCAACAGTACCTACCGTTCCAGCACGGAAGGCATATTGCTCTCCAAAAATATCACGTACATCCAAGTGAGCCGACGGCTGATCATCTCCTGAAAAGTTCAAATCAATATCAGGAACCTTATCCCCATCAAAACCGAGGAAGGTCTCGAAAGGAATATCCTGACCATCCTTTTTATACTCAGTTCCACATTCTGAACATTCCTTATCAGGCAAATCAAAACCAGAGCCATAAGAACCATCCGTGATAAACTCTGAGTGTTGACATTTAGGACATAAATAATGAGGTGGCATAGGATTTACCTCAGTAATTCCAATCATTGTTGCAACAAAACTAGAGCCAACAGACCCCCGAGAGCCAACCAGGTAGCCACGTTCATTTGAACGGTTTACCAGCATCTGTGATGCCAGATATATTACGGCAAATCCATTACCAAGAATTGAGGACAACTCTTTCTCAATCCGCAAGTCAATAATGTCAGGCAAAGGATTACCATAAAGCTCAAATGCTTTAGCATAAGTCATCTCTGCAACCTGTTCTTCTGCACGATCAATGAAAGGTGTGTACAAGTCTTTTTTGACAACCTCAACCTCTTCAATTTGGTCCGCCATAGCCTGCGTATTAGTTACAACAATTTTATAGGCTAAGTCTTTTCCTAAAAAGGCAAAGTCATCTAGCATCTCGTTAGTTGTCCTAAAATGAGCTTCAGGTAAGGGAGCAGGTTTCGCATTTTCTCCCTTACCAATTGGCCTATTAATCATGGCTCCTTGTCCCAAAGCACGAACAATGATTTCACGATAAATGGCATCTTCAGGATTGATATAATGTACATTTCCCGTAGCCAGCACAGGTTTGTCCAGACGATTAGCGACTTCAATCAAATCTCGAATCAGTTGTTCTATAGCCGCCTCATCCTTGATTAAACCCTTTGCAATCAAGGGAGCATAAATTGCCGGTGGCATAACTTCAATAAAGTCATAATATTTAGCAACTTCAACCGCCTTATCAATACCGTGAGATAGAAGCGTATCAAAAACCTCACCATCAGCACAAGCAGAACCTACAATAATTCCCTCGCGATACTCATCTAAGACCGTACGAGGAATACGTGCTACTCCCTCAAAGTATGAGACATTTGATAAACTTACCAACTTAAAGATATTCTTCAAGCCAGTTTGATTCTGAACATATAGCGTTGCATGTTTGACACGAGACTTTTTATACGAATCTTCAGAAACCAACTCCGTGTTCAACTGTTCCAGATTAGTCAAACCGTGCTTATCAAACACATCTTTTATGAAGATAAACAACAGACGGCCCGTAGCTTCCGCATCATAATTGGCCATATGGTGGTGGTCCAACGCCACACCAAACCGCTTCGTCAAAGGACCCAAACCATGACGCTTATACTCAGGATAAAGATTTCGTGCAAATTCTAAAGTATCAATAACCGGTTGTAAAATTGTTGGTAACTGATGTCTTTCGTAATTGGCATTCATAAAACCAACGTCAAAGGTCGCATTATGAGCCACTAGCACAGTTCCTTGACAGAATTCTTGAAACTCCTGTAAAACTTGGACTAAAGGTTTAGCACCTTTTACATGATTATCAGTAATACCCGTCAACTCAGTAGTAAAAGCAGAAAGAGGATGCCCTGGGTCTATAAATTCATCAAATTGCTCAACAATATTACCTTTATGCATTTTTGATGCCGCAATCTGAATCAAATCATTATGAACAGCAGACAAGCCCGTTGTCTCAACGTCAAATACAACATAAGTTGCTTCTTTTAATTCCAAATTCTGGGAATTATAAACAATAGGAACTTTATCCTCAACAAGATTGGCTTCAAGACCAAAAATAGCCTTAATACCAGCTTTCTTAGCCCTATGGTAGCCATGAGGAAAACTCTGAACATTAGCGTGATCAGTTATAGCAACAGCTGGATGCCCCCAAGAAGCAGCAGTATCAATAAGCTCTTCCACAGTTGGCATGGCATCCATAGTCGACATGTTAGTATGTGCATGAAATTCCACACGCTTTTGTCCCTCAGGCATCAAATCCTTGCGAGGTGTGTGCGAAATCTCTTTGATATCTTGTACATTCATTGTCAGACTATGAGTGAAAGGATTATTCTCGATACGACCACGAACCCTAACCCAGTTCGCCTTTTTTATCATATCGAACTTAGCGAGCTCATCACTATCTTTTACCCATCGTTGCATAACAAAACTAGAGGTATAATCAGTTACCTTGAAATTAATAATAATTCTACCAGTCTTAGTTTCACGTTGCTCTACATCAAAAATATATCCTTCAAAAACAACACGATTCTCTTCAGAATTAATATCAACCATTGGCGTTATTTCAGCCTTATCAAAACTAGCTTGACGTTGACTTTGTTTCTCAGCAAAATTTTGGGACGGTTCGCTCACGGGTTTCGGTGCTGGGACACTTTCAAGAATAGATTGAAGCGCTTGTCTTGCTTGAGACTCAGCTTGTTCTTGTAAAAAAACCTTATTTGTTTGGTAAGCCTCTTCAAAAGAAGATGAAGCTACCTTATCTTCGACAACAGAAATGGATACATCAGATAAACCAACTTGAGAAAGAGATTTAGATATCAAAGAAATAAATCTATCCTGTAAATTTTCCTTTATAATATGCTCTGGAGCCTTAACAAAAATACTATTATTCGAAATCTCAACATCTAGATTTGAGAATAAAGAATAAATAGAAAAGTGAGACACTTTTAAACTATCTAAAGCATATGAAAAATAATCCCCAAGTAATGAATCATCGCAAGCAGTAGTAACTAAACGAATCTCAAAAAAAGCTTTGGCACCTAAAGAATTGAAGGAAGAATGAAGTAAACTATCAAAAAGAGTAAAAGACTCATAAGACAGAACACTAGGAAAAGAAAAACAAAAAACCACTGGCGCTTTGATTTAAATAGCTTTACTGTTTCGATAGAACCATCTTTAATTTCTTTAAAAGCATCGTGATCCTCAGGAAAACGAATTTGTTTTAAGAGAAGCTGAAATTTATTAAACATAAAAAATAAACTCCTATAGACAAAAAAACACTCCTTAAGGAGTGTAACATATACCGGCGGCCGGGGTCGAACCGGCACGTCCTTGCGGACACTGGATTTTGAGTCCAGCGCGTCTGCCAATTCCGCCACGCCGGCAAAGTATAACTGGGGTAGCTGGATTCGAACCAACGCATGAGGGAGTCAAAGTCCCTTGCCTTACCGCTTGGCTATACCCCAAAAATATAGGCGAATGAGGGGAATCGAACCCCCGAATGTCAGAGCCACAATCTGATGTGTTAACCACTTCACCACATTCGCCACTTTACTAACACGGGCAGTAGGAATTGAACCCACACTGAAGGTTTTGGAGACCTTAGTTCTACCTTTAAACTATGCCCGTAACTATGGAAGGGGAGGGATTCGAACCCCCGAACCCGAAGGAGCGGATTTACAGTCCGCCGCGTTTAGCCTCTTCGCTACCCTTCCAAAATATAAACAAATGGCGCGAGACGG
>NZ_GL831113.1:7265-43638 GCF_000188295.1 Streptococcus vestibularis ATCC 49124 | reverse complement strand
TTTTTTAAAGTTTTTTACCTTTTTTATTACTGAACAAGTTGTTTAGGACTTTATTAGTTTATCAAGTTTAATAAATAAAGTCAACAAATTCTTCTTTTTGAAAAACAAAAAGAAGATACTAGTGACCTTCTTTTAGAATTTTATAGTGCTGCACGCATGCGTGCTTGTGAATTTTCGACATTACGAATTGAACGTGGTAAGAAAGCACGAATATCATCTTCTTTATAACCCACTTGCAATCTCTTATCATCAATCAAGATTGGACTCTTCAAAATTCTAGGATTGTCTTGAATCAAATCAATTACTTCACTGACGCTAAGCTCATCAATATCACAATTTAAAGCTTTAGCATAGCGATTTTTTGATGAAACGATGCTCTCAACACCATTCTCTGTCTTTGAAAGGATAGTAAGGATTTCTTCTTTTGTAAGTGGTTCTTTACCAAGATTTTGTTCTTTATAAGGAAGTTGATGGTTGTTCAACCATGTTTTTGCTTTTTTACAACTTGTACAACTTGAAATTGTATAAATCTTAATCATGTTAATTCTCTCTTTCTGTCACATGATACTATTATCTTATCACCGTCTTTGATTTATTAAATCGGTCTAGCGACCTATTTTGAATCTGGGGTGTATCCGCTTTTTCAACTTGTATTGCTCTTGTTTCCTTCTTAATTCAAAGCAAAAAGAAAAGAACCTTTTGGGCTCTTTAACACTTATTCTTCAATTTCAATGGTTGAATCAAGATCTAGAACGAGATCATCAGCCGTGTCTTCAACTTGTGTACCTTCAAGAACATCGTCTTCATCTGTCTCAATCAAACCGTAGTGTACGCGTACTTTATGATCGATTTCTTCAAAAATCTCTGGGTGATCTGCTAAATATTTCTTAGCATTTTCAGATCCTTGACCAATTTTCTCCCCATTATATGAGAACCAAGCCCCGGCTTTTTGAATAATACCTAAATCACTTGCAATTTTTACAAGTTCACCAGTTTGTGAAATTCCTTCGCCGTACATAATTTCAACAAAAGCTTCTTTAAATGGTGGAGCAACTTTGTTTTTAACAACCTTAATCTTGGTTTCCTTACCTACATTTTGGTCCTTTTTGTCACCGGTTCCTTTAATTTGTGTATTACCACGTACATCAAGGCGTACTGATGCATAGAATTTTAAAGCACGTCCACCTGGGGTAGTCTCTGGGTTACCAAACATGATGCCAACTTTTTCACGCAACTGGTTAATAAAGATGGCGATCGTTTTTGTTTTATTAATAGATGCAGAAAGTTTACGCATGGCTTGACTCATCATACGTGCTTGAAGTCCTACATGACTGTCACCAATATCTCCATCAATTTCTGCACGTGGTACCAAGGCCGCAACTGAGTCAACAACAACCAAATCCACTGCACCAGAGTCAATCAGCTTACCTGCAATTTCCAGACCTTGCTCACCAGAATCAGGTTGTGACAAAAGAAGCTCATCGATATTAACACCTAGAGCTGCTGCATAAGCAGGGTCAAGAGCATGCTCGGCATCGATAAAAGCTGCGATGCCACCTTCTTTTTGAGTCTGAGCAACTGCATGAAGAGCAACGGTTGTTTTACCTGATGATTCCGGTCCGTAAATTTCAATAATACGACCTTTAGGATAACCACCCGCACCAAGAGCAATATCCAAAGCTAGCGAGCCTGAGCTCATAACCTGAACTTTTTGCTCTGCACGCTCACCAAGACGCATAACTGCACCCTTACCAAAATCTTTTTCAATATTTTTTAATGCATCGTCGAGTGCTTTGCGACGCTCATCACCGAACTTCTTTGTGATTTCTTCTGTTTTCTTTGTTTTCTTAGCCACTTAATTTCCTCTTCTTCCTATGATAAATAACAAACTTAAATCAAGTTGTCTTCTTGTAATAAAGCTTGGCGAACTAGGTTAAAGGCATAGAGTGTACTGATATATCTGACATCAGATCGACTCCTTTCACCTATAACAACCTTAATTGACCGCACTTGGTTTCTATCGGCAATACCAATAAAGACTGTACCTACTTGATGCCCTTCCAATGTATCTGGTCCTGCCACTCCAGTAAGCGCAATTCCGTAATCACTATCTGTCTTAGCTCGGGCACCCTCAGCCATTTTTTCTGCTGTAAAATGACTAACAACACCATTCTCTTCTAATTTAGATAAGGGAATATCCAACATTTTAGCTTTTTCTTCAATGCTATAGGTAACAAAACCACCCTTGAATACTTGTGAAGCTCCAGAAAAATCAGCAACACTAGCTTGAAATAAGCCAGCTGTTAAACTTTCAGCTGCAGTAATAGTTTTGCCATATTTCTTAAGCAAATAGAACACTTCATAAGCTAAGCTGTTTGATTCTCCATATCCATATATGAGGTCAGACAAGCTTTTTCCATCTAGAGTTTTAGTAGAACGAATTTGTTCTTCTAAAACATCTAGTTTTCGATCCGCTTCTTCTTGCGACGATGCCTTTGTTGATAAGCGAAGGGTCACTTCTCCCACTTTAGCATAGGGCGCAATGGTTGGGTCCGTTTGGTTAACAATGAGATCTTTAAGAATAGTCACCAATTGACTTTCTCCAACACCAAAAAACCTTAGGACTCTAGAATAAAGAGTAGTATGATTCTCTGTAAGAGCTGGAATAAGCTCTTGGTTCACCATAGGTTTGAGTTCACTTGGTGGACCAGGCAAAACGACATAGGTCACCCCTTGAGCAGTAATAATCCCCCCAACTGCTAGACCTGTGAGATTTTGCAAGGGTACGGATCCCTCAACAATTTGCGCTTGGCGTTCATTATTAGGTGTTCGTGTGTGTTTAGGACGAGTAGCAAAGAAACTATCCAGTTTTTTACTAGCCTCCTCATCAAAAACAAGTTCTTTTCCTAAAAATTTAGCCAGTGTTTGCTTGGTTAAGTCGTCCTCAGTAGGGCCAAGTCCACCACAAAGTATGACTAAATCGCTACGTTGACTAGCCTGATCAAGAACTGAAAG
This sequence comes from Streptococcus vestibularis ATCC 49124, assembly GCF_000188295.1. Classification (GTDB taxonomy): domain Bacteria; phylum Bacillota; class Bacilli; order Lactobacillales; family Streptococcaceae; genus Streptococcus; species Streptococcus vestibularis. The sequence goes on along the minus strand of NZ_GL831113.1, from coordinate 40,623 downwards.
TAGGCGGTTTTCATTGTCTCCTACTGCTGTGTGAAAATACACGTCAATTCCTAGTTCAGCTAGTTTCTCAGATAAAAATTGGGCATTGGTATTGGTGATTTGCCCGGTTAGGATTTCAGTTCCTACTGCAATCAATTCAGCTTTCATTGGTTCACCTATATTACTATTCGTAAAATAATCTCAATAACATGTTTGTTTATAAACTAACACGTTTTTCTCGTCTTGTCAATCAAATCTACTCATTTCTTTGAAATCACAGTTATTTTCATGATCATTCACAAATCCTGCGGCTTGTAAAAAGGAATATATAGTAGTCGGTCCTAAAAATTTGAACCCTCTCTTTTTTAGATTTCTGGCAATCTGTTGGGATAAATCAGTTGATGATGGGACATCCTTATATGTGGGAACATTATTTATCAAGGGCTTTCCGTCAAAGTAATGCCAAAAATAATGGGACAGAGAGCCAAATTCATCTTGGAGTTTTAGTACTTGTTTGGCATTATTTACGGTTGCTTCTAGCTTAAGTTTGTGCCTAATGATGTCTGGATTTTGAAGCGCATCTTCAAGTTCACTTAGACTAAACCGGGCAACACGCTCAATATCATAGTCATGAAAAACACGATTAAAGGCCTGGCGTTTATTTAAAACAGTTAACCAAGAAAGGCCTGACTGATAACTTTCTAAGCAAAGCAGCTCAAAAAGTTTTTGGTCGTCACCAATAGGCTTTCCCCACTCCTTGTCATGATAATCACAATATAATTTATTGTTTGTTGGAACCCAACGACAACGATTGACCATTACTTACCTCATTTCATCAACATTTTAAGAGCTGATTTAATGTATTGCTCTGCCGTTTCATTAGTACCTTCGAAGAAGACCTTGATTTTCTTAAGTTCTGCGGCTTTATAACCAAGAGCAAGCAAGGCTTCCATAGCCTCATCCAACTGATGATTCCCTTCAGGTTGACTTGGTGTCGTCTTGGTCGTTTCTGTTGGTAACTCTGCAAATTTCCCTGCCAAATCCAGAACCATTTGTTGAGCTGTCTTTTTACCAATCTTTGGAAACTTCATCAAGTACTTGATGTCACTATTATCAACGGCAGCAACCAGGCCTTGATTATCATCTACAGCAACAATAGCTAGAGCAGTCGTCGGACCTATTCCAGAAACTGAAATAAGCTTAAGGAAGACCTCTTTTTCATCTTCAGTATGGAAACCAAAAAGAAGATGAGCATCATCTCTAATAACCTGATGAAGGTAGACTTGGATAGTCTGATTCAGTTGGTCAGAAAAACTATATGGATTCGCTACAGTGATAATATAACCTAAGCCGTTTGCTTCTATAACAATATACTTGGCGGTAATTTTCACTAGAGTTCCCTTGATGTAATCATACATAGCGTGTGATTTCCTTTCTCGTTCATTTCTTCAATGGGTTGCTTTATCATTTTATACTTGTAAGATAATTGTCTTGAATGTTTATTTGTCATCTCAAACACTGCTGTACTATTGTAACAAAAAATCCACTCGAAAGTGGATTCTGTCTGCTCTATTTTAAGGATGACTACTCGTCTTTAAAGTATCTGTAATCATCTTTAGGCCTAATAGAATATATGTTACAACGCCTAAAGTAAAGGCAATGCTAGAAACATTTACGAGAGTATTCTCCAAACTTGGTTGACCTAACCAGGCCAAAATATAGAAAATCAAGCTAGTCGCTAAAAATGTTAAGCCTACAAGTAAAAAGTGTTTATTAGTTTTTGTTAGGTGTCTCATCACTCTACCTCCTAACTTAAAAATCAGGCAATCATCCTACAATGATCCGCTAAAACATTAGAAGATTCCTTGTCTTCATCACTATTATAAATCTAACATTCCTATTCGTAAAGTAAGACGAAAAAAAGTTTTAATACTTCCCTAGGTCACGTAGACTGGTATGATTTTCTTGAATTCGACGGAACATTTTTTCCATATCAGACTTTGTAAAGTTGACAAGTACAGGACGTCCGTGAGGGCAATTATAGGGATTTTTACACTGTGCAAGCTGTACTAGGAGGTCACGCGCAGAGTAATCATCAAGAGCATGATTGGCCTTGATTGAACGTTTACAACTCATCATGATGGCCAACTCAGCACGGTAGGTCTTAACAGACACTTCATTCGTCAAAAGAAGCATGTCACACATTTCATAGACTGCTGATTCAATCTCTTCTTCCTTCATCCAGATAGGATGTTCACGAAGAATGAAGGTATTATTCCCATAAGGCTCTAAATAGATACCAACCTGATTCAGAAGAGACATTTTTTCTTGTAAACTAATGTAATCTGAACCTGAAAATTCAAAGAGATAGGGAACCAAAAGCTGTTGTAAACTGCTGTCAACCTCACCAATCTTTTCGCGATAGTACTCATACTTGACACGTTCTTGGGCAGCATGCTGGTCAATGATATAAAGGCCACCTTGTCCTTGGGCAAAGAGGTAGGTTCCATGCATTTGACCAAAGAACTCCAATTCAGGAAAGGTTGATGTTTCCTCATTGGTCAGATTTTCAAGCATGCGCTTCAGTTTCGACTTGTTTTTATAGTCAAGTTTTTCGTGTTCACTATCACTTTCATCTACTGAACGTTGTGCCTGTTTAACAGAAGGTTGCGGTTTGTTTTTTACTGATGAAACTGAAGACTCTGATACAAGAGGTTTGATATCCTCTTGAACTGTCTCTGGTTTGACAAAAAAATCATTACGACTGCTATCATAGTAAAGATTGGTCTGTTTGAGTGGAAGACTGGTTTGAACTGATTTAGCTGCACCTCTGGTACTAGACTTGGCCAAATTTTCAAGGGCATCAGGGATCAAATCCTGCTCTCTAAGGCTTTGAGCAATGGCAGAGCTGATAAGGGCCATGAGCTCTTTTTCTTTAGAGATACGTACTTCCTGCTTGGTTGGGTGAACATTGACATCGGCCAAGTAGGGATCAATCTGAATATCAATAACTGCAATAGGGAAGCGTCCTACCATGAGTTTAGAACCATAACCATCAAAAATGGCACGGTTAAGCAGGAAGTTTTTTATATAGCGTCCATTAATGAGAATCGTGATGTAGTTACGATTCGCACGGGTTAACTCAGGGAGACTAACATATCCAGAAACTTCAAAATCAAGGTCAGAATTTGAAATCTCCACCATTTTTTTAGCCGTTGTCAAACCATAAATACCAGCAATAGCTTGACGGAGGTCTCCAGTACCTGATGTCTGTGTCAACTGACGACCATCATTAAGCAAGGTAAAGGCAACCTCGGGATGAGCTAGACTCAGACGATTGACAACATCAACAATATGAGCCAACTCAGCCTGTAAACTCTTCATATACTTGAGACGAGCTGGGGTGTTATAAAATAGATTTTCAACGGTAATCTTTGTTCCAACTGGTGTTGAAATAGGATCCTGACTCTCAATTTCTCCAGCTTTAGCAACCAGTTTAGTCCCATAGGCTTCTCCATCCGCTGCTGTCACAATAGTTAGATGACTGATAGAAGCTATAGAGGGCAGAGCCTCACCTCGAAAACCAAGGGTCCGAATACGAAAGAGATCTCCTTGATTTTTGATTTTACTTGTTGCATGACGGCGCAAACTCATGGCCACATCAGCTTGAGCCATTCCTTCGCCATTGTCTGTGATTTGAATTTTTGAGAGACCTGATTCTTCAACTTCAATGGTAATCTGAGTGCTACCGGCATCAATAGCATTTTCCACCAACTCTTTGACAACACTGGCTGGGCGCTCTACGACCTCACCAGCAGCAATCTGGTTGGCTAACACCTCAGGCAATTCGATGATTTTTGTCATAATTATTATTTTCCCTTCTAAAAGGTTGAGAGATCACTGTTTCTAACTGTTACTGATGCTTCCTATAAAGCCATAACTCACACACAACTGTTAGCCAAGATAAGGCTGTGGCTATAATAATCATATCCCCATGACGAAAGTTGAACCAAATGAGCCCAGAAAAAATCAAGAGGTAGACGATTTGGAAAATCCATTGGTAGGTTTTGGGTGAGCTTGTCAAATCCATAAACTGCTTAACAAAGAAATAAAGCAAGAGTAAGTTCAGTGTCAGCGCCTTTTCAAAAGGTGTAAAAAAGCTCAAAATCAGACTGCAGGCAAGAAAAATTCCTGCTAGCCATTTCATTATAGATTTCATGTGATTACCTCGTCAGTACGTTTTCATTAAGTATAGGGGTTTTCGAAAATATTTTCAACCACTTAGACAGCATATAGGACCACATAGACAAGCGCTATTGCTGTGAACGAGTAAATAGTGTTTAATAAAAGTGTGAAAGAGAGGAGACCTCCTCAATTACCAATAAGAAAGGATAGTTATGAAAATAAAAGTTCAGATTGACTCGGTATTTCAAGAAGAAACGTTGCAGATTCAGGCTCCTAGTCGAACGCCTAAGATTCAGCAAGTCGTCGAGTTTGTCGAATCTTTGGATAACAACCACCGACTCAAAGGAAAAAAAGATGGAGAAACTTATCTTATCGAACCCAAAGCTATTTCCAGAATTTACATCGAAAATCGACAAGTTCTAGCTGAAACTATTCAAGGAGAGTACCCCTTAGGCTTACGTCTCTATCAAGTTTTAGAAAAACTGCCATCTTACTTTATCAAAATTTCACAATCAGAGATTGTCAACCTCAAAGAAATTGAACGCTTCAACATTACCCCTAACGGCCTCGTTGAAATTCACCTTAAAAACAAGGAAACTACCTACTCATCACGCCGTTACCTCAAAGCAATAAAGGAGAAATTACAATGAAAAAGCAACTTTTTAAATCAGGCACAAAGGGCATCCTTATCGGACTTGCCGTATCCATGATTATGTCTCTTATCTGGGCACCAAGCTACATGCCTCTGAATCCCCATTCAGGCATTGGACAATGGATGACCTCTCATCAGATCCATGGATCTATTATCTTAGCCTATTGCCTCACCACTTGGTTTGCTATCGGTAGCCTCTTTGAAGTCGCTAGTTATATTTTCCGTAAGGCTGAGTGGAGTTTACTTCGTGCAACCCTCACTCACTACGCCTTGACCTGTCTAGGTTTCATTCCACTAGCTACCCTCAGCGGATGGTTCCCTCTACGTTTAACTTTCTACTTGGAGCTAGTCATTGAATTCAGCCTTATCTATCTCCTCGTTTGGGCCTTCTCTTATTGGAAAATGAAAAAGGATATTGAACAACTCAACCAAGAATTGAAACACCTATAGAAGACAAGAAGCCTGTCAATCGACAAGCTTCTTTTATAGTTTCTGTTTTAAATCTGCTACAGCCATCATGACCTGCATCGGTGTCATATTGTAAATGTCCAAATCACGTAACTCTTGAAGAACTGGATTTTCAGTGAAATCATCAAAGAGAGAGATTTGCTCGTTGATATGTGTTTCAGTGGCAGGCTTCTCTTGAGGCGATACCTTTTCCTGGGGTTGGATGGTAACTGTCTCGCCCTCTAGTTGTGTCAAAATGGTGCCAGCACGTTCCAGTAAATCTGCTGGTAAACCTGCTATCTTAGCTACATGAATACCATAAGATTTATCGGCTGGGCCATCGACAATCTTGTGAAGGAAAGTCACCTCTCCGTCCTTTTCAAGTGTCGCAACATGGACGTTGACAAGGTGTGGCAAACTGTTTGATAGGGCTGTCAACTCATGATAATGGGTGGCAAACATGGTCTTAGCCCCGACCTTGTCATGAATAAACTCAATAATAGACTGGGCCAAAGCCATACCATCATAAGTGGCCGTCCCACGCCCCAACTCATCAAAAATAATCAAGGAATTAGGTGTCCCCCGCTTAATAGCCTGATTAGCCTCCATCATCTCAACCATAAAGGTAGACTGACCTGAAATCAGGTCATCTGCAGCACCAATACGTGTATAGATGGCATCAAAAATCGGTAAATCAATGCTATCTGCTGGCACATAAGAGCCCATCTGAGCCATAACAACTGACAAAGCCAACTGACGCATATAGGTGGATTTACCACTCATATTTGGTCCCGTGATGAGCTGAACATTGGTCTGACTGTCAAAGGTAATGGTGTTTGGAATGTATTCCTGAACACCCATAACCTTCTCAACCACCGCATGACGCCCTTGATCAATAACGATACGATGCTCCTCATTGAACACAGGGCGAACATAATGATTAGTCTCCGCTATAACAGCCAAACTCTGGAGCACATCGACTGTCGCAATGGCCTTAGCCAAAGACTGCAAACGGTCGATATAGCATTCAACCTGCTCACGGACACGCATGAAAATATCATACTCTAGGGTTGATGATTTTTCACGCGCCTCAAGCATCTCACCTTCAATCTTAGCCAACTCAGCGGTTCCAAAGCGCTCCGAATTTTTCAGGGTTGCCTTACGGAAGAAATGGTCAGGAACCAAGCTAAGGTTAGAGTTGGTCACATGGAAATAATAGCCATCTTTACGGTTATAATCAATTTTTAGTGTTGTAATACCAGATGCTTCACGTTCTTTAGCTTCGATATCCGCGATCCATGATGTTCCCTCACTCATCACCTTGCGATACTTGTCCAAGGTCTCATCAAAACCAGCACGGATAATGCCACCTTCTGTAATGGTTGCAGGAGCATCTGGATCAATAGCCGACCGAATCAAACTCTCTAATTCTGGCAGAGCATCTAACTCTTGTAAAAGACGTGACAAGGCATCTTCATTAAAAGACTCCAAAATCGCCTTAATCACCGGTACTTGAGCCAAAGTATGACCTAGTTGAATCAAATCTTTAGGGTTAGCCTTTCCGAAGGAAACACGACTAGCCAAGCGCTCAATATCGTAAACCCCTTTTAGACTCTCGGTCAAGTCACTACGCTCAAAGAAATTGTCCAAGAAAACTTGGATGATATTCTGACGCTCAGTGATAGTGGCTTGATTCACTAAAGGACGATCAATCCAAGTTCGCAAGAGACGCATTCCCATAGCTGTCTTGGTTTCATCCAAGAGCCAGAAAAGAGATCCGTGTTTCTTGCCCGTTCTAGCATTTTCCAGTAAATCCAAACTTGACTTGGTCGCATAGGACATCTGCAAGTAATCTTTAATCTCATAGTGCTGAGCCTTTTGTAAATGACTGAGCTCTCGCATCTGAGTACGATGAACATACTGGAGAAGTTTACCCGCCACACTGCTTTCCAAATCTGTCAAACTAGTGTCAATCAAGTGGACATCATCGTAAACCTCTGTTTCCTTGGAGAGAAGCAGGTTGAGTTGCTTCACCAAAACTTGTTCGTCAGCTTCAGGTAAATCATAACCAACCACTACTTCACGTGTCTTAAGATTCTGAATTTCACTACAAACTGAACTGAAATCATCCAACTCTGTCGCAAAAAATTCACCCGTTGACACATCCATATAGGCCAGGCCGAATCGACTTCCAACCTTGTCAATGGCTACCAAGAAATTATTGGCATTATCAGGTTTAGAGCTGTCAACCACTGTACCTGGTGTGATAACCTGAACGACCTCACGCTTTACCACACCGACAGCCTGCTTAGGATCCTCCATCTGCTCAGCAATGGCTACCTTATAGCCCATCTCAACCAAGACATCAATATAGGCTTGAGCTGAATGATAAGGAACACCAGCCATAGGAATAGGATTATCTGCATTCTTATTACGACTGGTTAGGCTAATTTCCAAAATCTGGGCAGCCTTAACGGCATCATCATAAAATAATTCGTAAAAATCGCCCATACGGAAGAGCAAAAAAGCATCTGGATAATTTTCCTTGATATCCAAATACTGCTGCATTCCTGGAGATATTTTTTCCTTAGCCATGTCTTAACTCCTCGTTAATCCTTTCTTCGATAGACTTGGTCACATATTGGATCAAGTCACTGGCATCCTGCATCTTTTGACGGTAATCCTGAACAATGGGCAAATTTTCCAACTCATTCTGAATCAAATCTGCCTGCTCACCAGCCTCCTCATAGGCACGTTGTTTCTCAATTTTTTGAAAAAGCACCGCTTCTTGTTGATAGGACTTCATCTGTCCAGCTAGATCACTAATCTGAGGGATCTGTCCAATAGCTTTCTCAGCCTCTTGAAAAGCAAGAACCGCCTCATGGTGTTTGAGGAGGTCAATTAACTCTTCTTTGGCTTTTTGAAAATCCTGATGAAGAGTGTTCATCAGTGAAACTCGCTTTCCAATCTTTCAGCAACCACTGCGTCCTTACAGATTACCAATAGGGTATCTGCACCAGCAACGGTTCCTAAAATTTCAGGATTTCCATCACTATCAATTAGGTTGGCCAAAACATCTGCTTCACCCAATTCTGTATGGAGAACCAGCATAAACTGGGCACGGGAAACTGATTTGACATAGTCCTTAGCCGTAGGATCCAAACTTGGAAGCACGTGCTCAGACAAACTATAATAGAGTCTGCCTTCTTCATCACGAAGCTTCAAGAGGCCAATTTCACGCAAGTCACGTGACAAGGTAGCCTGAGTAACCGTGATACCTTCCGCCTCTAGGCGTTGCTTAATTTCCTCTTGTGTCCCAATCTTATCTCTTGAAATCATCTGTTTGATAACAGCTTGACGATCTCTCTTCATTATCTTTCCTCTTTTTATGTATATTCTTTGCATATTATAACAGAATTTTTGTATTTTTTCATGCAATACTTCCTAATAGATGCTTTCTTGTCCCTACCCTATTAACTAAAATAATGGTAAAATAGGTATGAATGACAAGATTTGAAATGGAGTACCTATGAATACTAAAGAACTCATTGCAGCAGAAATTGCCAAAGTTGTTCCCGAATTGGAGCAAGAAAACATTCAAAATCTGCTTGAAACCCCTAAAAATGCTGACATGGGGGACCTCGCCTTTCCTGCCTTCTCATTGGCTAAAGTCTTGCGCAAGGCCCCTAAAATGATTGCAGCAGACATCGCTGAAAAAATTGATGCTTCAAACTTTGAAAAAGTTGAAGCTGTTGGTCCTTACATCAACTTCTTCCTTGATAAATCAAAAATCTCGGCGGACGTTCTTGGACAAGTCATCGCTCAAGGCAGCCACTACGCTGACCAAAACATCGGTCACGGACGTAACATTGCCTTTGATATGTCTAGTCCTAACATCGCTAAACCTTTCTCTATCGGTCACTTGCGTTCAACAGTTATCGCTGACGCTCTTGCCAACATCGTAGCTAAACAAGGCTACAAACCAGTCCGCATCAATCACTTAGGTGACTGGGGTAAACAGTTTGGTATGCTGATTGTTGCCTATAAGAAATGGGGTAGCGAGGAAGCTGTCAAAGCCAACCCTATCAATGAACTCCTTCAACTTTATGTGCGTATCAATGCCGAAGCTGAAAAAGACCCATCTGTAGATGAAGAAGCTCGTGAATGGTTCCGTAAATTGGAAGCTGGTGACGAGGAAGCAACTGCCCTCTGGCAATGGTTCCGTGACGAAAGCTTAGTAGAATTCAACCGTCTCTATGATGAACTTGATGTTTCATTTGATAGCTACAACGGTGAAGCTTTCTACAATGATAAGATGGATGAAGTCGTTGACATCTTGACAGAAAAAGGACTTCTCCAAGAATCTCAAGGTGCCCAAGTGGTTAACCTTGAAAAATACGGTATCGAACACCCAGCCCTCATCAAAAAATCAGATGGTGCAACACTCTACATCACACGTGACTTGGCTGCTGCCCTCTACCGTAAACGTACTTACGACTTTGCCAAAGCCATCTATGTGGTTGGTAATGAACAATCTGCTCACTTCAAACAGTTGAAAGCTGTCCTTAAAGAAATGGGCTACGACTGGTCTGACGACATGACTCACGTTGCCTTTGGTCTAGTAACTAAGAACGGTAAGAAATTGTCAACTCGTAAGGGTAACGTTATCTTACTTGAGCCAACTATCGCTGAAGCTGTTAACCGTGCTCAAGCTCAAATCGAAGCTAAGAATCCAAACTTGCCTAACAAGGAAGCTGTTGCTCATGCTGTTGGTGTCGGAGCTATCAAGTTCTACGACCTTAAGACAGACCGTATGAATGGTTACGACTTCGACCTTGATGCTATGGTATCCTTCGAGGGAGAAACTGGACCTTACGTTCAATATGCACACGCTCGCATCCAATCTATCTTGCGTAAGGCCGACTTCACGCCATCTGAAGATGCTACATACAGCCTAAACGACGTTGAAAGCTGGGAAATCATCAAACTCATCCAAGACTTCCCACGTATCATCAACCGTGCTTCAGACAACTTTGAACCATCTATCGTTGCTAAATTTGCTATCAGCTTGGCCCAAGCCTTCAACAAATACTATGCGCACACACGTATCTTGGACGAAAGCCCAGAACGTGACAGCCGTTTAGCTCTTTGCTACGCAACAGCAACAGTCCTCAAAGAAGCCCTTCGCCTTCTCGGTGTTGAAGCTCCAGACGAGATGTAAGCCATATTTAAAACGTCTAAGGGCGTTTTTTTAGTGACCAAAAAAAGAACCCAACACATCATATTGAGCTCTTTTGGAGATTATGAAAAAGAAAAGTTCGTTGTTCTACAAAAAGTGCAAGCCAACGAGACTTACTGAACAGCGTTCAGTAAAAGTTATTTAGGAGACTTATAGTATAACCTCCCTACCTTAAAGAAACCTTAAATCGCAGCAAAAAAATCCCCAAAGGGATTTTCACAGCAGTCCAAAGACCACTGAAAAGATACGATTGTACAGGCTTCCCAACCTCTTCTTCCTAATCCTCCAAGGTGACCGCTTGTCCAATAGAATCTTTATATAACTATATCACCTTGTTTTGGAAGGGTTTTCAAGTATTTTCTTAAAATATCCTAATAAAACCTCAAAAAAGAAGAAAAAAGCCTAGATTTCTAGACTTTCTTCGGGGAGATTTGTTATGAAAAAATTATGTTTACCTCTAGCTCACAAAAGCTAGCTGCTTTATTAGGATGGTTATAATATATCTTAATAAGCTTAAAGGTAACTTAAGAAATTATTATCTTGCATCACTTTTTAAAATAATAAGCAAAATAAGTAATAATAAGGAACCATTAGGAATATCCATATCTAAAAACCAAGAGGGGGCTTTGATACTTCCAAGATCATTCATGATGCGGATGATATTATAAGCAATGCTTACTATTAAGAGACTAAGTTCCGGTAAACAGTTAAATCGTCCTTTTAAGATTACTAACTTCTCCTTCCTGACAGTTTTCTAGCGATGACTCTATTATAAGTCTGAAAAGAGCACAAAACTGGTGACATAAATGTCACCATCAAAAAAAGCAGGTCTAACCTGCTTTTTTACTGTATTGCTTCAATTAGTCACCCAAACCGATGCGTTCGAAGATCTCATCCACACGTTTAGTGTAGTAAACAGGGTTGAAAATCTCGTCGATCTCTTCTTGGGTGAGGCGAGAAGTTACCTCTGGATCTGACTCAAGAAGTGGTTTGAAGTCTACTTGGTTATCCCATGATTGAGCAGTCTTTGGTTGAACAAGGTCGTAAGCTTGCTCACGTGTCATACCTTTTTCAATCAAAGTAAGCATCGCACGTTGGCTGAAGATCAAACCAAATGTAGAGTTCATGTTGCGGATCATGTTTTCTGGGAAGACTGTCAAGTTCTTAACGATGTTTCCGAAACGGTTGAGCATGTAGTCAATCAAGATGGTTGTATCTGGTGTGATGATACGCTCAGCTGATGAGTGAGAGATATCACGTTCATGCCAGAGTGACACATTTTCATAAGCTGTTACCATGTGACCACGGATAACACGTGCAAGACCTGTCATGTTTTCAGAACCGATAGGGTTACGTTTGTGAGGCATTGCTGAAGACCCTTTTTGTCCTTTGGCAAAGAACTCTTCCACTTCACGTTGTTCTGATTTTTGAAGACCACGGATCTCAGTCGCCATACGCTCGATAGAAGTTGCGATGCTAGCAAGAACTGCAAAGTACTCAGCATGAAGGTCACGAGGAAGTACCTGTGTAGAGATTTCTTGAGCACGGATACCAAGCTTGTCGCAGACGTATTTTTCAACGAATGGTGGGATGTTGGCAAAGTTACCAACCGCACCAGAAATCTTACCAGCTTCCACACCAGCAGCTGCATGCTCGAAACGCTCGATATTGCGCTTCATTTCGCTGTACCAAGTTGCCAATTTAAGACCAAAAGTTGTTGGCTCAGCGTGCACACCGTGGGTACGACCCATCATGATGGTGAACTTGTGTTCTTTCGCTTTGTCAGCGATGATATTAAGGAAGTTTTCAAGGTCCTTGCGGATGATATCGTTGGCTTGTTTGTAGAGATAACCATAGGCAGTATCTACCACGTCAGTAGAAGTCAAACCATAGTGAACCCACTTACGCTCTTCACCAAGCGTTTCAGAAACCGCACGTGTGAAGGCAACCACATCGTGACGAGTTTGCTGCTCGATTTCAAGAATACGGTCGATGTCAAAGTCCGCTTTTTCACGAATCAAAGCCACATCTTCCTTAGGGATTTCTCCCAATTCAGCCCATGCTTCGTCAGCCAAGATTTCCACCTCAAGCCAAGCACGGTATTTATTTTCTTCAGTCCAAATGTTCGCCATTTCTGGGCGAGAGTAACGTTCGATCATGTTTAAGATACCAAGGGCGACTAGAAAGCGACTGAATTTTAGGAAACCAACGACGGACGCTTGCGTCCTAGGAGGTTTATCTAAATTCCGAGCTTTCCGCCCGGGTTCAGTTCTGCAAACTAGATGCCCATTTCCTTTCTATGTTTACAATTAGGAAGTCCGTAGCCCGTATTCAGTTTTAGTGAATACGAGTACCCTTGTTCCTTTCTTTTTATTTATATTTTGTTTAAATGATATCACTAATATAGCCATCATTAGTAGTACACAAACAATTGCTCCTATGAAAAAATAAATCCTTTGTTTTAAAGAATAATTGTTCTTTTCTCTATCAGTAGTAATATTATTTGCTGTTTGAGACTTCCAATCACTTGGTTCTCCCATTCCTAGAACTCCCATTACACAACCTATAAAACATATTATTAACGATAGAATAAGCCAAAGCTTCATTTGTATTGACCACCCACTAATTTACTCTGTCTATATTCGAATGCTTCAGCGTTCTCATTTAATTCTATAGTTAACTCTTCGTGTTTATCTAAAAGTGCCTTAATTTTTTCAAATGGAACCTTGAAGTACTCTTTACGGTTATTTACTTTATTAACCTTATACTCACTAAGTTGATTATGTAATTCAGTCTCTAGTGCAAAAGCTTCTTCACTAAAAATTAAAGCATGGACATCAAATTGAAAAGGTACTGATGCGCTACTTAATTCCCTGATGCGTTCAAGAGGTTCTAAACGACGAGTAACTCCAATTTTATAAACATCTTCACCAAAAGAACCAATGTTAGAAATGACATATACGTAGCCGGCTGTTGCATGACCTTCACGATAATCAATATCTTCTTCGATTTCATCTAATTCAGATAATTTACCTTGGTACTCAGATAACTGTCTCTGAAGTTCTTCAAACTCTTCACCAGTGGCATTTTTCAAAAGTTCCTCAACCTTAGAAACCATATTTTTAAAGTGGGTTCTATCTTTTTCCAATTGCTTTCGACGTGCTTTAATTTCAGCCTGAAGTTTTTTGTCCTCACGCTCTTTTGCTCTTTGCTCACGAAGCAATTCTTTTTCTTCTTGCTTCTGTAATTCAAACTCAGCAGCTAGGAGCAATTCTTCAATTTTTAAATTTAGATAGGGTATCGTAATTTCAATTTGATTACGTGAATACATTCTATTCAGTTGTTGGAATGCTTTCTTCAATGCCTGGATCTTCTTTTCGACATTCGAAACAGAAACTTTTACTAACAAGGCATCCGCTTCACCATTAAAACCACGAATAGCCGCTTTAATAAGCTGATTCTGCATTGCCTTCCCCTTGCTTTTATTATTATCTAAAAGCATAGGTACTATAATTCTACCAGCCTGACCAGATTTAACTAAATCTTTCTGCTGTTTTCGCAAATTATCCAAAGCTTCCTTATATTTTGTGCTATCAGAAAACTTATACTGTCTCTCAAAGAATCCAAACTCTTGTAATCCAAGTGTGTCATTAGCTAAAGAAATCTCGTTCTGAATGGCAAATAATTCTGACCGCTTCTGAGATAACTCCGTATTTAATGAGACTATCTCGTCTGCTATCTTTATTTGAGCTTTTAAATCTGCCAATTTTGCTTTTTGAATAGCAATCTCTTGATTTAATCTCTGAATTTTATTTTCTAAAGCTTCATCTTTGGGTTTTCCAAAATTAAATATCGACATTAAGGTCTCCTACTCAAACTCTTCCTTCCCAATCCACACTGATGGATAGTGATCTAGTTTATTCAAATCAGTATCCATCGGCAAATCATAGATAGCTAAATAATTTTCAGGATATTGAGCAACCAACTCTTCATACTTAGCTTTCACTTTTTCGTGATCGCTACTAGCATACAAAACTTCGACGACTGCCCCCGTCTTCTCTTTTTCAACAAATGCGTTGACAATAAGTTGAATCATAAAAACCTCCTAAAGCGAAATGCCCTTCATATTTGCTTCAAGAATGGGCATCTCAACACCTAATTCCTGACCGGTCTGATAGACACTTTGACAACAATAGAAGATGTCCTGTTTATCATTGTGTAAGGTCATGATTTTTCGTGTCAGCTCATTTTTCGCAAACATGATTTTCATGGCTTTTCCTGCAATCCAAGCGGGAATTTTGTATGGCAATAGTTCGGCTTTGTAAAGATTCAAATTTACGCCACGCACTTCTACCACTTTCAAAGCTTCTCGAATGGCCTTAATGACTAATGATAATTCCGAAGAACTATTCATCAAGTTCAAAGCCAGCTGTTCTGGATTTTCCAATTTTCCCGAACGCGCAGCTGTCGAAGTAACACCTGCATTAATCGCCATGTGAATCCAAATCCACTCGACCATATCATGAGGAACTTCCCACTTCAAATCTGCAGAAGTCAGTAAAGTCCTTAAATCAGCATAGTTAGAAATGTGTGCTTTTTGCTCACCTTCTAGCATTAAATGGTCGAACAAGACACCATCTAAATGGTCCTCCTGCATATGACCACCCGCTGTCGGAAAAGCCAGAATATAGTCGTAATCTCCTGCCCACTCTTGGACATCTTTTCGTGTATTCCAGAAATTACAGAAGAAAACAAGGGTGCCTTTGATATTATTTTTTCGCAAGGTTTCCACGGCTCCTTTGACAAAACCATGACGCACACTGAGAAAAATAAAATCATATTCCGAATCAGCTTCCGCCACATGAACCTCATAGGTATCATGCTTGTTCTCACCTTTGGAATGATAGCGACCATCTAGCAAATCAACCGAGAGGGATTTGGGAGCATTGTTCCGCTTACTGTCTCTAAGGACATGTTCTACTTGATGACCTGCTTTTTGAAAAGCATAGGCATAAGTCGTTCCAATGACTCCGAGTCCTAGGATTGCTATTCTCACCTAAAAATCAATTCCTTTCCCAAACTCAACCACATTATCTGGTTCATCACTAAACAAAGTCACATGCCCCATTTTGCGGTTGTGCTTCGCTTCTAGTTTACCATACATGTGGCGGTGGGCGCTTGGATTTTCTGTGACATAACGCTCAGCTGCTTCGATGTGTTGGCCGAGGACGTTGAGCATGACAGCAGGTGCATGGAGGTGAATTGCTGGAAGTGGTGCTCCGAGAACACCCAAGATATGCGTGTCAAATTGTGAAAAGTCACAGGCTTCGATTGAGTAGTGCCCTGAATTGTGTGGGCGTGGCGCGATTTCGTTGACAATGATGTCATCAGCTGTCGCAAACATTTCTACACAGAGAGTACCAGAGAGGTTAAGTTGCTCAGCAATCTTCACTGCCATAGCTTTAGCTTTCTCAGCTAGACTATCAGAAATACGGGCAGGCACAATAGTTTTAGAGAGGATGTTGTTGCGGTGGATATTTTCCTGAACTGGGAAAACCGTCACATCCTTGCCGTTACCAGACACGATGACTGAAATTTCAAGGTCGAAGTTAACGAACTCTTCCAAGACACACTCAGCTGAGTTAGCAAGGGAATTTGCCTCTTCCAAATCGTCAGCTGACGTGATGACTTTTTGACCGTGGCCATCGTAACCGCCTGTCGCTGTCTTGAGGACGTATTTTTTAGAAAGGTCAATATCTTCCAAATCAAGGCTAGATGTCACAACCTTGTAAGGAGCAACTGTCACTTTAGCCTTGTTTGAGAGGAAGTCTTTCTCAAAGATACGGTTTTGTGAAATACGAAGCAGGTCTGTCCCTTGTGGAAGTTGACCGTCTTTGATAACAGCGTCAAGGCCGTCAGCGTCGACATTTTCAAATTCATAAGTGAGAACATCGCAGCGGTCCGCCAACTGGCGAAGGGCGTCCACATCGTCATAAGGTGCCACGATAACCTCAGACACACGAGAAGATGGACAATCTGATGCTGGATCAAGGGTGATAACCTTGTGGCCCATGTAGATAGCTGAGATAGCCATCATCTGACCAAGCTGGCCACCACCGATGATACCAATGGTTTTAGTTGAGCTCATTTGTAGACTCCTCTGCAATTTTTCCTTGTTCTTCAGCAAAGTTAGCAAGTGCGTCCGCAATGGCCTTGTCTTCTACTGAGAGGAGACGGAGGGCAAAGAGGGCAGCATTAGTCGCACCAGCTTCACCGATAGCCATGGTTGCAACTGGTACACCACCTGGCATCTGAACGATGGAATAGAGCGAATCCACACCGCTGAGGGCACGTGATTTGACTGGTACTCCGATAACCGGAAGGGTCGTTTTAGCTGCGACCATCCCTGGCAAGTGAGCAGCACCACCAGCACCCGCGATGATGACCTTGATACCACGGCTACGTGCTTCCTCGGCATGTTTGAACATGAGGTCCGGTGTACGGTGTGCGGAAACAACTTTCTTTTCGCAAGCAACGCCGAAGTTGTCGAGGACTTCAGCGGCTTTTTGCATGGTTGCCCAGTCAGATTTTGAGCCCATGACAATGGAAATTACTGGTTTCATAGTTAATATCCTTTTTCTTCCTTTTTTTGACAATCACCTTAGGTTGTGAGGGACGGCAGCAGCCACCGAAGGGGGCTCATGCTTAAATCGGAAGCCTTAAGTCTTCCGATTTCCCTAAACGATTGGCTAACAAAGCCAATCGTTTTTTCACAACGGTGGTGATTGTCGCTCATTAGCTCGCTTTCGCTCGCCTTTTACGACCTACGGTCGCTGATTATTTGTTAGCCTTGCTACCGATATCCGTACGGTAGAAGAGGCCTTCTGTATTTTGTTTGTTAAGTTCGTTGTAGATAATGTTTTGGCCGTCTTTGACGGTGTCTGCTGTTGTGACCAACATGTAAACACGTCCTCCGTTTGAGAGAAGGTCTTGGCCATTTTCAGCAAATTTAGCTCCAGCATAGTAAGTGATGATATCTCCCTCTGTCTTGGCTGGAAGCTTAACACCCTTCTCATAAGCGAGTGGGTAGCCGTTTGAGGCTACAACCACACCAAGTGTTACACCCTTATCCGTCCAAGTGATAGTTGGCTCTTTACCATCCAAAATGTCAGTGATATTTTGCGCAAAATCAGAAGTCAAACGAGGCAAGATGATTTGCGTTTCAGGATCGCCAAAGCGAGAGTTGAACTCGATGACTTTAGGGCCGTCAGCTGTCAAGATAAGACCAGCGTAAAGGACACCGGTGTAAGGACGACCTTCTTTAATCATACCTTCAAGGACTGGCTTGACAATAGTGTCAATCGCCATGTCAACCACGCTCTGTGGTAAGTGTGGAACCGGCGCATAAGCCCCCATCCCACCAGTGTTAGGACCCTTGTCACCATCATAGGCACGTTTGTGATCTTGAGCTGTTGGCATGATGTAGAACTTGTCCCCATTGACAAAGGCAAATAGAGAAAACTCCTCCCCATCAAGGAATTCCTCGATGACCACACGTGCACCTGAGTCACCAAATTTATTGTCCAAGAGCATCCCATGAGCAGCTTCGACCGCTTGCTCAACCGTTTCAGCAACGACGACACCTTTACCTAGGGCCAAGCCGTCTGCCTTAACGACGATTGGAGCGCCTTTTTCCTCGATATAGGCCTTGGCTTCCTCAAAATCTGAAAATGTGCCATAGGCTGCTGTTGGAACATCATATTTGACCATGATTTCCTTAGCAAAATCCTTAGACCACTCCAGCTCAGCCGCAGCCTTGGTCGGACCAAATGCTTTGAGTCCTGCCGTATTGAAATCATCCACGATCCCAGCCGCAAGGGAATCGTCTGGACCAATAAATGTCCAAGCAATATCGTTCGCTTTTGCGAAGTCAATCAGCTTAGAATGTTCGGAAATTCCGATATTGATCAAATCAAGACCGTCCAATGTCATCCCGTCATTACCAGGAGCCACGAAAACTTGCTCAACGTCCTTAGACTCCAATAATTTCTTGGCAATCGCATGTTCACGACCACCAGAACCAACAACCAAAAGTTTCATTTGAAAGATACCTCAATATCAAATAAGACCAGGGGCAAATGCCCGTTAACGACAATCATTCGGAAAAAATTAGCTATTTTTACGAATTATATATAACCATTATAACATATTTGTTCGGAAATATGGGTATGTATCCAAATTTGGACATAAAAAAGGTGGCCACTTGGACCGCCTCTTGGGAGATTATGAAAATGAAAAAAGTTAATTAGGATTGATGATAGTATATCTTGAGCAACTTAAGGGAGGCTTAAACGCAAAAATATCCTCATTTTCCTGAAAAACTGCGAATAGGTAGGTGGAGGTTAAAATGAAGAAAAAATTACTAAATTGTCTCTTACCGCTAGCTTGTCTAGCGACTATTTCGGTTTCGTGTGGCAGTTCCGCTCAGGCGGCTGTCCTCGGAGATGACTATCCTTCCTCTTGGAAATACGGTGGCATCGGTGTCGATCCATGGACCATGTACTGGCGTCAGTGCACATCCTTTGCGGCCTATCGCCTCAGTAACTCCAACGGTTTCACTCTGCCTGTAGGTTATGGAAATGCCATCACTTGGGGACCAATTGCACGAGCGAATGGACATCGTGTAGATATGAATCCTGCTGTTGGAAGTATCGCTTGGTTTTCAAACGGTGTCAACGGAGCTGGATACATGGGACATGTTGCTTGGGTAGCTGAGGTAAATGGTGATCAGGTGACTATTGAAGAATACAACTACAATGCTGGTCAAGGGCCTGAGAAATACCATAAACGCAGTTTCCATAAGAGTCAGGTGTCTGGTTATATCCACTTTAAAGACCTCGAACCAGGAGCTCAAAATGGAAATTCTACTAACTCTTCTATCAAAGTTGGTGATACAGTCCGCTTCACAGGTACCTTCCGTGTCACGTCTGTGTCAGGAAATACCATCACTAGCCAAGATTTAGCTGGAGGTACACCAACCAAACACAATATCGTTGACCCTGGACCCGTTCTTGAAGTTGATGGACAAGGCAATCCAACATCAGACCAGTACCTCAATCCTGGTGAGACCTTTACTATTCCAGGTAACTTCAAAGTACTAGCCATTGACCCACCTAGCGATGGCGTCCTCGTTCAAATCGGAAATCGCAAGACTTGGGTAACTCAGTCTGTCCTTGAAAAGGCTTAAATCTATTGAACAATCGTGCGAACGGTTGTTTTTTTGATGTGCTGAAATAAAAAAGCCCAGCGGGTGCCGAGCTCTTAGGAGATTTATGAAAAAGAAAAGTTTTTTAGGATGGTAGTAGTATAGCTAGGGTAGCTTAAAGGAAGCTTAAGGCATCTAAAAAGCATCCAATTTCTTGGATGCTTTGAAAATTCTTAATGACGGAAGTGACGAACGCCTGTAAAGATCATTGTCAAACCATGTTTATCAGCCGCTTCGATTGACTCTTGGTCACGGACTGATCCACCCGGTTGGATGATTGCTTTAATACCTGCTTTAGCGATTTCTTCCACGTTATCTGCAAATGGGAAGAAGGCATCTGAAGCAAGAACAGCACCATCAAGACGATCTTTAGCTTGCTCAATGGCGATACGGACTGAAGCCACACGGTTAGTTTGACCAGGGCCAACACCAAGTGTCATGTGGTCGTTAGTCACGATGATACCATTTGATTTGACGTACTTGATAGCTTTCCAAGCAAACTCCAGAGCTGTCGCTTCTGTTTCAGTTGGTTGGCGTTTCGTAACCACTTGCCAGTCAGCTGGGCTTTCTTTAACAACGTCTTGGTTTTGAACGAGAAGTCCACCGACAACGCCAGTGTATTCTGCTTCCGCTTCGCTAGCATCTTGAGCGTCAAATGGCAACTCAAGGATACGCAAATTTTTCTTCTTGGTAGTCAAGATTTCAAGTGCTTCATCTGTGTAGCTTGGTGCAATGATGATTTCAAGGAAGACACCGTGCATTTTCTTAGCCGTCGTAGCATCAACTTCACGGTTGAGGACTACAATACCACCAAAGATTGATACTGGGTCAGCTTCATAAGCGTAGTCCCAAGCTGTTTCAATGTCGTCAGCTTGACCGATACCACATGGGTTCATGTGTTTGAGAGCCACGACTGTTGGACGGTCTTTGAAATCACGGATGATACGGATAGCAGCATCAGCATCACGGATATTATTGAATGACAATTCTTTACCGTTAAGTTGTTTAGCTGAAGCAATTGAGTAAGCCGTTGGCAAACCTTTTTGGTAGAAGTCTGCGTCTTGTTGGGGGTTTTCACCGTAACGCATAGGTTGCTTGAGGTCATAAGTCAAAGTGAGTTTTTCAGGTTTTGTTTCACCCACTTGAGCTGTGAAGTATTCTGCAATCAAAGCGTCATATGAAGCTGTGTGACGGTATACTTTCGCTGCCAAACGTTGGCGAGTTTCGTAGCTTGTTTCGCCGTTCGCTGACAATTCGTCAAGCACAACCGCATAGTCAGCAGGGTCTACCACAACTGTTACGCTAGCGTGGTTTTTAGCTGCTGAACGAAGCATTGATGGACCACCAATATCGATGTTTTCAACTGCGTCAGCATAAGTCACGTCTGGTTTGAGAATAGTCTCCTTGAATGGGTAAAGGTTCACCACAACAAGGTCGATCAATTCGATATTATTGTCCTTAGCCGCTTGAAGGTGGCTGTCGAGGTCACGACGAGCGAGGAGACCACCGTGGATAATTGGGTGGAGGGTCTTCACACGACCATCCATCATTTCTGGGAAACCAGTCACATCGTCAATGGCAATGGTATCTACCCCAGCATTATCAAGGGCAACTTTGGTACCACCTGTTGAGATGATGTCCCAACCAAGTTTTTTGAGTTCTTGGGCAAATTCAACAATGCCTGCTTTATCTGAGACTGAAATAAGTGCTCGTTTAGTCATTTTCTTTCTTTTCCTTTTTTTAAAAAAGTTCTTTATCTGCTACAATCGAAAATTTTCTTTCAGCTCGAGAGCTTTCTTATTTTCGTGCAACTCCCAAACTATCCAACACTTCTGGATAGAGTTTGTACTCTGTTTCGTGGATGCGAGTTTCGAAAGTGTCAAGGGTATCACCTTCAAGGCGTGGCACACGGACTTGTTTGATAACCTTACCGGTATCAACACCAGAATCCACCCAGTGAATGGTCACACCAGACTGGTTAACGCCTGCATTCCAAGCATCTTCAATACCATGAGCCCCTGGAAATTCAGGGAGATAAGCCGGGTGAATATTGATAATACGGCCTTCGTAAGCTGATAGTAAGGTTGGGCCAACGATTTTCATATAACCGGCCAAACAAATCAAGTCAATCTGGTGATCATCCAAGAGTTTGACGATAGCCTCTTCGTAAGCCGCTTTATTGTCAAATTCCTTGAGTTCAAAGGCATGGCTAACCACATTAAGATTCTTGGCACGTTCCAAGACATAGGCATTACGGTGATCTGAAAAAACAAATTCTACTGGAAATTGTTCCGCAATCACCTGAAAGTTTGAGCCGTTGCCAGAGGCAAAAACAGCAATCTTCATATTCGATACAAAGGGACGTTTCGGCTAGCCGAACAGTTTCGTAGAAAAATAGGAAATCATTGCTGGGTGCTTGCACACAAAATGATTTCTCTTTTTTCCTAGAAAATGAGTCCCGTGTTCAGTTAGGCTTCCTAACTAAACACTCCTTTCTACAATTTCTCTGTACAAAATGGTGATATCACCATTATTTAATCACCACACTTGCGCCATCTTTCTTCACAATACGACCGATTTCATAAACAGGTTCGTCAAGAAGTTCTTTGACATGTTCAACATTTTCTGGTTTAACCGCAAGCATGAGACCAATACCCATGTTGAAGATTTCAAACATTTCTTCGTGTTTGATTTCACCATACTTTTCAAGGGCTTTGAAAATTGGAAGGACTGGCACTTTGCTTTCGTTAATTTCAGCAGCCAAGTCATCTGAGAACATACGTGGTACATTTTCAATGAAACCACCACCTGTGATGTGAGCAATTCCATTCACCAATTCTTCTTTGATGAGTGGCAAAGCCGCTTTGACGTAGATACGAGTTGGTTCAAGAAGAACGTCTTTAAGTTTTTTGCCTTCAAGTTCTGGGAGGACTTCTTCACCTGTGTAATCAGCAAAGACACGGCGAACGAGTGAGTAACCATTTGAGTGAATACCGCTTGAGGCAAGTCCAAGAAGCACGTCACCTTCAGCCACTTTTGAACCATCGATGATTTGTGATTTTTCTGCGATACCTACCGCGAAACCAGCCAAATCATAGTCGTCTTCACCGTACATACCAGGCATTTCAGCAGTTTCACCACCGATGAGGGCTGCACCAGATTGCACACAACCTTCAGCCACACCAGCAACGACCTGTTCCAATTTCGCTGGTTCATTTTTACCAGTCGCTACATAGTCAAGGAAGTAGAGGGGCTCAGCACCTGCAGCAATGATATCGTTAACACACATAGCGACACAATCTTGACCGATAGTGTCGTGTTTGTCGTACTTAATAGCAAGCATGAGTTTAGTTCCGACACCATCTGTACCTGAAATCAAAACGGGCTCTTTGACACCTGTTTTTGAAAGGTCAAACATCCCACCGAAGCCACCAAGAGCTCCCATGACACCTGCACGCTCTGTACGGGCAACGTGTTTTTTGATACGTTCAACAACTTCATAACCTGCTTCAACGTCCACACCCGATTGGGCATACGCATTTTTATTTGTCATTTGTTTATTCCTTTTCTTTTTTCGAGAAAAATTGCGACGTATTTTTAGATAAACCACCTTTTTATCTAAAAATACTAGTCAGGTCTCTAGCTTTGGCCCCATAGGGCAAAGCGTCTACTGACAAATGCTTTAGCTTTTAGTCAGTAGTGAGACGTGGCGCGTAAGCATTTTTAGACATAATTTTTTCCTCTTTTTTTCTTCTGCACTGCTCTTAATAGAAAGAAGTGTGTTCTTTCAAACTTTCCAAATAGCGTTCTTCGTAGTCATACAATGGTGTTGGATATTTGCCATCGAAGTAGGCCACACAAAGGCCACCATTTGGTGCATCTGTGTCAATTCCAATGGAATCAATCAAGCCATCAATTGACAAGTAAGTCAAGCTATCCGCACCAATGATTTCGAGTGTTTCCTCAACTGTATGGTTGGCGGCAATCAATTCCTTACGTGTTTGAATATCGATACCGTAGAAACATGGGTAAGCAAGGGCTGGACTTCCGATAGCCACGTGAACCTCAGTCGCCCCTGCTTCTTTCAAGAGTTGAACGATACGACGGGACGTTGTTCCACGAACAATGGAATCGTCAATCATGACCACACGTTTTCCTTTAACAACACCTGATACGGCAGAGAGTTTCATACGAACTCCTTGCTCACGCAATTCTTGTGTTGGTTGAATAAAGGTACGTTGGGTGTATTGATTTTTAATCAAGCCCATTTCATTTGGCAAGCCTGATTCTTCAGCAAATCCCATGGCCGCACTAAGTGATGAATTGGGCACACCGACCACAATATCCGCTTCATGCTTGAACTCACGTGCTAATTGAGCTCCCATACGTTTACGAGCCGTATGGACATTCACACCTTGAATGTTTGAATCAGGACGAGCAAAGTATATATACTCCATCGAACAAACAGCCAATTGCGTATCTGTTGTATAGGTATCGTAAGTGATGCCATTATCATCGATGATAACAACCTCACCCGGATTTACATCACGAATCCATTCTGCACCAACCACTTCAAAAGCGCAGGTTTCAGATGAAACTACGATAGCACCGTTGGCCATCTTACCAAGAGAAAGTGGACGGAAGCCATTTGGATCCAAAGCTGCAATAAGCTTGTCCTCAATCATAAGAAGGTAAGCAAATCCACCTTTGACAGTGTTCAGAGCTTCTTTTACTTTTCCCATAAATGATGTGTTATGGCTACGACGAATCAAGTGAGCTAATATTTCTGAATCAGAAGTTGAGCTAAAAATGGCCCCATTCTTCTCCAACTCATGTCTTAGTGACTCTGCATTAGTCAAATTCCCATTATGAGCAAGACCAAGCTGTCCATCGTGAAACTTAAACATAAATGGTTGAATATTGTCTACAGAAGCCTCACCAGCAGTCGCATAACGAACATGACCGATAGCAGCCATACCAGTCAGCTTGTCTAAGTTGGCTGGATCACGGAAAACTTCTGAGAGAAGCCCCATATCACGATGACGCTTCAATTGACCCGCATCATTTGAGAGAATTCCTGCACCCTCTTGACCACGGTGTTGAAGACTGTGAAGTCCGAAATAAGTTAATTTGGCAGCATCTGGGTGACCCCAAATTCCAAAAACACCACATTCTTCATTAAGAGATTTAACTTCGTATGTCATTTTATATACCTTTTATTTGTGATATTTTCCTTAGGTAACAAGAATGAGTGTAGCTATCTCTAGCGTCTCATTCTTCCAATTTGATCTCGATTTTGCAAAATTCTCAAGTTATCTAGGAATATCGCTACAGCGAAAAATATCATTACTAAGCGCGCTAAACTCGCTCTATTATTTTCCAGTGAAGTATTTAACCGCTGACGCAAAGAGGTGCTGGTCTTTACTTCCTGGAATATTTTGGAAGAGACCATCTTCGAAACGTTCTGAGTGTCCCATCTTACCAATAATTTGACCGTTCTTGCTTGTGATACCTTCAATAGCATTGACAGAACCATTGGGATTATATTTAGAATCCATGCTTGGTTTACCTTCGAAGTCAACATATTGGGTAAAGATTTGACCATTGTCACGAAGCTCTGCAAATTCCTCAGCTGTCACGACAAATTTACCTTCACCGTGTGATACTGGGATGGCATGGATGTCACCAACTTTCACTCCAGCAAGCCATGGTGAGTTCGTGTTGGCAATACGTGTCTCAACCATCTTAGCTACGTGTTGGTTAGCATCGTTGTAGAAGAGGGTTGGACTCGTACTGCTTGCATCTTCAAAGTTACCGTATGGAAGGAGACCTGATTTGACGAGGGCTTGGAATCCGTTACAGATACCGATGATTAAACCACCACGTTCGATGAATCTATCAATGGCTGCACGTACTTTTTCATTGAGCAAGATGTTAACGATAAATTTAGCTGATCCATCTGGTTCATCGGCTGCTGAGAAGCCACCTGCAAAGAAGATAATGTTAGCTTTTTCGACATTGTCAACCATAGTGTCAACAGACTTGACAATAGCTTCTTCATTCAGTGTTACAAATGGTACCAAGTTGACTTTGGCACCTTCTTTTTCAAAGGCCTTAGCTGAATCGTACTCAGAGTTAGTACCTGGGAATACTGGGATGTAAACCACTGGTGTCTCAACTGTTTCTTTAGCTTTGATCACAGCATCGGATGCTACAGTAGGTACTTCTTCTAGCTCAGTTGCTTGTGCAAATTCCGTTGGGTAAATCTCTTCCAATTTACCTTGGAAGGCACTGTCAAGTTTGTGTCCATCAAGCGTTACACCATTGACAGTAAGTGTAAAGTCAGCTGCTGTTTGTCCAATCTTGGCAACACCTGAAATTTCTTCCGGAGATGTGAAGACGAATCCACCCAATTGAGCTGTCAAAGCAGTCTCAAGATTTTCAAGGGTTACAGTGGCACCAATATGGTTACCAAATATTGCAAGGGCAAGCGCTTCAACGACACCACCATATTTGACAGCTGATGCAGATGTGACTTTATGGTCAGCTTGGATGGCTTCAAACTTAGCAAAGTTAGACTTGATAAGTTTGAAGTCAATTTCTTGTGCCAAAGCTTGACCTGGAATATAGTAAATATTTTCACCAAAAGCTTTAAATTCTGGAGAAAGGACCTTACGGCTGTCTGCTGTTGTCACACCAAAAGCAACCAAGGTTGGTGGTACCGTCAATTCTTCAAAGGTACCGGACATAGAGTCTTTACCACCGATAGATGGCAAACCAAGTTGAATCTGAGCTTCGATTGATCCAAGTAGAGCTGATACTGGTTGACCAAAACGCTCTGCTTGTTTATCCATACGCTCGAAGTATTCTTGATAAGAGAAACGAGCCTTAGACCAGTTTGCACCAGTAGCAACCAAACGAGCTGTTGCTTCGATTACTGCATAGGCAGCACCATGATATGGAGACCATTCTGCTACATAAGGGTTGAATCCTTGTGCCATAACAGAAGCAGTTGTTGTCACGCCGTATTGGACTGGCAATTTCTGTACAGAAGCTTCTGTTGGTGTAATTTGGTAGCGACCACCGAGTGGGTGATTAACTGTTGAACGACCAACTGAGCTATCAAAGATGGTTTGTAAACCTTTTTGACTGGCATGGTTAAGGTCAGCCAAGACTTCAAGAGTATCAGCCTCAAGGGTTTCAGCAGATGTTTGACGTTCTTCTGGAAGCTTGACATCCTTGTCAACCACCTTAGCATCTACAACCACACGTACACCGTTTGTATCAAGGAAACGACGTTCCAAATCAACGATGGTTTCGCCATTCCAGTGCATGACAAGATTTGGTTTTTCAGTCACTGTTGCAACGACAACAGCATCAATATTTTCTTTATTACATTCAGCAACGAAGGCGTCTACATCTTCTGGACGAACCACTACAGCCATTCGTTCTTGAGATTCAGAGATGGCAATTTCTGTACCGTTCAACCCTTGGTATTTCAATGGCACTTTGTCTAGATCAATTTCAAGACCATCTGCCAATTCACCAATAGCCACGCAGACACCACCAGCACCAAAGTCATTTGATTTCTTGATAAGACGTATTACTTCACCATTACGGAAAAGACGTTGAATCTTACGTTCTTCGATGGCATTCCCTTTTTGGACCTCAGCACCAGCTGTTTCAACAGATTCAACTGTTTGAACTTTAGAAGAACCTGTCGCACCACCGACACCGTCACGTCCAGTCTTACCACCGAGCAAGATAATCACATCACCTGCTTCAGGTTTTTCACGGACAACATTTTCCTTAGGAGCCGCACCGACAACGGCACCTAGCTCCATACGTTTAGCAACGAAACCCGGGTGGAAGTATTCACGAACATAAGTTGTTGCAAGACCAATTTGGTTGCCGTATGAAGAATAACCGTGAGCTGCTGTTTTAGAAATCACTTGTTGTGGCAATTTACCAGCACGTGTTTCAGCGATTGGTGTTGTAATATCACCAGCACCTGAGATACGCATGGCTTGGTAAACGTATGAACGACCTGACAATGGGTCACGAATGGCACCACCAATACAAGTAGCTGCTCCACCAAATGGTTCGATTTCAGTTGGGTGGTTGTGAGTTTCATTCTTGAACATGAGAAGCCATGGTTCTTTCACACCATCGACATCCACTTCAATTTCAACAGAGCAAGCATTGATTTCATCAGACACTTCCATGTCATCTAAACGGCCATTGGCACGCTCATAACGACCAAAAATAGTCGCCATATCCATCAAGGTTTGAGGTTTTTCCGTACGTCCCAACTCATCACGCATGGAGATATATTTGTCATAAGTCGCCTGCAATTGTTTTTGAAATTTAGAAGCTGAAAAGTCAATATTCTTCAACTCAGTCTCGAAAGTTGTGTGACGGCAGTGATCAGACCAGTAAGTATCCAAAACCTTAAGCTCAGTCTCAGTTGGCACACGACCAATAGACTTGAAGTAATCTTGAATGAATAGAAGGTCATCCACTTCCATTGCCAATCCTTGCTCTGCCTTATACTTAGCAAAATCTTCTGCCATATAAGTCTCAAAGAAATCCAAGCTTGGAATAGTCTTGTCAGACTCAGAGAAATCCTGTTTCGCAATGCCAACAGTGATATCTTTGAAACGAGAATCCACTGGGTTCAAGAGGTAGTTTTTGACAGCTTCCAACTCATTCGAATCAATATCCTTGTTAACCAAGTAAAGTTGTGCTGTGTTCACTGTTACATCGTTTGAACTACCAAGCAAAAGCAAAGCTTCTTGTGAAGATGCCGCACGTTGGTCAAATTGACCAGGCAAGCTTTCGATAGCAAAGAAAGCATACTTCTCAAGATCAGTCTTAACCACAGCTTCATCCCAAACAGTATCGGTTACTTGTTCAGAAAAGATATGTTTTTCCGCACGTGCAAACAAATCCTCTGCTAAATTAAAGACATCGTAAACTTGTACAATACGAAGATCATTCAAGGTTTTCAACTGAATATTATGCTGTAATTCTTTTACTAAAGATCGAGATTTCACACGAAAATCAGCTTTTTTCTCAACGAAAATACGTTTATCCATTTTATTTCCTTTATCTATTTCTACTTAAAGATTGTAGTGACGACCAAGTAAAACTTTACTTCAAGCTTTGCAATTTTTCCAATACAACTTCATACACATCTGTCAAGCTACCGAGATCACGACGGAAAACATCCTTATCCATATGGTGCCCTTCCGCATCCCAAAGACGGCAGTTATCTGGTGAAAATTCATCTGCCAAGATAATTTTGCCATCCTTATCAAAACCGAATTCCAATTTGAAGTCAATCAAACGAAGACCAATTTGCTCAAACCAATCTTTCAGCAATTCATTGATACGGCGTGTTTCTTCCTTGATATAAGCAATTTGCTCATCATTGGCAATATCCAAAAACTTCACATGCTCATCATTGATGAATGGATCATCCAAATCATCGTTTTTGTAGTAAAATTCAACGATTGGAGTTTTCAATTCCAAACCTTCTTCAACACCGAATCGTTTTGAGAAAGAACCTGCAGTCACGTTACGAAGCACAACCTCCAAAGGAATGATAGTAACCTTCTTGTTGAGTTGTTCGGTGTCAGAAATACGTTCAATAAAGTGAGTAGCTACACCCGCAGCATTCAATTTTTCAAAAATAAGAGACGAAATCTGATTATTTAGCACACCTTTACCCTTAATAGTCTCCTTACGAGCACCATTAAGCATGGTTGCCTGGTCCTTATAGACCGACTTAATCACATTTTCGTCTTCTGTATTATAAATATCTTTAGCTTTCCCAGTATAAATCAGTTGGTTTGACATGGTATTGTTCGCCTTTCAAGTTTATTCATCTTAATTATACCACACGAAAAACCAAAAACAAACATATATCAAACTTTATTTATCAATTAAATAAACAACGTTCGGTTTTAGAGTTTTGCTTGGAGTTTTTTAATAAAAAATGTATAGAAAAAAGAGTGAGATAGTGCTAAATCAATGTAACTTTTAGCTTTTTATCTCACTCCAATAAAATGATAACCATGCAACATATAGTTGCTTCATTATTATATTCCTCTAGAATCTAACAACTAGAGTCTAATTTTCTTATTTATTATTCAATTGCTCAGACAAATAGTCTAACAAATCTGATACCTTATCCATATGATCAATAGTATTATCAGAAATCTCTAGGGCAAACTCATCCTCCAAATTAATAATGAATTCCATAAGCTCTATTGAATCTACACCCAAGTCATCTAATTTAGTAGCTTCAGTTAAAACAATATCCTCCCTACCCAATTGCTCTTGAATAACGAGCTGCATTTTCTGAAGAATTTCTACTCTACTCATCAGTTAGCCTCCTCTTTCGGGTCGAAAGCGTCAACTAGTTGCTCTACCACCTTTGTATCGAGCATCGTACGAACCTGCTTAATGGTATAGTAGACTGCTTTAGCATCACTAGATCCATGACATTTTACTACAGGAGCCTTGAGACCAAAAAGAACAGCCCCACCGGCACTTGAATAATCCATCGTCTCTTTCATGCCTTTAAGTCTATCCTTCAAGAGGAAGGCACCTAATTTAGCTTTGAGACCACCATTCATTATGGCTGACTTAAGAGTCTTCATTATGCCAAGTCCAGTTCCTTCAATTGCCTTAAGAACCGCATTTCCTGTGAAACCATCAGCCACTACCACATCAGCAGCTCCAGACATGATTTCACGCGCCTCAACATTACCAACAAAGTTAATACTTGACTCCTTAGATAGGAGCTCAAAAGCCTCCTTACGAAGACTATCCCCCTTTGTTTTCTCAGTCCCATTATTAAGGAGGCCTACACGAGGGTTGGCAATTCCACGTACATTTTTAGCATAGAAAGAGCCTAAAATAGCATATTGATGTAAGTGATTAGCTGTATTTTCAGCATTAGCTCCTAGATCAAGCATATCAAAGGGTTGACCAGTAAAACTTGGCATCGTTGACATAAGACCTGGTCGTTCAACTCCCTTAATACGTCCAACAACAAAAAGACCGGCAGCCAAAAGAGCACCTGTATTCCCTGCAGAGATTACAGCATCCGCTGCTTTATCCTTAACAGCTTGTGCACCCAAAACCATCGAAGCTTTCTTTTTCTTTCGAATTGCTTTGACGGGCTCATCATCCGAATTTATCTTTTCATCAGTATGAACAATGCTCACACGTTCATTCGCTGTCAAATAGTTTTTGATTTTAGCTTCGTCACCATAAAGCTGGATTTCAATATCTTTGAACTCTGCTAAAGCTTGGTTAACTCCCTCTACAATCGCTTGTGGCGCATTATCGCCACCCATAGCATCCACTGCAATTACATGCATAGCATTCTCCCTCTCATCCTCTGCTCTTAAACAATAGACATCCCTCGGTCACTATCCCTAGCAGAGTTTTTCAGCTTATTGTCCTCTTATTATAGCACGAACTGACCTGCATTTTAACCCCGGAAACTGAAAACCTCTACATTCCTGTTTCACGTGAAACAAAAAAAGATAATGCTTAATCAGCACTATCTTCTTTACTCATAATGTGACCCCAAGAATTTAGATTATCAATAAACTTCTTGCTTTTAAGATGAATCCCAACATAATTATCATAAAGCTCATCAATAAATTGTCGCAACTTTCGTTTCATATCATCCTTAACAGATATGCTTCTCAATTCTTCAAACGAAAGACCCTGAAAACGATCTAAAAGATAAGGCACATTAGGGTCCAAATGACTACGCCTTTCATCTTCTTCGTAATGATTGGGACAAAGTAAACCTGAGAACTTATACGAGAAATCAAAAGGAAGACCAACACGATGACAAAAGACACATTCATGAAAGTTCAATCGTACGCCAAAACGGTCCAAAACTTGAATCTCAAAGATATTAGTCAATATTTCATAATCTAAGCCCTCTTCCATTAACTCAAGGGTTTTCTTTAAAAATGCAAATAGTTGCGCATCTACCACACCGTCAGCAATAGCAGCATCAGTCAAGGCAGCTAAATAGGTCGCGTAAGACAGCTTAAAAATATCACTTGTAATTTCCTTAAAAGACTCTGCCTGACTATAATCCTCTATGAAAGATAAACCTTCATCATTTACAGTCATCATAAATTCAGCGATGTTTAAAGGTTGAATCACAGCACTCAATTTACCTGACCCACCACCTCTAACAAAAAACATCCGTTTACCAGCTTGTTCAGTAAAAATCTTAACCAGCTTATCATTCTCACGATAATTACGATTGAAGAGGACGAGCCCCCTACTCTCAAGCTTCTGCATGTTCTTCCATAAACTCTTTCAAACGAGTCATAGCTGTTTCAATAGTGTCCATGCTAGCTGCATACGACAAGCGAACATAACCTTCGCCATATTTCCCAAAAGCAACGCCAGGAATAATAGCAATAGCTTTTTCACGAGCAAAGTCTTGACAGAACTTAAAGGAGTCTTGATTATATCCTTCTGGAATCTTAGCAAAGATGTAAAAGGCACCATCAGGTTTAATAATTTTGAAACCAAGTTCAGTCATTTTTTCAAGAATATAATCACGACGTTTCAAATACTCAACTTTCATTGGTTGTGCATCATCCTTACCAGCAGATAATGCTTCGATAGCTGCAAATTGTGCCATAGTAGCTGCAGCCGTCACCAAATACTGGTGACTCTTAATCAACTGAGCCGTCAAACTTGCTGGTGCAAAAATCAAACCAATACGCCATCCTGTCATCGCATGAGATTTCGACAAGCCGTTGATTAAAATAGTTTGCTCAGGCAAATATTCAGCAATAGAAACATGTTGATCTACATAAGTTAGTTCTGAATATACTTCATCACTAACAACAAAAATATCATATTTTTTCAGAACTTCAGCAAGATCTTCAATCTGTTGGCGTGAATAAGTCACACCTGTTGGGTTGGTTGGGTAGTTAAGTAAAACAGCCTTAAGCTTATTCCCTTGCTCTAAAATTGCCTTTTCTAACATCTCCGGTGTCAAAACAAAATCATTAGCTGTTGTATCAATTTCAACAATTTCAGCCCCAACTAGATTTGCAATCGGCTCATATCCTGGATAGGCTGGTGCAGGTAAAAGAATCGTATCACCTGGCTCCAAAATAGCTGTTAAAGTCGCAGAAAGAGCTTCGGTGGCCCCAATAGTTACCAAAATTTCATTATCTGGGTTATAAGTTAGATTGTATTTTTCCTTAACAAAATTCGCAGCAGCTTGACGCAAATCAGGAAGTCCAGCCATACCTGTATAGTGTGACTGGTTCGCATCAATCGCAGTTTTAGCTGCTTCTTTCACATGATCTGGAGTCGTAAAATCAGGTTCTCCAAGCGTCAACTTTTTAATACCTGGAACATCTGAAATTGATTGGTCAAACTGACGAATCATTGAGACTTCAATCTTATCTAAATTTTTATTAAAACGTTGTGTTAAATCCATCACAGTCACCTCTTTGCAATTATGCCTAACATTATATCAAAAACTCAAACGCATTTAAACACCAAAAAACTAGCCTAGGCTAGCTTT
>NZ_GL831113.1:4842-7215 GCF_000188295.1 Streptococcus vestibularis ATCC 49124 | reverse complement strand
CCTTATCGAGCTTTAAAAAATCACTGGAGACTCAGCCGTAAGTTATCTTGTAAATCATTTCACTCAAAGACCTTTGGTCAAACCTTAATTCCACATGAAGTCGTTAAGAAGACACTGAATTTCTCAGAAGAACTCGCTAATTATTATAACCTCTATCAGCTCTTGCTGTTTCACTTTCAGGAGAAGAGGGGGGATGATTTTTTTGAACTCATAGAGGAGAATATAAGCAAGGCCAATCATTACTTCAAAACAGTCTTTAGAACTTTTCTTAGACACAAACAATACATCCAAAATGCACTAGAAACAGACTATTCAAACGCAAAACTGGAAGCTACCAACAAGTTGATTAAAGACATCAAACGGTTGGGCTTCGGTTTTAGAAACTTCATCAACTTTAAGAAACGTGTCTTCATCACTCTAAACATACATAAAAAGAGGACCTATCCGGTCCTCTCAAGATGTTAGCTTTTCGTCGCCCACTACAGTTGACAAAAAACCGCTTTAATCTATTTATGACTCATTTCGAACAATGGTGACAATGGACGTTTTTCATGAATACGAATGATTGCTTCAGAAATCAAATCAGCAATAGAAATTTGTTCAATCTTATCAATCAAACGCTCTTCTGGAAGATAAATCGTGTCAAGCACAACAAGCTTTTCAATAGCAGATTTTTGAATATTATCAAGAGCTGGACCTGACAATACAGGGTGAGTACACGATGCAAAGACATGAGTTGCACCAGCTTCAGCAAGTGCATCCGCTGCATGACAGATGGTACCAGCAGTATCAATCATATCATCAATCAAGATACATGTTTTCCCTTCAACATTACCAATGATATTCATAACCTCAGAAGTGTTCATTTTATCAACACTACGACGTTTATCAATGATAGCGATTGGTGTTTTCAAACATTGAGCAAGTTTACGCGCACGAGTAACACCACCATGATCTGGAGAAACAACAACCACATCATCACCCATAAGACCAGCACGATCAAAATAATCTGCGATAAGAGGCGCTCCCATCAAATGATCTACTGGGATATCAAAGAATCCTTGGATTTGAGAAGCATGAAGGTCAACTGTCAAAAGACGGTCAACACCTGCCACCTCGAGCATATTAGCAACCAACTTAGATGTGATTGGTTCACGTGAACGTGCCTTTCGATCTTGACGTGCATATCCATAATAAGGCATAACAACACTGATTGTCTCAGCGCTAGCACGTTTTAGCGCATCAACCATAATCAAGATTTCCATCAAGTTATCATTTACAGGAGAGCTTGTAGATTGAAGAATAAAAACGTGATGACCACGAATAGACTCTTCAATATTAACTTGAATCTCCCCATCTGAAAATTCACGAACACTTGATTTTCCAAGTTCAATACCAATTTTATCAGCAACTTTTGCTGCTAATTCTTGGTTAGACGACAAAGCAAACAACTTTAAATTCGTATAAGACATGATTTCCTCCAAAATATCTACTAAACCATTCTACCTTTTTTTAAGTTGATTTTCAACGCCAAATAAATGGTGTCACATGAACTTAACAAGGATAAAAATATTTCCCCTTAGTCTAGATTTTTTCATACACCATTATTTTCCCAGGCTGAAGATATTATTTATACCTTGAATATACAATACAAGTGATAAGTGCACAATAAAAACTCATAAGATTTTCTAGTAAAATAGAATTGAACGAACTAGTTACGAAAGGAAATCTTATGAGCTACCATCATTTTAGCATAGACGAGCGTGAAAGTATTCTCATTTACCGTACGCAAGGCCTAAATTTTTCTCAAATTGCTAAGTTATTTCATCGTCATCCGTCTAGTATTAGTCGTGAATGGAAGCGACATCTAAAAGAAGGAAGCTATTCTCCAAGTCATGCACAGAAATCCTACTATATTGCTAAATCACACTATGGGCGGAAACGTATGCTTGAAAGAGATCACAATTTAAGCAATACCGTCAAACATTTATTTCTCGATTACCAATAGTCTCCTGAAGAAATAGAAGGTCAGTTGAGATTAGAGTATGGGAAAACTGTTATTAGTTATCAAACAATCTATAGATCCATTTACAGAGGGCATTTTGATGATAACTCACTATCTCATGTAAAAATTGAAGTCTATTTTCCTGATCCCCATACTCCATGGCAACGAGGGACTAATGAGAATACGTATGGACTACTAAGAGAATATTTTCCAAAAGGAAGTGATTTAACATTGGTTGATGTGCAGGCTATTCAGCTGTGGGAGAACAAACTTAATAATAGGGCACGAAAATGTTTTAACAGGAAGACACCTTATGAAGTATTCTATGGGGAAAGTATACACTTAATTTGACAATTCAAGATAAAATA
>NZ_GL831113.1:0-3034 GCF_000188295.1 Streptococcus vestibularis ATCC 49124 | reverse complement strand
AAATAAAAACGATTCGAGAATAGCCGAATCGCCTTTTTGTATTCATTATGGGTAAATATAGTATACAGAACCACCATGAGCTGAAGATGTTGGATCAAATGTACCACGGTAGTTACCGATTGACATGTTACCAGCATAGTTTGATTCCATAACTTGAATTGAATTTGCACCTGATGCTGATGTTACGTAAGCTACGTGACCATAACCACCACCATCATTTGGCCAAACTGCAATTGCTCCGGCTACAGGAGTTGTACCAACTGAGTGGCCAGCTGCTTGTGCGCTAGCAATCCAGTTTTTAGCATTACCCCAGTAATTACCAACCCATGAAGCTAATGATTTAGCACCCCAAGTACATTGACCAACAGGATATGTATTAGGAGTTGAGGCAGCTGATACTTTAGGCGTTTCAGCTGCTGGAGCTGGTGCTTCTGAAGCTGCAGGTGCTTGACTTGCTGGTGCTTCTGAAGTTGCTACAGGTGCTTCGCTAGCAGGAGCTGGTGCTTCTGAAGCTACTGGAGCAGCTGATTCTAGTTGTGCTTCAGATGTTGCTGGAGCAGTAGGCGCTTGAGTAGTTTCTGAAGTTGCTGATGAAACAGGTTCTTGTGCTGCTTCTGAGGATGTTGCTGTTTCTGAAACAGTAGCTTCTGAAGTTGCTGCCGCCTCTGATTGAGCTACAAATGCTGCCGCTTCTGAAGAAGCTACTGCTTGTGCTGCTGCCTCTGATTCTGCAATTGCTTGAGACTGAGCAACTGATGCTGCAGTTGAAGCTGCCACTGCTTCTGCAGTTGATTTAGCAGAAACAAGTGATGTTTTTTCATCTTGAGCTGTAGCCAATTCTGCAGCCAAAGCAACTTGTGCTGCTTCTAGTTCTGCTTGTTGAGTTGTCAAACCAGCTTCTGTAGTTTCAAGTTCTGCTTTATTAGTTGCAATCTCATTAATAGCAGCTTGGTTTTCTTCTTGTTTTGCAGCAAGCTCTTTTTGATCAGACTCTTGTTTTGTCAACATGTCATTATTAGCTGTAACAACTTTTGAAATAGCTGTGATACGAGTAATAGCTTCAGAGATTGACTTAGAGTTCAAGATAGAGTTGATGTAGCTAGTCGCAGTATTATTTTGTTGAGCACTACGAGCTTGTTTCGCCAAAGAATCTTGACGAGCTACAATTTTACTTGATAATTCTTGAATTTCAGATTCCAAATCTGCTGATACTTTTTCAAGTTCAGCATTTTTAGTTTCCAATTCTGATTTTTGTGTTCTAAGTGTAGATACTTGAGATTGGATTGTAGCAACTTGCGCTTGTGCAGTCTCTTGTTGAGAAGCAAGGTTACTAATTGCGTTATCTGCAGCAACGATTTGTGAATCATAATCCTCTGCATGTACTGATGCAGCTGCTGATAAGGTTACACCACTTACCAACACTGCTGAAAGAATACGTTTTTTCATAATATAAAATACTACTCCTTTTCGATAAGACTCATTAATTGTATCAAAAAATGGCACAAAATTTGTTACGCTAATATTACAGTTTTATTTAAATCTATCAACTGACAGATACAAAAATAATTTTTCGACAATAGGTTTGATCAAAATAAAAATTAAAAGATTAAACACTAGACTAGGACTGAGTTGATAGATAATAAAATCACTAATAGACTCATTTGTGAAGCCATAATATAAGGCAAAACCAAAATTTATAGTATCAAAGAAAAATAAGAATAAAAAGGCCAGTAAACAATCAACATAAGCATTTCTCTTAACAAACCGCAATAGTTGAGCTAATAGATAAGATAAAAGTGGGAGAGTTATAATTACTATACCGACTGTTTTAAAATAATATGTATCATATAGAAATCCTAAACAAACAAGGTATAGAAATGAAAAATTATTAGGACGGCTAAGAGTTAAGATGGACATATAGATAATAAAAAGATGGGACGATAGAAATAATTCTGGAGAAAAATAATGGTTAAGTAGCATCGAAATATGACCATCCCATAGAAAAGGAATAATACTCAACCAGAATGGAATAACAGAAAACTTGAAAAACTTCATATTATTTACCATCTCCAACAAGACTAACATAAGAAATTTTATCAAAATCAGCATAAGGTTTAACTAAAATCGTACGATTCCCTTCATAATCAATCACAGATTCAACCGTACCAATTGGAACATTTTTTACTGAAACTTCATCCAGGCCGCTTGTTACCACTTCAGAACCAACCTTAACATCAGAAGATGAATTTAGCTGACTCATTTCCAAAAGCTTCTTTTTATTATCATAACTTGATATAATTCCAAAAATCTGACTTTCATCCTCACCTTTTACACTAGAAGCAATATAAGAATCATTTGAGCTATTAGAGAGTAAAGAAATAGTTGTGCTATGATCATAAATTTTAGTTATAAAACCAATTACTCCACCGTTAGAAGTTGCCAACATAGACTTACTAACATTCTTAGACTTTCCAACATTAATCGTTAATTCCTTCAACCAAGTAACAGATGGACGCATTGAAACCTCAGCAGTAATTACATTATTACGACTAAGTTTATCTGAAAGATTTAAAGAAGCTCTCAAAGAGTCATTTTCTTCTTGTAAATTAGAGATGACAGCAGATTGATTTTCTACAGTAGATAATGATTTCTTTAAATCTCGATTCTCAGAATAGGTTGACAAAAAATCAGAAATAACATCATGAGATTTTTCTAATGCAATAAATGGAAGAGAAATAACAGAATCTACTTTAGACACAACACCCGAGACATTAGAAGAAACATCCTTGGACAATTTATTATTTGTAAAAACAAAAGAAAAAAGCATTACAAAAAATAGAATAAGAAGAAACGCGTATAGAAGAAATCGATAAAAACTATTTTTCATTTTGCCACCTCTATAAAAAAGAAAACGAATTATCTAAAAGATAATTCGTCATAATACGGAGAATGGGGGATTCGAACCCCCGCGCCAGTTACCCGACCTAACGATTTAGCAAACCGTCCTCTTCAGCCTCTTGAGTAATTCTCCAAT
>NZ_GL831112.1:1716455-1744094 GCF_000188295.1 Streptococcus vestibularis ATCC 49124 | reverse complement strand
TTCATTTGTCAACTGTAGTTAAGGTTTGACAAAAAGTCTTCGAGCTAGTGGCATATAGGCTTCTGACATATTCATCTTAATAAACTGTATCTTGCTCATCTCAGGACATAACAGTAGGGAGTTGGTCTTTATGTTACTTGAAAGTAAACTGGTCAAGTTTATGATAGACAGTGGACGTTGAGACATGAAGTCTTTTGACAATATCTGTTAGTGATCCCTTTTCAGTAAGGAGTTGTGTAACTTTTTGTCGGACTAGATTTGTAATTTGGTGTTTTTTCTCAACGATTGATGTCTCGACCACAGTGACTCTCTGACACCCTTTACACTGGAAGAAAGCCTTTTCAAGGATATAGTAGTGTTGGTATTCCAGTTTTACTTGAACCTCGATGAGGGTATTTTTTTCAAAAACAAGAGAAATAATGACGTTAGTTTTTTTATTCTGTGGTATTCTGAATAAATCTCATGAGTTCTTCCTAAGAATGGTTTAGTTGCTTTTCATTATAGTTCTTATGGGACTTTTTGGGTACATTCAAAAAAAGCTCTATAATCTCTACAGTGGTTTTACCAACTACAGAAATTATAGAGCCTTGAAAACCACTAGCGGTGCTAGTGGTTCTGAAAAGCTTTTAGCGATATATCAATAATATCTCCCTAAAGTGTTATATTAGATAAGTTTTCCTGATCACTAACTAATATACTAAAGAAAATCCTTGATGTGACAGGATAATAATAGTTTAGTACATACTACAAGGAATTATAAGTATCATATTGTGTTCGCATTAAAATATCGACGTCAGATAATTTATGGAAAATACAAAACAAGTATAGTTCAAATCTTACGATTATGTTGAAATACATAGATCATATTCACATGTTGGTGAGTATACTATATAAACTAATTGTTTCTTCATTTATGGGATATTTAAAGGGTAAGAGTAGCTTAATGATATTTGTCGGAAACGCTAATTTAAAGTATAAATATGAGTGTTGTAAATTTAGTTTTTAGGCTTTTTGTTGATATTGAGACCAGTTAGTCGGGTTATCGAGAAAAGGTGAGATGAAGGAAAACGATTCGGTAGATCTTTAGCGGTGCCTTTCAGCCGAAGAGCAAACCACCCGTGAAAATGATATGATACCTCTTAAGTAGACAAGGTAAATACCTAAAATCTACTTAAGAGGTATTTTTATGTCTAGAAGAGAAAGATTCACCCCCTACGAGAAAGAACAAGCTTGTCTCGATTATATTAATGGTAATCGCTCCAGATCTGAAATATGTAACTGTCTCCATATTTCCACAAGGACGATTCAAGATTGGGCTGCCATCTATAAAAAAATATGGGATTTTAGGATTCACAAAGAAAACAAAAAAACGTTCCTATTCAAAAGAATTTAAAATGGAACTTGTAGAAAAATGTATTAGTGGTGAGGCTTCATCTATTGATTTAGGTCATCAGTATGATATTTCTTAAGGACTTTTAAGAAAGTGGATTAGGATGTATAATGCCAATATAGAACTTAAGGATTACGCTCCAAAACGGGGGCTCTATATGGCAAAAGCAAGACGTAAAACCACTATTGATGAACGCAAAGAGATTGTCAACTATTATGCCATCAAAGACTATACTGTCAAGAGCGTCCACAAAGTAGATATGACTGTAAAACGCCTTTGGAAGTTAGAAGCGCTGTCTTAACATCAGAACATCCTTTGTCATACTCAATCGCTAAGAATAACAAAATTGAAAAGTACAAGTCTAAGTGGTCTGCATAACAAAACAGCCGTACATTTATTTTGTACGACTGACCTTCAAAAACAGACACTTTTTTAGATAGTTAACCTGTCTACTTGACAGGGGGCATATCATAGTGGGTGGTTTTGACTCTATCTCACTCATTCCTCTAATTGTTTTAGCCAAGTTATTTATAGTGACATATATGTCTCTATTTTATTTTTCTACATTCTTTTATAATAGGTCTGTAGTTATCTAATTACAAAATTTATATTTATTATTGGAGGTTCAATGGAACAAGAAGTTTTTGTTCACGCATATGAAACTGTAAGGCCGATTGTACTTAAGGCTTTTAGGCAATACTTTATTCAGCTTTGGGATCAAGCTGACATGGAGCAAGAGGCGATGATGACTTTGTATCAGCTTTTAAAAAAGTTTCCTGATTTAGAGAAAGATGATGA
Organism: Streptococcus vestibularis ATCC 49124; assembly: GCF_000188295.1. Taxonomy (GTDB): domain Bacteria; phylum Bacillota; class Bacilli; order Lactobacillales; family Streptococcaceae; genus Streptococcus; species Streptococcus vestibularis. Next base: position 1,741,906 of record NZ_GL831112.1, on the reverse strand, counting down.
TAAGTTACGTCGTTACTTTAAAACTAAGTTTAGGAATCGACTTAATGATGAAGTGAGGCGGCAGGAGTCAGTAAAACGTCAAGCTAATAGACAGTGCTATGTTGAAATCTCAGATATTGCTTTTTGTATTCCCAATAAGGAGCTAGATACGGTTGATAGACTTGCTTATGATGAGCAGCTTAATGCTTTTCGTGAGCAGTTATCATCGGAAGATTCTCTTAAGTTGGATCGATTGTTGGCTGGTGAATGCTTTAGGGGAAGGAAAAAGATGATACGAGAGTTAAGAGTTTGGATGGTTGACTTTGATCCATGTAATGAAGAAGACTGAGTTGAAATTATTCTCTAGTTTGTTTTATTCAATAGTTATGGACATTATTCGTATCAGTTAATTTGTTTATTATTAGTGACTCTTATTATAAGATGAGTTTGTTTATTTTACTTCTATTGTGTTTCCAGTAATTCTTGGAAGTTCAACCTTTTCTTTAAATATAGCTTCTTGGTAAAGTTTTAAGAAGTCTGCATAGATATGGACTTGTTGTCCATTTTTTGTAAAAATGTCAACACGAAAAACAAGTTGTCCGGAAGGTTTTGAAGTTAATCCGATGATATTTGGAGTCCCAATAATTTCAGGATAATTTTCAATGTTGTCTTTATTAACTTGTTGGATAATGCTTGTTACTTTATTGATATCGGTAGAAGTATAGACTGGGATGTCAATTTGAGCTCTCATATCTCCACGAGATTTATTGGAAACGATTTTGATATTACGATTAGGTATAAAATGGAGTGTTCCATCAAAGCCTCGAATCTGAGTAGTGCGGATACCCACAGTAGAAACAAGACCTGTAATGGCTTCTACCTCAACAGAATCACCAACTTCAAATTGATTTTCTAATAAGATGAAAAAACCATTAACGACGTCTGATAGGAAGCCTTGAGCTCCTAGACCAAGGGCAACACCGGCAAGTCCGGCTCCAGCTAGAAGGCTAGATACGGGAACACCCAAAATACTTAGAAGCCAGTATACAAGGAAAAAGTAAAGGATATAGTTCATGCAATTGTGCAGTAGGCGTTCAATAGTTTTTTTACGGGCGGATGTTTGAATGGTCCAGGATAGTGAACGTCCGACAGTATGTTTAAATAAAAAGTTGATAATCTTTTTACTAAGAAGAAAGATGATGAGGAGAATGAGAAGTTTAATCCCTTTCGAAATAAGTACCATTAGGCTTTCTTCGAAATTAAATTGCTGTATATACTTTTGTAAAATATTCATATCTCTAGTTTATCAAAATTTGTAAAAAGAAGCAGTCTCTAACGATTTTCTTGATATTAAATTGGAGAAAAAAACTTTCAAAAGGCTTTGAAATATGGTAAACTAAACTGTATCTATAAAAAATTTTAAGGAGAATGACTACATGTCTGTATCATTTGAAAACACAGCCACTAACCGTGGTGTGGTGACATTTACTATCGGTCAAGATAAAATTCAACCAGCTTTGGATCAAGCGTTTAACAAGGTTAAAAAGAATTTGAACGTACCAGGTTTCCGAAAAGGACACATGCCTCGTGCCGTATTTAACCAAAAATTTGGTGAAGAAGCTCTTTACGACGATGCTTTGAATGCAATTCTTCCATCAGCTTATGAAGCAGCGATTGCTGAACTTGATCTTGATGTTGTTGCACAACCAAAAATTGATGTAAAATCAATTGAAAAAGGTCAAGATTGGACACTTACTGCAGAAGTTGTTACAAAACCTGAAGTAAAACTTGGTGCATATAAAGATCTTGAAGTTTCAGTTGAAGCTTCTAAAGAAGTTACTGATGAAGAAGTTGATGCTAAGCTTGAAAACGAACGCAGAAACTTGGCTGAATTGGTCGTTAAAGAAGGTGCAGCTGAAAATGGCGACACTGTTGTTATCGACTTTGTTGGTTCAGTAGATGGTGTTGAATTTGACGGTGGTAAAGGTGAAAACCACTCTCTTGAACTTGGTTCAGGTCAATTTATCCCAGGATTCGAAGACCAATTGGTTGGAGCAAAAGCTGGTGATGAAGTAGAAGTTAAAGTTACTTTCCCAGAAGACTATCAAGCTTCTGACCTTGCAGGTAAAGCTGCTGTATTTGTTACTAAAGTTAACGAAGTTAAAGCTAAAGAAGTTCCTGCTCTTGATGATGAGTTGGCTAAGGATCTTGACGATGAAGTTGAAACTCTTGATGAGTTGAAAGCTAAATATCGTAAAGAACTTGAAGCAGCTAAAGAAATCGCATATGATGACGCTGTTGAAGGTGCTGCACTTGATTTGGCTGTTGAAAACGCTGAAATCGTTGAATTGCCAGCAGAAATGGTTGAAGACGAAGTTCACCGTGCTATGAACGAATTCATGGGTAACATGCAACGTCAAGGTATCTCTCCTGAAATGTACTTCCAAATCACTGGTACAACTCAAGAAGATCTTCACAAACAATATGAAGCTGACGCTGACAAACGTGTGAAAACTAACCTTGTTATCGAAGCTGTTGCTGCTGCTGAAGGATTCGACGCTACAGAAGAAGAAATCCAAAAAGAAATCAACGATCTTGCAGCTGAGTACAACATGGAAGTATCACAAGTTTCTGCACTTCTTTCACCTGAAATGCTTAAACACGATATCACTATGAAGAAAGCTGTTGAAGTTATCACAAGCACAGCAAAAGTTAAATAATATGACTAAAATCAAGTTTCTGTTGAGACTTGATTTTTTCTTCTATAAATGCTTTGACTATTGACTCTTTTTAGCGTAAAATAAAAGGTAGCGAAAAATTGATTGCTGAGCTATTTCTGATGGAAAGTAGCTTGAGTAAGAATGAAGGAGAACCACTTTGGAACTAGACGTATTTGCTGGACAAGAAAAAAGTGAATTATCAATGATTGAAGTGGCCCGTGCTATCTTAGAAACACGTGGTCGTGATAATGAAATGTATTTCAACGATTTAGTCAATGAAATTCAAAATTACTTAGAAAAATCGGATGCTGATATCCGTAGTGCTTTGCCATTCTTTTATTCAGATTTGAATACGGATGGAAGTTTCATTCCACTAGGTGATAACAAATGGGGCTTGCGTTCATGGTACGCAATTGATGAAATCGATGAAGAGGTCATCACATTGGAAGATACTGATGAAAATGCACCAAAACGTAAGAATAAGAAAGTTAATGCCTTCATGGATGGTGATGAAGATGCTATCGATTATAATGATGATGATCCAGAAGATGAAAACTTCACACCTGATTCTGATAGTCTTGAATATGACGACGATAGCGAAGATGATGAGAAAGCCGAAGTGGAATCTTATGACTCTGAGTTGAATGAAATTATTCCAGATGACGATTTGGATGATGTTGAGTTGTCAGAAGAAGATGATGATGATGACTATGAGGATGAGTCAAACGACTAAGTTTTTATTGACAAATGGTCTTGGATAGTTTAGACTATTTATCGGGCACCTCTTTTGAAGAGGTCGTGATTAAGGCTCCCAGAGTAAAACTCTTGGGGGTCATTTTTGTTTTTAGTCATTTACTGGTTTTGTTGATATTGAGTTACTGAATAGTACTCATGTTGGGCATTGGTAAAGGATTATTTTGATTATTGAATACGGTAATCAATTTGCTATTTTTTATGGTTTTACATTATATTAAAGGAGTTAATATGACAAAATATATTTTCGTCACTGGTGGTGTGGTATCTTCAATTGGTAAAGGGATTGTAGCTGCGAGTCTTGGACGTTTGCTTAAGAACCGTGGTCTTAAGGTAACGATTCAAAAATTCGATCCTTACATCAATATTGATCCAGGGACAATGAGTCCTTACCAACATGGTGAAGTTTATGTCACTGATGATGGTGCTGAAACTGACCTTGACCTTGGTCACTACGAGCGTTTTATTGATATCAATCTTAATAAATACTCTAACGTTACTACTGGTAAGATTTATAGTGAGGTGTTGCGTAAGGAACGTAAAGGTGAGTATCTAGGTGCGACTGTTCAGGTAATTCCTCATATCACAGATGCTTTGAAAGACAAGATTAAGCGTGCAGCGACAACGACTGATTCAGATGTCATTATCACTGAAGTTGGTGGTACGGTTGGTGATATTGAAAGTCTTCCATTCCTTGAAGCGCTTCGTCAAATGAAGGCTGATGTGGGTTCTGACAATGTTATGTATATCCACACAACGCTTCTTCCTTATTTGAAGGCTGCTGGTGAAATGAAGACAAAGCCAACGCAACACTCTGTTAAGGAATTGCGTGGTTTGGGTATCCAACCAAATATGTTGGTTATTCGTACAGAACAACCTGCTGGTCAAGGAATCAAGAATAAATTGGCTCAGTTCTGTGATGTTGCACCTGAGGCTGTTATCGAATCACTCGACGTGGAACATATCTATCAAGTGCCACTTAATATGCAGGCTCAAGGTATGGATCAAATCGTTTGTGATCATTTGAAACTGGATGCTCCAGCTGCAGATATGACAGAGTGGTCTGCTATGGTTGATAAGGTACTTAATCTTAAGAAGACAACTAAGATTGCTCTTGTCGGTAAGTATGTGGAGCTTCACGATGCTTACTTGTCAGTGGTTGAGGCACTTAAACACTCTGGTTTGGCAAATGATACTGCCATTGATATTGACTGGGTCAATGCTAATGATTTGACTGCTGAAAATGTTGCTTCTCGTTTGGCTGACGCTGATGGTATCATCGTTCCTGGTGGTTTCGGTCAACGTGGTACTGAAGGTAAGATTCAAGCTATTCGTTATGCACGTGAAAATGATGTGCCAATGTTAGGTGTCTGTCTCGGTATGCAATTGACATGTATTGAGTTTGCTCGTCATGTCCTTCACTTGGATGGCGCTAATTCAGCTGAGCTTGATCCAAACACAAAATATCCAATTATCGATATTATGCGTGATCAAATTGACATTGAAGACATGGGTGGTACTCTTCGTCTCGGTCTTTACCCATGTAAGTTGAAACCAGGTTCTAAGGCTGCTGCAGCTTATGGCAACCAAGAAGTTGTTCAACGTCGTCACCGTCACCGTTATGAATTTAATACTAAGTTCCGTGAACAGTTTGAGGCTGAGGGCTTTGTATTCTCAGGTGTGTCACCAGATAATCGTTTGATGGAAGTTGTAGAACTCCCAGACAAGAAATTCTTTGTGGCAGCTCAATACCACCCAGAATACCATAGCCGTCCAAACCATGCTGAAGAACTTTACACTGCCTTTGTGACAGCAGCGGTTGAAAATGCTAAATAATAAACTAGGACAGAGTGGGACAGCCTACTCTGTTTTTTATTGGCTCCTTTTATGCTAAAATAAAGGGAATAATAAGAAAGAACGAGGAAAACAAATGGCTAAATTCGGCTTTTTGTCAGTATTAGAAGAAGAATTGGATAAGCACCTGGACTATGATTTCGCTATGGACTGGGATAAAAAGAATCACGCTGTAGAAGTAACGTTTATACTAGAAGCACAAAACAGTAGCAATGTGGAGACTATTGATGATAAGGGTGAAGTGTCTGATGAAGATGTCATTTTTGAGGACTACGTGCTCTTTTACAATCCAGCAAAATCGCGTTTTGATGAAGAGGACTACCTAGTGACAATCCCATATGAACCTAAGAAAGGTCTATCCCGTGAGTTTTTAGCTTATTTTGCAGAAACCCTAAATGAGGTAGCAACAGAAGGCTTGAGTGACTTGATGGATTTTCTATCTGATGATGGACCTGAGGAATTTGGTTTGGCTTGGGACAAAGATGCATTTGAAAAAGGGAAAGCTCAACTTGAAGAGAAGGAATTTTTTGCTTATCCAAGGTATTAAAGGGAGCGAAAAGGGATGGATGCTTATTTAAAAGATCAATTTGATTTTACAGGTGTTAAGGCTGCCTTACTCGTAGAGCAAAGTATTTTGGTCATTCTCAGAGATAATAAACCAGATATTCCTTGGCCCAATATGTGGGAGTTGCCAGGTGGTGGAAGAGAAGGTCAAGAAACGCCTCTTGAATGTCTTCAACGTGAGGTCTGGGAGGAGCTGGGATTGACTTTGACAGAGGAATCGATTATTTGGTCGAAAATCTATCCTAGTATGTTGGATAAAGATAGGTCAGCTGTCTTTGTGGTTGGCCGAATTAGCCAAGAGCAGTATCGTGAGATTCGTTTTGGTGACGAGGGACAGGCATTTAAGCTAATGCCTGTAGAGGATTTTATAAAAGTAGAAGGTGTCATTCCCCAGTTGCAGGAACGCTTTAAAGACTATTTAGTAGGAAAGGAAACGGAGAATTAAATGGACAAATGGCAAGAATTAACGATTGAGGTTAATCGTGAGGTCGAAGAGGCGGCTTCTAATATTTTAATTGAATCTGGTAGTCAAGGTGTGGCTATTGATGATAGTGCAGATTATTTGGAAAATGCGGACCGTTTTGGGGAACTTTATCCTGAGGTTGAGCAGGTTGAGACAGTTAAAATTACGGCTTATTATCCGGAATCAGTAGATATCGAGGCCATTACTAAGCAGGTTAATGAGCGTTTGGCTGAGTTGACGGATTTTGGTCTTGAAACGGGAGATATTCACTTGGCTACTCAAGAATTGGTTGAAGAAGATTGGGCTGAGAATTGGAAAAAATACTATGAACCAGCACGAATTACTCATGATTTAACCATTGTACCGTCATGGACAGATTATGAGGCATCAGTGGGTGAGAAGATTATCAAGCTAGATCCTGGCATGGCCTTTGGAACAGGGACACATCCAACGACTAAGATGAGCCTTTTTGCACTCGAACAGGTGCTTCGTGGTGGCGAGACTGTGATTGATGTGGGAACTGGATCGGGTGTCCTCTCGATTGCTAGCTCTCTTCTGGGAGCTAAGGAAATCTATGCCTATGACCTTGACGACGTAGCAGTTCGAGTGGCACAGGAAAACATTGATATGAATCCTAGCATGGAAAATATCCACGTTGCTACGGGAGATCTTTTGAAGGGTGTGACTCAAGAATCTGATGTTATCGTGGCTAATATTTTGGCGGACATTCTCATTCATCTGACGGAAGATGCCTACCGTTTGGTTAAGGACGAAGGTTATTTGATTATGTCAGGGATTATCTCTGAAAAATGGGATATGGTGCGTACATCGGCTGAGAAAGCAGGTTTCTTCCTAGAAACTCACATGGTTCAGGGAGAGTGGAATGCTTGTGTCTTCAAGAAGACAGATGATATTTCAGGTGTGATTGGAGGCTAAATGCAACAATATTTTATAAAGGGGCAGATGGAAAATCCAGTAATCATCAAAGACAAGGATACTGTGAAGCATATGTTTAACGTTATGCGTTTAGCAGAGGATGATCAGGTTGTCTTGGTTTTTGAAGACGGTATCAAGTATCTTGCACGTGTGACTGACCGTGAGAATCATGTCTTGGAAGTGATTGAAGTTTTAAATGAGAATGTTGAGATGCCTGTATCTGTAACCATTGCTTCTGGTTTTCCCAAGGGAGACAAGTTGGAGCTGGTGACACAAAAGGCAACAGAGCTTGGAGCTCAGGCTATTTGGGGCTTCCCTGCCGACTGGTCTGTGGTTAAGTGGGATGGTAAGAAGCTTGCCAAGAAGGAAGATAAGCTTGACAAAATTGCTCTAGGAGCTGCAGAACAATCCAAGCGTAATCGTGTTCCAGAAGTCAGATTGTTCGAGAAGAAGGGAGAATTTCTATCAGAATTAGATAATTTTGATAAGATTTTTATCGCCTATGAGGAAACAGCCAAAGCAGGCGAGTTGGCTACTCTAGCTCGTGAGTTGGCTCATGTAGAGAGTGGTCAGAAAATTCTCTTTATCTTTGGACCAGAAGGTGGTATTTCTCCGTCTGAGATTGATGCATTTGAAGAAGCTGGTGGCGTTAAGGTTGGCCTTGGACCGCGTATTATGCGGACGGAAACAGCTCCCCTCTACGCTTTGAGCAGTGTGAGTTATGCCCTAGAATTGAATAACTAAGAGAAAGTTGGCTTTGTTCCAACTTTTTTGTATTTGACACTTTTAGGCTGAGGTTTGATCTTGGCTTTTCTTTTGCATGAAAAATTGAGCATTTTTAAAAAAGTTTATACTCTTATTTAGATTAAATATAATTGTATTATCTTTATAAAAGTGGAAGATTTTTAATGAAAACGAATCGTTATGTGATTCAATCTGCTGTGGTTTTGGGACTTGTTGCTCTCTTGACTGTACCACAAGTTGTAGGGGATGTTGATGAGGAAAGGCACCAGTAGTAACGACCTCTACTGAAACTGTTACAGAGCCCGCTCATGAGGAGCAGACAGTTGATATGTAGATTTTGTCAACAACAGACCTTCATACCAACTTGGTTAACTATGACTATTATCAAGATAAGCCGTCTCAAACCGTTGGTCTGTCTAAAACTGATGTCCTTATCAAAAAAGCCCGTGAAACCAATCCCAATACGGTCTTGGTGGACAGTGGGGATACGATTCAGGGAATTATTTTTGGAGCTTATAAGGCCTTGATTGATCCTGTTGCCCAAGGTGAGACTCACCCTATGTACAAGGCTTTTGAGATGCTTGGTTACGATGCTGAAACGCTTGGAAACCACGAGTTTAACTATGGTCTAGAATTTTTGGATCATATGGTTAAGGCTGCTAAGATTAACATTATCAATGTCAATGTGCGTAATGCTCAGACTGGTGATTACTATTACAATCCTTATAAGATTGTCAACAAGACCTTTACTGATACGGACGGCAAATGGAAAGTTGTCAATAGTAAGGCCAAGCTTGAAAAAAATGATACTAAGTCAGATATTGCGGATAAAGATCTAATTGATATGGCTGCTTATGACCATAATGGACCATCAACACAAGCAGGATTTGCAGAGTACCGTTTGAGTGTTAAGGAAAAAGCAAATCAAGTTGATGATACGACTAATAAAGAATCTGAGAAGTCACCAAAAGGTGTTGAGACGACGGACCAATCTAAGCGTGAGATATCAAAAGCTACTGTAGTTGCCAGCGTGGCTAAACCTGCCCCAGCTAGCCAGTTGTCAAACGCTCAAGTCGTTATCTTGCCTCAAGCTCAAGTACAAGAAACTCAAGGTTTAAGTTCAGTTAAGGCCTTGCCAAACACTGGTTCAGATGAATCTGTGTCAGTAACTTTAGCTGGTCTGATTCTTATGACCTTGGCTAGATGCTTTGGAATCAAAAAACACGAAAAAATTAAGCAAGAGAAAAAGCCACTATCAGGGCTTTTTTGCTCTTGTTTTACAAATTAAAGTTCTTTTGTGCTTCTAGGATAATAGGTGCCAGACGTTCGATATCGGACTGTGTACCGCGTAGCTCGAAGTCTCCCAACATTGGAAAGCCAAAACGTTGACTGTACTGTTTGGCGGTTAGGCAGTACTGGTTATTGAAGTTACGGTTGCCAGAACCGATGATACCAAAGCAACGTTTGTGATTGCCATGGGCTGCGATAAAGTCACCCAGTGGATTGGTTAGGATTTCAACATCTCCATTGTCAACGCCATTTCCTCCTTCAAGGTAGGTTGGCAAGAGTGCGACAAAGGGGTCATCTACTTGGAAGGTTTCATGATTAAGCTCTTTAATATTGATTTGGCGACATTCAATCCCGTGGTTGAGGGATAAATAGTCAGACATACGTTTGACAAAGCTTTGGGTATTACCGCTTAGACTAATATAAACGAGGGTAAGTTGAGACATAAGCATCCTCTTTCTATCTATATCTTGTGTTTGCTCAACCATTCTAACACAAGATGTTGTGCTTTTCAAGTTGGCTCCTTGCGCTTAAGAATTGCCTATCTAGCTCTTTTTCTTTACTTGTAAAAGTGATAAAATAAAGGTTATTAAAAGAAGCGAAGGAAGAAATCATGGCTAAAGATAAAAATGTAACAGGAGAAGAAATTTTAGACATTTGCTCGGCCTACATGTCAGCAGATGATTTGAAATTAGTTGAAGAAGCCTGGCATTATGCGACAGATGCTCATAGTGGGCAATTTCGTCAGTCAGGAGAACCTTATATTATTCACCCTATTCAAGTGGCAGGTATCTTGGCAGATCTCCATCTTGATGCAGTGACAGTAGCCTGTGGTTTCTTACACGATGTCGTTGAAGACACCGAAAAAACGCTCGATGATTTGGAAGCGGATTTTGGTACGGATGTACGAAATATCGTGGACGGTGTTACTAAGCTTGGTAAGGTTGAGTACAAGTCTCACGAGGAGCAGTTGGCTGAAAATCACCGTAAGATGCTTATGGCTATGTCTAAGGATATCCGTGTCATCTTGGTTAAATTGGCCGATCGTTTGCACAATATGCGTACCCTTAAGCATCTTCGTAAGGATAAGCAGGAGCGCATTTCTCGCGAAACTATGGAAATCTATGCTCCTTTGGCCCACCGTTTAGGTATTAGTCGTATCAAATGGGAATTGGAAGACATGTCTTTCCGTTACCTTAACGAGGTAGAATTTTATAAGATTTCCCACATGATGAAGGAAAAGCGTCGCGAGCGTGAGGCACTTGTGGACGAGATTGTCGATAAAATTAAGACCTATACAGCTGAACAAGGGCTTGTCGGTGATGTTTATGGCCGTCCAAAACACATCTACTCTATTTTTCGTAAGATGCGCGACAAGAAAAAGCGCTTCGATCAAATTTATGATTTAATTGCTATTCGTTGTGTCATGGAGACGCATAGTGACGTTTATGCTATGTTGGGATACATCCACGAGCTCTGGCGTCCTATGCCTGGACGTTTCAAAGACTATATTGCCAATCCTAAATCCAATGGTTATCAGTCTATCCATACGACGGTTTATGGACCTAAAGGGCCCATTGAAATCCAAATCCGTACTAAGGAGATGCACCAAGTTGCCGAATACGGGGTTGCAGCTCACTGGGCTTACAAGAAAGGCATCAAGAGCAAGGTAGATTCGAAAGAGTCTGCTTTGGGAATGAATTGGATTAAGGATCTTGTGGAACTCCAAGATGCCTCGAACGGGGATGCTAAGGGATTTGTTGACTCTGTAAAAGAAGATATCTTCTCAGAGCGAATTTATGTCTTTACACCAAATGGTGCTGTTCAGGAATTGCCTAAAGATTCAGGTCCTATTGACTTTGCCTATGCCATCCATACCCAAGTCGGTGAGAAGGCCACAGGTGCCAAGGTTAATGGTCGTATGGTGCCTCTGACTGCCAAACTCAAGACGGGTGATGTGGTTGAGATTGTCACCAATGCCAATTCCTTTGGTCCTAGTCGTGACTGGATTAAGATGGTCAAAACTACTAAGGCCAGAAATAAAATTCGTCAATTCTTTAAGAATCAAGACAAGGAAGCTTCAATTACCAAGGGTCGTGAGCTTTTGATTGCCTATTTCCAAGAGCATGGCTATGTTGCCAATAAGTACCTAGACAAGAAACATATTGAGGAAATTCTCCCTCGTATGAGTGTGCGTAGTGAAGAAGCTCTTTATGCCGCTGTTGGCTTTGGCGAAATTAGTGCTGCTGCTGTTTTCAATCGTCTGACAGAAAAAGAACGCCGTGAGGAAGAGCGTGCTAAGGCAAAAGCTGAAGCTGAAGAGTTAATGAATGGTGGCGAAGTCAAAACTGAGAAGAAAGAAATTCTCAAGGTTAAAAGTGAAAATGGAGTTATCATTCAAGGTGCATCTGGTCTCCTCATGCGTATCGCTAAGTGCTGTAACCCAGTACCTGGAGATGAGATTGAAGGTTACATCACCAAGGGACGTGGAATAGCTATTCATCGCTCAGATTGTAATAATATCAAGAGTCAAGAAGGTTATGAGCAACGTCTAATCGAAGTGGAGTGGGATGAACGTAATGCCAATAAATCTTACTTAGCTGAGATTGATATCTATGGCCTTAACCGTTCTGGTCTTTTGAACGATGTTCTTCAAATCTTGTCCAATACAACCAAGAGCATCGCTACGGTTAATGCGCAACCGACTAAGGACATGAAGTTTGCTAATATTCACGTTAGCTTTGAAATTGCAAACCTTATTGAATTGACTGGTCTTGTGGATAAGATTAAAATTATCCCTGACGTTTATAGTGTTAAACGTACGAATGGTTAAGGAGTTACTGCGATGAAGATTGTAATTCAGCGCGTGCAAAGTGCCTCTGTAGTTATTGAGGATTCTACGGTCGGTGCTATTAAGCAAGGGCTTTTACTCTTGGTTGGCGTTGGACCAGAGGATACTAAAGAGGATATTGACTATGCGGTTCGCAAGATTGTCAATATGCGTATTTTTTCAGATGAAGATGGCAAGATGAATCTCTCTGTTAAGGATATTGGTGGTCAGATTTTGTCGATTTCTCAGTTTACGCTTTTTGCAGATACGAAAAAAGGGAATCGACCGGCATTTACGGGAGCTGCAAAGCCTGACATGGCTAGCCAGTTCTATGACGATTTCAACCAATCCTTGTCAGCTCATGTTCCTGTAGAAAGGGGACGCTTTGGTGCAGATATGCAGGTTAGCCTAATCAATGATGGACCTGTTACCGTTATCTTGGATACTAAAAATAGATAAATAAATCATTTCTCACTTTGTGTGGGAGATGTTTTTTTATTCTCATCAAATTTAGTATTTTAGGAGCTGAAATGTCATCATTTACTGCTTATTTTTGTCATCTTATATAGAATTAGATAGATGAAACAACTAAACCAGCACCATCAGTTGATGAGTTTACTAACTCATCAACTGCTCCAGTAGTGATAGCTGTGTCAGAGACTGCACATGATAAGAAAGATGATAACTCAGCTTCTAATACGGATCAAGGTTCAGTAGTATCAGATTCAATCAATATTTTAATTTCGGAGGCCACAAGTATATCTGTTTCAGTCGCCTCGTCAGAGAACACCTACAATGGTAGTCAAGATCTTAACCTTGTCAGTAAGACAAAGATGCAAGCAGGTGATAAAGGATCAACTAAAAATCTTAAGGCTACATTGCTAAAACAGCAAAATCTCATAAGTGGGGAGAACATGTTGTTGTTATCCTTATAGTCCTAGCAGATGCGACAGCTCTTCGTAACTTCTTGATGTCAAAAAAGTTGATAAACAATAAGTAGAACTCTTTGTGTAAACAAGGAGTTTTCTTTTGATAGACTGCTATTTTTCTGAAAATTGTGATACAATAGAAATAGTTTGAATATTGTGTCAAAGGAGAGCCAATGATTATTGCAAATGATATCGTAAAGGCTAATGAAGTCTTAAAAAACGTGGTGGAACGCACACCACTAGATTTTGATCGCTACTTATCTGAAAAATATGGAGCGACTATTTATATTAAAAAAGAAAATATGCAAAAGGTACGTTCTTTCAAATTGCGTGGAGCCTACTATGCTATCCATCAATTGAGTGACGAGGATAAGGCGCGTGGTGTGGTTTGTGCATCAGCCGGAAACCATGCTCAAGGGGTTGCTTATACTTGTAATGAAATGAAGATTCCTGCAACTATCTTTATGCCAGTAACAACGCCTCACCAAAAAATTGGTCAAGTCCGTTTCTTTGGTGGTAAGTTTGTAACAATCAAATTGGTTGGAGATACCTTTGATGCTTCTGCTCAAGCAGCACAGGAATATACCAAGTCTGAAGGCATGACTTTCATTGATCCGTTCGACGATTATAATGTCCAAGCGGGTCAAGGAACTGTTGCTTATGAAATTTATGAGCAGGCTCAAGAGGAAGGTGTTTCTTTTGATAGTATCTTAGTGCCGGTAGGTGGGGGTGGACTCATCTCTGGTGTGGCTACCTATATCAAGGATGTGGCACCCTCTATAGAGGTTGTAGGTGTTGAGGCTAGTGGTGCTCGTAGTATGCGTGCTGCTTTTGACCGTGGTTATCCTGTAAAACTTGAAGAAATTGATAAGTTTGCGGACGGTATTGCTGTTCAAAAGGTAGGTGTCAAGACCTATGAAGTCGCACGTAAATATGTTGACCGCCTCTTGGGAGTTGATGAAGGCTTGATTTCAGAAACTCTAATTGATATGTACTCTAAGGTTGGTACCATTGCAGAACCCGCAGGTGCAGCATCAGTAGCAGCTTTGGAAGTGATTAAAGATGAGATTAAAGGAAAAACCATCGTCTGCATTATTTCAGGTGGTAACAATGACATCAACCGTATGCCAGAGATGGAAGAACGTGCGCTTATCTACGATGGTATCAAGCATTACTTTGTGGTTAACTTCCCACAACGTCCTGGTGCCCTTCGTGAATTTGTAAATGATATCTTGGGACCAAATGATGATATCACTCGTTTTGAGTACATCAAACGTGCTAATAAAGGAAAAGGCCCAGTTCTCATTGGTATCGCTCTTAGTGACAAGAATGACTATGATGGACTTCTCGAGCGTCTTTCGGCTTTTGACCCAAGTTATATCAACCTTCACGGTAACGAAACACTATACAATATGCTTGTCTGAGGACAAGTTCAGATAATGAAAAAAGAATCGACGAAAGTCGGTTTTTTGTTTTTATTAAGAATAAAAACAGAATGCTAAAAATAGGTTTAACAAAACAAGGTTATTTAGTCCTATTTATTCATATTTTATTCACTTTAAGAACCCCTTTTTATTTTTAAATATAAATATTAGATTAGAAAGAAAAAATATAATTGTTTTCTGTAAATAAGCCATGAGTAGATAAGGTGTTATAATATAAACATTTTGAACGTTAAAAACAGCTTAAAAAGGCTATTAAATTTTAAAAAAAACACCCAAAAAAGTCTTGACAAATTTTCGGGGGGGGGGGATAATTAGTGGGATATTTTAATTAATGGGGTATTAATATGAAAAAGGAGTCTATGATGAATTCTAAGAAAATCATTTCTTCAGTGTCTTTAACGACAGCCATCCTTGCAACAGGTATCATTAGTCAAGAAGCACATGCTGATAGTGTTGATACTACTACGACAACTGTCAGTCAGGCACAGTCTCAACCAGTTACTGCAGAGCAAGTTGCATCTGCAAAAGCAACATTTGAAAACAATCAAGAAGCTCAAGCACAAGCCCAGTCTGTGGTTGACAGTAAAAAGCAGGCTTTAGACACTGCTAAAGCAAATACCACAACAGCACAAGATGCTGTTGCAAAAGCAAAAACGGTCGCAGCCCTAGCCACAGATACTAATATTCAGGTGGCTAAAGAGGCTATCCCAACAGCTGAAGCTAAAGTACAGCCTGCTAAAGAAGCTGTTGAAACTGCGAAAACGGATGTAACCACAAAAGAGGTTAGTCAGTCGCAAGCACAAGAAGCTGTTAATAAAGCACAAGGTAATGTGAACCAAGCTCAGGAAGCAGTTGATGAAGCGACACAAATTCAGTCTGAAAAACAAGCAGCAGTTGATACAAATGCTAAAGAAGTTGAAACAGCTAAACAAGGTGTTACTAATGCGCAAGCTACAGTGGCTGAGAAGACCGATAAAGTATCACAAGCTGGACAGACCGTTGAAACAGCTAAACAAAATGACGTAAACCTTGACGCTGATACAAAAGAAGCTGAAATTAATGTTGCAAAAGCAGACCAAGCCGCTCAAGTTGCTAAAACTGCGGTTGATACAGCAAAAGTAAAAGCTGACGAAACAGCACAAGCCCTTAAAGATGCAGAATTCAATCACCCAACACATGTTGTAATGTCTGATGAATTCAAACAACACTTTAAGCGATACGCATTTGGGTCAATGTCTGATGAGGCCTTAGAAAAAGCTATTGCATCAGAACCAGCGTCACGCGATTTGAACACAGCATACTTATCAACATTTACAGACGACACAACAGGTCAAAAGTATGATGTAACGAATCTCCCAATTGAATTACAAACAGAATTGAGCCAATATTTCGCATATTTGGTTAATGATGTTCGCCAACAACTTGGACAACCAAAACTTGTTGTAAATACCGATGCTATTAAATTTGCAACGTTAGTAGCTGAAAAATATGATAAAAATCATGACCCATTTAGTGGACATGATAACAAAGCTATTAATGAAGCCGCAAAAGAAATGGGATACTGGTATAATCGTAAAAATAAATCTAATGCTTACGAAAACTTAGCTGGTAACAGCCCAGATTCAGCATATGATTTAGATTCTAATGGTAATAGTACATATAAGATTGGTGATAAAGTTGAGTTAACTAAATCAGAATTATATAAATTAGTTGCTGAAAATGTAAATGGCTTTATTTATGAAGGTAGTTCAAATGGTCATTATGGTCACGCTATTTCATTAGTAAAACAGCCATCATTAGGTATTGCATTCACATTGAGTCATACTGATTTCGGATTCGGTACAGTTCCGATGATTGAAACCCATGTGTTATATACACCGGTGCATGACCTTGTCAACTTTGATAAGAAATTACTTGATGAAAGCAAGAACGTACCTGATTTGGCAATCCCAGATAAACAAGCTGCAGAAGTTGCAGACCGTGCAGCACAAGCTGCATTGGTGACAGCTACAGCACAAGCACAGGCTGCCCAAACACGTTTTGAACAAGCGAAGGCTACATATGATGCATTGGTAGCGACACCACGTCAAACAGCTGAAGCTGAAGCTAAATTGGTAACCGCAAAAGCTGAATTGGCAAATGCTCAAACAGCGCTTGAAACCTCTGAAAACACATTAGCAACAGTGACAGCGTCACATGCAGATAAAGTAGCTGCATTGGATATGGCAAAAGCGTCACGTGATGAAGCTGTAAATGTTTTGGCCGCAGCACAAAGTAAGCTGGCTGAAGCTAATCAAGAATTAACACAACGTGAAGTTGCTACAACAGTAGCTAAAGCGAAGCTAGCCGAACTTGAACAAGCCTTGAAAGACGCTGAGCAAGCAGTAATAGATGCAAAAGCTACTTATGAGCAACTTGTGAGCGCTAAAGCTAATCTTGAAGCCGCTCGACAAGCTTATGCCCAAGCGGTGACAGCACAAGAAGCTGCTCAAGCTGCCTATGACAAAGCAATGGTAGTGTTAACGAATGCAAAAGCTCAAACGGCATTGAGTGGCACTAAGTATACTAACTTGAAAGCTGCCTATGATGCTCGTATTGCTTATGAAGAGGCTCAAAGAAAGTCAAAAGAAGAAGTGCTACGCCGACAAGCTGAGAGTGATGCTAAAGCTAAACAAGTAAGACAGGATGTGAATGGTACCCAGTATAATCGTGTGAACTCAAATACACATGTTGGACTTCCGGCATTTATATCTTCAACAAATGAAGTTAAAACAACATCATTCTCTGCAGCTCAAGTAGCAACAGCCAAGGCGACACAAGCAGTCGTAAACCGTCGTGGTACGACTGACTATCAAGCGCCACTCCCACAAACTGGTGAATCTGATACAGCAGTCTATCTTTTAGCGGGACTAGGTATGCTTGGACTTTCGGGTGTGACAGCTCGTAAACGTCGTGGATAAAGTTGACTTTGACTGCTAAAGGTTTGAAAGCTGAATTAACCAAAGAAAAATAATAAAAGAGGAACTACCTAGATTGTGCTAGGTAGTTCCTTTTGAAAGGGTATTATGAAAAAGAAATTATTAAGTTTTGTATTGTTGTCTAGTCTGTTGCCACTTGTCGCCTGCCAGAAGCTACCAACATCACAGTCGAAAACAAAAAATTCTACTTCAACAACCTCTCAAGTGAAAGAGTCACAAAATGAGACTCCTTCAACCTCAAGTAGTGCTAGTAAAAAAGCAGATAACGAAAAACTCTATGCATCTGTTTTAGATATGTATCGTCCGATTATTGTGAATAAAAGTGTATCTTCTGTTCCTAGTAGTTTAGCAACTGATGAAGCTTATGCAACTAATATTATTTTTGATGCAGTTAATGCGGGGGAAACTATTCAATATAGTTTTGCTGATATTAATAAGGATGGTAAGGATGAACTTCTAATTGGGTCTCCTGAAAGAGTACACGCTATTTATTATCTTAATAATACGGATCAGCCTGTGTTTGCTATTAGTGCTGGGACTTATGCTAAGGGTGGTTATTTGTCTGATATGAAGATTTATAGTGATGGTACCATCTACTGCCAACAATTTCAGAGAATGAGACCAGAAGCTAAGGCAGAAACTTATGAAATTAAGAATGGAGCTTTCAATCAGATACAGTCTGTTGACTTTAGTATGGCAAATACAAAAGATGGCACAAGTCTAGTTGGTCTTAGTGATGCTAGTTTATTTGAACTAGGTCAAGAGTCATGGAAAGATTTTAGTGATTCCAATGACAGTCAGACTACTACAAATGAAGCTAAGAATGACTCTAGTAGTAAAGAAAGTAGTTCAAGCAAGTCTGATGCTAAACAGTCTGGCATGGATATTAATGCTATTCAAAAAGGTGATTTCTCTAGTATTGCTGGGACTTGGAAAAATGGTAGAGGTGACACCTTGACCTTTGATAATAACGGTTTAGTTAGTGATAAAGAGAAGGTAGCGACTGAATATGCGAAATTTACAGATGGCTACCTCACTGCAAGTACTGGTCCAAAATCCGGCGTAGGACCTGGTGGCGCAGCTATGGCATTTCTTCCTATAGGTGTATCCTTAACGAGTGCTGTTACCTCATCAAATGACAACGTAGATGACCAATCAGACAAAAATAAGGACCGTATATGGACCGGTCAGTCGCTAATTGGAACAACTGATGATAGTTATTTTTATTATGATGATAGTTATTTTTATTATGATGATAGTTATTTTTATTATAAAGTAAACTAATTTTGTTAATGTATGTTAGAGGTTAAAATATGAAGCAATTTGGTAAGTGGCTGTTAGTTGGTGTAGTAACTATTATAGCTTTGAAATATACTTATGGTCTTCTTTACAATGTTTTTCAACCATTTAGTGATTTTTTGATCACACATTTATCTTTTCCTGATTGGTTAGCAAATTTCCTAGGCGGAACCTTTCATACTAGTGTCTATGTACTTGCTGTCTGGTGGTTTTCTGGCTTCCTTGGTCTGGTTCCTCGTCTTGGTCAGTTCATTGAAAGGTATGGTTGGGTAATTTTTATTCTTTCGTGGTTAGGTATTAGTGCAACAGTAATTATTGCCCTCCTGGTTCTTGCAGCTATAGCTATTTGTTATTTATTCTCAGAAACAATGAATGAGCCAAGTGAAAGTAACACGATATCGGGTGGTATGGATACTTCTGTTCAGAATAATACTCGCTGTCAAGATGACAGAAACAAGGCATTGGATGAACGTGACCGTATTGAAAGAGGGTTACTAAATCAGAAACGTTGTGCGGAACGTGCGGGAAATCAAGCAGATGTACGATATTGTCAGGATGCAATTAATGCTAACCGGAGGAATTCTCCTCGTTGAGCGTCTTTCAGCCTTTGACCCAAGTTATATCACCCTTCACGGAAATGAAATACTATACAATATGCTTGTCTGAGGACAGGTTCATATAATGAAAAAAGAATCGACGAAGTCGGTTCTTTTCTACGTTTAACTTAGCTATAGGTTGGCACTTAGGCCCCATATCCAGTCTAAAACCCCAGTATTTCTACTGAGGTTTTCTTTATTCGATAATTAAGAGTCCATCTTTGATGGCGAATGGATTGTCTTTATTGATGCGGTCGTAGAACATGATACCGTTAGTATGGTCGATTTCATGTTGAACAACAATTGAGTTGTACCCACGGAGCTTAACACGTTGCTTTTCGCCCTCTTTGTTGTAGTATTCAACGGTTACTCGAGCATGACGAACCACGTAACCAGGAACGTCGCGGTCAACTGAGAGGCATCCTTCACCATCGCCCAAAGCAGCATCCTGAACAGAATGGGCAACTACTTTAGGGTTGTACATGATTTCTTGAAGGCTATATGCTTCTTTTGGTGGATTACCTTCAGCATCTTCAGGGTTTGGAACGAGAACCGCGATAATGCGTTTTGAAATATCCAATTGTGGGGCTGCAAGACCGACTCCCCCACGAAGCCCCATTTTTTCAGCAATAACAGGATCTTGTGAATTACGAAGAAACTGCATCATTTTTTCACCTAGGATAATGTCTTCGTCTGATAGTGGGAAGGTTACATCTTCAGCGACAGCACGCAAGGTTGGGTTTCCTTCGCGAATGATATCATTCATATCAATCATATGGCTGGCGCGGATAATTTTGGTTTGAGCGTCCATTTGTTTACCTCTATTTTCTTTGATTTACTTGTTTATAACTATAGCACAAAAGGGTTGAAAATTAAACCATCAAGGGTTAAAGTGAGGCTTTTTCTAATCGATAAAAGCCAGTTTTTCCAAGTTTTGTCTCTCTAAAATACGATAGGTCTTAAAAGCCTTTTTTTCGATAATTCCCTGATCGATAAATTGTTTGATAACTCGCTGCACATGACGATAGCTAGTTCCAAAACGGGAAGCTAGAATGGATGGCGATAATTGAAAGATATTCTCTTCTTCACTATTCAAAATGTGGGTGGCCAGACGTTCTTTGACAGAGTAGCTCGCATTCGTTGAAGCAGTGATACCTTGCTTATGCAGTGCCATAGCCAGGTTACGTCCAATTTGGTAGAGAAAAACAGGGTCTTTGAGGAGTGCTTCTTTATTATTTAATGGGAGCTGGACTGCTTGAACTTCTTCTAAAGCAATGACTGAAGAACCCGCTAATTGATTGGTCATGAGTTCAACATCTCCCAGTAGCTGTGGTTGTTGAGGCATTTCTAGGATGTGTTCTTTACCATTGGATAGGGAGCGAACAATTTTTACCCTACCTGATAAAATGTAGGTTAGCTCAGTGATAGCTTGTCCCTGAGTGCAAATGTAATCGCCTTTTTGAAAGGTGACTTTCTGTAATTGGCTGAGATAGGAGGCTGAGAAGACTTGTTCAAGTTGAGGGTGAATAGTGTGGTTACGCATACATCTCCTTTTTAGGACTTAGGTCCTATTTTTTTAGCTCTTCTTAGATTATAATGAAAAAATAACTATCGGACAAGTAAAGAAAGGATGCTCTTATCCCTATATTATGATTATGACAAAGATTTTAGAAAAAATGAGCCTACTCGGGCTATCTTTGCTTTTGATTTCGGCCTTCTCGATTTCAACCGCTCTACCACCTATGTTGGACTACTATAGTCCAACCTATTCTGCGGCTCAGGTGGAGCTTTTAGTATCTGTTCCTTCATTTTCCGTAGTAGCGATGCTCTTGCTTAATTCATTTATTGACAAATGGCTAAGTGATAGACAGCTAATTGTGACTGGATTGCTTTTACTTAGTAGTGCTGGGATTTTTCCTTTTTTTGTACAAGCCTATCCTCTTGTCTTACTGTCACGTATTGCTTTTGGGATGGGGATTGGCCTTATCAATGCTAAGGCGATTGCCATCATCAGCCAACGTTATCAAGGTAAAGAGCGGGTTCAGATGTTAGGTATTCGTGGCTCCATGGAGTTGATTGGTGGAGCTTCTTGTTCCCTTCTGGTTGGACAATTACTGAAAATTCATTGGACACTTGCTTTTCTTATCTACGGTTTTGGTTTTATCATCCTAGCTATGTACCTTCTCTTTGTACCACCGATGGAGCAGGTAGAGAAGGAAGAGGTACAAAAAAGTAAACAAGGTTTGAATAAAAAAGATTTTGCTATGATTTTAGGCATGGCCCTCTTGGCAGGTTTTGTGATTTGCATTAATTCATCGATTAGTTTGCGCGTGCCTCTTTTTCAAGTTGATGGTAAGACCATTGTAAGTGGTCAATCAGCTCTGGTACTTAGTTTGGAGCAGGGCATTGGGATTGTAGCTGGACTTAGCTTTGCTTCATTACTAGCTCACATTAAGAACTGTCTCTTGCCGATGGCCCTGTTTTGCCTATCTATCTGTCTATTTGGAATAGCTCTGGCTAACAATTTGCTGATATTGATTTTGTCTTCTGTTGGTGTTGGTTTCTTTTACAGTATTATTTTGACCATTATCTTTCATCGTCTTTCTGAATGTATTGCTAGAAATTTGCTGAATAAGGCGACTGCTTATGTCCTCTTAGGATGCAACCTAGGCTCAGCCGTATCCCCTTATGTTTTGAAATTGCTGGCACTTGTCTCTTCAAGCTTTAGTTGGATTTTCCTAGCTTATGCTATAGTCAGTTTTTTACTTTTCTTAGGATTTCTTCTGAATTCAAGAGTGGTTAAAAAAGCCTAAGTTAGAAAGTCTCAAACAGTGAATCTTACGATTGACAAAGATTAGTAGATAAGCTAAAATAAAGAAGTCGGAAAGACAAACCAACTCTTTCTTGGTTTTAGGAGAGCCAATCCTAAGACTCGGATAGAGCAAAAAAAGGAGAAAAATATGGCAATCTCAAAAGAGAAAAAAAATGAACTCATTGCACAATACGCACGTCACGAAGGTGACACTGGTTCAGTGGAGGTTCAAGTTGCTGTCCTTACTTGGGAAATCAACCACCTTAACGACCACATCAAACAACACAAAAAAGACCATGCTACTTACCGTGGTTTGATGAAAAAAATCGGTCACCGTCGTAACTTGTTGGCATACCTTCGCCGCACAGACGTTAACCGTTACCGTGAGTTGATCAGCTCACTTGGACTTCGTCGTTAATTCAAGATACAAGTGCTTAGGCCTTATATCTTGAATACACGAAATAAAAACTGCTCTATGATGGAGCAGTTTTTATTTTTGACTAGGATTTTGGCTCGAGTTCAAAATAGATCGCTGGATTCAGAGAGCTATTATTTTGTCTTTTATTCCGAGTATATAAGACGTCTTCGTTTAATTTTTTGTATTCATCTAAAAAAGTGCTCTAATAAAACCTCCAGATTTAAGTTCTGTAGGTTTTTCTATGTTAAAATTTTTTTGATTAATGTTTGAAACTGAGGGAGTTGATGAATTGCAGTCCCGACAAGGAGACCTAACATATTTAAGACGATATCTCCTAAATCAAATATTCCCAGATGTCCGAAGTATTGGATGGATTCAACGGAGAAAAGGGCGATGAGACAGAGTAGGAGATTACTCATTCGGGAAGAAAAGAGGAGCCCTAGGGGGATGAACATTAATAGGTTCATGATGGGAACAAAGTGGCTGCCCAAGTATAGTTCCTGAGCGAAGGAAAGAGGATTAAGGGATAGCCCTTGGATGCCGATGTTTTTCAAGAAAAGTAGGTAGAAGAGGGAAAGAAAGTAAATGAAGTAAAGTAGGAGAAGTGTTTGTTTTTTTATTTTCCTAGTGAGAAGGAGTTTCAAAAAAGAGTAGACGAAGTACCCCAGTAAAATAATAATGACTAAGTTTAGGAAAACTTGGAAGTAGGGACCGTAATGGGCGATATAATGAACATATTGTTCCAGATGTCCTCTGTAAAACCAGTAAGACAAGCCAAATGAGATGATTCTTAGTAGGATGTTACTCAATACTTTTTCCACATTTCTCTTCCTTTTGCATATGATGAGTACACATTATATCAAAAAAATGTTTAAAGAAAGTTAAGAAACTGTAACGAAGATTTTATAGAATAGGTGGGTAGGGCAAAATCAAAGGCTAAAAAAGGAGTTCGTCTTATGAATAAAAAGGTTTTGGCGACAGCTGGAATTGCAGCACTTGCAGTTTCTGCTTCAGTTGCTAAAGCTGATGAGGTAACGACAAATGGTCAAGTTTCAATAACAGCATCAGTATCATCGACAGCTACACAAGCTATCCCAACTCAATCACAAGTAGAAACGGCTAGGGAACAAGCAAATGCTGCTAACCAAGCTAAAGCAGCCTATGAAACTGCTCAAACAGTAGCGAATGAAAAGGCAGTCGCTCTTGCTGCTGTTGAAGCAGCTAAGAAAAAAGCAGAAGCTTCAACAACTAATATTCGCCAAAAATTCACAGTATCATCAGAGTACATCAGTGCTCTTAAGATTTATGAGTCAAGAACATCAACTGCAGAAGAAAAATATCAAGCTGAACAAACCTTGAAGGATGTTAACAAACGTGATCGTGAAAACAATAAATACCAAGATAATGAAGCGGATAAAAACATTACAATCAGCGACTTGAACAAGCTTAGTGAAGCTCAAATTACAGATTTGTCATTGTATACTTCAAGCTTGATTAACCAAATCCGTTCAGCTTTTGGTACAACTGAAACGTCTGTATCAAAAGGTAGTGTTATGGCAACAGACCGCGTTACAGATGTCTATGTGGCAGATAACTGGGGTTGGGAATCTATCAGTAACCGTAGACACGATAGTGCTGCTCTTGCCTGTGCTGGTAAGTCATTTAATACTGTAAATATTGGCGAAAATCTTAATACTTGGCAAGGTTTGACAGGACCATTCACTCTTAACGAGATTAAGGAGTATATCTATGAAGCTATGCTTGACTTCATGTTTAATGGTCAGGAGTGGAACCACGCCCGTTCTATTGCTGGACTTACATCTGATGGTGGCGAAACATACATTGGTACTGATCTCAGTGTAGTTGCTGGTGCCTTTAATGTCCACGTAAACAATATCAATGAAAATTCTATCTCTTTTGATAGTAGTTTTGACACAACTAAGATTGCTAACCCTTATGTAGGTAGCCAATCTCAACCATCTTTAAATGCAAATCTAGCAGCTGCAAAAGTAGCTTATGAAACTGCTAAGCAAGCTAACGATCAAGCTCAAAGTGACTTGGCTAGCAAGAAAGTTGCTTCTGAATCAGCAACTCTGAAACTTAAAAATACTCAGTCAGAACTTACAGCTCTTAAAGCAACTGCAAGCAAGTTGGCAGCTGCTCAGACTAACCTTTCTGAAAAACAAGCAGCCTTGAAACAAGCTAAACAAGCTTTGGCTTTTGCTAAGAATCGTGTAGCCGCCCTTACAAATGCTTCAGCTAACCTAGCAAAGGCTAAAGCAGAACGTGCAATAGCCTTTGCTAAACTTACTGCAGCTAAAGGTGCTCTTTCAACTGAACGTGCGAAACTTGTTGAATTGTCAGCTAAGCGTGATAAATTAATGAGCGAATACACGACTGTTCAAACTGCCTTTGATAACTATATGAAAGCTAAGGCAGACAAAGAACGTCAAACACAATTGTCTAAAGAGTTTGCTAAAATCACATCTAAAGGTCTTACACCAGTGTCAATTTATGATGTAGATGGTAAAGTTGTTGCTCTCACAACACAAGAACAAGCAGCTCAAACTGTAGCGCAAGTTCCTGTAAATTATGGTCAAACAAAAGCTGAGAAACAAGCTCCTGTACAAGAAGCAGATAGTTTGCCAGAAACAGGTGAGTCAACTGCATCAGGATTCAGTCTTGTAGGTCTCTTCATGACACTATTGGCTTTCCTTGGTTTCGTTGACAGACGTACACGTCGTAACTAAGCAAATAGAGACAAAAAAACGGCAGTTGCCGTTTTTTATAACAGAGAATCTAAAAAAGTTAAGGTCGAAACCTTAACTTTTTCGTTTTTGTGTC
>NZ_GL831112.1:1655199-1716239 GCF_000188295.1 Streptococcus vestibularis ATCC 49124 | reverse complement strand
TTTTGACTAACCCAAGAAACGTTTGAGGAATTCCTTGGTACGTTCTTCTTTAGGATTTTCAAAGATTTGTTCTGGGCTACCTTGTTCAGCGATTACCCCTTTATCCATGAAGATGACACGGTCAGAAACATCACGTGCGAACTCCATTTCATGGGTAACAATAATCATGGTCAAACCAGTTTCAGATAGCTCCTGCATAGTCTTGAGTACTTCCCCTACCATTTCTGGGTCAAGGGCTGAAGTTGGCTCGTCAAAGAGGATGGCTTCTGGATCAACAGAGAGGGCACGAGCAATGGCAACACGTTGTTTTTGTCCCCCTGAAAGTTGTTTTGGTTTAGCTTTCCAGTATTGTTCCCCCATACCAACTTTCTCCAAGTTAGCTTTGGCGATGCTTTCAGCTTTTTTACGGTCACGTTTGAGAACAGTTGTTTGAGCTACGATAGCATTTTCCAAAACATTAAGGTTTTCAAAGAGGTTGAAGGATTGGAAAACCATACCGAGTCTTTCACGATAGGTAGTGAGGTCGTAACCTTTTTCAAGGACGTTGTCCCCATGATAGAGGATTTCACCACCTGAAGGTGACTCGAGTAGGTTAATAGAGCGAAGGAAGGTTGATTTTCCTGAACCTGAAGAACCAATAATTGAGATAACCTCACCCTTTTTGACGCTGAGGGAGATATCTTTGAGGACTTCATTTTTTCCGTATGATTTTTTGAGGTTTTTAATTTCTAAAATCGTCTCAGTCATTAGTGAATCCCTCCTTGTGTGTAAGTATCTTGATCCAAACGGCGTTCTACATAACGCAAGATGCGTGTCACTGTGAAGGTAAGAACAAAGTAGATTGCTGCGATAACAAAGAATGTTTGGAAGTATTGATAAGTTTGGCTTGCAACAGTGTTACCTGCGAAGTAAAGTTCCACAACAGAGATAACGTTCAAAACAGAGGTATCCTTGATATTGATAACGAACTCATTACCAGTAGCTGGCAAGATGTTACGGATAACCTGTGGAAGAACAATCTTACGCATGGTTTGACCGTGGGTAAATCCAAGAGCAGTAGCAGCTTCAAATTGTCCTTTATCTACAGCGAAGATACCACCACGAACGATTTCACTCATGTAGGCTCCAGTGTTGATAGAAACGATGAAGACAGCTGCTAGGGTACGGTCAATATTGACACCAAAGGCCTGGGCAGTACCGTAGTAGATAACCATAGATTGTACAATCATTGGCGTACCACGGAAAACTTCGATATAGACATTAAGCACCCAACCGAAGAGTTTTTGGAGCAAGGCTACAAATTTATTAGCAGCCTTAGGAGCTGTGCGGTAAACACCAATCATAAGACCGATGAAAGTACCCACAACTGTACCGATAATTGAGATAAGAAGGGTAATTCCTGTACCACGTAGGAATTGTGGCCAGTTCTTAGCGATGATAGTGCTCATCTGACTAAAGAAGTTTCCTTTTTTAGCCTCATCAGTCTTATCTGCAGGTTGGATGTCAATGATGTGATCCATCAGTTTGACACGTTCCTCTTGGCTGATTCCAGCAAGGACCTTATTGACTTGTTCCATTTGCTGACTGTCTCCTTTGCGAAGACCGACGGCCAAGGAGACGTCATCGTCTGAAACCTGGAAACCACCATCTTTAAGCGTAATCATCTTATATTTTGAGCTGGCTTCTTCGGCAGTTTTTGCTTCAGGACGCTCTGAAACATAACCATCGATGATACCAGATGCAAGGGCTTGGCGCATAGCACCGAAGTCTCCCATAGCGGTTTGTTTGCTAACACCTGGGATTTGGTCAATCAAATTATAGAGATAAACCCCTTGTTGAGCTGTGATTTTAGCATCCTTGAAGTCTTTGAGAGTCTTAGCGTTGGCATAATCACCATCTGAGCTGACAACCATGACAGGTTCGCTTCGGTAGTAGCTATCTGAAAAGTCAATTTCTTGACGACGTTCAGCTGTTGGGCTCATACCTGCGATAATCATATTGATCTTGCCGGAAGTGAGGGCAGGAATCAAACCTGTCCAAGCTGTTTTAACCACCAAGGGTTTCTTACCTTGGGCTTCAGCGATTTTTTTAGCGATTTGCACGTCGTAACCGTTGGCATACTGTTTAGTACCTTCGATTGGAACAGCTCCGTTTGAGTCATCGTCCTGCGTCCAGTTGAAAGGTGCATAGGCAGCCTCCATACCGACACGGAGATACTCGTCTGCTTGAGCGCTTGACACCCCACCAAAAACGAGGAGGAGCGCTGCAAAGCAGGCTACAATAATTTTTTTCATTGAAACAATGTCTCCTATAAAAATGTCATTCCTTACTATTTTACAGGAAATTGAGACTGATGACAATAAGTTGATGCTAGAAAAAAACTGTATATCAGTATTGTCTTCAAATACAAGTTGTAATTTGATATAATGGGAAGGACAATTTGGAGCCCTGATCATTTTTGGTGTGATGGGGCTAGCATTTAAAAACGGAGATAATTATGCAAACGGCACAGTATATTATTGAATTACTAAAAGCAGTCTTTCTTGGGATTGTTGAAGGAATCACAGAGTGGTTACCGATTTCATCTACAGGTCACTTGATTTTGGTTAATGAATTCTTGAACTTGAGACAAAGTAAGGATTTCATCGATATGTTTAATATCGTTATCCAACTTGGTGCTATTCTTGCGGTTATGGTCATTTACTTTAAACGTTTGAATCCCTTCCAACCTGGTAAAACAGCACGTGAAGTGCAGTTGACTTGGCAACTTTGGCTTAAGGTGGTCATTGCCTGTATTCCTTCAGCCTTCTTTGGTCTTCTTTTAGATGATTGGATGGAGGCCCACCTCAGTAATTTCTTTGTAGTAGCTATCATGTTGGTGGTCTACGGGATTGCCTTTATTTGGATTGAGGACCGCAATCGACGTGTAGAGCCTAAGGTAACGGATTTGGCACGTATGTCTTACAAGACAGCTTTCTATATTGGTCTTTTCCAAGTCTTGAGTATCATTCCAGGGACTAGTCGTTCAGGTGCTACTATTCTTGGGGGAATCATCGTTGGTACTAGTCGTAGCGTAGCAGCTGACTTTACATTCTTCCTCGGTATTCCAACCATGTTTGGTTATAGTGGGCTTAAGGCAGTTAAGTATTTTATTGATGGGAACACCTTGACTGGTGGCCAAGCGGCCATTCTATTGGTAGCTAGTGTGACCGCCTTTCTTGTCAGCCTATTTGTGATTCGCTTCTTGATGAACTATATTAAGAAACACGATTTCACTGTTTTTGGAAAATACCGTATCGTACTCGGTATCATTGTGCTTTTCTATGGAGCTGTCAAACTTATTTTTGGATAAATCATTGAAGAGTCTGGGACAAAAGTCCTAGCCTCTCAATCGTCTTTGGATTGTAGAGCCCTACTCAACTGTGCGGAGGTGCGACGACGAAATCGAATTCTAACGAATTACCGATTTCTGTCCCACTCTCTATCCCAGCCCCTTCACTGCATCAGCTTCTTAATGACTATATTGTAGCCAGAAATAATACTGGCTTGATGCACAGCCCAGTCTGGTTTTTTCGATTTCTTCTTTGGAAATCTTCTGCGCCATTGGTGTCTTTTGTTTATGGTTGAAGAGATTTATTTTCATAGTGGGCCTCCTTTTATTTGGATATTGATTTTTGATTTGTTTTTCCTTACACCTATATGATATAAAATTCCCCGTCCCGCTACCATCGAATAACCTTTCATTTTCCCTAATTGTCAAGTCAAGTGCAACAAAGTTGTTCCTCTTGGTTTCTTCTGCATAAATGATTTGTCCTGATGTTGGCTGTAAAAGTCCAATCAACATCTGAATGGTTGTCGACTTGCCCGCTCCATTAGGGCTTAGAATAGCTGTAAAACTTCCTCTCTCAATCTGAATATCGAGGCTATTGACTGCCATCTTATCGCCATAAACTTTGGTTAGATTTTTCGTTTCTACTAACATGATATTTTCTCCTGTCCTTAACTTCTGAAACTATGATAGCAAGTCTTTATTGAAAAATCTCGGCTTTTTGGACAAGCGGTAAAATGAGAGAGATGAGTGGTAAAATTCCAGACACCAAAAAATCCCTGACCTAGAGGTCGGGGATTTGCTCTTAGCGGGCGACAATCTTGCGGTAACTGCGGGAAGTTAGTAAGAATACTAAAATATAGGTCAGGAGGAAGACGCCGCAAGTCGCAAGTGTTGTCTGGATTAAGAGAGGAAGATTGGTCACACCCAATAGGGCAACAATCAAGCGCAGCATATGAAAGACCGCTGCTACATGTAGAAAAGCAAAGATGAGAGGTAGGAAGAAGACAGTCAAGATTTGCTTGCGAATGGTACTTCTAGTCTGCTTTTCATCTAGACCAACCTTTTGCAAAATGATAAAGCCATCGCGGTCTTCATATCCTTCAGAGATTTGCTTGTAGTAAATCACAAGAACAGCTCCTAGAAGGAAGATAACGGAAAGGAAGAGACCGATGAAAAGCAAGGTTCCAGTAAGTTCCTGATAGCTCTTTTCTGCGCTATGACGGTCACTGGCCATTGCGTAGCTACCATCTTGGGCCTGGTCCTGATCCAAAGAGTCTCTCAACTCCAGCTGGACTTGCTCGACAAACTTTTTACTGTCCTTAGTCTCTGAAGCAACTCCAATGTAATAGTGATGAGCTGCATCAAGACCAACCGCTTTACTATCATTGACCACCATATAGAGCCCCTGCTCCATGGCTACATCGTTTGGATTAGGGATTTTCCCATGCGTGAAATTCGACGGTAAAATCTGCTTAATTTTCCAGTCCTTGCCATTCACTCGGAGAGGCTGGTCCTTATTTAAGGAAACATTTTTTCCATAGACAAGAGTTTCATCGTCTGCCAAGTCTAGCTTTTTCCCTGTCATTTTTTCATAATCTTGACGATTGATGACCGTAATCGTGCCAGCAGACTTCTTGGTCAAGATACTTGGATTCGAATCCAGCTCGCCTTGCATTGGAACAGTGATATCATTTCCGGCCAGTTTCATGATGAAGGATGATTGGTAAAGATAGGCAGTATAGTTAGGCTTCTTCAGACCTGTTTCCTGAGCGACTTGCTGGACCTTGTCCAACAGAGCCTCCTTCTGATCAGTTGATTTCGGCAAGACAATGCTGACATTGTAATCCTTTGGATGCAAGGTAGTAATATAATCCTGACCTCCAACATAGATATTGATTGTACCAACTAAAGTCACCAGCAGCATGGTGGACAAGATGGAAATAGTTGCCAAGCCTGCTGCATTTTTGCGCATCCGCGAGATAAGATTGGAAACAGAAATGAAATTCTGCGTTTTATAGTAGTAGCCTTTGCGCTTTTTGAGAAATTGCAATAGTGTAATCGAACCTGCATTAAAAAGCAGATAAGTTGCTAGGATAACCATAATCACAGCTATAAAGAAATTGCCGATAGCAGCGACAGGTTTGGTAACGGTCAAAGCCATATAATAAGCTACACCCATGAGCAGGAGCCCCAGCAAGGTTTGCAGCAAAAGGAAGCGTCCCTTCTTCTCGCCGGCTTTCTTTTCTTTCATTAGATTAAGAGAGCTATAGCGTAGAAGACGCGTAGAGTTAAGCAAC
Organism: Streptococcus vestibularis ATCC 49124; assembly: GCF_000188295.1. Lineage (GTDB taxonomy): Bacteria > Bacillota > Bacilli > Lactobacillales > Streptococcaceae > Streptococcus > Streptococcus vestibularis. The sequence continues at coordinate 1,710,611 of NZ_GL831112.1, read as the reverse complement.
AAAATCACCGCAAAAGCAATACCCAGACTAATTAGAGTCATCCAGACGTTCTGCCATTGGAAGGTCGAGGCAAGAACTGCCGGCATTCCCATCAATTTCAAAAGGACTGCGTAGAGCATCTTATCTAAAGCTAGGCCAGACAAGATACCCAGACCAACTGTAGCTAGATAAAAGACACAGAGCTCAAAGAAGGTCATGACTAGCAGATGCTTTTTCTCCATGCCCAGCAGACTATAGACTCCCAACTCTCGAGAGCGGTTTTTCATGACGAAGCTATTGGCATAGGTGATGAGGATAAGTACGGCAATCTGAATGACATGGATACCAAACTGCAAGGTCATGCGAGCTGCTGTACCACCATAAGAGGTCTCCATGTTGGGGCTATGAGCCAGTGAGACAAAACTATACAAAATCGCTGTTGCCAGTACCGTCGCCAAAGCAAATGGATAATACAAACTGCGATTTTTAACCAGATTGGACAAAGCTAGTTTACTCGTTAGTTTGAACATAGTCGCCCACCTCACTTGCCATGACCGTCAATGTATCAGAAATCTCTTGGAACATCTGCCGCTCGGTCTTGTTGCCGCGGAAAATTTGATTGTAAAGAATCCCGTCCTTGATAAAGAGCACCCGCTTGGCCCGACTGGCAGCTGAAGTCGAGTGGGTCACCATGAGAATGGTCTGGCCCTGGTCATTGATGTCGTCAAAGACATCCAAGAGAGCAGCTGAAGATTTGGAATCCAAAGCTCCTGTAGGCTCATCCGCCAGCAAAATCTCAGGCTCTGTGATAATGGCGCGTGCTACTGCCACCCGTTGCTTCTGACCACCGGAAATCTCATAAGGAAACTTCTCTTGTAGCTTGTTAATCCCCAGCTCATTGCAGGTCGTGACTAGCTTTTGCATCATCTCAGTAATGGGACGACGAGAGAGAACCAGCGGCAGGAGAATATTATCCTTGACCGACAGGGTGTCTAGCAAGTTGAAGTCCTGAAAGACAAAGCCTAATTTCTCCCGTCGGAAGCTAGAAGCCTGACTATTTTTGATGGTTGCCGTATCAGTTCCGTTGAGAAAGACGCGTCCTTCAGTCGGCTTGTCCAGTATGGCCAGGATGTTGAGCAGGGTGGACTTCCCGGAGCCTGATTCTCCCATGATGGCCACATACTCGCCTTTTTCTACCGTAAAGTGAATGTCCTTCAGTGCCTCTACTTGGCTGCCCTGAAAGCGGGTTTTATAAATTTTTTTTACGTGTTGTACGTCTAATAATGTCATACTTGAACCTCTTTTTATTTATGTGTAAAATGGTTATTTAGCTTATCTTTCAATACTTTATTAGCTAGCTCTGCTCTAAGTTTACCTGAGCTGCTACCCCCTACTGAAAGCAAACTAAAAATGATACAATTATCACACCGAAAAGCCCGATAAGTTTTCATAGGCTAATCTTTCATTTGGGACGCTAATCTTACATTTTTGTCACTTAGCGTTCTTCCAGTTAAAATCTGATGTTCACTTAGAGGGAGCTGGCTGTATGATTTGGCTTGCTTTGCAAGTGGGCCTCTCTAAACTTTCAGTTCCATTTGGGCAAAAGGTGGCGGGACGGAGCCTGGAACAAAAGTCCTAGCCTCTCAATCGTCTTTGGATTGTCGAGCAAGACGCAGTGGTTGAGTGGGCTCTACTAGGCTGATTTCATCAGCTTTTACAGCCCTACTCAACTGTTCGGAGGTGGGACGACGAAATCGAATTCTAACGAATTACCGATTTCTGTTCCACTCTCATCCCACCACCTTTACTGCATCAGCCTCTTAATGACTATATTGTAGCCAGAAATAATACTGGACTGATGCACAGCCCAGTCTGTTTTTTTCGATTTCTTCTTTGGAAATCTTCTGCGCCATTGGTGTCTTTTGTTTATGGTTGAAGAGATTTGTTTTCATAGTGGGGCCTCCTTTTATTTGGATATTATTTTTGATTTGTTTTTCCTTACACCTATATGATACAAAATTCCCCGTCTCGCTACCATCGAATAACTTTTCATTTTAAGCTTTAAACTTACATTTTTGTCATCTTAAAAGGATGAGTCATTATCACCCATCCTTTCCGAGAGATTTATCATACAAATAATCCGTACTTAGAGTTTAGCCAAGTATTCCTGCACAAGTTTGATGTCCGCTTCCTTGTCACCTCGGTCAATATCGCAGATGTGCGGTAGCCCATATTTGTCGATAATCAAAGCTGTCGCCCCGCAAAAGGTCCGACATGCTTAACCGAATCCCCATTATTGACAAAACCTTTAATCAGGTTTGAGTGTTTCTTGATGAAGCGTTTGCTTGACCAAGGAATTTTCCCAGCCCATGCATTTCGAGTAATGAGAATACAGGGTTCTTCCAACTTTTCCTTGATGCTTTGTGTCGGGTAGCCCAACGATTCTGCAAACCGTTTGCCAACTCCTGTATTAGAATCATAGACAACAATCATATCTTTCTCCTACTTTCTCAAAAACAACATCATAATCCAAGTTGAAAGCCCTAAGATTACTACATCCGCAATAAGTTTCATCATAAACTCAAAATCATTTGGCATACTATGAATATAGACAATAGATAATAAGCTTACTAAAGCCAAGCCACCTACTTTATAAGCAAGCGGAAAATCTGGAATCAAAGCCATCCCAAGAAGGGCAACAATCAACCCACCCAATAAAAAGCTCTGAAAGTCCAAACTAAAACTAAAACCAACCGTCACTCCACCATAGGAAACAATCAAAATACCTATTACTATCATACAGATACCCAAAATAGTCATCCCACTCATCGTATATCCTCCTTGTTTGCTCATTATTTTCCTCACTTCCTATTCTGAATGCATGATTCATTTAAAAAAAGAATTACTTTTTTCTTGTTTAATCGGATTCATCTCCCTTCTATTTTTAAAGTGTCTGACATATCAATCACCTTTTTTTAATATGAATGAATATTTAAAATAGTTCATTCATACAAATCTTCAAGAAAAGGAACTTTTATTATTTTGAAAAAATTCCCTTTAAAAAATATTTCACCAAGGTCTCGATACTCTCAAAATAGCCTGGAAAATCCTGCTCTGTAACATGCATGTCAATGTAGTATATCAAATCGTAAGCCTTCATGATTTGGGCGACTTCCTCCTGTGAAAAGCCCTTCTCCTGCAAGCGCTGGCTGAAAGTCTGAATCAGAAACTGATGAAAAGCATTGGCCGCGCGACCAGCATCCTGATTATAGTAGTCGTGCAAGATCTGAGAAATCCCCGGTTTGCTCCACTCAGCCAAAATTTTATTAGGCGAAATCAACTCAAAAGTGACTGCAAAAAGCTGTTCAACGACTGCCTCAGGTTCACCTTGCCAATCTACACGCTGCATGGTTTCCTCACGTATGCGGTTATTCTCCGCTACATAAACCTCTAAAAAAATAGCTTCCTTGGACTCATAATACTTATAAAAGGAGCCAACGGCCATGACGACACGCTTGGTAATATCTGAAATATTCGTCTTTTTATAGCCCTTCTCAGCAAACACCTGCCTAGCCTCAGCCAATAATTCAGCTTTTTTGTCCATGACCTTCTCCTTTTGTGAATGAATTAAAATTTCTATTCATTCATATTATAACACTTTAAAAATCTTTGTCAAAAACGGTCTAAATAGTATTTTGAAAGGAGGATGGCAGTTTGAGAAAATAGCGCCTTTGTTAAATAAAAACAAGCAAGGTCTCGTTAAACTTGCTTGCGTCTTGGATACAATAGTGGAAATGAGAAAGACCAGTAAAAAATCTCCCCCACCGTTGGCAGCAGTCATGTAGGGAAACTTCCAAACGGCACCAAGCCCGATGGCTGAGCCAGCAGATGCTAGAATAAAGCCAAGTTTCGAGCCCCATTGCGATTTTTTTGACATAGTTAAACTCCAATCTCCTTTTTTAGAATAAGAAAAGGCTGCTTGAGTTGTCAAATAGCCTTCTCTCAATGGCTCTTTATGAGCCTTCTGTTTGATTGCTAGACTTGACTATCCCATCATGTTTTCTGAGGTCTGTCAAGAAAACCATTTTCAAGTTTTCACACCTTTGCCAAAAAGTTAAAATTTTTTCGCAAAAAAACTTGACTCTAACCTAAGGGGAGGGTTTATACTATCCTTGTAAGGAGGAAATCATGTACCATATCAAAGAAGCTGCGCAGCTTTCAGGTGTCTCTGTCAAGACCCTGCACCACTACGATAAGATAGGACTCCTGATCCCTTTAAAGTCAGAGAACGGCTATCGAACCTATAGTAAAGAGGATTTGGAACGCCTTCAGGTCATTCTTTACTATAAATATCTAGGCTTTTCTTTAGAAAAAATAGCAGAGCTATTAAAGGAAGAAAGGACTGACTTGTTGCCTCATTTGACTAAGCAGTTGGAGTGTTTGACTCGAGAAAGGCAACATCTGGATACCTTGATTTCCACCTTGAAAAAAACCATTCAAGATCAAAAAGGAGAAAGAAAAATGACTATTGAAGAAAAATTCACTGGATTTAGTTACCAAGACAATCAAAAATACCACCAAGAAGCGGTAGAAAAATATGGTCAAGAAGTCATGGACCAAGCCCTAGAACGCCAAAAAGGTCGTGAAGATGAGTCTACGGTTGCCTTTAACCAAGTTTTTCAATCCTTGGCACAAAACCTTCAAGCTGGTCTGCCAGTAACAGCAACTGAAAACCAAGAGCAAGCTGCCAAGCTCTTGCAAGCCATTCGTACTTATGGATTTGACTGCTCTATTGAAGTCTTCGGACATATCGGTAAAGGCTACGTCTACAACCCAGAGTTCAAGGAAAATATTGACAAGTTTGGACCTGGTACATCCCAGTACACATCAGATGTCATTGCACAGTATGTCCAAACTCAATCAAAATAAAATCGGAGGAGTATTCTTCCGATTTTTTCTAAATTCAAATACTACTTGCTTAATAATTTTTCTACTACATTCAGTTTTCGCATAGTCAAATCTACATTAATATATTAAAAAGCTTTTCAAGATAGTTGGTATTAAGTTTCTTTTGTTTTGTAGTTCTAGGGAGATAGGGGTAAATACAATGGTTACCGATACAAATTTCTTATTCACCGTAATTAATTTTTCTAAAGGGAGACTTTGAATAGATTCTTGGTAAAAAATTACGTGTATACGGTCATAAAGATAGTGTTCTCCAAACGGGTTTTCTTGGACAATTTTTGTAAAATCACTTTTATTCTTGATTACCATTTTTAAGTCAGTACCAATTTTTTCCTTTATTAGAGCATGAACCTGTTCTCGTATTTCTTTTAGGGCTAAGTCACTTTCAAGAATGATATTTTCACTTTGAATATAAGTTCGAACTTGTTGAAAACCAGCTTCTGTCAAGATATCTGCTAGGTAAGACATTGAGGAGACACCCTTTAAAGGGAAGGATGAACGTAAAACCCAGCCGTCGGAAACTCAAGAAAGTCTTGCGTAAAGTCAAGGAGGATTTTTCAGTACGTGCTGAAAAATATGAGAGCTATCAGGAGACATTTGAAGGGCGTAACAGCTTTTCCAAAACTGATCCAGATGCCACTTTTATGCGGATGAAAGAAGACCATATGAAGAATGGCCAACTCAAACCTGGCTACAATCTTCAAATCGCTACTGAAAATCAATTTGTTCTTCACTATGATGTCTTCTCAAATCCGACAGACACCAAGACTCTTCTCCCCTTACTTGAAACCTATCCGCATGAATTGAAGACAGTTGTCGCAGATGCTGGGTATGGAAGTGAAGAGAACCTCCTTCGTTTAGATGAAAAGGAGGTGAAGTATCTGATTAAGTATGCCATGTTTGATCAGGAACAGAAGAGAGGGGATAAACAGTCAGCTAGAAACTTAGGAAATTGGCACTATGATGACAAGGAGGATAGCTACACACATCCTGACGGCTGGTGTTATCGTTTTCACCATATCAAACATCAGAAAACACAGGCAGACTTTCAACAGGAAATCAAGGTTTACTACGCTGATGAACCTGAATCAGCCCCTCAAAAGGGACTGTATATGAACGAACGCTATCAAAACTTGAAAAAAGATAAGATAAGCTAGTGTCCAAAGGACCAGTCCGCAAGCTAAGAAACTCGCTAGGATTTTCAAGAAGTCTATGACATTATGCAAGGGATACCATCCGGATAAACAGAGAATTGGAAGGATGCTAACGTACATGATTGAGAAGTGAAGGAGTGTTTGTTGTGTGAGTGACAAACGGTTATCATCGTAAATGGGGGCAGTTGCCAGAATGATGGCAACGATTATTCCCGTAAGAAAGGTAGATTTGTTTACGTGATGAGGTTGCCCTGACAAGTAGAGAGAGCGTCAAAAAACTCGTTATCCCTTCAGCAATGCTAGCTCGAATCCATCTTTTTTATAGGCAGTCATGGTCATCACATCCAACTATATATTCACCTTTATTGTACTCCTTTCTAGGATAGATGACGGCTATAAATAGGAAAAATCAGGTCTTTGCTAGCATTAGAGAATTTTTAGAAAAGCTTCCTAAAATAAGACCTAAACTTGCTCAGAAATTGCTATCTCTTTGCTTTTCTAGTATAATGAAATAACTACTCGTGCGAGGTTTTTACATATGGAAATGAAACAAATAAGCGAGACAACTCTAAAAATCATGATTACCATGGAAGATCTTGAAGAACATGGTATGGAGCTGAAAGATTTCTTGATTCCCCAGGAAAAAACAGAGGAATTTTTCTATACTGTCATGGATGAGTTGGACTTGCCTGATAACTTTAAAAATAGTGGGATGCTGGGCTTCCGTGTCACGCCACGCAAGGATCGTGTGGATGTTTTTGTGACTAAATCAGACCTTAAGGAAGACCTTGATTTCAATGATTTGTCAGATATGGATGACTATTCAGGACTTTCTCCAGAAGAATTCCTCAAAGCTCTTGAGGGTAACTTTATGGACAAGGGAGATATTGAAGCTCACCATAAGCTCGAAGAGATTGAAAAGGCCTTGGAAGAGGTTGATAAGACTATGACAGAGCCGGCTAAGGAAGTGGCTGAGGAAACTATTCGTGAAGATTATACTCACTATGTCTTGGCTTTCTCTGACTTTGATCAAGTAGTAACCTTTACGCAAGGTTTGAAGGATGTGCCAGTGGAAGGTTCTGAACTTTATAAACTTGGTGATATCTACTATATGACTATCCTTCTTTACTTGGCTGATGAGCCTGACTATTACGCGAACAATATGTATGCGCGTTTTCTTGAATATGCGAATGTGGCAGACCGAACACGTCCCTATCTACAAGAGCATGCAACAATCTTGATGGAAGAGGACGCCTTATCGGTATTACAAGCAACGAAATGGAGCTAGGACATGCCTTGGACCATTAATTATATCTTTGTCTTGATTGGGACATTTTTGATTGCCATTGTGGGAACTCCACTGGTGCGCTCTTTGGCCTTTCGAGTCGGAGCGGTTGATCATCCAAATGCAAGACGTATCAATAAAAAGCCAATGCCGAGTGCTGGTGGTCTAGCTATTTTCTTGGCCTTTGTACTGGCGACCTTGGTATTTATGCCTATGATTATTCAGAAGGATGTCTGGCATATTTCTTATTTAAGATACATCCTACCGGTTGTTGTGGGTGGTGCTATTGTGGCATTGACAGGTTTCATTGATGATATCTTTGAATTAAAACCTTTGCCTAAGATGCTCGGTATTGTTATGGGAGCTGTCATTGTTTGGGCTTTTACGGATTTTCGATTTGATAGCTTTAAGATACCTTTTGGCGGGCCCATGATTCAGTTTGGACCAGTCTTGACCTTGATTCTAACAGTGTTATGGATTGCGGCTATCACCAATGCCATTAATCTGATTGATGGTTTGGATGGATTGGTTGGAGGAGTTTCTATCATTTCCCTGATGACTATGGGGGTGATTTCTTATTTCTTCCTCTATGATACTGATATTTTTTTGACCATGACCATCTTTGTCTTAGTGGCTGCCATTATGGGATTTTTCCCTTACAATTATCATCCAGCGATTATCTATCTAGGTGATACAGGGGCGCTCTTTATTGGCTTTATGATTGGTGTCTTGTCATTACAAGGGTTGAAAAATGCGACAGCAGTGGCTATTTTGTCACCTGTTATTATCCTTGGAGTGCCTATTGTTGACACAGTGGTGGCTATTGTCCGCCGTAAGTTGTCAGGGCGCTCAGCTATGGAAGCTGATAAGATGCATTTGCATCATCGTCTTTTAGCTATGGGGTTCACTCATCGAGGAGCAGTTCTGGTGGTTTATGCCATCGCTATCCTCTTTTCATTGATTGCCCTCTTATTAAATGTTTCCAGTCGTCTCGGTGGTATTCTCTTACTTCTGAGTTTGATTTTGGGAATGGAAATTCTGATTGAAGGGCTTGAGATTTGGGGCGTTGGTCGAACACCTCTCTTCAATTTCCTAAAATTTATCGGGAATAGTGATTATCGCCAAGCAATCATGTTGAAATGGAAGCAAGGTCGAAAAAAATAAACATTTGAAAAGCCAAGCAATGGCTTTTTTGTTATAATGATTCTAATTAAGGAAAATGGAAGTTCTCTTTTTATTTTCCAGAAAATAGCAAGACTATTTTCAAAAAAATAATGCAAATTAGCGAGCACCTGCTTGCTGTATATATGGAAAAAGGAGTATACAATGTCTGTACTTGAAATCAAAAATCTTCATGTTTCTGTTGAAGATAAAGAAATCTTGAAGGGTCTTAATTTGACTCTTAAAACTGGTGAGATTGCTGCTATTATGGGTCCTAACGGAACTGGTAAATCTACCCTTTCGGCTGCTATCATGGGTAACCCAAATTATGAAATCACAGAAGGGGACATCCTTTTTGATGGTGAAAGTATCCTTGACTTGGAAGTTGATGAACGTGCACGCCTAGGTCTTTTCCTTGCTATGCAATATCCAGCTGAAATCCCAGGGATTACAAATGCTGAGTTTATCCGTGCGGCTATGAATGCTGGTAAAGAAGATGACGAAAAGATTTCTGTCCTTGATTTCATCACTAAATTGGATGAAAAGATGGAATTACTTGGTATGCGTGAAGAAATGGCTGAGCGTTACCTTAACGAAGGTTTCTCAGGTGGTGAGAAGAAACGTAACGAAATTCTTCAGTTGCTTATGTTGGAACCTAAGTTTGCTCTTCTTGACGAGATTGACTCAGGTCTTGATATTGATGCTCTTAAAGTGGTTTCAAAAGGGGTTAACGCTATGCGTGGTGAAGGCTTTGGTGCTATGATTATCACTCACTATCAACGTCTCTTGAACTACATCACTCCAGATGTTGTACACGTAATGATGGAAGGTAAAGTGGTTCTTTCAGGTGGTCCTGAATTGGCTGCTCGTCTTGAGCAAGAAGGTTATGCGAAAATCGCTGAAGAGCTCGGTTACGAGTACCACGAAGAAGCGTAAGTCTGTTACTCGAAATAACTAGAAAAGGAGTAACCTATGTCAAAAGAATCTATCATCGCTTTTTCACAAGCAAAAGCAGAGCCACTCTGGTTGCAAGACCTTCGTCAAGCAGCTTTTGATAAGCTTGACAGCTTGGCTCTTCCGAAAATTGAGCGTGTTAAATTCCATCGTTGGAACCTAGGCAATGGAACGATTGCTGAAAATGAATCATCAGCAAACGTGCCTGACTTTACAGCGCTTGGAAACAACCCTAAATTGGTCCAAGTAGGAACAAATACTGTCCTTGAACAATTGCCAGCTGACTTGATTAGCCAAGGTGTGGTCTTCACAGACCTTACGACTGCTCTTGAAGAAATCCCAGAAGTCGTTGAATCCTTCTTTGGTAAGGCTGTAGCCTACGATGAGGATAAATTAGCAGCTTATAACTATGCCTATTTCAATAGTGCAGCGGTTCTTTATGTACCAGATAATGTTGAAATTGACTTGCCAGTTGAAAGTTATTTTTACCAAGATGGAACTTCAAATGTGCCATTTAACAAGCACGTTTTGATTGTAGCTGGTAAAAACAGTAAATTGACTTACCTTGAGCGTTTTGAAACGCTAGGTGAGGCTACTGAAAAAGCTAGTGCCAACATTTCTGTGGAAGTTATTGCTCAAGATGGTGCACAAGTTAAGTTTGCGGCTATTGACCGTTTGGGTGAAAATGTCACAACTTATATTAGTCGTCGTGGCCGTATTGGTCGTGATGCAAGCATTGACTGGGCTCTCGGCATCATGAACGAGGGCAATGTTATTGCTGACTTTGATAGCGACTTGATTGGCAATGGAAGTCATGCCAACCTTAAAGTTATTGGTCTATCATCAGGTCGTCAGGTGCAAGGGATTGATACTCGTGTGACTAACTATGGTAACAACTCTGTGGGACATATCCTACAACATGGTGTTATTTTGGAACGCGGTACTTTGACCTTCAATGGTATTGGTCACATTGTCAAAGGTGCTAAGGGTGCTGATGCACAACAAGAAAGCCGTGTGCTTATGCTTTCTGATAAAGCCCGTTCAGATGCGAACCCAATCCTTTTGATTGATGAAAATGAAGTTACAGCAGGACACGCTGCTTCAATCGGTCAGGTGGATCCAGAGGATATGTACTACCTTATGAGTCGTGGACTTGATCAAGACACTGCAGAACGCTTGGTTATTCGCGGTTTCTTGGGAGCAGTTATCACTGAAATCCCAGTTAAGGAAGTGCGTGATGAGATGATTTCTGTAACTGATACAAAACTAAACAAACGTTAGGAACTATCGACGCAGATAGTCTAACCTATGATATATCTAGATAGGGAGATAAGATGTCAGCTTTAGATGCCTATAAGATTCGACAAGATTTTGCCATTTTAGATCAGGTAGTTAATGATGAACCTTTGGTATACTTGGATAATGCAGCAACGACCCAGAAGCCTCAAGTAGTTTTGGACGCTCTCATGACCTACTATCATGAGGACAATGCCAATGTTCACCGTGGTGTGCATACTTTGGCTGAGCGTGCAACAGCTGCTTACGAAGCTAGTCGTGAAAAGTTTCGTCAGTTTATCAATGCGAAATCAACCAAAGAGGTCCTCTTTACACGTGGAACGACAACTGGTCTTAACTGGGTTGGTCGTTTTGCAGAGCAGGTTCTTGAGCCAGGAGATGAGGTGGTTATTTCAATTATGGAACACCACTCCAATATCATTCCTTGGCAGAAAGCTTGTAAGAAGACGGGGGCTAAACTTGTATATGCCTACTTGAAAGATGGCCAATTGGATATGGAAGATTTGGCCAACAAGATTACTGAAAAGACAAAATTTGTCAGTCTAGCTCAGGTTTCTAACGTTTTAGGCTGCATCAATCCTGTCAAAGAAATTGCCAAGTTTGCCCACCAAGTTGGTGCCTATATGGTGGTGGATGGTGCCCAATCGGCGCCCCACATGGCCATTGATGTACAGAATTTGGATTGTGATTTCTTCACCCTTTCTGGACATAAGATGTTAGGTCCAACAGGGATTGGGGTCCTCTATGGCAAAGAAGAAATTCTCAACCAGATGAATCCTATCGAATTTGGTGGTGAAATGATTGATTTCGTTTATGAACAGGAAGCCACTTGGAAGGAACTGCCTTGGAAATTTGAGGCTGGTACACCTAACATTGCGGGAGCTATTGCTCTTGGTGATGCTGTGGACTACCTCTCTAACCTGGGCATGGAAAATGTTCATGCTTACGAGCAGGAGTTAGTAGACTATGTTTTACCTAAACTTCAGGCGATTGAGGGATTGACAGTCTACGGTCCAGAAGATCCTAGCCATCATGCAGGTGTTATTGCCTTTAATATTGATGGGCTTCACCCTCATGATGTGGCGACAGCTCTTGACTATGAAGGAGTAGCAGTGCGTGCGGGTCACCACTGTGCTCAGCCTTTAATTAATCATTTAGGAATCTCATCAGCTGCCCGAGCAAGCTTCTATATTTACAATACCAAAGAGGATTGTGACAAGCTTGTGGAGGCAATTCTTGCGACGAAGGAGTTTTTCAATGGCACTCTCTAGACTAGATAGTTTATATATGGCTGTTGTGGCCGATCACTCTAAGAGCCCTCACCATCATGGTGTCCTACCTGATGTGGAGCAACTTCAACTGAATAATCCGACTTGTGGAGATGTTATCAATCTGTCAGTCAAATTTGATGGTGACGTGATTGAAGACATTGCCTTTGCTGGAGATGGTTGTACCATTTCTACAGCGTCATCAAGTATGATGACGGATGCTGTTATTGGAAAAACCAAGGCAGAGGCTTTGGAACTAGCGGAGATTTTCTCTCTTATGATTCAAGGAGATCATAAAGATGAAGATAAGCTAGGCGAAGCCAAGCTCTTGGCGGGGGTTTCTAAATTTCCACAACGTATCAAATGTGCAACTCTCTCTTGGAATGCCCTTAAAAAGGCTATAGAGAGAAGTGAGCTTTAGGAAGTCAAGGGGCAGTCAGTCTCCTTGCCCAAGCAAAAAGGAAAACAAATCAAACCTTTAATAAAGGAAAATACTATGACTGAAACAAATGAAAAAGTAGAACCAAAACCCATTGATCTTGGGGAATATAAATACGGTTTCCATGATGATGTGACACCAGTCTTTTCAACAGGAAAAGGAATCAGTGAAGACGTGGTCCGTGCCATGTCTGCTGAAAAAGGGGAGCCTGAGTGGATGCTTGAATTCCGCTTGAAATCATTGGAAACCTTTAACAAAATGGCTATGCAAGAGTGGGGGCCAGACCTTTCTGGTATTAACTTTGATGACCTGACTTATTTCCAAAAGGCATCAGACAAACCTGCTCGTGACTGGGAAGATGTTCCTGAGAAAATCAAGGAAACTTTTGAACGTATTGGTATCCCAGAAGCAGAGCGTGCTTATCTTGCTGGAGCCTCAGCTCAGTATGAATCAGAAGTGGTTTACCACAACATGAAAGAAGAGTATGACAAGTTGGGGATCATCTTTACAGATACAGACTCAGCCCTTAAAGAGCATCCAGAACTCTTCAAGAAGTACTTCTCAAAACTGGTTCCGCCAACAGATAATAAATTTGCGGCCCTTAACTCAGCCTTCTGGTCAGGTGGTACCTTTATCTATGTACCTAAAGGCGTTAAGGTAGATATTCCGCTTCAAACCTACTTCCGTATCAATAACGAAGCAACTGCTCAGTTTGAACGTACTCTTATCATCGTTGATGAAGGTGCCAGCGTTCACTATGTTGAAGGATGTACAGCGCCAACTTACACAACTGCCAGCCTTCATGCGGCTATCGTTGAAATCTTTGCACTTGATGGTGCCTACATGCGCTACTCAACTATCCAAAACTGGTCAGATAGCGTCTACAACTTGGTAACTAAACGTGCTACGGCTAAGAAAAATGCGACTGTTGAGTGGATTGATGGTAACCTTGGAGCCGAAGTAACTATGAAGTATCCATCTGTTTACCTTGATGGAGAAGGTGCACGTGGTACCATGCTGTCAATTGCCTTTGCTAATGCTGGTCAACACCAAGATACAGGGGCTAAGATGATTCACAATGCACCGCATACATCATCATCTATTGTTTCTAAATCAATCGCTCGTAATGGTGGTAAGGTTGACTATCGTGGACAAGTAACCTTCAACAAAGATTCTAAGAAATCGGTATCTCACATTGAATGTGACACCATCTTGATGGATGATTTGTCTAAATCAGATACTATCCCATTCAACGAAATCCACAATTCACAAGTTGCGCTTGAACACGAAGCTAAAGTTTCTAAGATTTCTGAAGAACAGCTCTACTACCTCATGAGCCGTGGACTTTCAGAACAAGAAGCAACTGAAATGATTGTCATGGGATTTGTGGAACCATTTACCAAAGAACTTCCAATGGAATATGCTGTTGAGCTTAACCGCTTGATTAGTTATGAAATGGAAGGATCAGTTGGGTAAGAAGTAAGCTTGTGTATAAATACAGAGTAAACTGAGAAATTGGTTCAAAATACTATAAGGTTAAGATATATCTCTTAGCCTTTTTTGTTTGGATTGATTGTAAAACGTTTATGTGTAGTGGACAAGAGTTATAGATGCGTCATTTTTGGATATTTCGAGTCTTTTTCGAGACAAAATAACTGAATTGTCGAATTATTCAGAATTAGGTCTTTACTTTAGGCTATTTTAAGGTATAATTATACACGAAAGTAAATTTTTGATTGGAGGAGGTTTCTTATAATTATGATTAAGAAACGTAACTTTAAGAGTATTGTAGCTGTTGGAGTAATTGCTTTGGCTTCTGCAACACTTCTTGCTGCTTGTGGCTCAAAATCAACCTCAAGTAAAGATGAAATTAATTGGTACACCCCTACTGAAATATTGACCCTTGATATTTCTAAAAATTCAGATCACTATTCAGCCTTGGCGATTGGGAACTCAGAAAGTAACTTACTTCGTGTTGATAAAGATGGGAAGTTGCAACCTGATTTGGCTAAAAAGGTTGATGTGTCAGCCGATGGTTTAACTTATACAGCGACTCTTAGAGATGGCTTGAAGTATTCAGATGGTACTAAGATTACTGCTGAGGACTTTGTCTATACTTGGCAACGTATGGTTGATCCTGCTACAGCTTCTGAGTATGCTTACCTTACTTCAGATTCTCACCTTGTTAATGCTGCAGACATTATTGCTGGTAAGAAGAGTGTTGATGAATTAGGTGTTAAGGCTGAGGGAAATAAAGTTATCTTTACCTTGTCAAATCCTTCTCCACAATTCAAGAGTCTTTTGTCATTCTCAAACTTTGTCCCACAACATAAGGAATTTGTAGAGAAGGCTGGAAAACAATATGGAACGAAGTCTGACAAACAAATTTATTCTGGACCTTTTAAAGTTGAAAATTGGAATGGTACAAGTGGTAGCTTCAAACTTGTCAAAAATGACAATTATTGGGATGCTAAGCATGTTAAAACAAAGACAATCAATATTCAAACGGTTAAAAAACCTGATACAGCTGTCCAAATGTATAAACAAGGTCAACTTGACTTTGCAAATATTTCAAATACGTCAGCAATTTTTAACTCAAATAAAAAGAACAAAGATGTTGTTACAGTTCCAGAAGCAACAACAGCTTATATGACCTATAATGAAACTGGTAAAGTTAAAGGTCTAGATAATCTTAAAATCCGTCAAGCTCTCAACCTTGCTACTGACCGTAAAGGTATTGTCGAAGCTGCGGTTGATACGGGTTCAGTTCCAGCAACTAGTCTTGTACCTACTGGATTGGAAAAATTACCTGATGGTACTGATTTATCTAAATATGTGGCACCTGGCTATAGCTACAACAAGGAAGAAGCAGCTAAGCTCTTTAAAGAAGGTCTTGCTGAAGCTGGTTTAAGCGACTTGAAATTGACAATTACAGCAGATTCAGATACACCTGCTGCTAAAGCTGCAGTTGATTACATTAAAGAAACTTGGGAAAAAGCTCTTCCTGGTTTGACTGTTGAAGAAAAATTTGTGACATTTAAACAACGTATTGAAGATACCAAAAATCAAAACTTTGATGTCGCTCTAGTCAATTGGGGTGGTGACTATCCAGAAGGATCAACATTCTATGGCTTGTTCACTTCAAATTCATCTTATAACTATGGTAAGGCAAATAGCTCTACATACGATGCAGCCTATGAAAAAGCTATTTCGGCTGATGCATTAGATCCAACAGCTGCTGCAAATGATTATAAAGCTGCTGAAAAAGCACTTTATGATGAAGCAATGTATAATCCGGTTTACTTCCGATTTACAAAAGGTTTACAAAATCCTTCAATTAAAGGACTTGTACGTAACTCAACTGGTCTTGATGTTGACTTTACCTATGCTTATAAAGATAAATAGTTGCTATCATTATAATGACAGAGTAAAGTAGAACATTCATCAGCTACTGTATGTACGTTTATCACAAAATGAACTAAGAAGCTGGCGGCTTTAGTCCCAGCTTCTTTCGTTGTTACATAAAGGAAATTTTATGACGAAATATTTATTGAAAAGGATAGCTATTTTGCTAGTTACCTTATGGGTGGTTGTCACTCTATCTTTCTTCTTAATGCAAGTTATGCCGGGGTCACCATTCAATAACCCCAAATTAACGAATGATATGATTGCGGTTATGAATAAGCAATATGGCTTAGATAAGCCTGTATGGCAACAGTATTTGCAATATCTTTGGAATGTCCTGCACGGTGATTTAGGAACAAGTTATCAGTCTGCGAATCAGCCTGTTAGCATGATGATTAGTCAACGTTTGGCAGTTTCAGCGCAATTGGGTATTCAAGCCCTTGTTGTTGGGGTTTTGGCTGGTCTTTTTGTGGGAGCAGTGTCGGCACGTAATAAAAATAACTGGATTGATAATATCTTGAGCGTGCTATCAACACTCGGTATTTCAGTGCCATCATTTATTATCGGTCTTCTGCTTTTGGATTACCTTGGATTTAAGTGGGGAGTTCTTCCTTTATCTGGATGGGGCTCATTTAGCCAAACGATTTTACCTACTTTAGCTCTTGCTATTCCAGTATTTGCTCAAGTCACCCGTTTTTTTCGTAGTGAAATGATTGAAACCATGAATACTGATTATATTCAACTAGCTAGGGCTAAGGGGTTGACAACACGTCAAATTAGTAATCGACACGCCTATCGCAATTCAATGATTCCTGTTCTTACCTTAATCGGTCCAATGGCTGCTAATATTCTAACAGGTTCAGCACTTATAGAGCAGATTTTCTCAATTCCTGGGATTGGTCAACAGTTTGTTACCTCTATTCCAACAAAAGATTATCCTGTCATTATGGGAACCACTATCGTTTATGCCGTTATGCTTATGGTAGCTATCCTATTGACAGATATCATTACTAGTTTCGTGGATCCACGTGTCCGTCTGAAGTAAGGAGAGTATCATGGAAGAAAAACAACTATTCAAACTTGTTGGTGCTGGAAATACTGAATCACAAGAAAAAATTGAAAAACCGACTCTCTCTTTTACACAAGATGCTTGGAGACGTCTGAAAAAAATAAACTGGCGACCATATCCCTTTGGTTTTTAGCCATTCTACTGGTCTTTTCGATTGGCTCAAATTTCTTTGTTAATGCCAAGGATGCTAATAGTTTTAATGGTGGTGAAGTTAAGACATATCGTAATTTACCACCTAAACTATCAGATAGCTTACCATTCTGGAATGGTAGTATTGTCTTTTCAGGTAATACGGAGCCTAATGATGTGTACTCTGATCAATCAGTTCCAAAAGACGATAAATTTATTTTGGGAACTGACAATCTAGGACGTAGCTTAGCGAAACGTGTGATTGTTGGTATACGTATCTCTCTCTTAATTGCTATCGTTGCTACTTTAATTGATTTGATTATTGGAGTAACCTATGGTCTGGTGTCAGGTTTCTTAGGTGGGGAAATTGACCTCTTCATGCAACGTGTTATTGAGGTTATCTCATCTATCCCTAACTTGGTCATAGTAACGATGTTAGGGCTTCTCTTGGGTAGTGGTGTATTATCAATCATTATCTCAATTGCCATTGTCGGATGGACGTCTATGGCGCGTCAAGTTCGTAATTTGACCCTATCCTACCGAGAACGTGAATTTGTTTTAGCCTCACGTGCTTTGGGTGAAAATAACTTCAAGATAGCTTTTAAACATGTTTTACCAAATATTTCAGGTATCATTATTGTTCAAATTATGATGACCGTTCCAAGTGCTATTATGTACGAGGCGGTTCTATCAGCTATCAATTTGGGGGTTAAGCCACCAACAGCTTCTTTAGGTTCGTTGATTACGGATGCTTCTGAGAATCTTCAATACTACCCTTATCAGGTGGTAATTCCTGCCTTGGCTCTTGTTTTTATCTCTCTTGCCTTCATTCTTTTAGGGGACGGCTTGCGTGATGCATTTGACCCTAAATCTAACAAAGAAAACTAATAGGAGCGTAATAATGATGAAAGAAACGATTTTAAGTGTAAAAAATCTCCATGTTAATTTTCATACTTACGCTGGAGAAGTAAAAGCGATTCGTGATGTCAATTTTGACTTGAAAAAAGGTGAGACACTGGCAATTGTTGGTGAGTCTGGTTCAGGAAAATCTGTAACGACAAGGACGCTAATGGGTCTATCAGACAAAAACGCTAAGGTAACTGGAGACATTACCTTTAAAGGGCATGATATGCAAGCCTTGAAGGAGGAAGATTGGGTTAAAGTTCGTGGAAATGATATTGCTATGATTTTTCAAGATCCCATGACCAGTCTTGACCCTACTATGAAAATTGGGCGCCAAATTGCTGAGCCTATCATGATTCATACCAAAGTATCTCAGAAAGAAGCCTTAGATATGGCTTTACAATTAATGAAAGATGTTGGGATACCTAATGCCGAAGAACATATAAATGACTACCCTCACCAATGGTCAGGAGGAATGCGTCAAAGAGCAGTAATTGCCATTGCTCTAGCTGCAGATCCTGAAATTTTGATTGCTGATGAGCCTACTACAGCTTTAGATGTTACGATTCAAGCACAAATTCTTCATCTGATGAAAAAAATCCAAGAAGAGCGTGATTCATCCATTATTTTTATTACTCATGACTTGGGTGTTGTCGCTGGGATGGCTGATCGTGTGGCGGTTATGTATGCTGGTAAAATTGTGGAATATGGGACTGTGGATGAGGTTTTCTATAATCCGCAACACCCATACACATGGGGACTTCTTAACTCTATGCCTACAACAGAAACAGAATCTGGCAGCCTAGAAGCTATTCCAGGAACTCCTCCAGATTTGCTTTATCCTCCTAAAGGTGATGCCTTTGCTACTCGAAATGTCTTTGCTTTAGATATTGATTATCAGGAAGAACCGCCAATGTTTAAAGTATCAGATACGCATTTTGCAGCAACATGGCTCTTAGATGAACGAGCTCCTAAAGTAACCCCTCCTTCACCAATATTGAAACGATGGGAAAAATGGTCAAAGATGAAGGAGAAATAAGATGACACAAGAACGTAAAAAGTTAGTAGAACTAAAAAATGTGTCTCTAACTTTTAATAAAGGAAAATCAAACGAAGTTAAGGCTATTGATGACGTTAGCTTTGATATCTATGAGGGCGAAATTTTTGGCCTAGTTGGCGAATCTGGATCAGGTAAAACAACCATTGGGCGTTCTGTTTTAAAACTTTCTGATATTGATTCGGGTACTATTACCTTTTCAGGTAATGAGATATCAAGTTTAAAAGGAAAAGATCTTCATGATTTCCGTAAGACAGCTCAGATGATTTTTCAAGATCCTCAAGCTAGTCTTAATGGACGCATGAAAATCCGTGATATTATTGCTGAAGGCATTGATATTCATAAATTGGCTAAATCTAAGGAAGAGCGTGAAGCTAAGGTTAAAGAACTCATTGATTTGGTAGGGTTAAATGAAGATCACCTATCAAGATATCCTCATGAGTTTTCTGGTGGTCAACGTCAAAGGATTGGTATTGCGCGTGCTTTAGCGGTTAATCCTCATTTTATTGTAGCAGACGAACCGATTTCTGCTTTGGATGTTTCTATTCAAGCACAAGTGGTTAATTTGATGCAGAAGTTGCAACATGAACAGGGGTTAACTTATTTGTTTATTGCCCATGATCTGTCAATGGTTAAATATATATCCGATCGCATTGGTGTGATGCATTGGGGTAAACTCCTTGAAGTAGGACCAGCAGATGAGATTTATCATAATCCAATTCATCCTTATACAAAGAGTCTATTGTCTGCAATTCCAGAACCAGATCCAGAAAGAGAGCGTAAGCGTCAGCATTTGATTTACAATTCCTCTATTGAAAATGATGGGGAAAATAGACAAATGTATGAAATCCGACCAGGGCATTTTGTTTATGCTACAGAAGCAGAGGCTAAAAATTATAAAGAAGAAGCCAAGGCTAATTAAACTGTAAAAAGGTGGTGATTCCCTAGTCACCTCCTTTTTATTTTTAGATTAGTAAGCGTTTACGATACATAGGCAAAACAGTATAATAACGACTGGCTACTCAATCAGATTCGTGGGACAGCCAACGTCGTCAGTAAGGTTTTTAAGTTTGAGAGTCTGGATATTAATTGGGGTCAGGTAGAAGACGAGCAAGGGTACACTGTTGATGGAAATGACTACATTGATGATTTGTTAATTCATGAAAAGTATGATCAGGCGACTGCCTTCATTCATAGTCAACTCAAACGTTTGACGACTGATGACTATAATCTCCTTGTCAGTGTCTATATGGAGTATTTGGAGAATTTACCACCTGTAATAAGACAGAAACACCATTTTGATGATAGAAAATAGCAAGTTTGAGGGAAAAACTGTCCGAATTTTCATGGTAATTTGATAGAGAGTGTGGAAGAGAAACGCCGAGCGTTTACGATTTTTCCACCCTCTTTTTTGTGTTATAATAGAATCACTATGGATAAATTAATTAAAACAATTTCAGAATCAGGTTCTTTCCGTGCTTACGTTCTTGATAGCACTGAAACAGTTAGAACCGCACAAGAAAAACACAATACTCTATCATCATCTACAGTTGCTTTGGGGCGTACCCTTATTGCTAACCAAATTTTGGCTGCTAACCAAAAAGGTGAAAGCAAAATTACGGTTAAGGTTATCGGAAACAGCTCTTTTGGTCATATTATCTCTGTAGCTGATACCAAAGGACATGTTAAGGGCTACATCCAAAATCCAGGTGTGGATATCAAGAAAACAGCGACTGGTGAAGTTTTGGTGGGTCCTTTCATGGGGCAAGGGCAGTTTGTCTCAATCATCGATTATGGAACTGGTAATCCTTACACGTCATCAACACCACTTATTTCTGGAGAAATCGGCGAAGACTTTGCCTACTATTTGACAGAATCTGAGCAAACGCCATCTGCTGTTGGTCTTAATGTACTTCTTGACGAAGAGGACAAGGTCAAGGTTGCTGGTGGTTTCATGCTTCAGGTCTTGCCAGGAGCTAGCGAAGAAGAGATCGCTCGTTACGAAAAACGCATCCAGGAGATGCCTGCCATTTCAACGCTTTTGGAATCTGATGACCATATTGAAGCTCTCTTGAATGCCATTTATGGGGATGAACCTTTCAAACGTTTGTCTGAAGAGGAGCTTAGCTTTGAGTGTGATTGCTCACGTGAACGTTTTGAAAATGCCCTCTTGACACTTGGTAAGGATGAACTTCAAGCCATGAAAGACGAGGATCATGGGGCTGAGATCGTCTGCCAATTCTGCCAAACCAAGTATGAATTTTCAGAAGCTGACTTGGAGGAACTCATCAATGACTAAGCTTAATTCGTCCTTCATGATTGGAAATGTGGAGATTCCTCATCGTACAGTACTAGCTCCTATGGCGGGTGTGACTAACTCTGCCTTCCGTACTATTGCAAAGGAATTTGGTGCTGGTCTTGTTGTGATGGAGATGATCTCTGAAAAGGGTCTCCTCTACAATAATGAGAAAACCCTCCACATGCTTCATATCGATGAGAATGAGCATCCAATGTCTATCCAACTTTTCGGTGGTGATGCTGAGGGCTTGAAGCGTGCGGCTGACTTTATCCAGACCAATACCAAGGCTGATATTGTTGATATCAACATGGGTTGTCCAGTCAATAAGGTAGTCAAAAATGAAGCGGGGGCCAAGTGGCTCAAGGATCCAGACAAGATTTACCACATCGTCAAGGAAGTAACATCAGTACTTGATATTCCTTTGACTGTTAAGATGCGTACAGGTTGGTCAGACAGTGATTTGGCTGTAGAAAATGCTCTTGCAGCTGAGTCTGCAGGTGTTTCTGCCCTTGCTATGCACGGCCGTACTCGTGAGCAGATGTACACAGGTCACTGTGACCACGAGACTTTGGCCCGTGTTGCTAAGGCTATCACTAAGATTCCGTTTATCGGAAATGGTGATGTTCGTAGCGTTCAAGACGCTAAGCTCATGATTGAAGAACTTGGTGTTGATGCCGTTATGGTGGGGCGTGCAGCTATGAACAATCCATATATCTTCACGCAAATTAACCACTTCTTCGAAACAGGAGAAGAGTTGCCAGATCTTCCATTTGATAAGAAGCTGGACATCGCTGAAGACCACCTCAAACGTTTGGTGGACCTTAAAGGTGAAAAGATTGCTGTCCGTGAATTCCGTGGTCTGGCACCACACTATCTTCGTGGAACAGTAGGAGCAGCTAAGGTTCGTGGCGAAGTTTCACGTGCCGAGTCTGTTGATCAGGTTGAAAAAATCTTTGCGACTTTGCGATAAAATAGAAAGAGCCCTGTTAGTATATACTCTAACAGGGCTCATATATAATAAATTGCTTGTAATCTGACGAATAAAGCGATAAGACAGCTGTCTAACTCTTCAATATTCAAGTTAAGAGAAAAGAATCGATTACATATCTATGAATATTATCCTAATAATGAGGAGAGAGATGTAACTCATGAGTATCAATTTATGTTTAATCTATTTCTTACCCATCAGGAGGTTTAAATGCAGCTTTTTTTACAACACAAGCCTTATAGGGTTTTGACCCTGTCCATCTTGTTAGGTATCTTTGGGACCACCTTGTTTGACTTGGTTTCGGTTCTCTATGCGGCTACCTTCCCTAATCCAGAATTGGCGGTGGGGTTGGCGAGTTTGATTACCTCGCTTCCCTATGTTTTTGATTTTATTGTGGGTTATGTCTCTGATCGAGCGTCAAATAGCTTTAAGGCCATGAAATTGGTACGCTGGTTGCAGATGAGTCTATATGTCTTTTTTGGGGTGTTAACCTTGCTTAGACCTAGTTGGTGGGTCTTCGTCTTGGTCCTAGCCATCAACTTTATGAGTGATATTATTGGTAATTACACTGCCTATCTCAATCTTTCCCTCAATCGTCAGGTGGTGGATGAGGAGAATTTTTCCTTGGCTATCTCTTTTCGCAAGGGAATGCCTAATATCGTCACCTTAGCGGGAAAGAGTGTGGGTGTCATGCTCATTGCCCTGCTGGCTCATAACTATTTCTTGTTTGCCTTGATTAATGTTTTGGTTTTCTTGGCTTCTTATCTGGTCTTGCGACGAGGGCAAAAACTTTTTGACTATCTTAATGAACCAGTACCTGAGTCCAAAGAACAACAAGCAGAATCCTTAAAAGCCCTGATTTGTCAGTTTGTCAAGGCCACCATAACCAATTTCACCTTTCTCAAATCCCAGTCCTCTATTTTTAATTTGGTCATGATTTACTCTAGTATGAACCTGCTCTCGTCAGCCATGGCCACCCTGTTGATGATTTATCTCTTATCGGTCAAGGAGTTGCAGTTGGGGTCTTATGCTGTGACTATCACAGTCTTTGAGTCTATCGAATTGGTTGCTTTCTTTTTAGGATCACTTTTTCCGTTCGACTTTTACCGCAAGTTGTCCATTAGGTCCAACCTGCTTTTTGAGAATAGTCTAGCATTGTTGATGATTGTCAGTATATTTATATGGCACAATCCCATTGTTCTCTTTACCTTGCTTTTTCTTTCTTCTTATGCGACAGCCATTTCCAACCCAAAATCGGATACCATCGTCATCTTCTCCATTGTTGAAGAGCGACAGAACGCTGTCTTTAGTATCTTTTCAACCATTGTCACAGCGACTGTACCCCTGGGTGCAGCTATGATTTTGGCTTTAAACCAGTCCTTGGGTGCCACTTTGTCATGGACGTTCTTGGTTCTCTTGGAGGTATTTAATATAGGTTACACCTGCTTTTGGAAGGAAAAGACACGGTCAGTATCTTAAACCTATTATCATTTTTAAGTCTAGCTGCGGTTGGGCTTTTTCTTTCCTCTTGCCAAACCTCTGTGTTTTCGATATAATTAACTGGTTAAGTATATGGAGAAAGCGATGCTAGAACTAGAAGAACAAGTTAATCAATTGATTAATCAAATCGTGCTCAAGTCTGAAAATCAGCATGAGCTCCTTATTGGGCAGTGCCGTAGTCAAGTTAAATTGACTAATACTCAGGAACATATTCTGATGCTTTTGGCCGAGGGTCGCAAGACCAATTCGGAGTTGGCAAAGACCTTAAATGTCAGTCAGGCTGCTGTTACCAAGGCTGTTAAGACCTTGGTCAAGGAAGGTATGTTGGAGGCCAAGAAGGACAAAGGTGATGGACGGGTAACCTATTTTGTCCTGACACAAGAGGCTCAACCTATTGCCCAGGAGCATGAGGAACACCACCAAGAGACTTTAGGTGTCTATCGCACTGTATTGGAGCAGTTTGATAGTAAAGAACGTCAGATTATAGGGCGTTTCTTGACGAAATTAGAAGAAAGAATCGAGGAATAAGATGCGTTATATTACAGTTGAAGGACTAAGCTTTCAGTATGATGCGGAGCCCGTTCTGGATAATATTCACTATCACTTGGATTCTGGGGAGTTTGTGACCCTGACTGGGGAAAATGGAGCTGCCAAGTCAACGCTTATAAAGGCTACCCTAGGGATTCTCAAGCCTAAGAAGGGAACTGTAACCATCTCTGAAACCAATAAAGATGGTAAAAAGCTTCGTATGGCCTATCTTCCCCAGCAAATTGCCAGCTTTAATGCAGGTTTTCCGAGCACGGTCTACGAGTTTGTGAAGTCTGGCCGTTATCCTCGTCAGGGCTGGTTCCGTCGTTTGACTAAGCACGACTTGGAGCATGTTCAACGTGCCCTTGAGTCTGTAGGTATGTGGGAAAATCGTCACAAGCAGATTGGACATCTCTCAGGTGGTCAAAAGCAGCGTGCCGTCATTGCTCGTATTTTTGCCTCAGATCCAGATATCTTTGTCTTGGACGAGCCAACGACAGGGATGGATGCAGGAACAGCCAATACCTTTTACGAACTCATGCACCACTCGGCTCACAAGCATGGCAAGTCTGTCTTGATGATTACCCACGACCCAGAGGAAGTTAAAGAGTACACAGACCGTAATATTCATCTGGTTCGTAACCAGAAATTGCCTTGGCGTTGTTTCAATGTCCATGAAAAGGATGGAGAGGAGCATAAACATGATTAGTGAATTATTAACTTATGATTTTATGCAGCGTGCTATTCTCGCCGTGATTGCTATCAGTATCTTTTCGCCAATTTTGGGGCTCTTCTTAATTCTTCGTCGTCAGAGTCTGATGAGTGATACCTTGAGTCACGTGTCCCTAGCTGGGGTGGCTGTTGGGATTTTCTTGGGACAATCAATTACTTGGATGACCCTAGTGGTTGTGGTTATTGCAGCTTTGGTTTTGGAATATCTCAGGGTTAGTTACAAGCATTATATGGAGATTTCAACGGCTATCCTCATGTCAATGGGATTGGCAGTGGCTCTTATTCTTAGTAACAAGGCGGGTAGCAGTAGCATGAGTCTGGACAGCTATCTTTTTGGTTCTATCATCACGATTAGCCCAGAGCAGGTGCGTGCCCTCTTTGTCATTGCGGCTATTGTACTGGTCTTGACTCTACTCTTTATTCGTCCTATGTATCTTTTGACTTTTGATGAGGACACTGCTCATGTAGATGGCTTGCCAGTTCGTCTCATGTCTCTCCTCTTCAATATTGTGACAGGGATAGCGATTGCCCTGATGATTCCAGCAGCAGGATCACTTTTGGTTTCCACCATCATGATTCTTCCAGCAGCTATTGGTATGAAAATAGGTCAAACCTTTAAATCTGTCATTTTTTGGGCTATTGGTATTGGTTTGATTGGTATGCTCTCTGGTATCTTTATTTCCTATTATTGGGAAACACCAGCCAGTGCAACTATTACCCTTATATTCATCGCCTTCTTTGGTCTGGTATCGATCTTTGAACCCCTCTTAAAAGCAGAGTAAATAATAGAAAAGGAGCTTGAGAAATCGAGCTCTTTTTGTGATATACTAAAGTAGTTTTTTAGATTTGAGTTAAACCAATAATGGTAGATTTCTAGGCAGAAAAAGGATTAGATTTTTCTGGTGTCCACTATCATTTGTAACAGTAACAAAAAAGGAGAAAACATGGAAATCTTTTTAACGAGTATATCGGGAATACTAGTCATCTTGGGTATGATTTTAGTGGGATTTGTTATGGGCGAAAAAGGCTGGTTTGATGACAAGTCACGTGGTCTTATAGCTAAGCTGGTCACTCAAATTGCCCTGCCTTGTTACATGTTCTATACGATCACACAGCGTTTCACAGCGACAGACCTGCTCAAGATGTTGCCAGAGTTGCGTTTTCCTGCACTTTCCATGGTGATTTTGCTCGGGATTGCGACAGCGGTGGCTGGCATTTTTGCAGTAAAAAAGGAGCGTCGTGGTCTCTTTATTTCCATGTTTTTTAATTCGAATACCATTTTTGTGGGGCTCCCTATCAATCAAGCCCTCTTTGGGGATGCTAGTATTCCCTATGTTCTTATCTATTATATGTGCAATACGACCTTTTTCTGGACCTTGGGAACTTACCTTATTCAGCGAGATGGGGAAGGAGAGGCAGAATTTGATTTAAAAACAAGTCTGAAAAAGATCTTCTCTCCCCCTCTAATGGGTTTCATGTTAGGTCTTATTATTGTTATCCTTCATATTAAATTACCAACTTTTTTAGCCAGTGACTTGCAGTATTTAGGTAGTTTGACGACTCCTTTATCTATGATTTTCATCGGTTTGTCGGTATCCAATGCAGGTGTGAAGCAGTTAGTTCTTAAAAAGGACCAGGTGTTGATTTTGTTGGGACGCTTTGTAGTTGCTCCTCTCTTGATGGCTACCATTGTTTACTGGGTACCTCTCCCAATTTTGATGAAACAAGTTTTTATCATCCAGTCGGCTATGCCTGTCATGACCAATGCACCTGTGGTTGCCAAACTCTACGGAGCTGATAGTGATTACGCTGCTGTCATGGTGACTGAGACTACCCTCGCGACCATGATCGTTATCCCAATTCTCATGGTTCTTATGGCTTAAAAATAATCAAGTAACCCCCGTTTTTCTGGGGTTTTTAAATTTGTAAAAAAAATTCAAAAAAAGTTTACGAAAACGCTTTACAAATCCCCAAAAGATGATATAATAATTACATAAGTTATGCAAGCGTTTGCATAGAAACGTAGGAGGAAATGAAATGAATAAGCTAAAAGAAAAATTTGGCTTTGAGTTCTGGCAAAAATTCGGTAAATCCCTCATGGTTGTTATCGCGGTTATGCCAGCAGCAGGTCTTATGATCTCTATCGGTAAAACGATTGCCATGATTAATCCAAACGTGGCACCTCTCGTTATTACGGGTGGATTTCTTGAGCAAATTGGTTGGGGGGTTATCGGTAACCTTCACATCTTGTTTGCCCTTGCCATTGGTGGTAGCTGGGCTAAGGAACGTGCAGGCGGTGCCTTTGCAGCAGGTCTAGCATTTATCCTGATTAACCGTTTGACTGGTTCAATCTTTGGTGTTACTTCAGATATTCTTGCTGATAAGGGTGCTACAGTTCACACACTTCTTGGTCAATCAATCAAGGTGTCTGACTACTTCATCAGTGTTTTGGAAGCTCCAGCCCTTAACATGGGTGTATTCGTAGGTATCATCTCTGGTTTCATCGGGGCTACTGCCTTTAACAAATACTATAACTTCCGTAAATTGCCAGAAGCTTTATCATTCTTCAATGGTAAACGTTTCGTACCATTCGTAGTTATTGTTCGTTCAGCTATTGCAGCTATCGTTCTTGCTATTGTATGGCCAGTTATCCAATCTGGAATTAACGGTTTTGGTATGTGGATTGCCAACTCGAAAGAAACTGCTCCAATTTTGGCACCGTTCTTGTTCGGTACATTGGAACGTCTTCTCTTGCCGTTTGGTCTCCACCACATGTTGACTATCCCAATTAACTACACTCAATTGGGTGGTACTTATGAAGTCTTGACTGGTGCTGCAAAAGGTACTAAAGTTTTGGGTCAAGATCCACTCTGGCTCGCATGGGTTACTGACCTTGCTAACCTTAAAGGTGCGCATCCAGATCAATATAAACACCTTCTTGAAGCTTATACACCAGCTCGTTTCAAAGTGGGTCAAATGATTGGTTCATTTGGTATCTTGATGGGTATGGTGGTAGCTATCTACCGTAACGTTGATGATGATAAGAAACATCAATACAAAGGTATGATGACTGCGACTGCGCTTGCAACATTCTTGACAGGGGTAACAGAACCTATCGAGTACATGTTCATGTTCGTAGCTACTCCACTTTACATCATTTACGCATTTGTACAAGGTGCTGCCTTTGCAATGGCTGACATCGTTCACCTCCGTGTTCACTCATTCGGTTCTATCGAATTCTTGACACGTACACCACTCGCTATTAACGCAGGTTTGGCGATGGATATCGTAAACTTTATTTGGGTAACTGTACTCTTTGGTGTTATCATGTTCTTCATTGCTAACTTCATGATTAAGAAATTTGACTACGCTACACCAGGACGTAACGGTAACTATGAGCAAGGTGATGATGCTTCATCAGAATCTGCTGGCTCAGCAAGTGCTGGAACAAGCTCAGCAAGCTCACAAGTTATCAACATCATCAACCTTCTTGGTGGACGTGCTAACATCGTCGACGTTGACGCATGTATGACTCGTCTCCGTGTTACTGTTAAAGAAGCTGATAAAGTCGGAACTGAAGAACAATGGAAAGCTGAAGGAGCTATGGGTCTTGTCATGAAAGGACAAGGAGTTCAAGCTATCTATGGTCCTAAAGCAGACGTATTGAAATCTGATATCCAAGACGTACTTGATTCAGGTGAAGTTATTCCTGAAACACTTCCAAGTCAAATGACTGCTGTTCAAAAAGCAGAAGCTCAATTCAAAGGTGTGACTGAAGATGTTCACTCAGTTGCAGATGGTCAAGTTATCAATATTGAAGATGTAAAAGACCCAGTATTCTCACAAAAAATGATGGGTGACGGTTTCGCTGTGAAACCAGAAAACGGTAAGATTGTTTCTCCAGTATCTGGTAAAGTTGCAAGTATCTTCCCAACTAAACACGCTCTTGGTTTGGTAACTGACAATGGTCTTGAAGTTTTGGTTCACATCGGACTTGACACTGTTAGTCTTGAAGGTAAACCATTCGACGTTAAAGTTACTGAAGGTCAAACAGTTGCTGCAGGTGATCTCTTGGTTGAAGCAAACCTTGATGCTATCCGTGAAGCAGGTCGTGAAACATCTACAGTTGTTGTCTTTACTAATACAGACGCAATTAAATCAGTTAAAGTAGAACATACAGGAAAATTGGCAGCTAATGCTCCAGTTGCAAAAGTAGAACTTTAATTTGTTAAATAATAATCAAGCAGACAGCCCCTGGGCTGTTTTGTTTGTAAAAGACCTTGTTATCATTTCTATATGTAAGTCAGATAGAGGATAAGATTATGAAATTTCTAACCTTAAATACCCATAGTTGGATGGAAGAAGATGCAGAAGGAAAATTCCAAACCCTAAAGGAACAAATCCTAAAGGCTCAGTATGATATTATTTGCTTTCAGGAAGTTAATCAGGAAATAGAGACGGCAGCTGTAGAAACGGATGCTTACTATCATGCGCTACCATCAGCAACACCAATCCACCAAGATCACTTTGTCCGTTTGCTTGTGGAAAAATTAGCTGAAGAGGGCCTTCAATATCATTGGACGTGGGCTTATAATCACATTGGTTATGATCACCTTAATGAAGGTGTTGCTGTCTTGTCACGCCAACCATTGACATCTAGCGAAATTTTAGTTTCAGATGTTGATGATCCAACAGACTATCATACACGCCGTGTGGCAGTGGCTGAGACGACTGTAGATGGCCGAGAAGTTGCTGTTGCTAGTGTCCATCTTTCATGGTGGGATAAAGGTTTCCAAGAAGAGTGGGCACGTATTGAGGGATGTTTCCAATCTATTGGCAAACCGCTTATCCTAGCAGGGGACTTTAATAACCCAGCAGGTCGAGAAGGTTACCAAGCAATATTAGCCAGTCCGCTCAAACTTCAGGATAGCTTCCAAGTGGCTCAAGAAACAAATGGAAGCTATACAGTTGGACCTGGTATCGATGGCTGGAAGGGCAATGAAGAGCCTTTACGTATCGATTATGTTTTTGCAAGCCAGGAGTGGGCAGTAAATCACCTTAGTGTCATTTTTGATGGAAACAATCAACCTCTAGTAAGTGATCATTATGGCCTTGAAGCAGAGCTAACATTTAAATAGTAACTGTAACCTATCGTGACCTAATAAGGGTAAAAAAATATTGTCAAAAGATAAATAAAAGAGTAAACTAGAAACTATAATTGAATTTTTATAAGGAGAGACTAATGGCTCATATTACATTTGACTATTCAAAAGTTTTGGATAAATTTGTAGCACCACACGAAGTAGATAACCTTCAAGCACAAGTAACAGTAGCAGACGAAATGGTTCGCAAAGGAACAGGCCCAGGCGCTGACTTCCTTGGATGGCGTGACCTTCCAGAGAACTACGATCGAGAAGAGTTTGATCGTATCTTGAAAGCTGCTGAAAAAATTAAAGAAGAAAGCGACGTTTTGGTTGTTATCGGTATCGGTGGCTCTTACCTTGGTGCCAAAGCAGCTATTGACTTCTTGAACAATCACTTTGCTAACCTTCAAACAAAAGAAGAACGTAAAGCACCACAAATCGTTTATGCTGGTAACTCAATTTCATCAACTTACCTTGCTGACTTGCTTGAGTATGTTGAAGGTAAAGATTTCTCAGTTAACGTTATCTCTAAATCAGGAACAACAACTGAACCAGCTATCGCTTTCCGTGTGTTCAAGGAACTTCTTGTTAAGAAATACGGTCAAGAAGAAGCTAACAACCGTATCTACGCAACAACTGACCGCCAAAAAGGTGCTGTTAAAGTTGAAGCAGATGCTAATGGTTGGGAAACTTTCGTTGTTCCAGATGACATCGGTGGACGTTTCTCAGTATTGACAGCTGTAGGTCTATTGCCAATTGCAGCTTCAGGTGCTGATATCAAAGCCCTTATGGAAGGTGCTAACGCTGCACGTAAAGAGTACTCTTCATCTAAAATCTCTGAAAATGAAGCTTACCAATACGCTGCAATTCGTAACATCCTTTACCGTAAAGGTTACACAACTGAAATCTTGGCAAACTACGAACCATCACTTCAATACTTCGCTGAGTGGTGGAAACAATTGGCTGGTGAGTCAGAAGGTAAAGACCAAAGAGGTATCTACCCAACTTCAGCAAACTTCTCAACAGACTTGCATTCTCTTGGTCAATTCATTCAAGAAGGTACACGTAACCTTTTTGAAACTGTTGTTCGTGTAGATAAACCACGTAAGAACGTTGTTATTCCTGAATTGGCTGAAGACCTTGATGGACTTGGTTACCTCCAAGGTAAAGATGTTGACTTTGTTAACAAAAAAGCAACAGACGGTGTTCTTCTTGCTCATACAGATGGTGACGTGCCTAACATGTTCATCACTATCCCTGAACAAGATGCTTTCACATTGGGATATATCATCTACTTCTTTGAGATTGCTATCGCTCTTTCAGGATATTTGAATGCTGTTAATCCATTTAACCAACCAGGTGTAGAAGCTTACAAGAAAAACATGTTTGCTCTTCTTGGAAAACCAGGATTTGAAGAACTTGGAGCAGAACTTAACGCTCGCTTGTAATGTTCATACCAGACCAGCTTAGGCTGGTCTTTTTTCTGTTATTAGCACTTCGTCTTTATTTCAATTTTACTAACGGCAGTCAAAATGCTATAATGTAAAGGACTGTGAATTTAGCAAGTTCTGCTATTTTCAAAAAAGAAAAACAAATCAGAGATGTCAGAACATCTCTTAGAAGAGGTGAATCCCATGGGACGTAAATGGGCTAATATCGTTGCTAAAAAAACTGCTAAAGATGGTGCCAACTCAAAGGTTTACGCTAAGTTTGGTGTTGAAATCTATGTAGCTGCTAAACAAGGTGAGCCAGATCCAGAGTCAAACTCAGCTTTGAAATTCGTTTTGGAACGTGCTAAACAAGCACAAGTACCAAAACATGTTATTGATAAGGCCATTGATAAGGCCAAAGGTAACACCGATGAAACCTTTGTTGAAGGGCGTTATGAAGGATTTGGACCAAATGGTTCTATGATTATCGTAGATACTTTGACTTCAAACGTTAACCGTACAGCTGCTAACGTACGTACTGCCTTTGGTAAAAATGGCGGTAACATGGGTGCATCAGGTTCTGTTTCATACATGTTTGATAAAAAAGGTGTTATCGTTTTTGCAGGTGAAGATGCAGACGCAATCTTTGAACAATTGCTTGAAGCTGATGTAGAAGTTGAAGATGTAGAAGCAGAAGATGGTGCTATCACTGTTTATACTGAGCCAACAGAACTTCACAAGGCGTTAGAAGCTCTCCGTGCTAACGGTCAGGAAGAGTTCCAAGTGACAGAACTTGAAATGATTCCACAAACTGAGGTTACTCTTGAAGGTGAAGACCTTGAGACGTTCGAAGGACTTATTGATGCTCTTGAAGCGGATGATGATGTTCAAAAGGTTTATCACAACGTAGCAGATATGTAATCTCATTAAACACTTTCTGTCTTGTAGAAAGTGTTTTTATGTGGTCTGTATAAGGATTTGCCTTGCTTGTCCTGACGTAATCTGATATAGTAGTAGCCAAGTGAATTATTGGAGGAACACGAAATATGAATATGATGCTAGTTTTGGCCATTTATGTGGTCGCCATTGTTGCTTATGTGGCTTTCAGCCGTCGCCGTCAGGCAAAGGCTCAAGAAGATCGTTTTGCAGGTCTTGATAAGGGTGCTGAAGTTGAAACAATCGGTGGTTTGATTGCTATTGTTGATGAGATTGACAAAGAAAATAACCGTATCGTTTTGGATGCAGAAGGTGTCTTCTTGACCTTTGATTTGAGTCGTTCAATCATGAAAGTAATCACACCAGCACCAAGTACAGAAACAGCAGAGACTGTTAAAGAGACAATTGTTGAAGAAGATTCAGCGATTGAGTCTGCTGATGAAAAGTAAGATGTGTATTTTAGGCTAGGTTAAATCCTGGTCTTTTTACATTTTCTAATCTCCTTGGTATTAAACACTGTTCAGAACCCCTGAAAATGTGGTAAAATAAAGGGTAAACTATATTTAGAGGATATTCCATGTTTAAATTTAGAAAAAAATCTCATCAAGAGGTTCTAGACAATATTC
Organism: Streptococcus vestibularis ATCC 49124; assembly: GCF_000188295.1. Lineage (GTDB taxonomy): Bacteria > Bacillota > Bacilli > Lactobacillales > Streptococcaceae > Streptococcus > Streptococcus vestibularis. Next base: position 1,677,364 of record NZ_GL831112.1, on the reverse strand, counting down.
CTAACCATATTGGTATTATTATGGATGGAAATGGCCGTTGGGCTAAAAAGCGTCTACAACCACGTGTGATGGGACATAAGGCTGGGATGGATGCCTTGCAAAAGGTAACCATCGAAGCGTCACAACTTGGAGTTAAGGTATTGACAGTCTATGCCTTCTCAACTGAAAACTGGTCACGTCCACAAGATGAAGTTAAATTTATCATGAATTTGCCAGTCGAATTTTTTAACAAGTATGTACCAGAATTAGATAAAAACAATGTTCGCATTTTGACAATCGGAGATAATAGTCGCCTACCTAAGGAAACCTTAGATGCTCTTGAAAAGGCAGTAGAGCAGACGAAACACAATTCCGGTTTGGTACTCAATTTTGCATTAAACTACGGTGGTCGTGCGGAGATTGTGTCTGCTGTTCAAGCGATTGCTAAAGAGGTTGAAGCAGGAAAACTCAGTCTTGAAGCTATTGATGAAGATCTCATTGCTAAGCATTTGATGACTGATAAATTGCCTTACCTCTATCGTGATCCAGATTTAATTATCCGTACGAGTGGCGAACTTCGTCTTAGTAATTTCTTGCCTTGGCAATCTGCCTATAGTGAGTTTTACTTCACAGATGTTTTCTGGCCAGACTTTGACCATCAGGGGCTACGTCAAGCCATCTCTGACTACAATAAACGTCACCGTCGCTTCGGTGGTGTCTAGAAAGGACCTCTCATGCAAGAACGTTTAATTGGTGGGGGTGTGGCAGCAGCCATTTTCCTCCCATTGCTCTTTATCGGTGGTCTTCCTTTCCAGCTTTTGGTTGGAGCTATGGCCATGGTTGCAGTGTCTGAGATGCTTCGCATGAAGCACTTGGAGATTTTCTCTATCGAAGGTATTTTGTCTATGTTGGCAGCCTTTATCTTGGCTGTGCCGATTGATCAGTATTTTATCAGTCTTCCAACAAATGCTAGTGTGACAGGTTTTGCTATTATTTCTTTTTTGATTTTAGCTGGGACTGTCCTTAATAGCGACCATTATTCTTTTGATGATGCAGTATATCCAATCACCTCTGCCTTTTATGTTGGTTTTGGTTTCCAAAATCTCATTGCAGCACGTTTGGATAGCTGGGAAAAAGTTCTCTTTGCCCTTTTTATTGTTTGGGCAACGGATATTGGGGCTTACCTCTTTGGTCGTCAATTTGGTCAGAATAAGCTATTGCCAAAAGTATCACCTAATAAAACCATTGAAGGTAGTGTTGGTGGTATCCTATCCGCAATCATTGTAGCACTACTCTTTGGGTTGATTAATCATAATGTCTATGCACCGCATAGTTTCTTCTGGTTGCTTATCTGTACGATTCTCTTTAGTATTTTCGGTCAATTTGGTGATTTGGTTGAATCAGCTATTAAACGACACTTTGGTGTTAAAGACTCAGGTAACCTTATTCCTGGGCACGGTGGCATATTAGACCGTTGTGATAGCTGGATTTTCGTTTTCCCAATCATGCACTTACTAGGACTTTTTTAAGGGTGGTGGTGTCTAAATGAAAGCTATTATTACTTTTTTACTGATTTTCTGTGTGATTGTCGTCTTCCATGAGTTTGGCCATTTCTTCTTTGCCAAACGATCAGGTATTCTGGTGCGTGAATTTGCCATTGGTATGGGACCGAAAATTTTTGCACATACAGGTAAGGATGGTACCGTTTATACTATCCGTATCCTCCCTTTGGGTGGTTATGTCCGTATGGCTGGTTGGGGTGAAGATACAACTGAGATTAAAACAGGTAGCCCTGCCAGTCTAACGATTGGATCAGATGGTAAGGTAAGACGTATCAACCTTTCGGATCGCCAGGTTGACCAGACGGCTTTGCCTATGAACGTCACTGCCTATGATTTGGAAGATAAGTTAACCATTACAGGTCTAGTCTTAGATGAGACCAAGACCTATGAGGTTGACCATGATGCCACTATCGTTGAGGAGGATGGTACAGAACTTCGTATTGCTCCTAAGGATGTCCAATATCAAAATGCAAGCATTTGGGGACGTTTAATTACCAACTTTGCTGGTCCTATGAATAACTTCATTCTTGGGGTGCTTGTCTTTATTATCTTAGCCTTTGTTCAAGGTGGTGTTCAAGATACCTCAACTAACCGTATCCAGGTAGCCGATGGAGGTGCTGCTCAGGTGGCAGGCTTGAAAAATGGTGATGCCATCGAGGCTATCAATAAAGACAAGGTTACGGATTGGGACAGCTTGAAGGAATCATTGACAGAGAATACTCAAAAATTCTCCAAAGGTGACAACCTTTCTGTGACGGTTAAGAGAAGTAACGGTCAGGAAGAAACGGTCTCTGTTAAACCTAAGGAGAATCAAGGTAGCTACTTTTTAGGTGTCTCTCCTGCCTTAAAGACAGGTCTTAAAGATAAGATTTTTGGTGGTTTCCAAATGGCTTGGGAAGGGGCCTTCAAAATTCTCGTGGCACTTAAGGGGCTTATCACCAACTTTAGTTTGAATAAACTTGGTGGACCGGTTGCTATGTTCCAGATGTCTGCCCAGGCTTCAGAAAATGGCTTGATTTCCATTCTTAACCTTATGGGAATGCTCTCTATCAACTTAGGGATTTTCAATCTTATTCCAATTCCAGCCCTTGACGGTGGTAAAATTGTTATGAATATTATTGAAGCTATTCGTCGTAAACCACTTAATCAAGAAATTGAAAGCTATATCACACTCGCAGGTGTTGCGGTCATGGTTGTTCTTATGATTGCAGTGACTTGGAATGATATTATGCGTGCTTTCTTTTAATTAGAAACAAAGAAATGAAAGGAAGTCTAAGGGACTTGACCCACGGGCCAGCCTCCTTAGTATGTAAATAATGAAACAAAGTAAAATGTTGATTCCAACACTTCGTGAAATGCCAAGTGATGCTCAAGTTATTAGTCATGCCCTTATGGTACGTGCGGGTTACGTGCGTCAGGTCTCTGCTGGTATTTATGCTTATATGCCATTGGCAAATCGTGCTATCGAGAAATTTAAAACCATCATGCGTGAGGAGTTTGAAAAAATCGGTGCGGTTGAAATGTTGGCGCCAGCGCTTTTGACAGCAGATTTGTGGCGTGAATCAGGTCGTTATGAAACTTATGGTGAAGACCTTTATAAACTTAAAAACCGTGATAAGTCTGACTTTATCCTCGGTCCAACTCACGAAGAAACGTTTACAGCCTTGGTTCGTGATGCGGTTAAATCATACAAACAATTGCCACTTAATCTCTACCAAATCCAATCAAAATACCGTGATGAAAAACGTCCTCGTAACGGTCTTCTTCGTACACGTGAATTTATCATGAAGGATGCTTACAGTTTCCACCAAAATTACGAAGATTTGGATGTAACCTACGAAGACTATCGTAAGGCTTATGAAGCTATCTTTACACGTGCTGGCCTTGAATTTAAGGGAATCATCGGTGATGGTGGTGCCATGGGTGGTAAGGATTCTCAAGAATTCATGGCGGTCACTCCTGAGCGTACAGACCTTAATCGTTGGGTAGTTCTTGACAAGTCAATTGCTTCATTGGATGAGATTCCAGAAGATGTCATGGAAGAAATCAAGAATGAATTGACATCGTGGTTGGTATCTGGTGAAGATACGATTGCATACTCTACAGAGTCAAGCTATGCAGCTAACCTTGAGATGGCAACAAACGCCTACACACCAGCGACTAAGGTTGTGACTCAAGAAGAAGTAACTCGAGTTGAAACGCCAGATTGCAAGTCAATTGATGAAGTTGCTGCTTTCTTGAATGTTCCAGAAGAACAAACCATCAAGACTTTGCTTTTCACTGCTGATGACGAACCAGTAGTGGCTCTTCTTGTTGGTAATGATCAAGTTAACGACGTGAAGTTGAAAAACTACCTTGCAGTTGACTTCCTTGAACCAGCTACAGAAGATGAAGCGCGTCAAGTCTTTGGTGCTAGCTTCGGTTCTCTTGGTCCAGTTAACCTTCCTGAAAATGTTCGTATCATTGCAGACCGTAAGGTTCAAGACGTGGCAAATGCTGTTGTTGGAGCCAATGAAGATGGCTATCACTTGACAGGGGTTAACCCAGAGCGTGACTTCAAAGCAGAATACGTGGATATTCGTGAAGTTAAAGAAGGTGAGATTTCGCCAGACGGTCAAGGTGTCCTTCAATTTGCGCGTGGTATCGAGATCGGCCATATCTTTAAACTTGGTACACGTTACTCTGAAAGTATGGGTGCTAACGTTCTTGACGAAAATGGTCGTGCAGTTCCAATTATCATGGGATGTTACGGTATCGGTGTTAGCCGTATCTTGTCAGCTGTGATCGAACAACATGCACGTCTCTTTGTTAACAAGACTCCAAAAGGTCAATACCGCTACGCATGGGGAATTAACTTCCCTAAAGAATTGGCGCCTTATGATGTTCACTTGATTACAGTTAATACTAAGGATGAGGAAGCCAATGCTTTGACAGATCGTTTGGAATCTGCTCTTGCAGCTGAAGGTTACGATGTTTTGATAGATGACCGTAATGAGCGTGTTGGTTCTAAATTCTCTGATAGTGACCTTATCGGGCTTCCAATTCGTGTGACGGTTGGTAAAAAGGCAAGTGAAGGTGTTGTCGAAGTTAAAATCAAGGCAACTGGTGACACTATTGAAGTTAATGCCGATAACTTGATTGAAACACTTGCTATCTTAACAACAGAACAAGATGCTTAATATTAAAAAATCTTTTCTTGCAGATGTGGGAAGAGATTTTTCTTTTTAAACGACAAAGATTAATTGAGAAAAAGGAGATAAATTCCAATTTGACAGAATTGTCTAAATAGTGTAAACTTAAATCTATCTTAACTACGGAGGCATTACATGCTTAACAAAGCCGCCCATTGGGGAAATCTTAAAGCTTTTTATTACTTTAGTTTCTTTAGATAGGACGTTTGTGTTTCAAGATACAGGCGTCAATAAGTTTGTATCTATGAAGCTAAAGCATTTTGTGATGGATTAGCCGATTAGATGAATAGGTCTAACCGGTGGTATAAGCTAGTTTGTGCTAGTCAATATGCAGAGAACCAGTTGGGCCTGTCCTAACTGGTTTTTCCATGCCGTGGTCTATTTTTTAATTTCACATTCTAAGCTAGAATTGTTCTTTAAACAGCAAGCTTTAGCTTACTTTTGACGTGATAAATAGAGTGATTGTATCACTCGGGGATTCTCTTGAAGACTTGAGGATTTTTCGTGGGCAATGAAACTGTTGTTTTCCCTGTGCCTCCAACGCTTCAGAAGAACATAAAAGGAAATTGGAAATAGATAAAATAAAAAAATAGAGGTGTACAAGATGAAGAAATTTTTGGTCAGTATGATGGCTGTTATCACAGCTGTCCTCTTGGTAGCATGCTCAAATGCTTCTAACAAAGATTTAGTTCACGTCGGTGTTCTCCAATATGTGGAACATCCTTCCTTGTCAGCGACACGTAAAGGGTTCATTGAAGAACTCAAAGAGGAAGGTTATGTTGACGGTAAGAACATCAAAATTGACTATCAGAATGCACAAGGGGATCAGTCTAACTTGCAGACGATTTCTCAGTCGCTTATTGAAGATAATGATGTCATGTTGGCTATCGCAACCCCAGCAGCTCAGTCTTTGAGTAGTTTGACAAAGGACAAGCCAATTCTCTTTACAGCTGTCACAGATCCAGTCTCAGCTAAACTAGTTAAGTCTATGGACAATGTTGGAGGAAATGTGACGGGAACAAGTGACATGTCCCCTATCAATAAACAGGTTGAATTGTTGAAAAAGGTCTTTCCAAACACTAAAAAAGTTGGGATTATGTATACGACCAGCGAGCGTAACTCAGAAGTTCAGGTTGAAGAAGCCAAGAAATACTTCAAGGAAGCTGGTATTGAAACGGTTATCAAAGGAATTTCATCAACCAATGATATACAAGATACAGCCAAGAGCTTGATGAGTCAGACCGAAGTCATCTTCATCCCAACTGATAATACCATTGTTAGTGCTATTAATACCTTGGTAGATCTTTCTAAAGAGACTAAGGTTCCAGTTGTTGGTAGTGACGCTGGCAGTGTAGAAAAAGGTGTCCTATTCACTTACGGAACCAACTATGAAGCGCTTGGACGTCAAACAGGTAGGTTGGCAGGTCGTGTTCTCCGAGGTGAGAAGGTCAAGGATGTCGATGCAGAGTATCCTAAAACACTTAATGTTGTGGTAAACCATGACATGGCTAAAGAACTTGGCATTGATGTTTCTAGCATTAGTGACGAGGAATCTAAAGCATCAACACAAGATGACAAACCAATTGCTAAAAAAGATAAGGGTGTCATTAAGCTTAAGGTCAATAAGTCTTCTAAAAAAGGATTTTCAAATGTGGTGTTAACAGCCATTTCTCAGGGACTCCTCTGGGCTATTATGGCTATTGGGGTCTTCATTACCTTCCGTATTTTGGACCTTGCTGATTTGACAGCTGAGGGGGCCTTTCCACTTGGTGCTGCTACGACAACTATCATGATTATCCGTGGGATTAACCCGATCTTTGCGACTTTAGGTGGTTTTGTTGCTGGTATGCTTGCTGGAGCGGTGTCTGGCTTTATGCATACGAAAATGAAGATACCAGCACTCTTAACAGGGATTATTACCTTAACAGGGCTCTATTCCGTTAACCTTTTGGTTCTTGGTAGTGCCAATGTCTCTCTTTCAGGACATAACACGCTGGTGACTATGGTGATGGATCTTGGTCTATCTAAGCTGAATGGTGTGATTCTATTAGGACTGATTTTTGTTAGTCTGGTAGTGCTTATGTTGGTTGTCCTCCTTAATACGCAGGTTGGTCTGGCCCTTCGTGCGACAGGTGATAACCTTGCCATGGGTGAAGCCAATGGTATCAAGGTTGATCGTATGAAGATTCTTGGCTACATGATTTCCAATGGTTTGATTGCCCTATCAGGTGCTCTCCTAGCTCAAAATAATGGCTATGCGGATATGAATATGGGTACTGGTACAATCGTAAATGGCTTGGCTGCAATTATCTTGGCTGAAGTTATCGTCAAGTATCTACCACTTGGTAAACGCCTGTGGTCAATTGTTGTAGGAGCTGTTCTCTACCGTCTGGTCTTGGTTATTATCCTTGCCATGAACGTTGATGCTCAAATGCTGAAATTAGCTTCAGCTATCTTGCTTGCTATCATCCTTTATGTGCCTGAAGTACGCCAAAAATTGAAAATCAAACCTAACAAATCCTTGATTCCAGGAGGTGACAAGTAATGGCTTTACTTAGTTTACAACAGATTCATAAAACCTTTGAAAAAGGTACAGTCAATGAAAATCACGTCCTTCGTGGTTTGGATCTCGACATTGAGCAGGGAGATTTTATCTCTGTTATTGGGGGAAATGGTGCTGGTAAATCAACCTTGATGAATTCAATTGCTGGTGTTCTCAGGATTGATGAGGGGGATATCTTGTTGGAGGGTCAATCTATTAAGAAAGCATCTGTAGATGAGCGCTCTAAAGACATTAGCCGTGTTTTCCAAGATCCTCGAATGGGTACAGCGACAAACCTTTCTATCGAAGAAAATATGGCAATCGCCTATCGTCGTGGTAAGAAACGTAGCTTCTTTAAAAAGTCTATTACTGAAAGTGAACGTCAAGTATTTAAGGAAGCCTTGGTAGATCTTGGTCTTGGTCTTGAGAATCGTATGAAGACTGATGCTAATTTCTTGTCAGGTGGACAACGTCAGGCCTTGACACTTGCTATGGCGACCTTGGTTCGTCCAAAGATTTTGCTGCTAGATGAACACACAGCAGCACTGGATCCTAAGACAAGTGACATGGTTATGAATTTGACACGTAAGATTGTTGAAGAACAAGAGTTGACAACTCTTATGATTACCCATAATATGGAGCATGCTATCGAATATGGGAACCGTCTGGTCATGCTCTATCATGGTAAAATCGTCGTCGATGTGCGAGGTGAGGAAAAGAAAAATCTCACTGTTGCAGAACTTATGGATCTCTTCCACAAAAATAGTGGACAAGTCCTCAATGACGATGCCTTGGTACTCGGTTAATAAGCAAAAAGAAACTATCCAAAGTTCAGATTTTGGGTAGTTTTTTCTTGACTATTTTTGACCAAGTGCTAAAATAAATATATGGATTAGCACTCATTGTTTGTGAGTGCTAAAAATAACGTTTCACACGTTACTAATAATAAATAACATTTGGAGGTAATTGGTATGGCATTAAAACCATTGGGCGATCGTATTGTCGTCCGTTTTGAAGAAACAGAAGAAAAAACAGCTAGTGGCTTTGTATTGGCGGGAGCTAGTCATGAAGCTACTAAGACTGCAGAGGTCTTGGCAGTAGGTGAAGGCATCCGTACTCTTACTGGGGAATTGATTGCACCTAGTGTTGCAGTAGGCGACAAGGTCCTTGTTGAAAATGGTGCAGGTGTCAGCGTTAAAGACGGAGAAGATTCCGTTTCAATTATTCGTGAAGCAGATATTTTAGCGGTCCTAGCTTAGGCCCTCGCTAATCAGATATAATTTAAGATAAAGAAGGAGTAACTATGGCAAAAGATATTAAATTTTCATCAGATGCACGCGCAGCAATGGTTCGTGGTGTTGATACTTTAGCTGATACCGTTAAGGTAACGCTTGGCCCTAAAGGTCGTAACGTTGTTTTGGAAAAGGCTTTTGGCTCACCACTTATCACTAATGATGGTGTGACAATTGCTAAAGAAATTGAACTCGAGGATCACTTTGAAAATATGGGTGCTAAGCTTGTCAGCGAAGTGGCTTCAAAAACTAATGATATTGCCGGTGACGGAACAACTACAGCCACTGTTTTGACACAAGCTATTGTTCGTGAGGGGCTAAAAAATGTAACAGCTGGTGCCAATCCAATCGGTATCCGTCGTGGGATTGAGGCAGCTGTAGCTACAGCTGTGGAAGAGCTTAAAGCCATTGCTCAACCAGTTGCCAATAAGGAAGCTATTGCTCAAGTCGCAGCGGTTTCATCTCGCTCTGAAAAAGTTGGTGAATACATTTCAGAAGCAATGGAACGCGTTGGTAATGACGGTGTTATCACTATTGAAGAGTCTCGTGGTATGGAGACAGAACTCGAAGTGGTTGAAGGTATGCAGTTTGACCGTGGATATCTTTCTCAGTACATGGTTACTGATAATGAAAAAATGGTCGCAGATCTTGAAAATCCATTTATTCTTGTGACTGACAAGAAAATTTCAAATATCCAAGATGTTCTTCCACTCTTGGAAGAAGTGCTGAAGACTAGTCGTCCACTTTTGATTATTGCTGATGACGTGGATGGTGAAGCTCTTCCAACGCTTGTTCTTAACAAGATTCGTGGAACCTTCAATGTTGTTGCTGTTAAGGCGCCTGGCTTTGGTGACCGTCGTAAAGCGATGCTGGAAGACATTGCTATATTGACTGGAGCAACTGTTATTACTGAGGATCTTGGTCTTGAACTTAAGGATGCAACTATGGCAGCACTTGGTCAGGCTTCGAAAGTAACTGTGGATAAGGATAGCACAGTTATCGTCGAAGGAGCAGGAAGCGCAGAAGCAATTGCTAACCGTGTTAACCTCATTAAATCTCAATTGGAAACAACAACATCTGAATTTGACCGTGAAAAACTTCAAGAGCGTTTGGCTAAATTGTCAGGTGGTGTTGCAGTTATTAAGGTTGGTGCAGCCACTGAAACAGCCCTTAAAGAAATGAAACTTCGTATCGAAGATGCCCTTAACGCTACTCGTGCCGCTGTTGAAGAAGGTATCGTAGCAGGTGGTGGTACAGCCCTTGTTAACGTCATTGCTAAGGTTGCTGAACTTGATCTTGAAGGTGACGACGCTACAGGACGTAATATTGTCCTCCGTGCCTTGGAAGAACCAGTTCGCCAAATTGCTTATAACGCTGGCTATGAAGGTTCAGTTATCATTGATAAATTGAAGAACAGCCAAGTTGGTACAGGCTTTAACGCTGCCAACGGTGAGTGGGTAGATATGGTTGGAGCAGGAATCATTGATCCAGTTAAGGTCACACGTTCTGCCCTTCAAAATGCCGCCTCAGTAGCTAGTCTTATCTTGACAACTGAAGCAGTTGTTGCCAACAAGCCTGAACCAGAGGCTCCAGCAGCGCCAGCTATGGATCCAGGAATGATGGGTTACTAAGATTTAAGAAAGTAAAAAAACCTAGGAAAAGTCGAGAGAAACTTTTCCTGGGTTTTCTTTTCTATTATTTATTGTTAATTAGTGAAAAGGGTTAAACATATCAGAACTTCCTTGTTTACCTGACATCTGCATCATCATTTGTTGCTGCTTGATACGCTCTGCCTCCTTATTCGTATTGATAGAAATAATAAGCAAGATGATCCATCCAATGAAAGTCCAGTTTAGGAGGATAGATAAGACAAAGATTAGCCATTTCTTGTCTGTTTTGTTTAGAAGTGCTGGTAGGATGTCAATAATGATTACTGGTAGCCCCACAATCAAAGTCCATAATGCCAAACCCAAGCCCATACTAAAATCGTCTCCAACAACTCCAAGTAAGAATAAGCCAAGAGCCCAAAGGATAACTGGGATGGTAGCGATGGCTATCATGATGAGGTTTGTTCGGGATTTCTTTTCTGGCTCTTTCCAAGGCTCGTTAAGGGGGGTATTTGTTTGTGGGAAGCTTGTATTAGCTTGGTCGGCAAAGGAATTTAAAGGCTTATTAGTAGTGTCTTGTATTGGATTTATTTGTTCTTGAGAGTTGGCTGTTGGAGCTTCTTGACCTAGGTTAGGAGTTTGGAAAGTTTGTCTTTCATCGATACTAGAATCAACTAAGGGTTCTTCAGCGACATCATAGATTTCAACGGAAGGTTCAACACTTTCTGTGACTTCTTTAGAGGGTGTTGTTTCTATTGTTTCATCAGTTTTGGTTGCTTCAACAGGTGCCAAGGGTTCCTTGGTTTCTACTATTTCTTCAGGTTTGTTTGCTTCGATAGATTGTTTATGTTTCTTAGAGCTTTCTCGGACAAACTCGCCTTTCTGAGCTGCTTCAGCCATTTCTTGAATACTTGGATTACGACCATTAACTGCTTGGAAAAAATCGATCCAATCTTGTTGCTTCATGTGTATAACCTCCAGATAACTTGATTATAAAAATTTTGATAATTACAATTATAGCAATAGTGTAAGGGAACGGCAATGGGAATCGAATAAGAGTGTTTGCTTTATTTCCTAATAATCTTCTTATCACTAAATATGGGAAAGAGAAAGAAATAGGTTAAGATGTAGACCACTAGAGGGTATATCAGTGGATTATAGTCCCAGGCTCCTTGCCAATCTAGGTGTAGTAGTCTAACGCTAGCGCGTGTTAGGCCTGCGCTCCAACCCTTAAGTCCAAATGGTCTTAGGATTAAACTGAGTGGTGTTGGCAGATGCAAAAGGTAGACTCCATAAACTGCCACTAAAACTAAGAGATATAATCTAAAAAAACGCTGGTGGTAGGCCCACAAGCGTGTGAAATAGTTTTTCATTACCCAATAACAGCAAAAAGTTTTTGAACGTTTGATTGGCGAGTAGCATCCATGATGAGGAACCAGTCAACGATTGACCAGATACCACAACCACCACATGTCAAAAGTTTACCGATACCAAGACCAACTTGTCCCAACATAAAGCGGTCGATTCCAAGAGAACCACCAAAAAGTGAGATAATAAGCATCATTGTAGGATCTTGGAAGCTGATTGAGTAAAGCATTGAAAGTTGTTGTTCAGGAAGTGTCTCAAGACGTTGGCGGATGTACTGCACTTGTTCTGTTGGGAAATACTTGACGTTAATTGCTAGCCATTGATCGACTGGATTCATAATTAAATACTCCTCTAATTTATATGATATGTAAAGCTTAACATAATGTCCAGGGAGATTCAAGGTAGTCAAGGCTTTCGAAGTCAATAAAAGCAACTTATTTGCAAGCTTCCACTGTGTCATAACTAGAGGATCATTAGGATAATCCTTTCGCACTATGCTTGAGAATAAGCCTACTTCTATTATTTGTGATTTCTCAACCCTTGTTCGAAACTTTCTGATTTAGCCTTAACAGTGACTTTTTCGAGTGTTAAGGGATGGGTGAAACTAAGGGTGTGTGCGTGGAGCATGAGTCGAGATGCGGGGCGATGGCTATAAAGAGGGTCCCCCAGAATGGCATGCCCATGGTGGGCCAGGTGCACCCGAATTTGGTGGGTCCGTCCGGTTTTTAGTTGGCAATTGACCAGACTAGCTCCTTTGAAGGCTTTGAGGCGTGTGACGGTTGTATAGGCAACCTGCCCTTTTCTAGGATCAACCACCCGTTTTCTACGATCATGGCGGTCGCGTCCAATCTTGTCATTGTACACAGTCTCCTTGGTTTGGAATTTACCTTCAGTCAATGCCCAATATTGACGCTGAATCATCTTATCTTCTAAAAGCCGGTTGAGGATTGGCAGAATAAACGGATTTTTAGCGAAAATCACAGCCCCACTAGTTTCCATATCTAGTCGATGAACGACGTAACAGGTTTGTCTACAATAAGCCGAAACATGGTTCAGAAGAGCGATTTCTGTGGGTTCATTGCCATGCGTCTTCATCCCTTCAGGTTTATTGACCACGATGAGATGCGAATCCTCATAGAGAGGCTCTACCAAATTGGCGTCTCCCATAGGGATAGTTTTATTAGGATAGTCCTCTGTGTCAAAGGTCAGGCTAATCCTATCACCTTCTTTAACGGGACTCTGCCAATTAATAGTCTCTCCATTGATGAGGACGTGCTTTTTCGTGCGTAGGAAATGACGAATCTTACGAGGAATGAGGAGTCTGGTTTCTAGTAACTCTTTGACAGTTGTTATAGGATAGGGATTGATAATTTCTACGTGTAAAGTCATGGTTTCATTATATCATGAACACTTAAAAGAGGACAGAACCTGTAAAAACTTGATATAATAAGGTTATGACATTTTTTGATAATCTAAAAAACAAACTTTTTAAAGAAGAAAATAGCGGAAAGGGTAAGGATTCCCAGCCTGCTGAAAAATCGAAGAATTTACAAAATAAGATAAAGGGACTCTTTGCTAAGAAACCTGATGAGGTTGAACAAGCCGTTGAAGACTTGGATATGTCTCAGGAAAGTCAAGAGACGTCACGTTACCAACGTTCTAAGCAAAAGAAACCTATTGATACCACCAAACCCTTAGGTAAGGTTCAGGCGTTCTTGAGCAAGTTTACGCTTTCGCCAAGAAATCCTATTCGCCGTTTCTGGCGTCGCTATCATATTGGGAAAATTCTCTTTATCATGCTAGCTGTGCTGGTTCTGACAGTAGGTTCCTACCTTTTCTATATTGCCAAGACGACCAATGTTTCAGACCTTCAAGATGCCTTGAAGGCTACTACGGTTATCTATGACAAAGAAGGCAATCAAGCTGGTTCTTTGTCAGGGCAAAAAGGGACCTATGTGGAACTAGATGCTATTAGTGATAGCTTGGAGAATGCTGTCATAGCAACTGAGGACCGTACCTTCTATAAAAATAGCGGGGTTAACGTCAAGCGATTCCTTCTGGCTATTGTATCTATGGGACGCTTTGGTGGTGGTTCGACCATTACCCAACAGTTGGCTAAAAATGCCTTCTTGACACAAGAACAGACAGTCACTCGTAAGGCCAAGGAATTCTTCCTCTCTTTGGAATTAACCAAGAAATACAGCAAGCAAGAAATCCTTACCATGTACCTCAATAATGCCTACTTCGGGAATGGTGTTTGGGGTGTTGAAGATGCTAGCCAAAAATACTTCGGGACAAGTGCTGCCAATCTAACTGTTGATGAAGCAGCGACCCTCGCGGGTATGCTTAAGGGACCTGAAATTTATAACCCAATCGATAATATCCAAAATGCGACCAACCGTCGAAACACTGTTCTCTCTAACATGGTTGATGACAAGAAGTTGAGTCAGGCAGATGCCGACAGTGCGGCTGGAGTTGATATGGCTAGTCGCCTAGATGATACCTATCAAGGGACTGGCGATGACTACAAGTATCCGTCCTACTTTGATGCCGTCATTGAAGAAGCTACGAAAACTTATGGCTTGAGTGAGGATGAAATCGTTAAAAATGGCTACAAGATCTACACAGAGATGGATGCCAACTCACAAGCTAACATGCAGCAAACCTATGAAAATACTTATCTCTTCCCTACATCAGAAAGTGACGGTAGTACAGCTCAGTCAGCTAGTGTGGCGCTTGATCCAACAACTGGAGCGGTCCGTGGTCTAGTAGGTCGTGTAGGTGGTACCAGTGATACAACCTTCCGTAACTTTAACTATGCAACCCAAGGGAAACGTAGTCCTGGATCGACCATTAAACCTTTAGTGGTCTATGCCCCAGCTCTGGCTTCAGGATGGAGCATCAATAAGGACCTTCCAAATAAACCAATCGACTATAACGGCTATACTCCAACCAACTACGGTGGTGTTGAGACTGAGGATGTGCCCATGTATCAAGCTTTGGCCAACTCCTACAATATCCCAGCAGTTTACCTCTTTAATCAAATCGGTATACAAAAAGGGATTAGTTACGGTCAAAAATTCGGTCTTAACTTTGACAATGTTCCAGAAGAACTGGGAATTTCACTTGGTGGTGGTGTGACAGCTAGTCCTCTTCAAATGGCTCAGGCTTATGCGACCTTTGCTAATGGTGGTGAGATGAATACGGCTTATTTCATCACTAAAATTGAAAATGCTAGTGGTGACATTATCGCTACCCATAGTAAGAAGTCTAAGCGTGTTATCAGCCAGTCAGTAGCTAACCAGATGACCAGCATGATGCTTGGTACCTTCTCAAATGGTTCTGCTGTGAATGCCAACTACACAGGTTATACTATGGCAGGTAAGACAGGTACTGTTCAGGCTGAATTTAACAAGGATTTGACCAGTGATCAGTGGGTTATTGGCTATACTCCGGATGTGGTTATGACGACTTGGATTGGTTTTGATAAGACTGACGAGAATCACTACTTAACAGGAGCAAGCTCAGGAACAGCTTCAACTATTTTCAGCTATATCGCTGCAGATGTTTTGCCAAATACACCAGGTAATGAGTTTACCGTTGAAAATGCCTATGCGGCTGATGGTCAAACACTAGACTATACGGCAGATCCAAATGACTCTCGTAATAGCAGTAACAAGTCATGGACAGACAAGGCTTCAGACGTTGTCAATGATGTAAAAGATCAAGCAAGCAGTCTATGGGATAAGATTTCAGACTCCTTATCAGGTCTATTCAGATAGCTTGTCAATTGCATTTAAAAGTGGTAAGATAAAAAATGGAGGCGTTATGGCACAGAAAAAAGCAAGCCTAGCGTGTGCTGAATGTGGGAGTCGAAACTACTCAATTAATGTTAGTAGTACTCCCAAACCAACACGACTAGAAGTTAACAAATTTTGTAAACATTGTAAAAAATACACCTTGCATAAGGAAACAAGATAGGAGACACCGTGAGACAAACTGGAAGTATTTTCAAAGTCTTGAAAGACACGACTTGGCCAGACCGTAAACAACGCTGGCACGATTTTAGTTCAGTTCTTGAGTATACTGCATTCTTCACTGTCATCATCTATGCGTTTGATGAATTGTTGAGTCGCGCTATGTCAGCACTGATTAACTTTTTCTAAAGAAAACATAAAAAGAGTGGGCATGCCTGCTCTTTTTTGTTATAATAAATGTAGATAAAAGCGAGAACAAGGGCCATCAGGCTTTTTTATTACGCTTTGAATTAAAACATAGGCATTCATTTACATTTAACGCTTGCGCCTCGAAGATTGATGGTCAATGGTGTTTAAATGTCATTTAGAACAAAGAAAGGAATCCTAAAATGCTAGATTCATTCGACAAGGGCTGGTTCGTCCTTCAAACGTATTCAGGATACGAAAATAAAGTTAAAGAAAATCTTTTGCAACGTGCTCAAACTTATAACATGCTTGAAAATATCTTGCGTGTTGAAATCCCAACTCAAACGGTCAATGTTGAGAAAAACGGTAAAGTTAAAGAAGTGGAAGAAAACCGCTTCCCTGGTTACGTTCTTGTTGAGATGGTAATGACAGACGAAGCCTGGTTCGTTGTCCGTAATACTCCGAACGTTACTGGTTTCGTTGGTTCTCACGGTAACCGTTCTAAACCAACACCACTTTTGGAAGAAGAAATCCGTCAAATCTTGATTTCAATGGGTCAAACTGTTGATGTATTTGATACTAATATCAAGGTTGGAGATGTGGTTCAAATCATCGATGGTGCCTTTATGGGTCAAGAAGGCCGTGTTGTAGAAATTGAAAACAACAAGGTTAAAATCATGATTAATATGTTTGGTTCAGAAACAGCTGCTGAACTTGAACTTTACCAGATTGCTGAACTTTAAGATAGACAAAAAGAGATTGGGCTAAGAGACTTCAACCTTGGAAGACTATCTCATTAAACTGGAGGGAGAGGCTAGAAGCTAGATTTTTGAAATTTAGTTCTGTGTCACTCCCTTTTTCTAACGGATGATGATGAATTATAAACAATTTTACAATAGGATTAGCGGTCCATTGCGTCCTTATGCTAGGGTCTTAGGAGGATTGAACAAGGCTATCACAAGGACTTTTTACCTGCTTTTTCCGATATTTATTAGTTTGGTTTGGCTAAGGAATGGCTGGTTTGTTCTCTCTACGACAGTGCTTATTATGGGGGGAGGCTTTTTCCTTCTTTCTCTTGGTCGTAGCTTTTATAATCGCCCACGCCCATATCAGACCTGGGACATTCAGCCACTTATTAAGAAGGACAGTCTGGGTAAGTCTTTTCCCAGTCGGCATGTTTTCTCAGCGACTGTCATTGCTATGTTGGTACTGACGCTTAACCCCTGGCTAGGTGGGACTATGCTTTTTCTGGCGATGGCTCTAGCTTTTTTGCGCGTGCTAGGTGGTGTTCACTATCCTAGTGATGTTTTAGCAGGCTATGTCATTGGAATTCTGGTAGGTCTCCTTCTTTATCTTTAGAAAATTTAGGTCTTCTTCGTGAGAGGGAGTCTTTTTTCCTTGGAAAAAGAAAAGGCCCCTTAGGGTACCTTTCCTTCTGTTCTAAAATCGAGTTGGCAATTAAAGTCTGTTCCTACTATTAGATATTGGCTTAGTTTAGGACATGCTCTGTAATGGCTTGAGCGACACCATGATCATCATTTGAAGCCGTTACTAGGTTTGCAGTTTCCTTAACCCCTTCAGGTGCATTGCCCATAGCAATTCCTAGGCCAGCTAGAGCTAGCATGGGACTATCGTTGAAGTTATCTCCGATGGTCATGACGTGTTCAAGAGGAAGGTCATAATACTTGGCAAGCTCAAGGAGAGCGTGTTCTTTAGAAACGTGTTTGGCAGTGACTTCAAGATAGTTATCTTTGGACAAGTAAAAGGCTATCTGTGGAAAATCCATGCTTAGGAGTTTTTGGTGGAGGTACTGGATAATTTCAGGCTCATCAATCAACAATAGCTTGTGGATAGGTGGTTCTGAGTCTGAGACCGTGTCTTGCAGTTCCTTAATGATAGGAGATTCACCCGTGATACTTCCTTCCAACTGAGACCATTTGTCTAGTTGGTTGGTAATCCAGTCCTTGCCAGAGTAGATATTCACAGAGACACTTGGGTAATCTGTGGATAAGTAGTTAAGAAGCTCTTGAATCTCAGCTTTATCCACAGGGTGTTGGATAATAGTACGATCACCCTCAAGTACTAAGGCGCCGTTGTAGCAGGCGATGGGGTTGTTATGAAGTCCCAGTTTATGAGCAATTGGTTGCATCCCTAGTGGCGAACGGGCTGAAGCTAAAACAAAGGGAATATTTGCTTTTTCAAGCTCTGGCATTACCTCAATCAGTTGCTCATCTACCTGGTGATTGCTAGTGAGAATAGTGCCATCAATGTCACTGATAATCAAACGAATATTACTCATAGTCGCTATCCTTTCCATCGTATAAAATCGTTACTTTATCTTTAAGAGCCTCGACCAAATCAGGATCAGGTTCCTTATCTGTAATCCAGTAGTCAAAGTCTTCAATCTTGCCCAATATATATTTGGAATGCTTTTCATATTTATCAGATTCAGCAATAAGAATCTTGGTTCGAGCAGCTTGCATGGCTAGTTGTTTGACAGCAACGTCCTCTTCATCTTCATAGCTGACCACTCCTTGACTGAGACTGGCCGCTCCGAAGAAGGCTAAGTCAAATTGTAGATGTTGCAAGAGCTGGGCTTCGTGAAGCGAATAGTAGAAGCGGTTTTTGCTGTAAAATCTTCCTCCCAAGAGATGAAAGTCGACGCCTTCTTTACCACTTAGGACCAAGGCGTTGTCCAAAGAGTGGGAGTAGATAGTGACCTTCTTAGTCAATTTTTGTGAGACTTCAAGCATCAAGGTAGAGACATCGAAGAAGAGTAGAGATTGGTCTTTGACCAAGCTAAGCGCTAGATCTGCCATTTTTTTCTTGTCTTCAGTGAGTCCTTTCTGACGTTCCTGGAAGCCAAGAACAGTGGTATTTTTTACTGGAAGAATGCCACCATGAGTACGCTGAGCCAAATTCCTCTGGCTGAGACAGTCGAAATCTCTTCTGATAGTATCTTTGGAAACTTCTAATTCATCAACCATTTCCTTGACAGATAGGTTTCCTCTCTCTTCCAAGAGAATCAAAATTCTCTCAAGCCGTTGTTCTTGATACATGAGTCACCTACTTTCTAATACTAGAATAGCATTTTTTTGCCTTTTTTGTAAACAAAAATGCAAAAAAATGCAAACTGGAATAAGGTTAATTCGTCTCTTAAACTTCCCTTACCATCTTTAAAAATCCTTCAAAAATGCTATAATAGAAGCATTACGAATATTGGAGAGAAACCATGAGTTTTTACAATCATAAAGAAATCGAGCCTAAGTGGCAAAAATACTGGGCTGACAATCACACTTTTAAGACAGGAACAGAGGCCTCAAAACCTAAGTTTTATGCGCTTGACATGTTCCCTTATCCATCTGGAGCGGGTCTTCACGTAGGACACCCAGAAGGCTACACAGCGACTGATATCCTCAGCCGTTTCAAACGTGCACAAGGCTACAACGTCCTTCACCCAATGGGATGGGATGCCTTTGGTTTGCCTGCAGAGCAATACGCTATGGATACAGGGAATGACCCAGCAGAATTCACAGCAGAAAACATTGCCAACTTCAAACGCCAAATCAATGCGCTTGGATTCTCTTACGACTGGGACCGTGAAGTCAATACTACAGATCCGAACTACTACAAGTGGACGCAATGGATTTTCACTAAGCTTTACGAAAAAGGTTTGGCTTATGAAGCTGAAGTGCCAGTAAACTGGGTTGAAGAATTAGGAACAGCCATCGCCAACGAAGAAGTTCTTCCAGATGGAACATCTGAGCGTGGTGGCTATCCAGTTGTCCGCAAACCAATGCGCCAATGGATGCTCAAAATCACTGTCTATGCTGAGCGCTTGCTCAATGACTTGGATGACCTTGACTGGCCAGAGTCTATCAAGGACATGCAACGCAACTGGATTGGGAAATCAACTGGTGCCAATGTCACTTTCAAAGTAAAAGGAACAGACAAGGAATTCACAGTCTTTACGACACGTCCAGATACTCTTTTTGGTGCGACCTTTACTGTTTTGGCTCCTGAGCATGACTTGGTAGATGCCATCACAACACCTGAACAAGCAGAAGCTGTAGCTGACTACAAACGCCAAGCCAGCCTTAAATCAGACTTGGCTCGTACAGACCTTGCCAAGGAAAAAACAGGGGTTTGGACTGGTGCTTATGCTGTCAATCCTGTCAATGGTAAAGAAATCCCAATCTGGATTGCTGACTATGTTCTGGCCAGCTACGGAACAGGTGCTGTTATGGCCGTACCTGCCCACGATGAGCGTGACTGGGAATTTGCAAAACAGTTTGACCTTCCAATCGTAGAAGTACTTGAAGGTGGAAATGTTGAAGAGGCTGCTTACACAGAAGATGGTCTTCACGTCAACTCTGACTTTTTGAACGGTCTCAACAAAGAAAAAGCGATTGCTAAAATCGTGGCTTGGTTGGAAGAAAAAGGCTTTGGTCAAGAAAAAATCACTTACCGTCTTCGTGACTGGCTCTTTAGCCGTCAACGTTACTGGGGTGAACCAATCCCAATTATTCATTGGGAAGATGGAACTTCAACAGCTGTTCCTGAAAATGAATTGCCACTTGTCTTGCCAGTAACCAAGGACATTCGCCCTTCAGGTACTGGTGAAAGCCCATTGGCTAACTTGACAGACTGGCTTGAAGTGACTCGTGAGGATGGTGTCAAAGGTCGTCGTGAGACGAATACTATGCCACAATGGGCAGGTTCAAGCTGGTACTACCTCCGCTATATCGATCCACACAACACAGAGAAATTGGCTGACGAGGACCTCCTCAAACAATGGTTGCCAGTCGATATCTACGTGGGTGGTGCAGAACACGCCGTGCTTCACTTGCTTTACGCTCGTTTCTGGCACAAATTCCTCTATGACCTTGGTGTTGTACCGACTAAAGAGCCATTCCAAAAACTCTTTAACCAAGGAATGATTTTGGGAACAAGCTACCGTGACCACCGTGGTGCTCTCGTGGCAACTGACAAGGTTGAAAAACGTGATGGTTCCTTCTTCCATGTGGAAACAGGAGAAGAATTGGAGCAAGCACCAGCCAAGATGTCTAAATCCCTCAAGAACGTTGTCAACCCAGACGATGTGGTGGAACAATACGGTGCTGATACCCTTCGTGTCTATGAAATGTTCATGGGACCACTCGATGCTTCAATCGCTTGGTCTGAAGAAGGATTGGAAGGAAGCCGTAAATTCCTTGACCGTGTTTACCGTTTGATTACAAGTAAAGAAATCGTTGCGGAAAACAATGGTGCTCTTGATAAGGTTTATAACGAAACCGTTAAATCTGTTACTGAGCAAATCGAGTTGATGAAATTTAACACAGCCATTGCTCAACTCATGGTCTTTGTCAACGCGGCTAACAAGGAAGACAAACTCTATGTGGATTACGCCAAAGGATTTATCCAATTGATTGCTCCATTTGCGCCTCACTTAGCAGAAGAAATCTGGCAAACAGTCGCAGAAACAGGTGAGTCTATCTCTTATGTAGCTTGGCCAACATGGGATGAAGGCAAATTGGTTGAAGACGAAATCGAAATCGTCGTTCAAATCAAAGGTAAAGTCCGTGCTAAACTCATGGTTGCTAAAGACCTTTCACGCGAAGAGTTGCAAGAAATTGCTCTAGCGGATGAAAAAGTCAAAGCAGAGATTGACGATAAGGAAATTGTGAAAGTAATTGCGGTACCTAATAAACTCGTTAATATTGTCGTTAAATAACGAGTTTATTAGCCCTAGCTGCCACCTTCAATAGTCCACTAGACTATTGAAGCCAACTAAATTGGTTAACATTGTTGTAAAATAAAAAATGAATCCTTCGGAGCTTAGCTCTGGAGGATTTTTTGTATTGCTGTATGCTATAATAGTCCCAACTAAGATAAAAACACAGTTCTGGTTGGTAGTCCAGACGTAGGCGAGCCTATCAGTAACCTTCCTCCTTGGTTGTCCATTCTTAGGGATAGATTTAAGGAGGTGCTGTCGTGGAAACAATTTCAATTGGATTGACAGTTTATTTTGAAGATGGATTTTGGCATGGTTTGTTCGAACAAGTGTATCGAGAAACTTATCAAGTTTGTCGTGTGACATTTGGTCAGGAGCCAAAAGATGATGAAATTCTAGAGATCTTACAGACTCAGTTTACTCAATTATCTTTTAGTCCAGAAGCTATAGTTAACCAACATGTAAAAATCAAGAATCCTAAACGATTACAGCGAATGGTGAAGAAACAAGTAAATCAGAAAGTTTCTTCCAAGTCGAAAGAACTATTGCAGTTGCAGTATGAGGAAAGGAAAAAGATTTCAAAACATCAATCTAGTGTCCAAAAGCAATTGCTCAAACAAGAGAAATTTGAACGCAAACAGCAAAAACGTAGGGAGAAGCACAAAGGTCACTAGTGACTTTCTCTTTCATAAAATAGAACAGCTCTTTTCGTATAAAAAGAGCTGTT
>NZ_GL831112.1:1647431-1655149 GCF_000188295.1 Streptococcus vestibularis ATCC 49124 | reverse complement strand
GTGCTGAAAATTCCTTTTGTATATAGATTCCTAATAAACCTACTTGTCGTCAAAAGGTTTACTGATGATAGTTTCAAATTCCGGACAATACTTACTTGCCTCAAATTCAATGATATCATATTGGGCAATCTCATTTTGATAGAATGGATCGTGTGCAATGATTTCTTGAACACCACTGTATTCAACATTCCTATAGTGCTAAGGGATGCCCATATGACAATAGTTGTATAGAGTCATTTCACGCAACGATCAAAAAGGAGTGTATTTACGCCGAAGCTAATATTGGTTATAAAGATTTTCAGACCTGTTACGATAGTATTTTTAAGTATATCGGAGGTTTTTATAATTCGAGGAGGCGCCACAGCAAACTGAACTATCTTTGTCCGAATGAATTTTAAAAACAAATTGCTTAGTTAATAGCACTCCTTCTACGCGCTTATAAAATTCATTTTATGATCTCGTAGAAGGAGTCCAGCAACCGAAGGGCGCTAGCCTTCAAATTTTTCTCCTAAAATGTGTCCAAAATATTGACAGAATTCCAAAACTCAATTATTTAAAATGGAATGACTGGGTACTATAAGGTAGGTGATTCAATAGGAAGGATAATTTCTGTTTGAAAATATTCTCCTTGTTCACTTGTGATAATCATACTACCTCCATGTAAATCAACAATTTGGTTAGAAATTTTTAGTCCCATACCACTTCTGCGAGCCCCAGAAATATCAAAATTAAATTCCTCAATTTTATTAATATTTTTAAGTCTATCTGTAGAGGTTCCAATTCCATTATCACGTATAATAACTGAAAATTTATTACGAGAAATATAGTTAAGGACAATCTGAATATTACAACCAGAAGGGTTATGCAATACAGAATTATAAATGAGATTGTGAATAACTCTAGACATCAAAGATTTTTCAATGTACATTTTTTTACCCAACAATTTATTATCAGGAATAAACTCAAAATTAAAATTATTCCAAATCTCTTCATTAATAATTTGTATGATTATTTCCCTAAAGAAGGGGATAATATCTGTTATTTCTTGATTTAATTTAAAATTACCGTTTGTTAGTCTAGCGAATATGTTGAGATCGTTTAGCAAATTTTGAATATAGTGACTCTCAACTAGTGTAGGTTTCAAATTTTTTAATAGGTCATCATTGTCTGTTTTTTCAATGGCTAATGATGTATTAGCCATGATAACTGAGAGTGGGGTTTTTATGTCATGAGCTATTCCTGAAATCCAATTTTCTTTAAAATTTTCGTTTTCACGTAATTGTTGATTTGCAGAATTAACAGCAAGAGTCAATTTATCTAGCTCTTTTACAGATTTTACTTGAGTGTTTATACCACTTGGTAAGTTGTTAATTGCGTTAATAATTGGTTTGATATTTCGGTTAAAGAAAGTAAGGCTGTGACAATATAGTAAGAGACAAAATAAAATATTAGCAAATATAATTGATAGGATGATAATCGGAATGATTTGGATTCTATTCAATTCAAAGTAATTATTGCCGTATTGTATAATACTGTCTTTTGGAAATGCGATAATATATATATCATCGTTGTCGTCTTTTAGTTGAGTAAATACAGGATAATCTTTTAGATAATATCTAGAGAATCTAATAGCATCAGTAAAATTAAATTGACTGGCTATTTCTTTAGGTTTATTAACATTGAATTTTTCTTTACCACTATTTTTATCAATAACCATTATCCATAAATTATCTTTATCAATTAACTTTTTTGCGGCTGAACTTACTACATAGTTTCCATTAGAAAAAGTAATTCCATTGGATATCTTGTCAACTATATTTGAGGCAGACTGTTGGCTGCGAATATAATTAGAGGCAGTAATTAGTAGTACGATATCAATTATGATAATAAAAATAAACTTTAGTATAATTTTTTTGAAGATATTCATTGCTATCCCTCAATTATCTATATAACAAGCTTATAACCGAGACCTTTGATGGTAATTAGGTGATTTGGTCTAGAAGGAATGTCTTCGATTTTTCCTCTTATATTTCGAATATGTACCATGAGAGATTTTTCACAGCCATAGCTATCAAGTCCCCAAACAGTATCACAAATTGTTTCAATAGAGACGATATAATTTTTATTAGCATATAATTTTCGGAGAATTTGTATCTCTGTAGGTGTCAATGACAAAATTTCATCATTTTTTTTAACACTTGCGCTACTTAAATCTATAGTACAGTTATCTAACTCAATTATTTCTGACTCATCTTTATATGCCCTCCTTAATAGTGCAATAATTCGATAAGTTAAAGATTTAGGTAAAAATGGTTTCGTAACATAGTCATCTCCTCCGGAGTTAAGTCCTCGAATTTCATCGTCAGGATTATTTTTAGCGGTTAAAAATAAAATAGGAACATCGGAACTTTCTCTAACATACTCTGAAAGTAAATATCCTTCACCATCTGGCAACATAACATCTAAAATAATAAGATCAATATGTGATACTGAGAAAACATTAATCCCTTCACTGATGCTGTAAGCGACATGAATATTTTGAAAACCACGACTAGCAAGAACTTCTTTTATAGACTCGCTTAGCGCTTCATCATCATCGACGATTAGTATACTTTTCTTTAGTAATTGAACTTCAAAATTCATATATTAACTCCAAAAATTTTCTTAATTATACCATAAATTTAAGTAATTATAATGTCACAGAAGAAAAAATTCAGACATTTAAAATTCTTAAAAATAATTTTAAGTTTTCTTTATCATAAATTTGTATTCCTGTCTTACAATGAACTCGTAATAAATAAGATAACCAGTCTATCAAGGTTCGAAAAAGAGGTGGCATTATGCAAAATAAATATGAAGCTGTTGATTCAATTAAAGAAATTAGCCTAGAAGAGCTAGATCAAATTATTGGTGCTGGGAAAAATGGAGTGTTTAAAACTATTTCACACGAATATCGTATGAATTCATTCCAATTTTATTCACTTGTTGTTCTTAATGTTATGAGTCTGGTTATCTTAGATGTTGCAACAAAAAGAGGGAAACCTCTTTTTGTTTTTCTTTTAAAGGTGGTACTTTTCTATTGTTATCGTATTAGGGATAATAAGAGAGCAAAATTAGAGCTTTATTTTTTCTTAAACTTTTCTTTAACCAGTAATTTTAAAATTATTGTATAAAGTAGCATAGATATGCGTTAAATTTAATATTAAAAAGTGGGGTAGTTAAGATGAAAATAAAATTCGTACCAAAGCTATTGAGGCATTATAAGAATTTCAAGTTTAAGAATTAGATAGTCTTTTAGGCAGTGGTAAAGGGCACGGAGTAAATACAATCTCTGCTGAATGTCACTGGAAAAATTTACAAGTAATTTTTACATGTTACTAATTGAAAGAGGTTAGCTTATGAATCAGAAAGAAGTTTTGTACAGTCAGTTTGACGCCTTTCCTAGAACATTCATTGAGAGATATTTTCCTGAAGTATTATTAAAAACTAAAATATAAGTTATCGAGAATTTATTAATTCGAAACTTTAAGGGAAAATTTCTTGTATCTTAATGTTATCTTTAGGTGGTCAATTTACAATTACAGTATAGAAACAGAATTAAAAGGATAGATTTTTTATTATTGGGCTACATGAGGTTAAAAATGAAAAATATTATTGAATTACACAAGCTTTCTAAAGTGTAGAAGTTACTACCGTGGAACTAGAAAAGTTTACTGTTCGAGAGGGCGAAATCTATGGTTTTCTTGGTCCAAATGGTGCAGGTAAAACAACAACAATGAAAATGATCTTGTCGTTAGTTATGCCAACTTCAGGAGAAATACTTATTAATGGTGAAAACATCACAAAAAATAAACAGTATTTAAACCAAATCGGTTAGATGATTGAAGAACCATCATATTATCCTAATTTAACAGGTTATGAAAATCTACTGGTTTTTCAAAAATAGGTGATTATGAAAAAAAGAGATTTATTATTAGCTAGCACGGTATTGTCAATATTATTGTTTGTTGGTAGTTCACCAAGTTGTGTTCAAGCAACTGACATTGAAACAACTCGGTACAATGTATTATTAAGAGAAACTCAATCAGTTGACGATATGGAGAAAGCATTTGAAAAAGAAGGTATCACAGTTACTGACAAGATCCCTGAGATAAATTTCATGACCATCTCCACAGAGAAAAGTAAGCAGGATGTGAAAGAGGAAAATAGCAGTAAGATTGAAGAGATTGTGGAGGATGATAAGCTAACTGTTAAACCCAATATTAGCTATTCTTATAAAGGTCAAGTCTATACGAATGATAATTCTGATTTTTGGGAAAATCAATGGGATATGCAAAAGAGCATTAGCACAGGGACTAAGTTTACTCATAAATCTTCAGGTGAAGCGACGATTGGAGTTATTGATTCAGGGATTACAAACGATAACTCCGAAATATCTTCTAATATTATTTCCGTGAAAAACTTCGCAGCTGATGCGACCACTGGTCTTGTCGATGACCAAAATGTTTTAGACAAAACAGGTCATGCAACATCTGTTGTCGGTCAGATATCCTCAAACGGTAGTTACCTCGGAATTGCTCCTGGCATGAGGGTGAGAATGTATCGTGTTTTTGACGAGGGAAATGCCCAAGATCAATGGATTTTAAAAGCATTGATTCAAGCGGCTAAAGATGATGTTGATGTCATCAATTTAAGTTTCGGAGAATATCTGCTTGAAAATTCGACTGATGAAAGTGATAAAACAGCACTCATTAACATTTATCAACGGGCCGTTAATTTTGCCCATAAGCAAGGTTCAGTAGTTGTTGCTTCTGTAGGCGATGAAGGATTAAATCTAGACAATCAAGCGGAATTGAAATATCACCTTGGTAGCTCAAACGGCAAGGACTACGCTCAGGTTAATGGTTCAGTAAAAGATATTCCTGCTGAATTAGATAATGTTGTTACAGTGGGGTCAGTGGACGCTGATGATCGCATTTCTAGTTTCTCAAACAGAGGTTCTGAAGTGGATATCTACGCAACTGGAGGCGGTTCTAAAGAGTTGTCAGCAGTTGGATACGACAAATGGATGGCAGAGAGATTATTTGAAAGAGATTGGATTATTGTTCCAACACTTCAAGGACAGTTCACTTATGCGTATGGAACATCAATCGCAGCACCAAAAGTATCTGCTGCCTTGGGATTAATTATGGAAAAGTATCACTTGAAAAATCAGCCTGATGAAGCTATCAAGATCTTGTATGACAATAGCTGGCTGAGTCATGATGGAAATGGCAATTCATTTAGAATGCTGAACATTACAAATTTTGTTCAATAATCAATTAATGAAGGTATTAATATGAATCAAGTGCTTATCATAGAGGATGATTTTGATATTGACTCGCATCATCCTAGGGATAAATAACAATAGTTGTATAATCACATATCAATAATAAAGAGTTGTTCTGAATTTGCTTTATTGTATGCTAAATTTCTGAATAAACTCTAAATGCGTTCGTTTAAACATTTTAAATGGAGTACAAAACTATGAAAAAATTATTTTGGATGACGCGAAGCCAACGTTTCTCAATCAGAAAGTATTCTATCGGAGTAGCTTCGGTGCTCATTGGGATGTTCTTATTGGGAACACCTAAAGGAGCATCTGCAGATGAGTTGACCAACACCAATGATGTAACGACTACAGAAGTAGTTGGAAGTGTGACTAATGATAGTAGTAGCACGACAACATCTATAACTACAGAAGCAGTTTCTACTGCTCAAGAAACACCAACTGTTAATCAAGAAGTAGCGCAGGCTACCAAAGGAACAGGGAGCAGTTTAAATAGTTCTGCTGTATCTGAGGACTCTCATGTAAATGCTGAAGCAACTAGGACTGATTTATCTACAAACACTTCAAATGGTGTTGCAGAAGGACATACTACAAAAGAGATTACCCCAGCTGCACCATCAGTTGATCAGTCTAGCAAAGAAGTTAAAACAGAAAATATTGAAGACAAGGTATCTGAAGTCGTAGAAGCTCCTACGACTCCTGCAGATAATCAAAGCACAGATAAAGCTACTACAAAAGTAGATGACGAAGGAAGTCTGGATGATGATTTAGCAACTGTTGAAGATTTCTTGAATCAAAATCAAAATAGCAAATTATCTGATGGTGCTAATACAAGATCAGGACGAGCTATCGGTGATGACTACCCTGCTTCTTGGAGAAATAATCCCAACTCTGTGGACTCTTGGGGATATTACACAGGAAATTGCACCTCATTTGTAGCTAATCGCTTGCATAATGTTAACCACTTTGAAGTTCCAAGAGCTATGGGAAATGGAGCACAGTGGGGAGCTGTTGCAAGAAGCCTAGGATATAGAGTAGATAACACTCCAGCAGTGGGTTCTGTAGCTTACTATACTGATGGTGGTTACGGACACGTAGCTTGGGTCGCTGAGATTGTTGGAGGTAACATTGTTGTTGAAGAGTATAACTGGATTAGAAATGGAGGAATGGACTACACATATCACACCCAAACACAACCTACTTCTAAACCCGCGGGATTTATTCACTTCAAAGATTTAAGTGGTACGCCTTCAACTCCAATCAGTACAACACCTTCAGCAGGAACAAGTACCGGTGGTTCTTTGCCAAGTTCAGGTACTTATAGATTCACTAATCGCAAAGGGATTAAGTCAGAACCTAGGATTTCTAGCGCAGATATCGCTTACTATGACAATGGAAGCTCTGTTAACTATGATAAGACTGTAATAGCAGACAATTACGAATGGATTTCTTATGTCTCTTATTCAGGTGCCCGCAGATATATTGCCATCAATCAAGTAGCGACCCGACCAACGACTCCAGTCACTACTCCAAGTACAAGTGGTCAAGCGACTAGCTCTTTACCAAGTTCAGGTATTTATCGTTTTACTAGCCGAAAAGGGATCAAATCAGAACCTAAAATTTCCAGTGCTGACATTGCATACTACGACAATGGAAGTTCTGTTAACTATGATAAGACATTAGTAGCCGATAACTATGAATGGATTTCCTATGTTTCTTATTCAGGAGCTCGCAGATATATCGCTATCAATCAAGTAGCGACTCAACCAACAACTAGTGGAACCTCTACGGCCCCAGTGGCTCCAAGTAGAGCTGAACCAACAGGAACAATTTCCATCACAAATAAAAACGACCAAACGGGTACATTTGATGTTATCATTTCAAATGTTTCAAGTCCTAATGGTGTCAAAGAAGTAAAAGTACCAACTTGGTCAAGCGAAAATGGACAAGATGATATTATCTGGTATGTTGCAGCTAAGCAAGGTGATGGAACTTACAAAGTTTCCGTGAATCCAAGTGATCACAAAAATTCTCTAGGAGAATATAATGTTCACTTGTACTATGTTCAAAACGACGGCAAAATGGTTGGAGTAGGTGGTACCACGACTATTGTAAAAGCAGTTGTAAGACCTTCTATCCCTGATAAAGGGCGATATACTTTCTCAGGACATGCTAGTATAAAAGCAGAACCTAAAATGTCCTCACCAGAACTGGCTTATTACGATGCCGGAGACGGTGTTAATTACGACAAGGTACTTTTGTCTGATGGCCATTATTGGATTAGCTACGTTTCATTCTCAGGCAACAGACGATATATCAGCGTAGCAGTAGCATAGATAGGTGAATATGATGAAAAAAACAATTAAAATCGTTACAAGTTTGCTAGCAG
>NZ_GL831112.1:1638770-1647381 GCF_000188295.1 Streptococcus vestibularis ATCC 49124 | reverse complement strand
TCGAAGAATGTAAGAGGTAAAAACATCATGAATAAAGTTAATTATCATCATGAAAAACAACGCTATTCCATTCGCAAATACGCTTTTGGTGCAGCATCTGTCTTGATTGGCTGTGCCTATATGGCAAACGCTCAAGTCGCACATGCTGACCAAACAACAGCGGCACCAGTTGCAGAAAGTACAACAACTTCAACAAATGTTGCACCAACTCAACCTGCTACTACAGTAGATACTACCACTCAATCACAACCCTCTACAGTTGCCCAGACAGCGCCATCAACTACAGAAAGTACAACCTCAACACAGCCGCGAGCATCAGCTGTGTCTGACAGTGTGACGCCTGCAAGCTCATCTACTGATGTCACCAAGACTGTTGTGGTTACTTATCCAGATGGCTCAACAGATGAAGTACAAGTCCACTATACTGTTGCTGGACAAACTGACGCTGATAAGAATGAACCAACTGTTCGCACACAAACAGTCCGTCAAGGACAAACACCAACTGCAGACTCCTTTATTACCAACAAAGACAGCTTACCAGCAGGTACAACTTATAGTTTCAAAGATGACTCTGCTCTAAAAACAGAAACACCTGCGACTACGCCTACGAGCACAAAACCAACAGAAACACCAGTAACTACTCCAACAACTACTAAACCAAGTGATTCTGAAACAGTAAAAACACCTGAGAAGGCTGAAACACCAACTGCAACGACTACAAAAGACGACACTTCTAAGGAAGAAAGCAAAACTCCCGAAGAACCAGTCAAAGACAAAGTCGTTAAAGAAGTCATCACTGGTCCAGAATTGCCAGCTAGTGGTCGCTACACTTTCACTGAAAAGACAGCCGTGTATACCACACCAAGTACCAATAGTAGCGTCTCTTTCTACTTTAACAAAGGTAACCAAGTTAACTATGATAAAGTCTTAGACGCTGAGAATGCTCGCTGGATTTCTTACGTCAGCTACAGTGGTATTCGTCGCTATGCTAAGGTAGGAGAACTAACTAAGGTGCTTGAAGAAGTGACAGAACCTGAAAGCACTGAAACAAGCAAGAACCGCAAACCACAATCTGCTACTGGAACCTATGTTTTCCAAGATACAGCACAAGTACGTAATGACCCTAAACTTTCAAGTCCAGTACAGTTTGAATTCCGAAAAGGTGATCGAGTCTACTATGACAAAGTTTTAACTTCCGATGATTACAACTGGATTTCTTATGTTAGCTACAGCGGTATCCGTCGTTATGTGTCACTTAACAAAGTAGAAAAGGCAACAGTTGATACTCCAAAGACTCAAACACCACAAAAAGAAGAAAGTAAACCAGCAACTACTACCAAGTCAGAAGCATCGACTTTGCCTGCAAATGGTACTTATATTTTCACTGATAAAGCTGATGTACGTAATGATGCTAAGATTTCAAGCCCAGTACAGTTTGAATTCCGAAAAGATGATCGAGTCAACTATGACAAAGTTTTAACTTCCGATGATTACAATTGGATTTCTTATGTCAGCTACAGTGGAACTCGCCGTTATGTTGCTCTCAACAAAGTCGAAAAAACTTCTGCTGAAACATCCCAAAAAGAAGAGGCAAAATCAACTACTTTAATGGAGGAAGTTAAACCAAGCCTCCCATCAAGTGGTAAGTATACCTTCACAAATACTGTAGAAGTACACAACGAAGCTAAACTTTCAAGTCCAGTACAATTTGAGTTTAAAAAGGGTGAAAGTGTCAACTATGATAAAGCCTTAGTTGCTGATGATTACAGCTGGATTTCTTACGTCAGCTACAGCGGTATTCGTCGCTATGTAGCGCTTAACAAAGTGGGACAAGATACACCTAAAGCAGAAGCAACAGCAAGTAAACCTAGTGTTGTAACAGGAAACATCAAGGTGGAAAATGTGACTGCTAAAGGCTTTGATGTTGTTGTCAGCAATGTCTCTGACACCCAAGGTGTCAAAGCAGTGAAAGTGCCTGTCTGGTCAAGCCAAGGTGGACAAGATGATATCATTTGGTATGATGCGACTAAGCAAAACTCTGGTGATTACAAGGTGGCGGTTAAGATTAGTGACCACAAAAATAACACTGGTGAATACAATGCTCACTTGTACTATGTCCAAAACGATGGCAGCTTGAAAGGTATCGCTGCGACAAGAACCACAGTTGCAGGAGAATCTACAACTGAAACGACTTCAAACAAAGTGACATCTAATGGCTCTTACTATAGCATTAAGGGTAAATACGACGACATTATCATCGCCAACAAGAAGTACCCATTATCTCCATCTTATAATCCTGGCGAAGATGCCACAGCCAAAGCTGCCTTTGTCCGTCTGCGCAATGACATGATTAACCAAGGGTTTAACGTTGGTCATGCTTACAGCGGTTTTAGAAGTTATGACACTCAAAAAACGCTTTATCAAAATTATGCCAATAGAGACGGATATGCCGCAGCAGATCGTTATTCTGCACGAGCTGGCTACAGCGAACACCAAACAGGTCTTGCTTACGACTTGACCGACAGGTCTGGCAATCTGCTCGAGGATAAAACAGCAACTGACTGGCTCAACAATAACGCCTACAAATACGGTTTTGTCGTGAGATACCAACCAGGTAAAGAGTCCGTGACTGGTTACATGCCAGAAGCATGGCACATCCGCTATATCGGAAAAGAAGCCAAAGAAGTTTATGAGTCTGGTAAAAGCTTAGAAGAATACTTCGGCTTTGACGGTGGCGATTATACCAATACAACGTCATCTAGCACAGCAAACACTAGCACTACTACTAGCCTTACTCAACGAGGTACTTACCACTTTACAAGCCGTTCCTCTATCAAGGCAGAACCTAAGGTTTCCAGTCCAGAGCTTGCATACTACGATGCAGGAAATTCCGTCAATTATGACAAAGTTCTCACAGCAGATGGACATCAATGGATTTCTTACATTGCCTATAGTGGTAGTAGAAGATACATTGCCGTTAGTTAATCGTAGTTAAAAGGAGTGACACTTGGGTATCGCTCTTTTTTTATTAGGAGTTACATAATAAAGTTCCTAAAATGTCAGATTAAGTTAGACTTTTCAAGTAATTCAGAAAAACTTGGTAGGGTGATTGATAATTCAATAATTTTCTAGGAATTCTATTTCTTGAGAGTGGGACAAAAGTCCTAGCCTCTCAATTGTTTTTGGATTGTCGAGCAAGACGCAGTGGTTGAGTGGGCTCTACTAAGCTGATTTCATCAGCTTTTACAGCCCTACTCAACTGTGCGGAGCTGGGATGACGAAATCGAATTCTAACGAATGACCGATTTCTGTCCCACTCTCATAATTTTGAGAAATATTAGTAAAATCCATTTGTTTTGGTAGTCCATTTCGTCTTAATAAGCCATTAGAATGTTCATTGAGACCTCGTTGGCCAGGACATCCTGGATCCGTAAAGAAAATATCAATGTCATGTGCATTCGAAATAGATTTCCAATTAGAAAATTCTTTCCCACAATCAAAAGTTATTAACTTAAAGAGATGACTGGGAACTTGAGACAACTATTGATTGATGGATGCCTCAATATCACTTGCTTTCCGTCCATTGGTTTTCAGTGTGATGATGGCTTTTGAGCAGCGTTCTACTAAGGTAATGACTGCACTTTTGTGTTTTTCTCCCACAATTGTATCCCCTTCTAGATGACCGAATTCCGTCTTAAAATTAGGATAACTGTCTGCTCTCTCACGTAAATCTCTGCGCAATGCTTGTTTTCCTCGTTTTTCGCTATGATCATTTGGTTTTCTTTTGCCTTTCCAAGGGAGATCCTCTTTCTTTAGAATACCACGATCTGCTAGTCGATAGAGAGTTCTCATAGAACAAGAAACCCTATCTGGATAAGTTCCTTTAATGGCTTCAAGGCTCCAATTTTGAACTAAATGAGTTTGGATAAAATCTTTTTCTGCTTGCGTAAGACTGGTTTTATTCCTGCCACAGCGTTTCTTATTGATTTTATAGCAGAGTGCCCCTCTTTCATATAATTGATGACATTGTAGATTGTCTGTTTTGATCTGCCAAGTGAAGTCACAATAGCTGATACTTTTATGTTTTCTTGATAGTAAGCCTCTATCATTACAAGCTCACAAGCTCGTTTGTGGTAAGATGAGTATAGGTCATTTATGTTAGTTCCTTTCAGACAAATGTGGTGTTTGTCTGAGCCTAACATAGATGGCTTTTTCTGTCTAGCTTCATTTTACAAATTGGGTATACAAACATTAGAAGAATTGGAAAATCCAAATAATAATTAACTTTCTGAAAAGTGGAGACAATTGCTCAAAAATGCTATAATAGTCAGCATATACAAGCTATTAATAACAAAAAATAAGTACCTATTTGATTGGAGGAAATCCATGTATAAAGATGACAGTTTAACCTTGCATACCGACTTGTACCAAATCAATATGATGCAGGTTTACTTTAACCAAGGCATTCATAATAAGAAAGCTGTTTTCGAAGTCTTTTTCCGTCAGCTCCCTTTCAAGAATGGTTTCGCCGTTTTTGCCGGTTTGGAACGTATTGTTAACTATCTTGAAAATCTGACGTTTTCAGAAACCGATATTGCCTATTTGAAGGACCTTGGTTACCCTGCTGATTTTCTAGATTACCTAGCTAATTTAAAACTTGGATTGACCATCAATTCGTCACTTGAGGGAGATTTAGTGTTCGCTAATGAACCGATTTTTCAAGTGGAAGGTCCCTTGGCTCAGTGTCAACTCGTAGAGACTGCTTTACTTAACATCATCAATTATCAGACTTTGATTGCGACCAAGGCGGCTCGAATCCGCTCAGTAATTGGTGATGCTCCTCTGTTGGAGTTTGGGACACGCCGTGCACAAGAGATGGATGCAGCGATATGGGGGACGCGTGCAGCCGTGATTGGTGGTGCTGACGCAACTTCAAATGTACGTGCTGGCAAGATTTTCGGTATTCCAGTTTCAGGGACTCATGCCCATGCACTTGTTCAAGCCTATGGCAACGATTATGATGCCTTTAAAGCCTATGCCTCTACTCATAAAGACTGCGTATTTCTTGTGGATACCTATGATACCCTTAAGATTGGTGTTCCCAATGCTATCCGTGTGGCTAAAGAGCTAGGTGATAAGATCAATTTCTTGGGTGTCCGTCTTGATTCCGGTGACTTGGCTTACCTGTCTAAACAAGTACGTAAGCAACTAGATGCAGCTGGTTTCCCTAATGCCAAGATTTATGCTTCAAACGATCTTGATGAAAATACCATTCTGAACTTGAAGATGCAAAAGGCCAAAATTGATGTCTGGGGTGTCGGTACCAAACTTATCACTGCTTATGACCAACCAGCCTTGGGTGCGGTCTACAAGATTGTCTCAATCGAGGATGATCAGGGAGTCATGCATGATACCATCAAGCTATCCAACAACGCTGAGAAGGTTTCGACACCAGGTAAAAAGCAAGTGTGGCGTATTACGAGTCGTGCTAAGGGTAAATCAGAAGGTGACTATATCACCTTTGCAGGCACAGATGTTAATGCTTTAGAAGAAATTAACATGTTCCACCCGACTTACACCTACATCAACAAGACTGTTCGTGATTTTGATGCGGTACCACTCTTAGTACCTATCTACGACAAGGGGCAACTAATCTATGATTTGCCAAGTCTTGATGAAATCAAGAACTATGCGACTAAGGAATTGGATGAGCTTTGGAATGAGTACAAGCGCGTGCTAAACCCTCAAGATTATCCAGTTGACTTGGCCAAAGACGTATGGGATAACAAGATGGCCCTCATTGACAATGTGCGAAAGAAAGCCCATAACTTTCCAGAGTAAAAGGAGACATTATGACTTTGCAAGAAACAATTATTGATCAACTAGGGGTTAAACCTAACATTGATCCAAAAGAAGAAATTCGAAAATCTGTTGATTTTTTGAAGGCTTATATGCTTAAACATCCATTCCTTAAGTCTTATGTTTTAGGGATTTCCGGAGGTCAGGACTCTACCTTGGCTGGCCGTCTAGCCCAACTTGCCGTTGAAGAGCTTCGTGCAGAGACAGGGAAAAACTATCAGTTTATTGCCATTCGCTTACCTTATGGAGTGCAGGCAGACGAGGATGATGCCCAACGTGCCCTTGCTTTTATCAAGCCAGATGTGAGTCTTGCGGTTAACATTAAGGAAGCTGTTGATGGTCAGGTTGCTGAGCTTGCCAGGGCAGGTGTAAGTATTTCTGACTTTAACAAGGGAAATATCAAGGCCCGTCAACGCATGATAACTCAATATGCGGTTGCTGGTGAAAATAGTGGGGCAGTTATCGGGACAGACCACGCTGCTGAAAACCTTACAGGTTTCTTCACAAAATTTGGTGACGGTGGTGCGGATATCTTACCGCTTTTTCGCCTAAACAAACGTCAAGGTGCAGCCCTTCTTGCAGAACTTGGTGCGGACAAGGCCCTTTATGAAAAAGTGCCAACAGCTGACTTGGAAGAGGACAAACCAGGAATTGCCGACGAAGTGGCACTAGGAGTGACCTATCGTGAAATTGATGACTACCTTGAAGGCAAAGAGGTATCAGCTAAGGCTCAAGAAACCATTGAAAATTGGTGGCGTAAGGGTCAACACAAACGTCACTTGCCAATCACTATTTTTGATGATTTTTGGAAATAAGAGGAGAAATGAGTTATGATTAAAGCTTATATTGATTTTTGGAAGCGTGCCTTTGACTTTAGAGGCCGTTCAACTCGTCCAGACTACTGGTGGGTTTACTTGATTAATGTCATCATTAATACTATCCTTGTAGTAGGTTTTGTTCTCATTCCTTTCTTCAGTAGTGTGTCTAATGACCCAGCTATATTATATGATTCAGCCGAAATACAAAAAATGATTTTGAAACATATGTCGCCAATAATAATTTTTGGTTTAATCATACTAATCCCACAACTGTCCCTTCAATTTCGTCGTTTACGAGATGCAGGTATTCATCCGGCTTGGGGGCTTCTAAGTTGTATGGGCCTTATACCAGTCTTGAATATCTTATCACCTATTGGAAGCATTGTACTCATTATCATGTCGTGTCAGCCAACTAAACCAGCACCTGAAACGAGTTTTGATAAAGTTAAATAAGATTGTCGTAACCCTAGGTTTAATCTGGGGTTATTTTAAAATTGAATTTTCAGAAATTAGTGATAGAATAGAGAGGAATAAGGCTTAAAAGGAGGAATCTTATGACTTCACTATCAACAGATTTCACAGAAAAACTATTTGCAGATTATGAGGCCAATGCCAAGTACGGCGCTATCGAAAACGCAGTAACTCATAACGGCTTGCTTAAATCTATCGAGACACGTCAATCAGAAGTTGAAAATGACCATGTTTTCTCAATCGATTTGACTAAAGATGCGGTGTCTAACCAGAAAGCTTCAGGACGTTGCTGGATGTTTGCGGCTCTTAATACTTTCCGTCACAAATTGATTTCAGACTTCAAATTGGAAAGTTTCGAGCTTTCTCAAGCCCACACATTTTTCTGGGATAAATATGAAAAATCAAACTGGTTCTTGGAGCAAATCATTGCTACAGCGGATCAAGAAATTGGTAGCCGCAAGGTTAAATTTCTTTTGGATACCCCTCAACAAGATGGTGGACAATGGGATATGGTTGTATCAATCTTTGAAAAATATGGTGTTGTACCCAAATCAGTTTATCCAGAATCTGTAGCTTCAAGCAATAGTCGTGAGCTTAATCAATACCTCAATAAGCTTCTTCGTCAAGATGCTCAAATCTTGCGTGATTTGATTGCTGGTGGTGCTGAACAAGCTGCTGTTCAAGCTAAGAAGGAACAACTTCTTCAAGAAATTTTCAATTATCTTGCCATGACTCTTGGTTTACCACCACGTCAGTTTGATTTTGCCTACCGAGATAAAGATGACAACTATCAATCTGAGAAGGATATCACGCCACAGGCCTTCTTTGAAAAATATGTTGGTCTTAAACTAAGCGACTATGTGTCAGTTATTAACGCTCCAACAGCTGATAAACCTTACGGAAAATCTTATACTGTTGAGATGTTGGGTAATGTTGTAGGTGCGCCAAGTGTGCGTTATATTAACCTCCCAATGGACCGATTCAAAGATCTTGCTATTGCACAGATGAAGGCTGGAGAGACTGTTTGGTTTGGTTCAGATGTTGGTCAAGTCTCAGACCGTCAAAAAGGTATTCTTGCAACTAATGTTTATGACTTTACAGCTAGCATGGATATTAACTTGACTCAAGACAAGGCAGGACGTTTGGATTACAGTGAATCTCTCATGACTCATGCCATGGTATTGACCGGAGTTGATTTGGATGCCGATGGAAAACCAATTAAATGGAAGGTTGAAAACTCTTGGGGAGACAAGGTCGGACAAAAAGGTTACTTTGTCGCTTCTGATGCCTGGATGGATGAATACACTTATCAAATCGTTGTCCGTAAAGACTTCCTTACAGCTGAAGAATTAGCAGCCTATGAAGCAGAACCACAGATACTTGCTCCCTGGGACCCAATGGGGGCTCTTGCTTCAAAATGAGAGGATATCTCAAAAACACTGGATAAAATGGTACTAGCCCCC
>NZ_GL831112.1:1621662-1638222 GCF_000188295.1 Streptococcus vestibularis ATCC 49124 | reverse complement strand
GGCTTCATTAAAATTTATGGTTGTAAAAAGAGCTATCCAATGGATAACTCTTTTCAATTCCTTTTACTCATCTACTGTAGAAGTGTTTGAATTTGAATGCTCAGCACCGTTAGAACCCGATGTTGAAGGATTTGTTGATGCATCAGGGCCATACTGTTGACTATCTTGTGAACTTGATGAGTCACTACTTTTACCATAATCCGAACTTGATGATGAGCTAGATGTTCCTAGTGATCCGGTATAAACATTTGACGTTGACGAACCAGTTAGGAAGACGTAACTACCATTGTTGTAAACACCACTAGGCATATCGAAATCTTCAGAACCTGCACCATACATCTGGTTGAGGTAGCTACTTGTTAGACCGTAGATTTGTTTAGCGATATCTAGGTCTGAGCCATAAAGTGGAGTTTTACGGTTTTTATAACCTGTCCAAATGGCCATTGCATATTTAGTATTATAACCAACGAACGTTTCGTCAGGAACCATAAGATCAGCGTAGACGCCACTTTCTTTTTGTACTTGATAGTACTCATCGTCACCGTAGTTAGATGTACCCGTTTTACCGGCATTGATGGTGCCAGGTACATAAGCTTCAGTCGCTGTACCACCTGTCAAAACCTGTTTCAACATGCTATTCATCATATAAGCTGTTTGTGGCGACATGGCCTTGACACCTTTAGAATCGTATGATTTTGTTGAACCATCTTCAAATTTAATTGATTTAATGTAGGAAGGTTTGTAGTAAGTACCACCATTGGCGAAGGCTGCATAGGCAGCCGCCATCTTCTCACTTGAAGCACCATATTTAGGATCTGATGATGTTGTTGAAGATGAGATAGCGTTTGAATAGAACATCTCTGGGTACTCAATACCTAAATCTTTCAAAAAGGATTGAGCATACTCCAAGCCAGTCGCTTGAAGGGCTTTAACCGCAGTGGTGTTACGTGATTGTTGAATCGCATAAGTCAGAGAGATACTTCCGTAATACTTGTGATCCCAGTCGTAAACCGGAGTTGAAGTACCTGGGAAATTATAAGGGTTATCATAAACGGTAGTACCGGTGTTAGTATATACCCTTTTTTCAATAGCAGGTGCGTAATCGGTGATAGGTTTCATTGTAGAACCCCAGTCACGGTCAGTTTGAACAGCTTGGTTTGTACCAAGGGCAATATTTTCGTCTTGGTGACGTGATCCCAATTGAGCAACAACATGTCCATTGGTAACATCAATGATAGTAGAAGCTACTTGAAGTTTGTCATCAGGATAAGCAATATAATCATTTGAGTTGTAGACATTCCAAATGTATTTTTGAATATCAGGGTCAAGATTTGTATAGACATCGAGTCCAGCTGAGTAGATATCAACATTGGCTTCGGTAGAGACTTGTTCAACAACTTGTTTGATGTAGTTATCTAGGTATGGTTCGTAGCTAGCTTTCTTTGTGAGTGGAAGAAGACCATCTGATACATCCGTTGCTTTAGCTTGCTCGTACTCTTCTTTAGAAATATTTTTGTCTTCATACATTTCATTAAGAACAGTGTTGCGACGTTCTTTAGCAGCATCCGGATTAGTATAAGGATCATATTGTGTTGGTGCTTGTGGGATCCCAGCAAGAAGAGCTGCTTGGGCAACTGAGAGGTCACCTAATTCTTTACCAAAATAAGACTTAGCTGCAGTCTTCATACCGTAGTAACCATTACCCATATAAACCTTATTAACGTAGAAGGTCAAGATTTCTTGTTTAGTATATTGACGCTCCATTTGGAGAGATAACCATATTTCTTGTGACTTACGTTTAAGGGTTTGGTCTGAGGTGTTAGTTGAGAAGTAAGCTAACTTAATTAACTGTTGGTCAAGTGTAGATCCCCCTTGAGTGCTGTTATGACGAAGGTTGTTAACAGCGGCTCCCATAATACGATAAACGTCAATACCGCGATGGGTAAAGAAACGCTTATCCTCGATAGAGGTAATTGCATTGACTAGGGTTGTAGGAATCTCATCTGTTGATGCACTTTCACGTTTTTCGGACCCCAAGTCAGCAATAAGACTACCATTACCATCGTAAATCTTACTTGAGTTTGTTGATTGCAACTTATTCTCGGTAAGTTTAGGAACACTGCTAACATAGTAAGCAAAGAGTCCACCACCAGCAATGACACAGATTACAAAGAAAGTCAGTAGTCCAATAAAACCGTATTTTACAATACGCCATCCTAAACTTTGATCTGAAGCAGATGAGCGTTTTCCTTTGCTATAGCGAGAAGAATCTGAACGTTTAACATGTGTGTTTTTAGTACGTTTAGTTAAACCGCTAAGTGATTCTTTAAAGTTGCTGAAATTAAATTTAGCCATTATGTGTTACCACCTAATAATTTTTCAATGATTTCTAAATAAGGAACTTGAGGATAAGCTGCCTCTGCGATTGCATAACCTCTTTTTTTGATATAATCAAGAGGCATTGATTTTGATCCCTTATCAATTCGATAAAAAGCGATCAAGTCTTTGGCAGGCAGAAGGTAGGTTTCCTTAAGCGTTGAAAAGTGAAGTAGCACGAAGCAGATTCCATCTTGATTGATGACCTGAGACATGTGCTCAATTTGATGCGCATGAAAGTTTTTCATAGGCATAGATGTCTTTTGCCGTGTCTCTTTGGCTTCAAAATCAATATAGTATCCTTTATAAACACCAGAGTAGTCGGTAGTTGAGGCTTGCCTAAAGTAAGCTTCTACAATCTTTGCTCGTGAGCGTTTTGGATAATCAACTTTGACGATCTGAACAGGTGTAGGTTTCTTATGAATAACAGCTAAGCCACGCGACAAATAGTAATCATTAGTCGCATTAATAGCAGATTCAAAGTTCATCCCCCGATTGGCAAAGTCAACTCTATTAGATTTTTTAGTACGTACTTGTGCTATCTTACGAGATATCTGATGGGGATAGTTTACCATATCTTTCCCTTCTTCTTTAATAAGATATGCATAAAGACTACTTCATTATACCATAAAATGAAGGAGGAAAACAATAAATGACATCACTACTCATAACGGGCTATAAGAGCTTTGAACTTGGTGTTTTTAAAGACAAGGACCCTAAGGTAAACATCATTAAGAAGGCAATCAAACGTGACCTTAAACGTTTTTTAGATGAAGGTGTGGATTGGATGATTTTTACTGGGAACCTTGGTTTTGAATTTTGGGCGCTAGAAGTGGCTAAGGAACTTCAGAAAGACTATCCTTTGAAGTTAGCGACGTTATTTCCATTTGAAACACACGGTCAGAATTGGAATGAAGCTAACCAAGCAAAATTGGCAGCCTTTAAACAAGTTGATTTCGTAAAGTATAGTTTTCCAGCTTATCAATCGCCAGCTCAGTTCAAACAATTTAACCAGTTTCTCATCGATAATACAGACCAAGCTTATTTATTTTATGAGCCTGAAAATGAAACAAATTTGAAATATTTTTACAATATGATAATAGATGCAAGCGATTATCCCTTATTTCGGTTGACTTTTGATGACCTCAATGAAGTCATGTCGGAATAGGACATAATTGAGTTTTAAACTTGCATTTTTATATTTTTTTCTGT
Organism: Streptococcus vestibularis ATCC 49124; assembly: GCF_000188295.1. GTDB lineage: Bacteria > Bacillota > Bacilli > Lactobacillales > Streptococcaceae > Streptococcus > Streptococcus vestibularis. The sequence goes on along the minus strand of NZ_GL831112.1, from coordinate 1,634,634 downwards.
ATCATGAAAGCATTGGACTGTAAAGTATTAGTAAGTTAGATAAGATAAGTATTGGAGAAGAATAATGGCTAAGATTAATTTAACGCCCAAGAAAATCTACGAACAAGAATTTAAAACAAGCATGCGTGGATACGATAAAACAGAAGTTGATGAGTTTTTAGATGATGTAATCAAAGATTACGGTGTCTACATTGCTCTAGTTAAAGAATTGCAAGAAGAAAATGCAAAACTGAAGGCCAAGGAGACATCAGCTCCTGCAAGACGTCCCGCATATGCAAGTGCGACAAGTGAACCACCATATGCTACTGCCAATATTGCTTCGGCTTCAAACTATGATATCTTAAAACGTATCAGTCGTTTGGAAAAAGAGGTCTTTGGAAAACAAATCGTCGAATAAAAATGGTTTTGTGCAATTTTTGGATAATCGCATGGTTGCTAGTCTTCCATGAGGAAAGTCCATGCTAGCACTGGCTGTGATGCCAGTAGTGTTTGTGCTAGGTGAATCAATAAGCCTAGGGACTTGATTTTCAAGTTACGGCGAGCGAACTAGCTAAGTCTTAGGATAGGTTTTAGTAGCTCTGAAAGTGCCACAGTGACGGAGTTTTTAGGGAAACCTAAAAAGTGGAACGCGGTAAACCCCTCAAGCTAGCAACCCAAACTTTGGTAGGGGCATGGGATGGCTGGAAACGAACGGACCATTCTGACTGCTATGCAGTAGACAGATGATTATCGAAGGAAGTGGTACCTAGTCACTTCTGGAACAAAACATGGCTTATAGAAAATTGCATATAGGTGAGGCTGGGGCAAATGTCTCAGCCTTCTTTTAGCAAGAAACGTCTCTTTTGCGTCTACCAACTAAGGGCAAGAGTGAACAATAAGCTATAGTTTAGGAGAGTTTGTACTCGTAATAATTAGGTAACAGGATAACAATGAAAGAAACATTTACATTAGTAGCAACTGCTGCAGCCGGACTTGAAGCTGTGGTTGGACGAGAACTACGTGAGTTGGGGTATGAGACTCAAGTTGAAAATGGTAAGGTGCGTTTCCAAGGAGATGTTCGTGCAATTGCTGAAACTAACCTTTGGTTGAGAGCTGCAGACCGTATCAAGATTGTGGTGGGAGAGTTTCCGGCACGTACTTTTGAGGAGCTTTTTCAAGGAGTTTATGCCTTGGACTGGGAAAATTATCTTCCCTTAGGTGCAAAGTTCCCAATTTCAAAAGCTAAATGTGTTAAATCAAAGCTCCATAATGAGCCGTCTGTTCAGGCGATTTCTAAAAAAGCTGTTGTTAAAAAATTACAGAAGTATTTCCACCGTCCGGAAGGAGTGCCTCTTCAAGAAACAGGTGCGGAATTTAAAATTGAAGTTTCAATCTTAAAGGATAAGGCTACTGTTTTAATTGATACTACAGGTGCTAGTCTCTTTAAGCGTGGCTATCGTACTGATAAAGGTGGGGCACCTATTAAAGAAAATATGGCGGCTGCTATTCTTGAACTTAGTAACTGGTATCCTGACAAACCTTTGATTGACCCAACTTGTGGTTCAGGGACATTTTGTATTGAAGCTGCTATGATTGGAATGAATATCGCACCAGGTTTTAATCGTGATTTTGCCTTTGAGGCATGGAATTGGGTGGATAAAGATTTAGTACAGTCAGTACGAGATGAAGCTGATAGCAAGGCAAATTACGATGTTGAATTAGACATTATGGGTTGTGATATTGATAGCCGTATGGTTGAGATTGCTAAGGCTAATGCTCGCGAAGCTGGTCTTGAAGATGTTGTTAAATTGAAACAAATGCGTTTACAGGACTTGAAAACAGATAAAATCAACGGTGTCATTATTTCAAATCCTCCTTATGGGGAGCGCTTGTTGGATGACAAGGCTGTGGATATCTTGTATAATGAAATGGGTCAAACTTTTGCGCCGCTTAAAACGTGGAGCAAGTTTATCTTGACCAGTGATGAACAATTTGAAAGTAAATACGGCATGAAAGCTGATAAAAAACGTAAGCTTTATAACGGGACCCTCCGCGTTGATTTGTATCAATATTTTGGAGAGCGTGTTCGCCGTTCTGAGGCTAGAAAGGTAAATTAAACGTGTCAGAAGATAAAACACAAGATGGCTATGAAGAAAGCCAAGAGTTAGATTTCCAAGATGCCAAGGAAATGACAGTCGGTGAGGCTGTCCGCAAAGAAGCTGAGATTAATGCTGGTGTAACCGAAACAGATAGTATTTTGGATAAGTATATTAAGCAACATCGTGAGGAAGTTACCTCACAAAAATTTTCAAAGAAAATTGAAGCAGATGGCGATACATCACCCTTGGATGCCTTTATTCAAAAGCAACGTCAGGAATTTGCTGATTCAGGTTTGATTGGTCAATCAATGGCTAATGAGGCAACCAACTCAACGACTGCTGATGAAACAGTAACACCTATGACTTTTGGTTTGGACACAACTGACGCTAAGGAAGATGATACTCAAGCTTCTGTTGAACCTGAAATCACTGTGAAACCAGAAAGTCAAAGCTCTGAAACTATCATAACATCAACTAATGCTGATCGTTTTATCACGTCAGAAGCAGAAAAATTCGATCTTGGTGAAGCCCTTGCTGCAACGTCTAGATCAACTAATCAACAAGTTGATAACGCTGATATGGTAGACAATATTGATGATCCGGAACCAGAAAGTACCTTACCTGCTGATGACAAGGCTTCTGAGCCACAAGACTCTAAACCTCTGTTGGAAGATGTTGAAGTCTCAGAAACAATCGACTTAGAAGCTATTGCCACAACAGTTGCTGGTGTAACAGGAGTTAAAGCTGATGAAGCAAAAGCGATACCAAAAGTGTCTATTACAGTTAATCGTCCATCAGCAGAAGATAGAATCTCTTCAGGGTCTATTTCTCAATCTCATAAAGGTTTCTTTGATGGTGATATTCCACTTTATCGCCGTAAGGGTGTTGTTATCGTTGCTCTCGTGGTTCTTGCTCTAGCTATAATTGGTGGTAGCTATGCTCTTTATAAAGGAACACATAGCCAATCTGCGAAAACTACAAGCACTGCTTCTTCAGCAGTAATACCATCATCAAGCAAGGATGCATCAGCTTCTGATAATAAAGCCTTCGAAGACATGTATAAGAATTTCTTCACAGATGATGAGCAGACAAAACTAGCTAATGATCAATTTGGTAAGCTATCAGACTTGGAAAAACTACTTAAAAAATTGGAAAAAACCAAGTATTATGACGCAGCTAAGGTCAAATACGATAACTTGAAGAAACAAATCGAAGCTATTGAAAAAGTCAATAGTAATTATGAATCAGATGCTCTTGTAGACGGTAGCTATAATGCCTCTATCTCAGTTAAATCTGATGCAAACTTTAATGATCTTTCAGAACGTGTAACAAATACTGGCAATGCTAGTCTTGATAGTACTATCCAAGAAGCTATTAAGGGCGGTAAAACACAGCTTGAAGAAAAGGCTAAAGCTGCAAGTGCAACGTCTGCAGCGACAGCTTCTGAAAGTGTTAATACTGCTACTCCTTCGGGAGATAACACATCTGGAGCATCTAATTCAGGTGTAACAAGTGCGACTGGTGGAGTTTCTGGTGGTACAGCTGCAACTTCAACAGTTGTGACACGAGGCATCATAAATTACAATCCATCTATCCTTCAACGTGATCGCTCTCGTGTGCCTTATAATGCAAACGTAGTAGCGGATACAAGTAATCCAGCTTGGACTTGGGCTAATGGTGTTCTTGATAAGATTATTGCAACATCTCACTCACGTGGGTACTTCTCAGGAGATAACTTTATCCTTGAGCCAGTCAACATCATCAACGGAAATGGTTACTACAACATGTACCTTCCAGATGGAACTTATCTCTTTAGTATCAACTGTAAGACAGGTTACTATGTAGGTAATGGTTCAGGTCACTCAGATAAACTTGATTATGAATAATAATCGACGACACTCCCTAGGGAGTGTTTTTTTTGTTTTATCGTGGTGAAGGCCGAGTTTATAAGAATTTTGTGCTATAATAGAGGGATAAGATAGGGGTGAATACTATGGCGAAATTGATGCCGGGTAGAGTCCGTAATGAGGGGATTAAACTTTTTGAAAAGGGGCTAATTGCCATTCATCAGGTCTCAGAAACTCAGTTGGACACGACAGTTGGCCAACATCATTTAATTTATGCGCTCGATGATTCTGAAATCACGTGTGACTGTGATTATTTCGCTCAAAAAGGCTATTGTCCCCATTTGGCGGCGGTTGAGTATTATCTAAAAAATGATAAAGAAGGCCAGCGCCTCTTGGCAGAACTGGAAGAGGAACAAGAGCTCTCTCAGGGCCAAGAGCGAGGTCACTCTTTTGGTGGTTTATTTTTAGAAGGGCTTTCCCTAAATGAAGATGATACCGTTAGATATAGCTTGATGGTAGAGGGAGAGGAGTCTACCTTTGGTTCAGAGATTTGGTGGAGCATACGTTTACGTCGCTTACCAGATGAACGTTCTTATGTTATTCGAGATATTCCTGCCTTTCTCAAACTTGTAGAGGTTGAGGGTTATTATCAGATAGGTAAGAACTACTATGAACTCCTATCACTTATTCAATTTGACCAGGCTTCACAGGCATTTTTAAACTACCTAGGACGGATGATTCCAGATGAAGCCAAGACTAATTTAGACTTTATTTTACCGAATAATGCACGTCACCTTTGTCTCCCCTACGGTTTTTTTGAGGAAGGTTTGAGACGGATGCAAGATTTGGATGGCTTTAGGTTTGAATGGGAAGGGACTGAATACCGCCAACTTTTGGTCGAGGACTTGACTGCTGATGCCAATCTCTTCTCGTTTGATATTTGTGTCGAGCCCAAGATGATTGAATTGACTGTTTCTGAGAAGAATAGTCAGGCCTTTTTTAATAATCGTATTCTCTTCTATCAAGGTGTTTTTTATCGTCTGAATAGAAAACAACAAAAACTTTTGGTTGGCTTACGCTCTCTTCCAATCGGAAGCGATTTGAATAAGCACGTCAGCTTTAATCTCGATGAACAAGCCATCTTGGCTGCTAGTCTTTTTGATTTTAAGACTATGGGGCCGGTTAAGGCACCAAAAGCTTTTAATATCAAGGATTTTACACCGAGATTTCGCTTTAATCTGAAAGGTGATAGTGAGATTGTTCTTACATTAGCCTTTGATTTTGATGGTTTTTTGGTACATGATCGCCAAGAGTTGAGTCGTTTAGGATTTACTAGTAACTATCGTCATGAGCAGGCTGTTTTTCGTTTGATGTCTAAGCATGGATTCACCCCTGATTTTCAGTCATATAAACGATTAAGTAGCAGTCAAGAGCTCTATGATTTCTTTACAAATACTCTACCAGATTTTGGAAATGCAGGAACGGTTCTGATTGGACAGGAGTTACGTGACTTACGGGTTGAGCAGAGTCCACAGGTTCAGGTAGAGTGTCAGGGAAATTTATTAGATATTTCCTTTGATTTTTCAAGCCTTGACGATGAAGATGTGGATCATGCTTTAGCAGCCTTGATGGAAAGCTCGCCCTATTTTATCAATCGTAGTGGTCAGTTGATTGTTTTTGACGAAGCGACGCATCGTATTAGTGAGAGCCTCAAAACTCTGAGAGCTCGTTATTCAGGAAAAGGTCACCTAGAACTCCATCAATTAACTGCCTATCAATTGATGGATGCTCTTTCAGAAAGTGATTCTGTTCGTTTTTCAAAAGATTTCCAACTCTTAACGCAACATTTGAGTAAGCCAGAGACCTTTGATTTGCCAACCTATAAGGTAGAAGCTGGCCTTCGTCCCTATCAGGAAAAAGGTGTTCAGTGGCTATCTATGTTGCATCACTATGGTTTTGGCGGTATCTTAGCCGATGATATGGGGTTGGGGAAAACTTTGCAAACTATTGCCTATCTCTCTGCACATTTAGAAGAAGGACAACGAGTTTTGGTTTTGTCACCATCAAGCCTGATTTACAATTGGCAGGATGAGTTTAAAAAGTTCGCTCCTCAGTTAGATGTAGCGGTTTCTTATGGACTCAAGCCAAAACGTGATGACATCATTGCCGAAGACCACCAGATTATCATTACAAGCTACGCTTCCTTCCGTCAGGATTTTGATGCTTATAAGTCTGGCAAATATGACTATCTCATTCTCGATGAGGCTCAGGTCATGAAGAATACACAGACAAAGATTGCCCAATATCTACGTGATTTTTCTGTTCCACATTGCTTAGCACTATCTGGAACGCCTATTGAAAATCATTTGTTGGAGATTTGGTCTATTTTCCAGATTATTCTACCAGGACTTTTACCAGCTAAAAAAACTTTCCTTAAGTTAACACCTAAGGAAGTGGCTAGGTATATTTCTCCCTTTATTCTAAGACGTAAAAAAGAAGAGGTTCTTCCTGATCTACCAGATTTGATTGAAATTACTCACCAAAGTGAATTGTCAGATGCTCAAAAGGCTATCTATTTAGCACAATTGCAACAGATGCAACAAGGATTAATTTCGGCAAGTGATCAGGAAATCAACCGTCATAAGGTGGAAATCTTGTCAGGAATTACCCGCTTACGCCAAATTTGTGATACCCCAGCCCTCTTTATGGATTACGCTGGTGATAGTGGGAAATTAGATAGTCTTAGAGACCTACTTAGTCAAATTAAGGAATCAGACCATCGTGTCCTTATTTTTTCACAATTTCGTGGGATGTTAGATATTACAGAGGAACTTTTACAAGAGGTAGGTATTTCCTCTTATAAGCTAACAGGGTCGACCCCATCTGATAGTCGTCAGGAGATGACCAAAGCCTTTAATCAGGGGAGTCGAGATGCCTTTTTGATTTCTTTAAAAGCAGGGGGTGTAGGGCTCAACTTGACTGGTGCTGATACAGTTATTCTGATTGACCTTTGGTGGAATCCAGCAGTGGAAATGCAGGCTATTAGTCGTGCTCATCGTATCGGTCAGGAACAAAATGTCGAAGTTTTCCGTTTGATTACAAGAGGTACTATCGAAGAGAAGATTCTTGAGCTTCAAGAAGGTAAGAAAAATCTCGTTACAACAGTATTAGATGGCAATGAAAGCCGTGCTAGCATGACAGTTGAGGATATTAAAGAAATTCTTGGTATTGCAATATCTTAATCTGTTATATTTAATATTGGAATACTAAAATATAAAATGGCACTAGGCAAATCTTCTGAATTAGGCTATAATAGAATATTGCAAGACGTATCTCCCCATTCCCGATTGTTTATATTAAGATACGCATCATCTCGAAAACGAAAGGAAGTCTTTTATGCATCGCCAAAGACGACAATTTCCGCTGATTCCGGACGGAGAATCTTGCTTGCAAGAACCTATCTCTATGCGTCTATATGAAAATGAAGATTTAATCACTAATATCCGTGGTCCTTATCAGGATAAGGACTATAACGATTTCTTGCTGAACCATGAATTCTTGTCAGCTAAGGCTCATAAACGTAAGCAGGCTCCAAACCGAGCTGAAACACAAGAGGATGGAATGACTTATGCTGAAGAAGCCCGTGAAAAGGCGAAGCGTGACGTACGTGATAAACGCCAAAAATACCTACGTCAAGAAGTTCAATCAACTAAATCTACGAATATCCGTTCACTAGCTGCTAAGCCTAAGGTAGAAAATAAACCAAGCTTTGAGGCTACTGTTGAGGCAGTTGCTGTAACAACGGATAAGGAGCCAGTGACGGCGTCTATCTTGGAAGCTCCTGTGAGTGCTATTAAGAGAACATTAGCACCTAATGGGAAGCACTCAAAAATCCATCACTTGGCAAATCGTCTGAAACAAGATACTTATATCTTGGCAGAAGTGGTTCCAACTTATCAACAACCTAGTAACCCATCTCGTAAGAACGTCAAGAAAAATAGCTATGACTTCTTGAAACGTAGCCAGGTTTATAATTACCCAGAACGTCAAGCTCACCGTGAACACCGAATTGCTCAAGAACTAAATTTGACGCATTTAGAAGATGCAAATTAATCGCAGTTTGATTGCAAGGAGAAACTATGTCAAAAACTTATCATTTTATTGGAATTAAAGGATCTGGCATGTCGGCTTTGGCCTTGATGCTCCATCAAATGGGACACAAGGTTCAAGGTTCCGATGTGGAAAAATACTACTTCACCCAACGTGGTCTTGAGCAAGCGGGTATTCCAATCCTTCCTTTCGATGAAAAAAACATCACTGAAGATGTTGAATTAATTGCTGGGAATGCTTTTCGTGAAGATAACAACGTTGAAATTGCTTATGCCATTAAAAATGGTTATAAGTTCAAGCGTTACCATGAATTTTTGGGTCATTTCATGAATCAGTTCACTAGCTTTGGTGTGGCCGGTGCACATGGTAAGACCTCTACGACAGGACTCTTGTCACACGCTATGAAAAACATCACAGATACGTCATACGTTATCGGTGATGGAACAGGACGTGGTTCAGCCAATGCGCAATACTTTGTCTTTGAAGCAGATGAATATGAACGTCATTTCATGCCGTACCATCCTGCTTACTCAATTATCACTAACATTGACTTTGACCATCCAGATTACTTTACAAGTATTGATGATGTTTTCTCAGCATTCGATGATTATGCAAAGCAAGTACAAAAAGGGCTCTTTGTTTACGGTGAGGATTCTAACCTCCGTAAAATTACATCCAATGCACCAATCTATTATTATGGCTTTGAAGAAAATGATGACTTCATGGCAACAGAGATTGTTCGTACAACGACGGGGTCTAACTTCAATGTGAAACATGATGGACAAATCATAGGGAAATTCCATGTACCAGCTTATGGTCGTCACAATATCTTGAATGCAACTGCGGTTATTGCTAACTTGTATGTAGCTGGTTTTGACATGGCCTTAGTTGCTGAACATCTAAAAACTTTCTCTGGGGTTAAACGCCGTTTCACAGAGAAAGTTATTAGTGATACTGTTATCATCGATGACTTTGCTCACCACCCAACTGAAATTATTGCAACGCTAGATGCAGCACGTCAAAAGTACCCATCTAAAGAGATTGTTGCTATTTTCCAACCACATACTTTTACCCGTACCATTGCTCTTCTTGATGACTTTGCTGAGGCTTTAAATGAAGCGGATGCTGTCTATTTGGCACAAATTTATGGTTCTGCGCGTGAAGTTGACCACGGTGATGTAAAGGTTGAAGATCTTGCCGCTAAAATCAATAAACCTGCCAAAGTGGTGACAGTTGAAAATGTTTCACCTCTCCTTGACCATGACAATGCTGTCTATGTCTTTATGGGAGCTGGAGACATCCAACTTTATGAACGTTCATTTGAAGAGCTCCTAGCAAGCTTGCAAAACCACATGTAATATATTAAGGGCTGTAGCGATTTCGCTCAGCTCTTTCTCTTGGATAGAAAGGGATTTTAGATGATTATTCGACACGCTAGAACGAATGATTGGACTGATGTTGTTCGTATCGAACAAGATAATTTTTCGCCTGAAGAGGCTGCTACACCAGAGGCTATTGCAGAGCGTTTAGAGACAATTTGCGATACCTTCCTAATTGCTGAAATTGATGGCACTGTAGCTGGTTATATAGAAGGACCTGTGATTGCGGAACGTTATCTCACAGATGACCTGTTCCATAAAGTGGCTCCTAATGCTAGTCAAGGAGGCTATATCGCAGTTACTAGTTTATCTATCTCCAAAGACTTTAAAGGGCAAGGTGTTGGAACATCCTTGATTGCAGCTCTTAAAGACCTAGCTATTGCTCAAAAACGTCAAGGGATTAGTTTGACTTGTCATGATTACCTGATTACCTACTATGAGATGAATGGTTTCATTGACGAAGGAGAATCCAAATCAAACCATGGCGGTAGCATTTGGTATAATATGGTCTGGGAGAACCCAGAAGGCTAGTAATGCCAGTGTTACGTTACTGTGACAAAGAACCAATTGATTTGCATTAACTGACTTTTTAAGATATAATGGCGTTTGTTACTATAGAGGAGGTATGCCTTGACGGACAAGTATAATGAACACTCGGAATCTGCTGAAGATAGCCTAAGCTTTAAAAATCAGATTCTTCGAGATTTACAAGAAGCGACACGGCTCCGTTCTCTTCGTGAGGAGGAGCATAAAAAAAGTGCAACTATGCCCGAGACACCACTTTCAATGTCAGCTGATAGCCATGCAATAGATTCTGGATCAGCGTCAAATAAAGTAAGTAACCAAAATTTGAGTTCTCATTCTGTTGCTCATAGTGCTATAGTTAAAACTATGACTTCTGAGACGGCTCGAGATTTTCAAGATAGTGTTGACTTGTCTTCTAATTCTCAAGCTGATTCTTTAGCCCCTAATGTCCATTCAAACGTAATATCAAGTCCTAAAGAGCAAGTTGATAAGGAGAAAAATTTAATTATTCCTCAGGAGACTGAAATGTTGAAACGTCGTTTTAAACGTCCAGTTTGGGAAACTAGTCTTAACGCGGAATCAGAGGAAGAATATATTCCTGCAGATGTTGCTAAGGAGCTCATTGAAGCTAAGGCTAAAGAATCTATCTACACGAATCCTAAAGAATTGGTGTCCAAGATGACATCAGAACGTCAAAAAGAAGCATTTTTGCAGGAACATCATACAGCAAGTAATCACTCTGAACCAGTAAGGGTTCAGTCAGACCTAGTAACTGACGACAATGAGAGTGATGAGAGTATTGCTTTAGCAGCCTCTGAAAAAGCTAACAAAAAGAAACGTAAGAAAGTGAAGAAGAAAGAGTCCTCGCTAAAAGATGTTAAACAGGACGAAATCATCAACGAAGAACCGATTTCACGCTCCAATCGAAATCAAAAACGCAATAAAAATAATCGTCGTGCAGGACGAATTGCAAGAAACATAATTGTCTTATTGATTCTTATCTTATCATTAGCTGGATTCTTTGGTTATCGATATGTTAGTGATGCAGTTGGTGCAAAAGATGTCAAGTCGACTAAGTTTATTAGTGTTGAAATTCCTGAAAATTCAGGTAACAGTTACATCGGTCAGTTGTTGGAATCAGCTGGTGTCATTAAATCTGGTAAAGTCTTTAATTACTATACCAAGTTTAAGAACATTTCAAATCTAAAAAGTGGTTACTATAACCTTCAGCCTAGTATGACTATGGATGAAATTATTGAGGCACTTCAGAAAAAAGGAAGTGATAAGCCTCAGGAACCATCTCTGGGTACAGTCTTGGTTAAAGAAGGATACACCATTGAGCAAATCGCCAAGGCGGTTGAAGTTAATTCATCAGCTAAAAAAGGTAAACATTCATCTACTGGACTTAAGGCAAAAGACTTCTTGAAACTTATGAAGGATGATGTTTTTCTTACTAAGATGAAAGCGAAGTACCCAGCCTTGTTGGCAAACCTTCCGAAGGATACAGATGCTAAGTATGTCCTAGAGGGTTATCTGTTCCCAGCGACTTATAACATTCATGACGATACGACGGTGGAATCTTTGGCAGAGGAAATGCTCTCTACGATGGACACCTACCTATCACCATACTATGCAACAATTTCATCAAGTGACCACAATGTTAATGAGATCTTGACTTTAGCTTCTCTTGTTGAAAAAGAGGGAGCAACTGACGATGACCGTAAAAACATTGCTAGCGTTTTCTATAATCGTCTTGATTCAGACATAGCCTTGCAAAGTAATATCGCGGTTCTTTATGCTCTTGGAAAACTTGGTCAAGAAACGACCTTGAAAGAAGATGCAACGATTGATACGAATATTGACTCCCTTTATAATGATTATGTTCATAAAGGGTTGATGCCTGGTCCTGTAGATAGTCCTAGTCTGTCGGCAATAGAAGCGGTTATCAATCCATCTTCTACCAAGTACATGTACTTTGTGGCGGATGTATCAACTGGTAATGTCTATTTTGCTGAGAGCTATGAAGAGCACCAGCACAATGTTGAAACTTATATTAATAGCAAACTAAAAGATAAATAGTCTGATTGGTTAATTAAAATTCCGTAACTAACTACTGAGTTTGATTTTAAACCAACTGGCTAAAAAACAGGAAAGAGGAAAAAATGGCAGAAAAAACATATGTAATGACCCTAGCAGAAAAAGAACAACTTGAAGCAGAATTGGAGGAGTACAAACTCGTACGTCGTCCAGAAGTTGTAGAACGAATCAAGATTGCCCGTTCTTATGGTGACCTTTCAGAAAACTCTGAGTATGAGGCGGCTAAAGATGAGCAAGCCTTTGTTGAAGGTCAAATTCAAATTCTTGAAACAAAGATTCGTTACGCAGAAATCGTTGATAGTGATGCTGTTGCTAATGACGAAGTTGCGATTGGTAAAACAGTTGTTGTGCAAGAAGTTGGTACAAGCGACAAAGATACTTACCATATCGTTGGTGCAGCCGGTGCTGATATTTTCTCAGGTAAAATTTCAAATGAAAGCCCAATTGCTCAAGCCTTGATTGGTAAGAAAGTTGGAGATAAAGTAGCCATCGAATCACCAGCAGGTAGCTACTCTGTTGAAATCCTTAGTGTAGAAAAAACAGCCTAAGCAAATGTTAGGACAAAATTGTCCAGTATTTGAACAAACATCGAAATACCTACATGATGTAGTAGATGTTTGATCCTTGTGGGAGTGAGGCAGAACGTTTGTTCTGTCTTACTCCTTTTTTAGTTACCAGCGATATTAGGAGCTAGGTTAGTCTGAGTTTATCTATAAGAAAACACTCTTGAAGTTTTTTGAACTACACCCCAAAAGTTAGACAGAAACAATCTACCTTTTGGGGTGTTTTATTATGAAATTGACTTATGAAGATAAAGTTTAAATATATGAATTGAGAAAACAAGAGGAAGAGTACCTAAAATGGGACGTAAACGTAAGAAAACTTGGGAAGAAATACCAGAGCTAGAGCGACTTCAAGAGGAGAATGAACGCTTAT
>NZ_GL831112.1:1544032-1621612 GCF_000188295.1 Streptococcus vestibularis ATCC 49124 | reverse complement strand
GGCTATATTGATTACTACAACAATAAACGAATTAAGGTAAAACTAAAAGGACTCAGTCCTGTGTAATACAGAACTAAATCCTTCGGATAAATTAATTGTCTAACTTTTTGGGATCAGTACATTGTTCCAAGAGTGTTTTGTAGCTTATTTACGATTTTGTTTACCAGCGTTACGATTTTTTTGGGGTTTATTTGCAATTGCTTGGGTATTTTTTGGAGTGACATCTTTACGCTTGTTTGGTGTTGTACGAGGGGCTTTTGGAGGGTTCTTTTTGAACTCTTCAGCAACTTTCTCTTTTAAGCGAGGTTTGATGATATAGTTAGTAATCAACTGCTGGATAATAGAGAAGATACCACCAACAAACCAGTAAAGGATTACGGCTGCAGGTGAGCTGATACCAAAGAAAATCATCATGATTGGCATGCTGTACATAGTCGCCGCCATTTGCTTACGTTGCTCCTCAGGAACTTGTTGAATAGACAACCAAGATTGGAAATAGTACAGAGCGGCAATGATGATAATCAATGGGAAGTCACGATGACCGAGGTTAAACCAGAGGAAGTCATCCTTGAGTACACCAGGAGTGTAACGTGCTGCATAGTAAAGCGCTGAGAAGAATGGAAACTGAATCAATAGAGGAAGACAGCCAACACCGCCCATTAAGCTTAGGCCGTTTTCACGCTGAGCTTGCATGAGTTCAGACTGGGCAGCCATTTTTTCTTCTTGAGTTTCAGCGTTGCGCAAACGTTCGTTAATTGGTTCTAAGACAGGAGCAAGGTACTCACGTTTTGCTGATTGGTAGGCCGCACTACGAGATTGGTGAAGACCAAGTGGTAAGATAATCAAACGAACAATGATAGTTACGAAGATAATACCAAGACCAAATCCCAGATTTAAATTATGTGCGAAGTAGGTGATGACGTGGCTCATAGGGCGACCAAGTAGGTTCCAAACCCAACCAGTAGGATTACCAGACTTATCAAGGCTCACACATCCTGATAGGAAGAGAAGCATGCTGGCAGCAAGCCCCATAAGGGCTAGACGTTTTTGATTTTTATTCACAATATCATTCCTTTTGTTTTTAGTTATACTTGTCTATTTTACCCTTTTTTAAGGAAGAGAACAAGTTAAAAACGGAGCTCCGACCTTAATTAGCCATGCGAAAATCGCTGTAATTAGGGAAGTTAGCCATGGTCACATCGACATAGGTTACTTTAGACCATTTTGAAGGCCCTTTTCGAACTTCTTGGATAAACTTAGCTAGCTTAGCAGGCTTATCTGATTGTGCTAGAATTTCAACAGTTCCATTATCGTTGTTCCAGACTCGACCGTAAATATCTCCAATTTCGAGTGCTAATGCATAGGTTGAATAACGAAAACCAACACCTTGGACTCTTCCTGAGACTAATAATCGTACTTTTTGCATGGCCCATGACCTCCTTTTGAAACCTCTTTCTTTCAGTATAATCCTTGCTATAAAGTCGGTCAAGTCCAAGATTTATCAAGCAATTTCTGCTATAATGAGTGTATGGAAATCATTCAATCAAAGCAAAATGCTAGTATCAAGACTGCTAGAAAATTGTTGCAACGCAAGCACCGTAAAACCAGTTATCTTTTAGAGGGGTGGCATCTCTTTGAGGAAGCAAAGGCAAGTGGTGCGGATATTCTTCAAATTTTTGTGCTTGAGGAGATGGCTGACCGTGTAGCTAATATGTCTAAAGTTAAGTTGGTTAGTCCAGAGGTGCTCAAGGAGCTCTGTGAAACTCAGACCCCCCAAGGGATTGTGGCAGAAGTTGCTAAACAATCTCAAGCCTTGCCAGAGTCTCTTTCAGGAAAGTACCTTCTCTTGGAGGATGTTCAGGATCCTGGTAATGTAGGAACAATGATTCGAACAGCGGATGCTGCAGGTTATGATGGGGTCTTTTTATCAGATAAATCCGCTGATATTTATAATCAGAAGACCTTACGTTCTATGCAGGGAAGTCATTTTCATCTGCCAATCTATCGTGGACCGATTCTTGAGATGGTTGAAACTTGTAAAAAACATGATTTAACAGTCTTGGCAACGACTCTCTCAGAGGTTTCCGTTGACTATAAAGCAGTTAAGACAGACGGTAATTTTGCCCTAGTGATGGGAAATGAAGGTCAGGGAATCAGTAAGGAGATGGCTGAGTCTGCGGATCAACTGGTACATATTAACATGCCGGGCCAGGCAGAGAGTCTCAATGTTGCTGTTGCTGCAGGGATTATCATGTTTAGTCTCTAGGTCCTAAGGCTGATTTTATTGGAAAATATTCGCCTTTTAAAATAAATTTAAGCTCTAGTGGTATAATGAAGAAGCGTTAGAAACATTAATGAGGTATTATTATGAAGCGACCAGAAGATGATAAAGAATTCATGGAAGTTGTTGGACATTTGATTTCACACCCACGTTTTCAAAAATTGGATGGGATTGTCCAACACCATCATTCGACACGTTTGGAACACTCGGTTAATGTTAGTTATACTAGCTACAAAATTGCTAAAAAATTTGGCTGGGATGCTAAGAGTACTGCTCGAGGTGGTCTCTTGCATGACTTTTTCTATTATGATTGGCGAGTAACCAAATTTAATAAGAGTCATGCTTGGGTGCACCCACGGATTGCTGTTCGTAATGCCAGAAAGCTTGTTAATTTAAACAAAAAAGAAGAGGATATCATCCTCAAACATATGTGGGGAGCAACTATTGCACCGCCAAAGTATAAGGAATCTTATATCGTTACCATGGTGGATAAGTACTGGGCTGTTAAAGAAGCAGTGACACCTTTACGAAATCGCATTAAAAATCGTAAGTTTTTCCGTCGCAAGACTCTACAAAGTCACCACCATTAATTTATTAAACTTAGGAGATATTTATGGAATCAAATGCAATTTATACAACTAGTGATGCAGGATTAAATCGCTTTTTCGGGAAGATTTACGGTCTTGTTGGTATTGGGGTAGGGATTTCAGCAGTCATTTCTTATCTGATGTTATTCCCTCTCTCTCATCTTTTTGTTAATATTCTGATGAATTATTCTTGGGTTTATACGGCAGCTATTTTTGTTGAGTTAGCTTTGGTTTTTTTGGCTAGTGGTGCTGCACGAAAGAACACACCTGCGGCTCTGCCCTTATTCTTAGTTTATTCAGCCTTGAATGGTTTTACATTAAGTTTTATCATTGTCCAATACACTCAGGCTAATGTTTTCCAAGCTTTTATTAGTACTGCCATTGTCTTTTTTGTCATGGCACTTATCGGAGTTTCTATTAAGCGTGATTTGTCAGGAATAGTCAAATTTCTTATGGCAGCTTTGATTGGAATTATTGTGGCTAGCTTAGTTAATATTTTCTTTGCAAGTAGCACGATGAGTTTTGTGATTAGTATTGTATCAGTTCTCATTTTCTCTGGCTTAATTGCTTATGACAATCAGTTAATTAAAAAGATTTATTATAGTACTAATGGTCAAGTCACAGATGGGTGGGCGGTTTCTATGGCGCTCAGTCTCTACTTGGATTTTATTAACTTGTTCTTGAATATCTTGCGAATCTTTGCAAGTCGTGACTAGTAAAAAAATCAGCCAAACGGCTGATTTTTTTGTGTTTAACGTTTTTTGTAATTATTTCTTGTTAACCTGTATAGGTGTAGGAGAGTAGATAGTAATCCCATTTTTCGACATAGCTATCTTTGTCGGAAAAGGCCCACTTATCGTCTTTCTTAGTGAGTTCAACTGAGTAATCCTTAAAGATATTTGTTTCGTCTGTCTTTGGTACTGATGGACTTACTTTTTTAATTGAATTAGGTAAGTAAGTTTCCATATAGTATTGTTGGGTCAATTGGTCGACATTTCCAGCGTTAGCATATTGCTTTGTAGGTGTTTTTTTAGATCGTCAGTAAGACTTGGATGGTTAGCCGCATATGCATCGTCTGCAGCTTTCATACTGATAGTTGACATGTCAACGTTAAACTCCGTCTTATATTTAGTAACGATAATGTTATCAACAGACTAACTACCACGTTCACGATTATCAGTTTAAACACATCCGGAAACTTTTGGAACTTCATCTCCAGTTGGTTTGATATTATCAGTTTCATCATAGCTATATTGAAGACTATCTGAGAAATATTGACTAAGTTCACTCTTAGCCTTATCTAAGTCATTAGAAACAAATTTATTGTAATTTTTACTTTCTCCATCTAGAGAAACTGCGTTGAAATAAGTATCAACATCTTTTTTTACATTGGTAGTTGTTTGACCATCGAAATTTTTTGGACTAGTAGAAACAGTCTGTCCTTTTGTCTTTTCATCTTTTGATTCAAAATAGAGTTTATATTTTGAATCGTTGTTCACTTCGAAAAAGAGAGAGACAGTCTTGTAGTCATTAGCTTCAACTTTTCCAAAGTCATCTGTAGCATTTTCTACGTTATTATTTTTGTTGAAGAGAATAGGTAGGTCATCTTTGTCAATCTTACTTGCTGTGACTTTTTTACCATCCTCATCTTTGAGGTAAAACTGTTTAGCAGATGTTTTTAGCTCATTTTTCATATCTTCAGAAATATCCTCAAGTTTGAATGAGGCTTCAACCAAGGTTTGATCAGCTTTAAGTTTGAGGCCTCTTCTAGACATATAGACAATGTCGTTAACAGAAGCTTAGCATCGAGTTTTGGTTTGGCACATGCTGACAATGTAAAGACGGCTATTAGAGAAATCGCCCCAGAATAAAGATATTTTTTTATAAATAATCCCCATTATTTTATTAAGGTTATGCGTCTATTGTATTATGAAATATCCCTTGAGATTATTAGAAATTTGGGGTTCAAGCCTTTTCTTATGCTATAATAAGGTTACTATTGTAAAAAATGGAGAATAAAATGACAAAAACACCCTTTATTACGGCTGATAAACTTGATCAAATCACTGCAGAATTTCCAACACCTTTCCACCTTTACGATGAAAAAGGTATTCGTGAAACAGCGCGTGCAGTTAATGCAGCCTTTTCATGGAATCCTGGTTTTAAAGAATTCTTTGCTGTAAAGGCAACACCTAATCCAGCAATCCTCAAAATCTTGAAGGAAGAAGGGTGCGGTGTAGATTGTGCGACTGATACAGAGCTTGTCATGAGTAACAAAATTGGTTTTGATAGCACTGCTATTAGTTTTACGTCTAATGATACACGTGCAGAAGAATTTGTTTACGCGCGTGATATTAATGCGACAATTAACCTTGATGCTTACGAAGATATCTTCTTCTTGGAAGAGGCTGCAGGGCTTCCTGAAACGCTTTCTTTACGCTTTAACCCAGGTGGTGTCTTTTCACTTGGTACAGATATTATGGATCATCCTGAAGAATCTAAATTTGGGATGACTAAGGAGCAACTTTTCAAAGGTTATGCCTACCTTAAAGAAAAAGGGGTGAAATCATTCGGTTTGCATGCCTTCTTGGCGTCAAATACAGTAACGAATGAGTACTATCCAACCTTGGCTGCTCAACTCTTTGAATTGGCTGTAGAAATTAAGAATGAGCTTGGTGTTAGCCTTGACTTTATCAACTTATCAGGTGGTGTTGGGGTAGATTACACGCCAGCGAACAAGCAAAACGATATTGCTGTTATTGGTGAAGGTGTTCATACTAAATTTGATGAAATCCTTGTTCCAAATGATCTCGGGGACATCAGTATTTACACTGAACTTGGTCGTTTCATGACAGCGCCACACGGACTCGTTGTTACTAAGGTTCTCCATATTAAGGATACTTATCGACGTTATGTTGGTGTTGATGCTTCTGCAGTTAACTTGCTTCGCCCAGCAATGTACGATGCCTACCACCACATTACTAATATGACTAATCCAAATGGTGATATTCAAGTGGTTGATGTCACAGGTTCGCTTTGTGAAAACAATGACAAGTTTGCTAAGAACCGTGAATTGCCTGAGGCTCGTATTGGAGATACCTTGGTTATTCATGATACTGGTGCCCATGGTTTTTCAATGGGTTATAACTATAATGGTCGTCTTCGTTCGGCAGAAATTCTCTATCAAGAAGATGGAACAGCGCGAATGATTCGCCGTGCAGAGACTATGAATGATTATTTTGCGACACTTGACGGATTTGATTTTGAAATTTAACAAATAGGCTAGACCTAGGAGGTCTAGCTTATTTTGCTTTAATGATAACCGCTTCAAGAATTATATTAGCCATCTCTTCTGGAGATTCAATACAGTCTTCCTTGAGCCAGAGTGTCAAAATGGTGATAATGGTACTAATCGTATACTTCCAAAGAATACTCGACTGGGATATGATAGTTTTTTTCCATAAGTTCTGTGATAATTTCGATATCAGAGTTAAGGATGGTCTCGGTAATGAACTTACGAATTAATCTATTGATATTTGGAATGTGTGTCATGAATATGAGAGAGCTCATGATTTCCCTTAAGATATCGTCGCATCTCGGTTAGAACACCTTCTTGATAGGTTATATCCTTTTGCAGAATACTTGAAATTTTATCTAAAATTTTAGAGAAGGTGGTTTCAACCAAGTCATCTTGATTTGAATAGTAGTAGAAGGTTGGTCTGCTGAGATTTACCTTTTTGATAATGTCTGTGATGCTGATTTGTTCGAGTGAACTCTCTTTTAAGAGTTCAGTAAATGCATTAACAATTTTTTGTTCGGAAATAGTTGATTCCTTTAGCATAAATCCCCCCCTTTTATATAAACATAATAATTTCAAGACTTATATAAAAAACTAATTTTTTCCCGGAAATCTTACAAGTCCTTTACAGTTGTAAGTAAAAGAAGCTGAAGCTCTCATTTTATCAGTATTTTAGAAAAGTAATTTTTTTGCGGACTCGTTAAGAAACCAACGTCTTATTTGTCAGTAAGGCCTATTTTTGCTATAATATAAGGTAAATCAACGTTATAGGAGAATTAAATTTATGAACACCGTCCTTTGGATTATTCTTGTTTTTGTAGCCCTTTTAGGTGGCTTTTACGGAGGCGCATATTTTGCCCGCAAACAAATTGAGAAAGAATTAGCTGAAAATCCTCGTTTGAATGTGGACGCTGTTCGTACAATGATGTCAGCAGCAGGTCAAAAGCCTAATGAAGCCAAAGTGCGTCAAACATATAATCAGATTATTAAACAACAAAAACAAGCACTTGCAGATAGCAAGAAAAAATAATGGTGGGGAGCTGGGACGTGAATCTCAGCTTTTTACATGTAATGTAAGGGGATAAGGAGGCAAGATGGATAATCGACCTATAGGATTTTTGGATTCTGGTGTCGGAGGCCTGACGGTAGTACGTGAGCTTAAACGTCAGTTGCCTCACGAGTCTATTGTTTATATTGGTGATTCTGCTAGGGCCCCATATGGTCCTAGACCAGCAGGACAAATCAGAGAATATACATGGCAGTTGGTTAAATTTCTCCTGACTAAAGACGTAAAGATGATTGTTATTGCTTGCAATACGGCGACAGCAGTAGTTTGGGAGGAAATTAAAGAGGCTTTGGACATTCCAGTACTAGGTGTTGTTTTGCCTGGTTCTAGTGCTGCCATTAAGTCTAGCCAGTCTGGTCAAATTGGTGTCATTGGTACTCCTATGACAATTGCATCTAATATATATGAGCAAAAAATTAAGCGTCTGGCGCCTCAAATGAATGTCCTGAGTTTGTCCTGTCCCCGTTTTGCCCCAATTGTTGAATCCAATGAAATTAATTCAAGTGTGGCTAAAAAGATTGTCTATGAAAGCATGGCTCCTTTAGTTGATAAGGTAGATACCTTGGTTTTGGGTTGCACCCACTACCCACTTTTACGACCGATTATTCAGAATGTTATGGGACCAAGTGTCAAATTAATTGATAGCGGAGCTGAAACTGTTCGTGATGTTTCTGTCTTGCTCAATTACTTTGAGATTAACCGTAGTCGTGAGGTCGAAGACAAGACGGAAGAATACTACACCACAGCTAGTGTGCTTGGTTTTAAAGAAATTGCTGAACAGTGGCTGGGTGAGGAAGTTACTGTCCAACATGTAGATTTGGACAAGGAGTTAGAAAATGACTAAATCAATTTTTGAATATAAGGATGATCAAGACTGGTACTTGGCTAGTTTTGGAAGCTATAATCACTTGACTTGTTTTGGTGGCGATGAGGCTTACGAACAATTTGTTGACTTTTTCCAAGCTTTGACTAACGTTTTGGCTGTCAGTGACTTTCAGTTACATATTGCTAAACATTCTTCAGACCTTCGCTTAGTATCCTTTATTTTGGATTGCTTGAAAGAGGAAACTGGTCGGGACTTAGCTGTTACACAACATCAAGGAGCTTTGATAGTTAGTGAAGGAGATAAGCTTGTCTATGTGCATGTGCCTAGAGAGGGTGTCGTCTTGAGTGATTTCTTTGGTTCTGATAACAAATCAGACTTTGGTGATGTCCTATTGATTGCGACACGCAATGAAGGAAAAACCAAGGAGTTTCGGGAACTCTTTGGAAAGCTTGGTATTAAGGTAGAAAATCTTAATGATTATCCAGATCTTCCTGAGGTTGCTGAAACGGGTATGACCTTTGAAGAAAATGCACGCTTGAAGGCGGAAACTATTTCGGAATTAACTGGTAAGATGGTTCTTTCAGATGATTCAGGTTTGCAGGTAGATGTTCTTGGAGGTTTGCCAGGTGTGTGGTCTGCTCGTTTTGCGGGTCTAGAAGCTACCGATGCTGAAAATAATGCTAAGTTACTGCATGAACTTGCCATGGTACTTGATGATAGCAAACGCTCAGCCCAGTTCCATACAACTTTAGTTGTTGCAGCACCTGGACGTGATAGTTTGGTTGTTGACGCCGACTGGAAGGGTTATATTGGACGAGAACCTAAAGGTGACAATGGTTTTGGTTATGATCCCCTTTTCTTAGTTGGTAATACGGGTAAAACAGCAGCAGAGCTTTCTGCAGAAGAGAAAAATGAACAATCTCACCGTGGACAAGCTGTTAAGAAACTTATGGAGGTCTTCCCAGCATGGCAGAACAAACAATAATCGTAATGAGCGACTCCCATGGAGAACGTGACATTGTAGTAGATATAAAAAATCGTTATCAAGGGAAGGTAGATGCTATTTTCCATAATGGAGATTCTGAGTTAGAATCAAGTGATCCTGTTTGGGAAGGTATCCATGTGGTTCGTGGCAACTGTGATTATGATTCAGGTTATCCAGAACGTTTGGTCGTTAAACTTGGTGATGTGATTATTGCACAAACCCATGGTCATCTCTATGGCATTAATTTTACCTGGGACAAGTTAGATCTTTGGGCGCAACAAGAGGATGCTGATATCTGTCTATATGGGCATTTACATGCGGCAGCAGCTTGGCGAAATGGTAAGACAGTGTATATCAATCCAGGTTCTGTTTCACAGCCACGTGGCCCAATCCATGAGAAACTCTATGCTAAGGTGATTATAAACGATGCAAAGATTCGTGTGGAATATTACACACGTGACCATGAACTTTATTCAGAACTTACACAGGAATTTGAACGATGATTGCTAAAGAATTTGAAGATTTTTTGTTGGCTCGCTTAGATAATTATTTGATCCCATCAGATCAGGTTGCTATTTTTATTGATAGTCACAACGCTAATCATGTGGTTTTGCTTTTGACAAGCAATGGTTATTCGCGCGTTCCCGTTTTGACTAAGGATAAGCATTATCTTGGGACCATATCTTTGACGGATATTAAACGTTATCAAGATGAACATAACTTGCAAGAGTGGGAGATGGTTAACCGTGATATCGGTCCGATGACATCAGATGTCGTGGAAACAGTAGAAGATAATGCCAATCTAAATGAGGTAATGCATAAGCTAGTTAATAATCCTTTCCTTCCTGTGGTTGACAGCCAAGGTATTTTTAAAGGGATTATTACACGAAAATCGATTCTAAAGGCGGTTAATAGCCTCTTACATGACTTTACACATGACTATATCATCATTCCAAAAACAACTGACAACTCAGATCACTGATTTTCTGGCTACTAAGGTCATTTCGGAGAGTTCAAAGCAAGCTTATGCTTATGATCTTAAGCAGTTTGCAACGGCGATCTCAGGACAAATTGATCAAGCTAGTCTCAAGCTCTATGAAAACCAACTGAAGGAATGGAAGCCATCCGTACAAAAGCGTAAGCGCTCTGCGGTCAATCAATTTTTGCTATACCTCTATCAAAAGGGTGAATTAACGAAATTTTTCAAACTATCAGAGACAGTAATACTACCTTCTCAGGAGGATAAGTTGCGAATACTGAATCTTTCATCTCTTTACGAGGGGCATGAAGGGGTTGGTAAGCTGTCTTGTCTGCTGATTCTAGAGCTGGGACTCTTACCTTCAGAGATTTTGGAGTTGGACTGGGTCGACATTGACTTGGATTTTGGTGTTGTAACTGTGGCCAAGGGAAGCACTAAGCGTGTTCTCAGACTTGAAGCAGATGTGAAGCAGTATTTGTTGGCTATTAAAGATATCAACAGCCAGGGCTTGCTTTTGGGTAAGGTCTATACCCGACAATGGCTGTATAAGCAAATCCAGACTTATGTTAGTGACTGTGGCTTATCGGGGGTAACTGCCCAAGTCTTGCGCCAGCAATTTATTCTTAGACAGATTGAAAAGGGAACGGGCGCCTTTGAACTTGCTCGTTTACTCGGGCTAAAAAGTCCAGTGACCTTGGAGAAATACTATAAAACCTAATGGATATTAAGTTAAAAGATTTTGAGGGGCCACTGGATTTGTTGCTCCATCTGGTTTCTAAGTATGAGGTAGATATTTACGATGTTCCCATTGTTGAGGTTATCGAGCAATACTTGGCTTATTTGGCAACCTTGCAAGCCATGAAGCTTGAAGTTGCTGGGGAATATATGCTTATGGCTAGTCAGCTTATGCTGATTAAGAGTCGTAAGCTTCTGCCTACAGTGGTGGAGGCTGAGCCTGAAGCAGATGATCCTGAGCTAGAACTCTTGAGTCAATTGGAAGAGTATGCACGCTTCAAAGCAGCTAGTCAAGAGTTAGCTAAGCAGCATGAGGTACGTGCTCAGTATTTTTCAAAACCAAAAGTTGAATTGGTTTATGAAGATGTGACGTTGAATCAGGATAAGACTATTCAAGACATTTTCTTGGCTTTTTCAAAAATCATGGCTGAAAAGCAAGAAGAAATTCGCCGAAATCACACGACTATTGCGCGTGACGATTATAAAATTGAAGATATGATGCTGATTATTGAGGAAGCATTTGGCTCAAAAAATGAGCTACATTTAGATGAACTTTTTACCGATGCTAAAGATATGAATCAAGTAATCACCCTCTTTTTGGCAACTCTTGAATTGATTAAGGTACATCGAATCTCGGTACAGCAGGAAACAATTTTTGGAACAATCACTCTAAGAAAGGAATGGACGAATGAGTAGTCACTTAGCACGATTAGAAGCTTTACTTTTTGTGGCTGGTGAAGATGGTCTTAGTCTACGTACTATGGCACAGCTTTTAGAAATGCCAGTGACTGGACTGACTCAGTCCTTGGAAAAATTGCAAGCCAAGTATGAGGCAGATGAGGATACGGCTCTTTGTTTATTGGAATCGTCAAATACCTATAAGATCGTGACTAAGCCTGATTTTGCAAGTCTTCTGCGTGACTATTCCAAAACGCCAATCAACCAAAGTCTATCCCGAGCGAGTCTCGAGGTACTTTCTATAGTTGCTTATAAACAGCCCATTACTCGAGCTGAAGTTGATGACATTCGAGGTGTCAATTCCAGCGGCGCTATTGCCAAGCTTCAGGCTTTTGATCTCATTCGAGAGGCTGGTAAAAAGGATGCTGTGGGTCGTCCCAACCTATATGCGACAACTGATTATTTCTTAGATTATATGGGAATTAACAGTTTAGACGAACTTGTGGCCATTAATCAACTAGAACTTGAAGAGCAAGAAACGAGTCTCTTTAGGGAAGATGCTTCAGAAGAGCTTGAGGACTTGGATAATTAAGAGTAAACCTTGTTGAAACTAATCATTAAAAAATAAAGAAACATAGCAGAGATGCTAGGTAGAAAGGATACAGCTTAAGCTGTAGAAAAAGAATGCGAATTAATAAATATATTGCCCACGCTGGTGTGGCTAGTCGTCGTAAAGCTGAGGAATTGATTAAAGAAGGCCGTGTGACTTTAAATGGTAAGACCGTTACGGAATTGGCAACAATTGTCAAAAGTGGCGACATTGTCGAGGTAAATGGAAGCCCAATTTACAATGAAGAAAAGGTATACTACCTTCTTAATAAACCACGCGGGGTTATTTCTTCAGTATCTGATGAGAAAAATCGTAAGACGGTGATTGACCTAATGCCCCACGTTAAGGAACGTATCTATCCTGTTGGTCGTCTTGATTGGGATACGACTGGCCTTCTTATTTTAACCAACGATGGCGACTTTACCGATAAAATGATTCACCCACGTAATGAGATTGATAAGGTTTATTTGGCGCGTGTTAAAGGTATTGCGACCAAGGAAAATCTTCGTCCTTTGATTCGTGGTGTGGTGCTTGATGGTAAAAAAACCCAGCCGGCCCGTTACAATATTATCAAGGTGGATCATGAAAAGAACCGATCAGTCGTTGAGTTGACGATTCATGAAGGGCGTAACCATCAGGTTAAGAAAATGTTTGAATCAGTAGGTTTGCTTGTTGATAAGTTGTCGCGTACCCGTTTTGGTACCCTAGATTTGACAGGGCTACGTCCAGGGGAGTCACGCCGTCTAAACAAAAAAGAAATTAGTCAGCTTCATAACGTTGCTGTTAACAAGGTTAAATGATGAAGAAGTTTCTGATTGCGTTAGTAAAGGCTTATCAGAGATGGATTTCTCCCCTGTTTCCACCGTCTTGTCGTTTTCGTCCAACTTGCTCAGTCTATATGATTCAGGCAATAGAAAAACATGGTTTAAAGGGAATTATTATGGGAATCGCCCGTATCTTAAGATGCCATCCCTTATCAGAGACTGGTGATGACCCAGTACCAGATTATTTTAGCCTAAAACGTAATAAAACTCCTTTGGATAAATGAATCCAAAGGAGTTTTTCTATGCTTAAATTTTTGACCAAGTTTTTGGTAGGAATAGGAGTAATAAAGGATAAATTTCCAAGCGTCCAGCAATCATAGCAAATCCCATGATAAGCTTAGACAAAGGACTGAAAATAGCGAAGCTATCAGTTGTCCCAAGTAAAGGTCCAATATTGTTAAATGTTGAAGCAGCAGCACTTGTTACAATTAAGAAATTTTGATTATCTAAGGACAGGATTGTAACTAGACTTAGTATGATCAACACATATACAGCCAAATATTTAAGAACGCTATGCTGTGTTTCTTTATCAAGAACACTTCCATTAATGTGTAGAGATAGGATACGGTTAGGATAGAGGCTAGCCAAAGTCTGATTACGTGCAATTTTAGCAATAATCATAGCACGTATAACCTTGAAACCACCGGCTGTAGAACCTGCTGACCCCCCGATAAACATCAGGAGAAGCAGGATATACTGAGAAAAGAGTGGCCATTTGGTAATATCCGTTAGACCAAAACCGGTTGTTGTGATGATCGTTGACACTTCGAAAAATGAGTATTTGAAAGAGTCAGCCAAATTTTGGTAAATCCCAAAAATATTGAGGATAATTAAACCTGTTGATACTGCAACAATCGTAAGATAGGTACGTAGCTCTTCATCTTGGAAGAATAATCTGATTTTGCGAAACAGGATATAGAAGTATAAGTTGAAGTTAACGCCAAATAGTAGGGTACCAACTGTAACCACATAAGTAATCAAATCGCTGTTATAGTGGGCGATAGAATCATTATAGACTGCAAATCCACCGGTACCTGCCCCCCCCATAGCAGTGATGATACTATCAAAGACCGGCATACCGCAAAGCCAGAGAATAACAGCAAAAATAACAAACATGGTCAAATAGATGATGTAAAGAATTTGAGCTGTATTTTTGAGCTTGGCAACGACCTTACCAAAGATTGGACCTGGCACCTCTGCACGCATAACCTCATGGTGACCATTTTTACTGTTGTTCATGATGGCTAGAGCAAAGACCAGTACTCCCATCCCTCCAATTAGGTGGGCGAAGCTTCGCCAAAAGAGGAGAGAATGGGTCAACACTCCAGTATCTGTGAGAATAGTAGCTCCCGTGGTTGTAAAACCTGAACTCATCTCGAAGAAGGCATCGATGACACTTGGGATTTGCCCCGCAAAAACAAATGGTAATCCCCCAAAGAATGACCAAAGTACCCAACAGAGGGCTACAATGAGCATTCCTTCTTTGGTGTAAATGTGGTAGTTCTTAGGTTTAAAGAGAGTACCAAGTACTCCGATAAAAAGGAGAATCGCCATAGTCCCCAAAATGCTGGCAAATACCTTGGCATCTTCTTGATAAATAAGAGCCACTATGAGTGGAACAACTAAGAGTCCAGCTTCAATGAGGAGCAGTTTAGAAATGAGAAAACGGACAATAGATCGATTCATGGCAGCTTACCTCTTCAACAGGTCGTAAATGTGGGTAACGTTTTGCAAGAGAGTAACGACCACGATTTTATCACCAATTGCTAATGTATCTTCTCCAGTTGGGAAGATGGCTTTTCCATTACGGATGATAGCAGCAATAAGGACACCATGAGCAAAATTAAGTTCAGAAAGTTTCTTCCCAGCGATCTTGTTGTTTTCCTTAATTTGGAATTGTAAGGTCTCAATACGGCCATTAGCTACGTGGTGAAGTGCATCAAGACTAGAGTCTTTGGCGTTATAGCGACCACGAATAAAGTGCATAACGGTATCAACAGCAATACTCTTAGGTGTGACAATTGTTGTTGTATCACGTGTATCGACAATCTCTAAAAGACTGGTACGGTTGACCTTGGTAATGTTTTTGTGAATACCAATACTTTCAAGGAACATAGAGGTGATAATATTTTCCTCATCTACTCCAGTTAGAGTAGCAACAGCATCATAACTAGCTGCACTCTCTTCAAGAAGAAGGTCTTTAGCAGTACCATCACCTAAGATAACGGAAACTTCAGGGAATACTTGACTAAAAGTTTGCGCACGGTCCATTTTATGTTCAATCAATTTGACCTTAATACGGTTGTTTTTCAAGATATTCAGTAAGTAGTAGGAGATACGTCCAGCACCAATCAACAAAAGTTTTTTGATACTTTTGGGTTTGATATAACTGTGGAAAAGTGCCATATCAACACGTTTACCAGTTACATAAATCTTATCCCCAGCTTGCATGGTAGCATTCCCGTCGGGAATGATAAGGTCTCCTTGACGATCAATTGTACAAACTAAGATGTTACCGAATTTCTTACGAAATTGTTCCATAGTCATACCAGACAATTGGCTTGTTTCAGTGACCTTAAATGCCATAAGAATAACGCGTCCATTTGCAAAAGTTTCAACTGATAGGGCGTTTGGAAATTCAACTGTGTTGGCAATATAGCGAGCTGTTAAAAGTTCAGGGTTAACTACTGATGAGAATCCAAGGAAATTTTTGTCTTTGAAATAAGCATTAGAATATTCTGGGTTACGTACACGAACGATGGTTTCTTTAGCACCCATTTGTTTTGCCAGAACTGCTGATATCATGTTTACTTCATCTTTATCAGTCATAGCGATAAAGACATCGCAGTTACTAACCTCGGCTTGTTCCAAAATCTTGAAATTTGCCCCGTTTCCAGCAAAGCCCATAACATCGTAGCGTTTACTGAGGCGTTTGAGGACCTCTTCCTTTTCTTCGATTAAGATAACGTCGTGTTTCTCACCAACAAGAGAACGACAGAGTGCTGTACCGACTTTACCAGCACCTACGACAATAATACGCATGAGTTACCTCCAAATAATCACTACTATGATACTCTATTTTGGCCGAAAAATCATCCTTTTCAGCTACCTTTATAGGTTATTCCTGTAAAAAAGGTGACGACGTCAAAAATATTAATTTTTTCTGCTAGTAGTGTTGACTTTTACAGCCAAAGTGCTAAAATATACTCAACGATTCGTTATTTTAAATCTAACCTGTCATGATTTAAGCTAATGAATGTCCACAACCATGTCGTCTGCTGAGCTTAACTCCGGGCGACATGGTATTTTTTATGTCTAGGAGAAG
This sequence comes from Streptococcus vestibularis ATCC 49124, assembly GCF_000188295.1. Classification (GTDB taxonomy): domain Bacteria; phylum Bacillota; class Bacilli; order Lactobacillales; family Streptococcaceae; genus Streptococcus; species Streptococcus vestibularis. The sequence continues at coordinate 1,605,418 of NZ_GL831112.1, read as the reverse complement.
TCAGATGTCACGTAATCATATTGTCTTGTTTGAACCTCGTATTCCACAAAACACTGGAAATATTGCGCGTACTTGCGCAGCAACCAATAGCCCCCTCCATATCATTCGACCCATGGGATTTCCAATTGATGACAAGAAGATGAAGCGAGCAGGTCTGGACTATTGGGATAAGCTTGATATCACTTATTATGACAATTTAGCTGATTTTATGTCTAAAAATCATGCTGGTCGTTTGCATCTAGTAACGAAGTTTGCGGATAAGACTTATTCAGAAGAGGCCTATGCTGATGGTGAGGATCACTATTTTATGTTCGGTCGTGAGGATACAGGCCTACCTGAGGACTTTATGCGTGAGCATCCTGAAAAAGCTATTCGTATTCCTATGAATGATGAACATGTCCGTAGTCTTAATGTCTCAAATACGGTTTGCATGATTGTCTATGAAGCTCTTCGCCAGCAACAGTTTGTGGGGTTAGAGCTGAGTCACCGTTACCAGCATGATAAATTAAAATAGATACTTCATTTTGTCTCAAAAGAATAATTATAGTTATTGACTATCAATAGATTAGAAATCCATAAATTAAGAACCTTGTCACCAAGGTTTTTTTATGTTATCCTTAAAGGGTCTTCAGGGCAGGGTGAAACTCCCGACCGGCGGTGATTCTTTGGATAAGTCCGCGAGCGCAAGCTGATGAGGTGTAATTCCTCAACCGACAGTATAGTCTGGATGGAAGAAGACCAGTCTTTTTGCGTAGGCTTTTTTGGCATAGGCAAATCCATTGGGAACTTCTTTCAAATTGTTAAAATTTGGAGGAATTTTTTTATGACAAACACACGTAAATTGGCTTACATTGCCATTTTATCCGCAGTTTCATTCTTGTTGCTTTATTTTTCATTTCCATTGATTCCAGCAGCAGACTTTTTGAAGGTTGATTTTTCAATTCTTCCTGTTCTTATCGCCTTGGTTATCTTTGATTTTAGGAGTGCCATTGGTGTTCTCTTGCTTCGCTCATTGTTGAAGCTCTTACTTAACAATGGTGGTCCAGGATCAATGATTGGGCTTCCTATGAATTTTGTTGCTCTAGGAGTTTTTGTTTGGGGCCTAAGCTATTTTTGGAAGAAAAATCAAACAAGCAAGAATTATATTCTTGGTTCTGTTTTAGGAACGGTTTTGCTTACAGTTGCGATGGTTGTTCTTAACTACATTTATGCCGTACCACTCTATGCTAAATTTGCTAACTTTGATATTGCGCAATTCATAGGCCTCTATAAGTACCTTTTCGCTATGGTAGTACCTTTTAACTTACTTGAAGGTTTAATTTTTGCAGTAGCTTTTGCTCTTATTTATGCTCCGCTTAAGTCTATCCTAGTAAAATTATAAATATGAAACACAAACACACGCATTATATTTGCGCTTCCTTTGCCTTTTTGTTATTTGTTGCTCTCGGTTACATGGTTAAGTTCTACCCTGAAGCCTTGACAGAATTTGATAGCAGCATACAAACTAGGGTTCGAGGAGACTTACCAGGGGGACTGACACACTTCTTTAAAACGATTACCATACTTGGAAACACGTCAGTCCAGGCTATTATTGCAATTGTAGCAGTAATCTGGCTTTATTTACGTCAGTATAAATCAGAAGCTATATTTGTAGGTACCAGTGGTGTTCTTGCTAGTATTATGATTGTAAGTCTGAAATATATTTACCAACGCCCACGTCCTTTAATTACACATTTGGTTCATGCTAGTGGTTATTCATTTCCTAGTGGCCACTCCTTGGGAACTTTCATGATTCTTGGTGCAATTGCTATTGTCCTTATTCAGCGTTTGGAGAAAAAAGAATCTCAAGTAGCAGTCTTTGCTATTTCTGGCCTTCTGATTGCTCTTGTTGGACTGTCGCGTATTTATGTGGGTGTTCACTTTCCAACAGATGTTTTAGCTGGCTTTACCCTAGCGTTTGGCTTGCTTAATGTCATCTATCCAACTTATGACCGTATTCGCTTTGAATGGCGATTTCAAAGTAAACAGAAATAAAACAAAATGCAGTTCTTAACTGCATTTTGTTGTTATTATTGTATAAAAATATCATATTTATGACTAATATTCTGTTAAAATCGTATCAACTGCATATTAAATATATTACAATTGTGATATAATGATTTTAAAATTTTGATATAAAGGAGATTCTCTTGAGCATAAAAGACAGCATTGGACTAAGAATCAAAACTGAGCGTGAATGCCAACAGATGTCACGTGAAGTGCTATGTTTAGATGGTGCGGAATTGACTGTTCGCCAGTTAATTCGTATTGAAAAAGGAGAGTCTCTCCCTTCTTTGGATAAATTATCCTACATAGCAAAACGTCTGGGAAAAAGCATGGCTGACTTATTGGACCATGACAGGATTGAAATTCCTGACACTTACTATGAGATGAAAAATCGTTTAATAAAGTTCCCAACGTACGGAGATAAGGAGAGAGTTAAACAGAAGTTGGATCTTATTGAAGATGTGTATGATCAATTCTTTGATATTCTTCCAGAAGAGGAACTATTGACTCTAGATATTCTCGAAAATATATTGAGTTTTATCAGTTGGGAGGAGAGACCTAAAGTCGAAGAAATCTATGAAGATTTGTTTGAACAGGTCAAAAGAAAGAAGAAGTTTTCAACTAATGATTTGTTAGTTATTTATTATTATTTCTATCATCTTTATGGGAGAAAGCAGTATGATAAAAAGATTTTTGACAGAATAGTAGATAGAGTATTAAAGCAAAACATCCCAACAGATGATGCTTATAATATTGCCTTATTTAATGATTTGATGGCTATAGCTGGGTTAAAGATTTCTCTTGAGTCCTTTAAAGATTTCTTAACAGTAATAGATAAACTATTAGCTGTCATAGAAAAATCACAGTTTCATAGTTATAAACCAGGTGTCTATATTTTAGAAGCTAAGTATGAGCTTATACATAATGGGAACAAGAAAAAAGCTGCTGAAAACTATGATAAAGCTATAATGTTTGCGTCGGTTTTAGAAGATTCCGTTTTGGAAGAAAAGACTCGAGCAGAGAAAGCGGCAGATGGTTTGTAAACAACTGCGTAGTGACATTTATGTCACTACTTTTTTATAGTTAATCGTTTATCATATAGTTAATAAAAATATTAAGGAGCTTAATTTTGAAAACTTAAAAAAATTTTTAGTCTTACTTATTGCGGCAGTACCATTCTTCATGATTTATTATTAAATAGGAGTCATCATGTCAAAATACCCATATATTTCACAGGTTGATCAGCGTGATTGTGGGGTAGCTACCTTAGCTATGATTCTCAAGCACTATGATTCATCCTATAGTTTGGCTTATTTGCGGGAGTTAGCTCAGACTTCTCGTGAAGGAACTTCTGCGCTTGGTTTAGTTGAAGCGGGCAAGCAGTTGGGGTTTGAAACTCAGGCCATTCGTGCAGATTTAGACTTGTTTAAACAAGAAAACCTATCTTACCCTTTTATTGTACATGTGGTTAAGGATGGTGGTCTTCAACATTATTATACAGTGTTTGGTAAGGACAAGGGGCAAGTTGTAATTGGTGATCCAGATCCTAGCAAGAAGGTCATTAAACTGTCCCTAGAGGATTTTGACAAGGAATGGACAGGGGTTGCTCTATTTTTTGAACCAGGAGAAAACTACATTAAATATAAGGAAGAGGTACCTGGTCTTCTTTCGTTTTTACCAATTTTATTTCGTCGTAAAAGTTTGATAGCAGTCATTGTTTTGCTGAGCTTTCTGGTGACCCTTGTTAATATTATTGGTTCTTATTATTTGCAGTCTATTATAGACCGCTTGATTCCTCAAGAAGACTATGCTCTTCTGACCATGATTTCTCTAGGCCTGTGTATCGCTTATCTAGCTCAACAAGTTTTTACTTTCTTCAAAGATTATCTATTGCATCGATTGGGTAATTACTTGTCCATTGCGGTCATCCTTCCTTATATCAAGCATGTGCTTTCTTTGCCCATTAGTTTCTTTAGTTCACGTCGTACTGGTGAAATCACGTCACGTTTTGGAGATGCCAACACCATTATCGATGCTCTAGCTTCAACAATCTTATCGATTTTCCTAGATGTGACCATTGTGATAACTTTAGCTGTGGCTCTTATTTTACAAAACCGTTCTCTTTTTTGATGACCTTAACTGTAGTTCCTCTTTATGTTTTGATTATTCTGGCCTTTTATAAGCTTTTTGAGAAGGAAAATTATCAATTAATGGAGGCAAATAGTCAGGTCAATACCGCTGTTATTGATGATTTACGTGGCATTGAAACTTTAAAATCTTTAAGAGTTGAAGAGAGGTGTTATCAGGAAATTGAGGTGAAATTCCATGATTATTTGAAGAAATCCTTGTCTAAGGCCAAGTGGCAATTAACCCAGGATGGCTTAAAAACAGGGGTCCAGTTAGTTTTCAATGTCTTTATCTTATGGTACGGGGCACAATTAGTTATGGAAGGACAACTATCTTCTGGTCAGTTGATTACCTATAATGTGCTACTTAATTATTTTACGACCCCTTTAATTAATATTATCAATCTTCAATCTAAGATTCAGCAAGCCAAGGTAGCCAATAATCGTCTTCAAGAAGTTTATGTTGTGAATAAGGAAGAAAAAGGTCAACTCAAAGATTTATCCTTTAAACAATTAGACTTAAAAGGTGTTAGTTATCGTTTCAGCTACCAACAGGAGACACTTCACAATATTGATTTGACGATTAATAAGGGAGAGAAAATAGCCCTCATGGGTCAGAGTGGTTCTGGGAAAACGACTTTAGCGAAGATTTTGTCAGGTTATTACACAAAATCTAGTGGTCATGTAAGCCTAGACAAAGGTTCTATTAGTCAAGCAGAGTTACGCCAGTTGGTGACCTATGTTCCACAACAGACCTATGTGTTTACGGGAACAATATTAGAAAATCTGTTATTAGGCCTTGAAGGAGAAGTTGATGAGCAGGTTATTCTAAGAGCCTGTGAACAAGCTGATATTTTGGCTGATATTCAAAAGATGCCACTAGGTTTTCAGACCCAAGTATCTGAAGATGGTGGTCTATCTGGTGGTCAAAAACAACGCTTGGCGATAGCGAGGGCCCTTTTGTCCAAGCAACCAATCTTGATTTTTGACGAAGCTACCAGTGGTCTCGATAGTGATACTGAAAGCAGGGTCATGGCTAATCTTGCTAAGATTAAACGAACAATGATTTTTATTGCTCACCGCAATAGTGTACTTCAACATGTTAGTCGTGTAGTGACCATGGTGAGTGGCCAGATTGAGTCAGACAGTCCTAATTTCAATCCATTCCAGTTTATTTAAAATAATCTTCCTATTATATATGTAGAAAACTTAAGAAGTCTAAATATTCACATCTTGCACCTATCTATTTAATATAGTATACTGGTAGCATACTATTAAGAGGTGTAAACATGTTAGAGGCATATAAAAATTTTTGGTTAGGCTATCTCGATTTTTATGGTCGTACAAAACGATCAGACTATTGGAGGGTTGTCTTGATTAATGGAGTTATTGCTACTCTTATTTTCCTACTGATGGACTTACTTGGGGAAACAAAAGCTGCTGGCTTTACATTGACAGCTTTCATTTTATTTATAGCAGCAACGGCGCTCCCTACCATTTCTATTCAGATTCGTCGTCTGCGTGATGCCAATTTTAATGTTGCTTGGATTGTATTAAAAGCAACTCCATTAACAGTAGCTCTTTGGGTGATGTATGCCTTTCCCACAAGAAATTCAAAATAGCTATAATGAAAAAAGGGGTGAGACTAGGAAATCTAGTTTCACTCCTTTTTCTTATAAAATAAAGCTACTCAAGAGACTAGCTAGAGTCGCATAAAAGATGGCTAAACGAGTTGTTTGAGTGGGTTTATAGAGTCGAATGAGCGTAAAGATACACCAAACGAAGAGCACGGTCACAAACCATCCTGACAATAAGCGTCGTGGTGTAATACCATAAAGTGCGATATAGATACTAAAGAGTTTCCAATCAGTGATGAGGGCAAAGAGGCTAGCAAAAGTAAAAAGTAGCATACTAATCAAACGAAGCCCCTTGTGGGTGAAGAGGTCTTCTTTTGAGAAAATGTAAAGTCCAACTAGAACAGCAAAGTTAAGGATAGAGACCCGAACCAATTGCCAGAAATCTTGAACAGCAATGTGTGAGGCTTGATAGGTCGGAATGTTAGCTTGATTGAGAGAAAGGAGTTCACCCATTTGACTAGTCGCAGTTAGCATAAATAGTGCATAAGTGAAGTATAGATTTCCGAGCACAATATAGGCTGCCGTTTTTGGGAAAAGACGAGTCTTTTTGAGACTGGCCTAAAACTGCTTTTGGCTGAGTGGCTTGTCATTTGCCCAATAGACTGCTACAAGTTTGGAAAAAAGCCCTAGAGCAAGTGGGAGATTTGTCACTAAACGAGATATAAATAATCCACTGTTTTCGAAATTGATATTGAAATTAAGTAGGGAAGCAAGTGTCTGGAAGACTTGTTGCCATAGCTGAGCGAAAGAAGACAAGACCTGGCTAAGCTGGTTGGTAGCAAATACAGTAAGTACCAAGGCAGTGATAATACTAATGAGAATCATTCGCTTGTAGAGTTGGTCTTCACGTTTGACTTCTTCAGCAAGCTCTTGGTTAAGTGTCTTTTTATAAAATAAAGTCAAGACTCCCAGAAAGAAATATTTCAGTGGGAAGATATAGCTAGTATGGATGATGTCACTCAGACCATAAACCCCAACCGTTTTTGCCTGCTTTGTCCAGTGCGAGCCATTAAGTAGAGAAATAGGCCAGTATGAAGGCAAAGAATTTGAGCATTGTCCCAATTGTCAGGTATCTTCCATAGGCTAATTTGTAATCCCTGTAGGAGACTAGTGACCATGAATATTCCTGATTCAAGTCACATTCCTTTAGCTTTCCCACCAAATAAGCGACAGCCGAGTTCGATCGTACCTATCAAGATAAGTATCGCTAGGAAGACATAAGAAAAATGAGTCAGATAAGTGATATAAAGGAAGTAGGTTGTGAGGCAAGCAATAATTAGTCCCTTGATTTTCCAGACCTTTTTAGTGAGAGATGATTAAAGAGTTTTTTGTTTTGGTTTGCAGACTTTCCTCTTCGTAGGGATACTCCTGAGAGATTGTCTGTAAATCGGTGTTGTAGTTATTTGTTTCCATCATAATTCTCCTTTAGGTTTTAAATCAAAAGAAGATAATTGTAAAATTACTAAAAATGGCTCTATGGACTTAGGACTAGAGAAGGAGAAAGAAATAAAATGCCCCCATAAAAATTTTTCTCACACGGGATGATAGAATCTGGCTGATGACTGCCAATATCTTTCTCATTCGAAAAAAGTATTTGCCTAATTTATAAATGGTTTGTCAACTTTCATCCGAAATGGTTTAAGGGACCATTCAGCTTGATTGTCAAAAGTGACGCTATTTTTGACATTTTATGTGAGATAGAGGCCGCTTAGCTGTTGCAAAAATTCTGAAATTAGTTGACATGTGTTGTCAAAATAGTATGATATTAACATAAAAAACTTAGGAGGTTCTTATGTTAGGTGTCATCCTACTCTATGTTGGTATGGTTTTGATGAGTAATGGATTTCATCGCTTGGAAGGTATTCCCGACAAATCAAATGTTGTTATGAATATCTTTACAGGTGGTTTGGGTTTGATTCTCAACATTATTGTCATTGCTTATGGAGCTTGTACAGGGCAAGGTGCTGAATGGTTTTATGGTAGTGCCACAGGTCTTTTGTTTGCTTTTACATATCTTTATTCAGCTATCAATACAATCTTTGATTTTGATCAACGTTTGTACGGCTGGTTTAGTTTATTTGTGGCAATTAATACGATACCAGCAGGGATTCTTTGCTTAACATCTGGATACGGTGGTAATGCTTGGTATGGTATTATTTGGTTCTTGTGGGGAGTTCTATGGCTAACTGCCTTTATTGAAATTAACCTTAAGAAGAACCTAGGGAAATTTGTTCCTTACCTAGCTATTTTTGAAGGAATTATAACAGCTTGGATTCCAGGGCTTTTGATGCTTTGGGGCAAGTGGTAAGCATTGATTTAAGGAGGAAAAACGATGCAATTGACAATGCGTGAGCAGGAAAAAATGATGATTAGCCTTGCGGCTATGATTGCTCAACGACGTAAAGATAAAGGAATCAAATTGAATCACCCGGAAGCAGTCGCTTTGATTACAGACTATGTACTTGAAGGTGCAAGAGAAGGTAAGACGGTTGCTCAATTGATGGATGAGGCTCGTAATCTCTTAACACGTGAAGATGTTATGGAGGGGATTGCAGAAATGATTCCAATGATTCAAGTTGAAGCTACTTTTACAGACAGTACAAAATTGGTTACTGTTCATGATCCTATTCAGTAAGGAGAAAATGCAATGATTCCAGGTGAATACCATGTGGCGAGTGAGCCAATTGATTATAATGGTGGTTACGAAGCCATTAGTATTGAAGTGAAAAATGTGGGTGACCGTGCTGCTCAAGTAGGGTCTCATTATCATTTTTACGAAGCAAACGAAGCTGGTCTTCAATTTGATCGTGAAAAGGCGCGAGGCAAACGTCTAGATATTCCAGCAGGTACAGCCATTCGTTTTGAGCCAGGTGAAACGAAAACAGTACAACTTATTGACTTTGGAGGGAAACGCCGTATTTTTGGTTTCAATAACAAGGTCAATGGTTTCTTAGACTAGAGAGGGGACAAATCGATGAGTTTTAAAATGGATCGTGAAGAGTATGCTCAACACTATGGACCAACTGTAGGTGATAGCGTACGTCTTGGAGATACTAATCTTTTTGCTGCCATTGAAAAAGACTTTACTGTTTATGGACAGGAATCCAAGTTTGGTGGCGGTAAAGTTTTACGTGATGGTATGGGTGTTAGTGCTACGGAAACACGTGATAATCCATCAGTGGTTGATACCATTATTACAGGTGCAACCATCATTGACTATACAGGAATTATTAAAGCAGACATCGGTATTCGTGATGGTAAGATTGTAGCTATCGGTCGAGGTGGTAACCCAGATACAATGGACAATGTAGACTTTGTTGTGGGTGCTAGTACAGAAGCCATTGCGGCAGAAGGTTTGATTGTGACTGCTGGTGGTATTGACCTTCACGTACACTATATTTCTGCTGACCTTCCTGAATTTGGTTTGGATAATGGTATCACTACCCTCTTTGGTGGTGGTACTGGTCCTGCTGACGGAAGTAATGCAACAACATGTACACCAGGTAAATTCCACATTACTCGTATGTTGCAAGCTGTTGATGATATGCCTGCTAACTTTGGTTTCCTTGCCAAAGGTGTTGGTTCTGAGACTGAGGTGGTCGAAGAGCAAATTAAAGCTGGTGCAGCAGGAATTAAGACACACGAGGACTGGGGTGCGACTTACGCAGGAATTGATAATTCCCTTAAAGTTGCGGATAAATACGATGTTTCCTTTGCGGTCCACACTGACTCTTTGAATGAGGGTGGATTTATGGAAAATACTTTGGAATCCTTCCAAGGTCGTACTGTTCATACCTTCCATACCGAAGGTTCAGGTGGCGGGCATGCTCCAGATATCATGGTCTTTGCTGGTAAGGAAAATATTTTGCCATCATCAACTAACCCAACCAACCCATACACTACAAATGCTATTGGTGAGTTGTTAGATATGGTTATGGTTTGTCACCACTTGGATCCAAAAATTCCAGAAGACGTTTCTTTTGCTGAATCACGTGTACGTAAACAAACAGTGGCTGCAGAAGATGTTCTGCATGATATGGGTGCCCTTAGTATCATGACTTCAGATGCCATGGCTATGGGACGTGTCGGTGAAGTAGCAATGCGTTGTTGGCAACTAGCTGATAAGATGAAGGCTCAGCGTGGTCCGCTTGAAGGGGATTCAGAGTTTAACGATAATAACCGTATCAAACGTTACGTGGCTAAATATACAATTAACCCTGCTATCACTAACGGTATTGCAGACTATATAGGTTCTGTAGAAGTTGGTAAATTTGCAGATTTGGTTATCTGGGAACCAGCACAATTTGGTGCAAAACCTAAGTTGGTGCTTAAAGGTGGTATGCTAACTTATGGTGTTATGGGTGACGCTGGTTCAAGTCTTCCAACACCTCAACCACGTATCATGCGTAAATTATATGGTGCTTACGGTCAAGCGGTTCATGAAACAAATCTTACATTTGTCTCTCAATACGCTTATGATCACGGTATCAAAGAAGAAATTGGTTTGAATAAGATTGTTCTTCCTGTTAAGAATACGCGTAACTTGACTAAGCGTGATATGAAGCTTAATGACTACGCTCCAAAAACAATCCGTATCGATCCACAGACCTTTGATGTCTTTATTGATGATGAGTTGGTTACTTGTGAGCCGATCCATACGACATCATTGTCTCAACGTTATTTCTTGTTCTAAGGAAGACGATATATAAATGAGGCTGGAATTTTTCCTCCAACCTCTTTTGTATTTTATAGCTATAACGTTTTTAGCACTTTATTGAGTTGCTATATGAGTTTGATGCTAGATTTTTAAAATGTAATAGAAAAGGAAAAAGTATGATTTTTACAAAAGTAGATGCTCTTGTTAAAGATATCGATGTGGACAAATACCATATTGAAACAGTCATTCTTTCGAGTGATGACCTTAACAAAAAAATTATTCGTGTGAAGAGTGATCACGGGAATGAATTTGGTATTCGTCTTGATAAGGGACAAAAATTGCAAAATGGCTCTGCCTTTTTTATCGATGATCACCATGTCCTAGTTATTGGTGTTGAGTCACAGGATTTGATTGTCATTTCACCTAAAGATATGGATGAAATGGGAATCACAGCTCATATTCTTGGGAATACTCATAAACCGATTGAGGTGAAAGATGCCAAGATTTATTTAGAGGTTGACCCAGTTGTAGAGCAAGTCTTGACTCAAAAAGAGATTGCCTACACGATTGAAGAAGTGGTCCTTGACAAACCCCTACGTCATGTGAATTTAACTGCCCATGAACATTAATCCCTTTGCGAATGTGTCTTTGCAAGATTATCTTGAAATTGTACAAATTGTCGATTCAACTTTTCCAATTGGATCATTTAACCACTCATTTGGGATGGAAAATTATCTGCGCGAAGACACTGTAACAGATGATAAAGGTTACGAAGAGTGGCAAGAAGCCTATTTAGCTAGTCAGTTTAAATATGGTGAAGGTCTTGTAATCAAACTGGTTTATGACGCTATGGCTACAGACAATCTAGAGCAGGTTTGGCATTATGATAAGGTCTTGACAGTTTCAACGCAAGCGCGTGAAACAAGACAGGGGACTAAAATGATTGCTAAGCAAATGCTTCGACTCATTCAAAGGCTCCATGCTATTCCGGTATTGGATGACTATCAGTCCAAAATACAGAAGGGTGAGGTTTTCGGCAATCCAGCTATTGTCTTTGCACTCTATGTGTTTAACAAGGGTTTGGGATGTAGTGAAGCTATTGCACTTTATGGCTATAGTGTGATTTCGACGATGGTTCAAAATGCTGTTCGTGCCATTCCACTTGGACAGTTTGCTGGACAGGAGATTGTTTTACGTAGCTTTTCACAATTAGAAAAAATGACACAAGAAATTCAAGAATTGGATGCGTCCTACCTTGGGGCCAATACGCCTGGTCTTGAATTAGCTCAGATGAAACATGAAACTCAGGTGTTCCGCCTATTCATGTCTTAAAATATCGACAAGGTTGAGAGGAAAAAATAATGACAAAACGTACTGTAATTATTGGAGTTGGTGGACCTGTTGGTTCAGGTAAAACTCTTTTGCTCGAGCGTCTTACACGACGTATGTCTGACTTAAATTTAGCAGTTATTACTAACGATATCTATACAAAAGAAGATGCTCTTTTCTTGGCTAAAAATTCAAGCTTAGATGAAGACCGTATCATTGGCGTAGAAACTGGTGGATGTCCTCATACTGCTATTCGTGAAGATGCTTCTATGAACTTTGAAGCGATTGAAACTCTTCAAGAGCGCTTTAACCATGACTTGGATGTTATTTTCCTTGAAAGTGGTGGTGACAACTTGGCTGCGACCTTCAGTCCTGATTTGGTTGATTTTACGATTTATATTATTGACGTTGCTCAGGGTGAAAAAATCCCACGTAAGGCTGGTCAAGGAATGATTAAGAGTGACTTGTTCCTGATTAATAAGACTGACCTTGCGCCTTATGTTGGAGCCAACCTAGACCGTATGCGTGAAGATACCCTTCATTTCCGTAATGAAGATTCTTTCATTTTCACAAATTTGAATAATGATGATAATGTTAAGGAAGTGGAAGAATGGATTCGCAAGAATTTCTTATTAGAGGATTTATAAGATGACGCAAGCATATGATGGCTTCGTCCATCTTGGATTTTCAAATCGAAATGGTCGTACAATTTCCCACAAGAAATATCAAGAAGGTAACTCTCGAGTATCGGCAGATAATTCAGATGCCAATGGCGTTCCTTACTATTTCCTCATTAATATGGGTGGGGGCTTTGTCGAGGGTGAGCAGTATCAAGTGACCATTGATGTTAATAAAGATGCTCATGCCTTAGTGACAACCCAAACACCGACCTATGTTTACAAGTGCGAGAAAGGACAGTTGACACAACAGAATACGTCTATCACACTTGAAGAAAATAGTTATTTGGAGTACATGGCTGATGAAGTTATTCCCTATTTAAAATCACGCTATTTCCAAACAAGTCGTATTGATATGGATAAGTCTGCCCACTTGATTTATTCAGATGGTGTAACGGCAGGTTGGTCTCATGAGGACTTACCGTTTCAATACCATTATTTTCGTAATTTGACACAAATTTACCAAGATAATGAGCTTGTTTATAGCGATCAGACTCTCTTAGAGCCTCAGAAACAAGATATGTTTAAACTTGGTTATTTTGAAGGATGGCGTAATTACAATAGCTTGGTAATGGTGTCTCCGGCGATTGACGAGGCTTTTGTTAAGGCTTTGCAGAAGCACTTAGAAGATTTGAATTTAGAGTCTGATTTTGCTATTTCATCCTTAGATATCCCAGGTCTGGTGTTACGTATCTTAGGAAAAACTGCTGAGGATAATCGTCGCGTCATTTATGCCTGTACAGACTATTTTAGACAAGAAATACATGGATTAAGTACTTTAAATTTGAGAAAAAATGATATGAGGAGATAAAAAATGCATATTCCTGAAAATTACCTAAGCCCTACGACTTGTGCGGCAATGGGGGCTGTTATGTTGCCTATTTGGTATAAGGCCGTCAAGGAAGTAAAGGTTAAAGTTGATACTGATAAAAAAACGATTCCTATGTTGGGAATCGGGACTTCCTTGTCCTTCCTTATCATGATGTTTAATCTTCCAGCCCCAGGTGGAACGAGCGCCCATGCTGTTGGGGCAGTGTTAATTGCTATATTGTTAGGACCTTGGGCTTCCTGTTTAGCAGTTAGTGTAGCCCTGGCTATGCAGGCCTTGCTCTTTGGTGATGGTGGAATCTTGGACTTTGGTGCTAATGCCTTTTGTATGGCCGTTGTTATGCCATTTGTGGGTTATGCTGTTTATAAACTCTTGAACAAGTGGACAAAGAACAGGATAATTGCTAGCTTTTTTGGAGGTTATATTGGGATTGTAGCTGCGGCCCTGACTGTTGCAGTTTTACTAGGAATTCAACCTATTCTCTTTAAAGATGGCAGTGGTAATCCACTTTACAATCCATACCCTTTGAGAGTGACGCTTCCAGTAATGGGCTTGACTCACCTCCTCATCGGTCTGGTAGAAGGATTCTTCACAGCAGGTGTCCAAGAATTCATTGAACGTTTGAATATTGATAATACTCAGGAACTAACGACTAAAAAACTACGTCCTTTATTGCTCTTTATCCTAGCCTTAATTATCCTAACGCCACTTGGTTTATTGGCGACGGGAACAGCTTTTGCGGAATGGGATGTCAAAGAGTTGGTGGAAAAATTGTCCCACTATCATGTGGAAGCCCAAGCCCCAAAAGGAATGTTGAATGGTTTCTCATTTAATGCCCTCTTCCCAGATTATAGTATCGCGGGCATTCCGGAAGTCTTGGGTTATATCCTGAGCGCTGCCTCTGCTGTTTTGATTTTCTTCATCCTCTATCGCTTGATTTTCGGTAGAAAGGTTGAAAAATGATTCTGCCAAGTTGGATGTTAGAAGAGCGCCCGGTAGTCACTAAAGTCGGTAGAAATAACTTTCTTATTCGAAATCGTCACCATCTGGAAGCTCTGCTTCAAAAGTTTGAAACGCATCCTTTAAAAGTAGCATCAGTCTTTCATCCAACGGCTAAGGTTTTACTTCTCTTTTTCTTACTTATTTCAGTTGGAATTAGCCAAAATCTCACAGTTTTGTGGATTCTAGCCTTGTTTCTAGGAGCTGGGGTGGCTTTTCTACCACATTCTGTTTTAGTAAGAACCTTGAAAAAGACTGTGGTATTGTTGATTTTTCCTTTAGTTCTTTATCTACCGCATCTCTTACTTAGCGGAGGTCAATCGCTCTTTCTTTTTAGACTTCCTTTGATTGCCGTAGCCATTGCTTATTATTCAGAGACCAGTACAATAAGTGAGATGTTAGCGGCATTAAAAGGGTTGCATTTTCCTGATCTTGTTCTGCTCCAGTTAGATATCACCATAAAATATATCGATGTCTTTGGAAAACAATTAATGGATTTGCTCAAAGGAATTGAAGCGCGAAGCTTTGGTGGCAATCATCGTTTCCGGATTGGAAGTAATATCTGGGGAATGTTATACCTTAAAGCTATTCGCTATGGTGAGGAACTGACTCAAGCCATGGAAGCACGTTGCTTTGTTGGTGAGTATGTCAAGTCATCACAGTCATTCACATGGAAGGATTGGCTGGCCTTGATAAGTCTAGTAGCAGTGATTTTAGGACAGATTCTGTTAGGAGGATGAGATGTTTCAATTGAAACAAGTGGCCTGTGCCTATGAACAAAAAAAGGTCTTTACTGGTCTTGATTTGGAGATTAGACAAGGACAATATGTGATGTTGATGGGGGAAAATGGGACTGGGAAATCAAGTCTTATCAGTTTATTAACTGGCTTCAAGCAGGAAGAATCTGGTCGCATTCTTTTCTTAGGGAAGGACCTCAAAGAATGGTTGAAGGACAAACGTCAAAAACGGGATTTTTATAGTCGCCTCGGAATCCTCTTTCAGGATGTGGATAGTCAGTTATTTAATAGTACTGTCTATGATGAGATTGCTTTTGGACCTCGTCAGCTAGGTCTGACCGAAGAAGAAGTCTCACTGCGGGTTCAAGATACACTATCCCTGCTGAAAATTGAAGATTTAAGGAATCGCGTTCCCTATCAACTATCTGGTGGAGAAAAGAAGAAAGTGGCCTTTGCCAGTATCATGGTAACGAATCCAGATGTGTATATTCTTGATGAACCCTTCAATAATCTTTCTAAAGAATATGAAGAATTTTTTAGGGAACTTCTACATGAGCTTCATTCAGCTGGGAAAACTATTATCATGTCTGCTCACCACTTCAAGCACCTTCATCATGAAAAGGCTGATGTTCTTCTTTTTGAAGATGGCAAAGCTGATTTCTTTCCTGCCCAGGAAGTGCTCAATAACGAGCAAGTGATTGAGCGTTTGTCGCATTATTAACAAGGATAAGTAGAAAATCGTTATTGGTTTTCTACTTTTTCTTTGTCAAACAATTGAAATTTTGAGGTGATAGTATTTTCTTATCACCTTGATTATGTTTAAGTATTAGTTAAGCTTAGTGAATTCTGTTACAATAAAAACAATCAATCTCAAAGGAGAATATTATGAAACTTAAAAAAATTCTTGGAATTACGGGTGTAGCCATTGCTTCAGTAGCTTTACTTGCTGCATGTTCATCTAAATCATCAAAAGAAGCATCTAAATCTTCAGGTGGTAAAGAAACAATTAACTTTGCTACTGTTGGGACAACAGCACCATTCTCATATGAAGAAAATGGTGAATTGACCGGTTACGACGTGGAAGTGGCTAAAGCAGTCTTTAAAGACTCTGATAAATATGAAGTGAAATTCCAAAAAACAGAATGGTCTTCAGTATTTACAGGTCTTGACGCTGCTAAATATCAAATGGCCGGGAACAACATCTCTTACTCAGAAGAACGTGACCAAAAATACCTCTTCTCATATCCAATTGGTACCACACCAGCTGTTTTGACTGTTCCAAAAGATAGTGAGATCAAGAAATACGATGACATTGCTGGACACTCAACACAGGTTGTTCAAGGAACATCAACAGCTACTCAATTGACTGAATTCAATGATAAACATTCAGATAAGCCAGTTGAACTCAACTATACTAATGAAAACATTACACAAATGTTGACAAACTTGAATGAAGGTAAGTACGACTTCAAGATTTTTGATGCACCAACTGTTAATGCAATCATTAAAAATAATAAATTGAGTAACTTGAAGACTATTGAACTTAAATCTGATCAACAACCATACATCTACTTCTTGTTTGCAGATAACCAAAAGGACCTTCAAAAATTTGTTAACAAACGTTTGGAAGAACTTCAAAAAGATGGTACTTTGGCTAAATTGGCTGAAAAATTCCTTGGAAATAAAGATTATATTCCAACTAAAGACGCTTTGAAAGTTCCAAGCAAAAAATAAGAAAGGAGCTGGGAGTGATTCTCAGCTTTTTCATATAATTAAAATCTAGGACACATTATAGTTAAAAACTATAGATATATACAATTATAAACAATTTGCTACAATTCTCATCCTATGGGATAATATTTTTACACTTAAAACAATTAAAGGGAGTTCGTTATGAAATTTAAAAAAATTCTCGGAATTACAGGATTGGCAGTCGCTTCAACAGTAGCTTTGGCTGCTTGTGGTGCTGGTGGTAATAAATCAGCTAAAGATGATAAAACTTTGACAGTTGGTATCATGACATTGGATGATACAACTGAGCCATTGTGGGATAAAGTTAAAGAATTGGCTAAAGACAAGGGTGTTACTATCGAGTTGAAAGAGTTCACAGACTACAATCAACCAAATGAAGCCCTTAAAAACGGTGAAATCGATGTTAATGCTTTCCAACACATTTATTTCTTGAACAACTGGAACAAAGAAAATAAAGGTGATGTTGTTGCGGCAGCTGACACACTTCTTAGCCCAATCCACCTTTTCTCAGGTACTGAAAACGGAAAAGCTAAGTATAAAGATGTTAAAGAGCTTCCAGAAGGAGCTACTATCTCAGTACCTAACGATGGTACAAACGAAAGCCGTGCGTTGACACTTCTTCAAACAGCTGGTTTGATTAAGTTGGATGTTAAAGATGGTGAATTGGCAACTATCAAGAACATTTCTGAAAATCCAAAGAAATTGGAGATTAAAGAAATCGCAGCTGAACAAGCTGCCCAAACTCTTTCATCAGTAGATGCAGCAGTTGTTAACAACTCATACGCACAACAACAAAATGTTGACTATGACACAACTCTCTTCCAAGAAGATCCAAGTCAAGATTTGAAAGATTGGGTTAACATCATTGCAGCTAATAAAGATTGGAAAAAATCAAACAAAGCCGATGCTATCAAGACTTTGATTAAAGCCTATCAAAATGATGAAGTAGCGCAAATCATCTATGATGCATCTAACAAGGTTGACCTTCCAGCATGGAAAGGTGCCCCAACACAAGATCAATTGAAAGCTAATTCAAAGAAATAAGCTAAGGACAGAGGGCGTGTGAGAGCACGCCGTTTTGTCGTGTATGAAGGAGACGATTTGATGGCATTTTCAAGTGAAGAAGAGCAGTTACGAAAATTTCGTAACGATGAAATTGCTCAGCACTATTTTGAAGTTTTGCGGACTTTGATTTCTAAAAAATCTATTTTTGCTCAAAATATTGGTCTCTATGATGTGGCTGCTTATCTTGGTGAGATTTTCTCTAGTGTTGGAGCAGAGGTGACAATTGACGAGACCCATACGGCACCTTTTGTCTTGGCAAAATTCAAGAGTTCAAATCCAGATGCGAAAACAATTATTTTCTATCAACACTATGATACGGTTCCTGCGGATAATGATCAGCCATGGACAGATGACCCTTTCTGTCTGACTGTTCGTAAGGGCTACATGTATGGTCGTGGTGTTGATGATGATAAGGGGCATATTACAGCTCGTCTGACAGCCCTTCGGAAATATATTCGAGAGGTTGGTGACCTTCCTGTAAACATTACATTTATGATGGAGGGCGCTGAAGAATCTGCTTCAACCGACCTTGAAAAATATTTGGAAAAATACCGAGATGACCTTCTTCCAGCAGACCTATTGGTTTGGGAGCAAGGAAATCGAAATAGTAAAGGTCAATTGGAAATCACAGGTGGCAACAAGGGGATTATTACCTTTGACTTGTCTGTCGAGAGTGCTGATGTTGATATTCATTCTAAATTTGGTGCCGTGATTGAATCGGCTTCATGGTATTTGCTCAATGCTATTTCAAGTATGCGTGATGATCAGGGACGTATTCTTATCGATGGTATCTATGAAAAAATTATCCAGCCAAATGAACGTGAGATGGATCTTATCGAGACTTACGCCATTGAAAATGCAGATAGCCTCCGTAAGATTTATGGCTTAAAACTACCTATTTTAGAAAGTGACCGCCGAGCTTTCTTAAAAACTTACTATTTTGAACCTGCTCTTTCTATTGAAGGGATTTCGACAGGTTATCAGGGG
Source organism: Streptococcus vestibularis ATCC 49124 (assembly GCF_000188295.1). Taxonomy (GTDB): domain Bacteria; phylum Bacillota; class Bacilli; order Lactobacillales; family Streptococcaceae; genus Streptococcus; species Streptococcus vestibularis. Next base: position 1,586,577 of record NZ_GL831112.1, on the reverse strand, counting down.
CAAGGTGTTAAGACAATTCTACCAGCTCAAGCCAAAGCTAAGATGGAGATGCGCTTGGTCCCTGGTTTGACACCTGAGTATGTTTTGGATTGTATCAAGGCTCACCTCAAAAAAGAGGGGTTTGACCGTATCAAGGTAACCTTCACTCTTGGTGAAGAAAGTTATCGGAGTGATATGTCAGATCCTGCTATTGTCAATGTTATTGAGTTAGCAAAAGGTTTTTATGAAGAGGGTGTTGCTGTGCTTCCAACGGCAGCAGGTACAGGGCCTATGCATATGATTCATCAGGCTTTGGGTGTTCCGATGGCAGCCTTTGGTATAGGGAATGCCAACAGTCGTGACCATGGTGGGGATGAAAATGTTAGCCTAGCAGATTACTACACCCACATTGAACTAATTAAGGAGTTAATTGCAAGTTATGAGTAATGTCATTATTGATTTGAAAAATATTGATATCACCTTTACGCAGAAACGCCGCACCATTCAAGCGGTTAAGGATGTGTCTATCCAGATTGAAAAAGGTGATATTTACGGAATCGTTGGTTATTCAGGGGCTGGTAAATCTACGCTTGTGCGTGCGATTAATCTTTTGCAAGTGCCTACAGCTGGTAAAATCACTGTTGGTAAAGATGTGACTTTTGCAGATGGTAAGGTCCAATTGTCGACAAAAGAATTGCGTCAGAAACGTCAAACGATTGGGATGATTTTCCAACACTTTAACCTTATGTCTCAAAAGACGGCTTATGAAAATGTAGCCTTTGCCCTTCGTCATTCTAAACTAAGCAATGAAGAGAAAGACAAAAAAATTCGTAGTCTCTTGGAATTGGTTGATTTGACTGATCGTGCCGAAAACTATCCTGCACAATTGTCAGGTGGTCAAAAACAACGTGTAGCGATTGCGCGTGCCTTGGCTAACGATCCAGAAATCTTGATTTCAGATGAGTCTACATCAGCTCTAGACCCTAAGACAACTAAACAAATCCTTTCACTTTTGCAAGATTTGAATAAAAAACTTGGGTTGACAGTGGTTATGATTACTCACGAAATGCAAATCGTCAAAGATATTTGTAACCGTGTGGCTGTTATGCAAAATGGACAACTTTTGGAAGAAGGAAGTGTTCTTAATATCTTCTCAAATCCACAAGAGGATTTGACACAAGAATTTATTGAAACTGCAGCAGGGATCGAGGATGCCTTGGCTAAGATTAATGCACAACCTTTGGTGAGAAACTTACCTGCATCTGCACTCCTTGTTCAGCTTAAATATGTAGGTTCTTCAACAGATGAGCCACTCTTGACTGAAATTTTCAAAGATTACGGTGTTTCAAGTAACATTCTTTATGGTAATGTTGAGATTCTAGGTGACACTCCTGTTGGTGAATTGGTCGTTGTCTTGGATGGTGAGGCAGATAAGGTTCTTGCTGCTCAAAAAGCGATTGAAAATGCAGGTGTCAGCTTGCAAGTACTTAAGAAAGGAGCCCAATAATGGCAGATTGGATTCAACAAAACTTTCCAGATATTTATCGTATCGGTATGCAGGGGGTTAATTCTTGGCCAGACGCTATCTATGCGACACTCTACATGACGGTTATTTCCTTCATCATTGGGGGACTTCTTGGTCTTGTTATGGGGCTCTTCTTGGTATTGACAGGTCCTCGTGGCGTCATTGAAAATAAATTCATTTTCCAAATCTTGGATAAAATCACTTCAATCTTCCGTGCCATTCCTTTCATCATCCTCTTAGCGATTTTGAAAGGATTCACTTACTTTATCGTGGGGACTAACCTTGGTATGACAGCGGCTTTGGTTCCATTGTCAGCTGCAACCTTCCCGTTTTTTGCACGTCAAGTACAGGTGGTACTTGCAGATCTTGACCGTGGCGTTATTGAAGCAGCACAAGCTAGTGGTGCAAGTCTTTGGGACACGATTAAGGTTTATCTTGGCGAAGGACTCCCAGAATTGGTTCGTGTATCAACAGTGACTTTGATTTCCCTTGTGGGTGAAACTGCCATGGCTGGAGCTATCGGTGCAGGTGGTCTTGGTTACATCGCCATATATTATGGATACAATCGCTCAAGTACATCAGTTACCATCTTGGCAACCTTCTTGATTTTGATTTTGATTTTCCTTGTTCAGTTTCTCGGTGATTTCTTAACCCGCAAATTGAGTCATAAATAGAATTTGAAAGCCTGTTTACCACAGACTTTTTTCATATCTTGACGATTTCAGTAATTTATCATAATATGGAAACTGTCGAATGCTTTGTGGTTGCGCTAACCACAAAAAGGAGTTAATGAGTTATGAAACGTTTTATTTCAACTTGGAATAGAACCAGTCTAATTAAGCGCATTGCCATTGGTGTGGTAGTGGGTGCTGTGCTTGGTTTATTTATTCCTAAGTTTACGGTTATTGGTCTCTTGGGAGACATGTTTGTTGGTGGTTTGAAGGCAATTGCTCCACTTTTAGTCTTTGCCCTGGTTGCCAATGCCCTTTCCCAAACGCGAGAAGGTCAACAAAGCAACATGAAGACAGTGATTGTTCTTTATCTCTTTGGGACCTTTGCGGCAGCATTGACGGCTGTTATTTCTCACTATATTTTTCCAATTTCTCTGAAGTTGGGAGCAGCAGCAGCGACTAAAGCGACGGCACCTCAAGGTGTGGGAGAAGTCTTTAAAGATTTATTACTTAAGATGGTGGACAACCCTGTCAATGCCTTGGCTCAAGCCAACTATATTGGTGTTTTGGTATGGGCAGTTGTCTTTGGTTTTGCCATGCGAACAGCTAGCAATCACACGAAAGATTTGCTTAATACCTTGGCGGAAGTGACTTCGCAAATCGTTCGTTGGATTATTAACTTGGCCCCATTTGGTATCCTTGGTCTAGTCTTTAATACTATTTCTGAGAATGGTGTCGGTGTTTTGGCGGATTATGGTGTCCTAATCCTTGTTTTAGTGGGAACAATGGCCTTTGTTGCCTTGGTTGTTAATCCAATCATTGCTTTTATGATGATGGGCAAAAATCCTTTCCCACTAGTTTTCCGTTGTTTGAAAGATTCAGGGATTACAGCCTTCTTTACTCGCTCGTCAGCGGCTAATATTCCCGTTAACCTTCAATTGTGTGAGGACCTTGGCTTGAATCCTGATACCTATTCTGTTTCTATCCCTCTAGGGTCAACTATTAACATGGCAGGAGCGGCTGTGACAATCAATGTTTTGACGCTTGCTGCAGTGACTACTTTGGGAATTGAGGTTGATTTTGCAACAGCCCTTATTCTTAGTGTGGTTTCAGCTATTTCTGCTTGCGGTGCCTCAGGTATTGCAGGAGGTTCCCTTCTCTTGGTACCCGTAGCATGTAGCCTCTTTGGGATCTCAAATGATTTAGCTATGCAAGTTGTTGGTGTCGGCTTTATCGTCGGTGTCATCCAAGACTCTTGTGAAACAGCTCTCAACTCGTCAACAGATGTTCTTTTTACAGCAGTAGCAGAAAAAAGTCGTTGGAATAAATCTTAGATAACTACTACATGGTCAGCCTCTTGGGCTGACTTTTTGATTTTAGAGGGAAACATAGGTAAAGGCTATAACTAGCTCAAGAATTTGTCATCTTTAAAATATCTATAAAATGTGATAAAATAAACGTCTCTAATAGAAAAAGGTGAGATATTTATGACTAATAACCTATTAGTACTTCAATCGGATTTTGGTTTGGTTGATGGTGCTGTTTCGGCCATGATTGGTGTGGCCCTTCAGGAAGAAGCGAGTTTGGGAGTTCATCACCTGACACATGATATTACTCCCTACAACACTTTTGAGGCTTCTTATCGTTTGTTTCAGACCGTTGAATACTGGCCAGAGGGGACAACCTTTGTTTCGGTAGTTGATCCGGGTGTAGGTTCCTCACGTAAAAGTGTGGTTGCCTTAACAAAGACAGGGCAATATATCGTCACACCAGATAACGGAACACTTTCTTATATCAAGAAGGTTGTTGGTATCGTGGCTGTTCGTGAGATTTCCGAGGTTGAGAATCGTCGTAGTAATACAGAGCTTTCCTATACCTTCCATGGTCGTGATGTTTATGCCTATACAGGTGCCAAATTAGCTTCTGGTCATATCAGTTTTGAAGAAGTTGGTCCTGAGTTACCTGTGGACAAAATTTTAGAACTTCCAGTGGTTGAAACCATCATAGAGGATAATTTGGTTCGTGGGGCGATTGACATTTTGGATGTCCGTTTCGGCTCTCTTTGGACCTCTATCACACGTGATGACTTTTACGCGTTGGAACCAAACTTTGGTGATCGATTCGAAGTAACCATCTTTAACAATGATATGTTGGTCTACCAAAACCAAGTTACCTATGGGAAATCTTTTGCGGATGTTCGTATCGGTCAGCCAATTATTTATATCAATTCCCTCTATCGTGTTGGCTTAGCCATTAACCAAGGGTCTTTTGCTAAGGCTTATAATGTTGGTGTAGGGTCTAACTGGCACATTGAAATCAAACGTTTAGGAGATTAAAGTAAGATTATGAAAAATAATTCAATTCGTACAGTAGTTGCGACAGGTATTGGTGCAGCACTCTTTATTATCATTGGTATGTTTGTTAATATCCCTATTTTTGGGAACACTAGCATCCAACTTCAGTATGCTGTTCAAGCCCTATTCTCAGTGATTTATGGGCCTATTACAGGTTTCTTTATGGGCTTTATTGGCCATGCGCTTAAAGATGGCATCCAATACGGAAATATCTCATGGGCTTGGGTACTTGCAAGTGCTATTACAGGACTTGTAATTGGTCTATTCAACAAAAAATATGATGTGACAACTGGCAAGTTTTCTTTGATGAGTATGATTTGGTTTAACCTAGCACAAGCATTGGCCCTCCTTATTGCCTATGGTATTGTTACCCCTATTGGTGATAGACTCCAATTTGCACAAGCCTGGTCATACCTTTATGCACAAAGTTTTGTAGCTGGCGTAGCTAACTTTATTACAATTGCAATTGGAGGAACACTCCTTCTTGCAATCTATGCTAGATCACGTACACAATCTGGTAGTCTTACCAAAGATTAGCATGACTTATAGGAGAGTGGGACTGTCAGTTTGTTTTGATACCTCCTCTCTTTTTTAGTAGAAATATGGATAAATACATTAGTTTTAATCACTTTACATTTCAATATGATGCACAAGCAGAAGCGACGCTTAAAGATATCAGCTTTGATATTGCCAAGGGCGAAAAAGTCCTAATCTTAGGTCCTTCTGGTAGTGGAAAGTCGACCCTAGCTCAGTGTCTTAATGGTATCATACCGAATATTCATAAAGGTCAGGCAAAAGGCCAGGTAAGGATAGATGGTCAGGATATTTTCAATCAATCTATCTATGATAAGTCACAGTCGGTATCTACGGTATTGCAGGATCCAGATGGTCAGTTTATTGGCCTAACAGTAGCCGAGGATTTGGCTTTTGCTTTGGAGAATGATTGTGCTGATCAAAGTGAGATGAAAGATAAGGTAGCCCTCTGGGCTGAGCGTCTAGACTTAACCTCTCTTTTGAATCACCGCCCTCAAGATTTATCAGGTGGCCAAAAGCAACGAGTCAGTTTAGCTGGTGTCTTGATTGATGAGAGTCCTATTCTTCTATTTGATGAGCCTCTAGCAAATTTAGATCCTAAATCAGGACAGGGAACCATTGACCTCATTGATAAGATTCACGAGGAGGTAGGAGCTACGACGATTATTATTGAGCATCGTCTAGAAGATGTCCTTTATCGTCCCGTTGACCGCATTTTACTGGTCAATAAAGGAGAGCTCCTCTTTAACGGTAGGCCAGATGAGCTTTTATCGAGTACACTTTTGTTGGAAAATGGGATTCGAGACCCCCTGTATCTGACGGTTTTACGTCAGTTGGGATTTGATACAACTAGAGCACAAAATCTTAGCCAACTAGATGCTTTGGATTTGTCTGGATTAGGTATCCCAGATAGCGTTTTGAGAGATAAAACGGAAACTTCGACCGATTCTATTTTGAAGGTTGAGGGGCTTAGCGTTTCCTATGGAGATAATCCAGCAGTCATAGAGGATATGTCCTTTAGCTTGAAGAAAGGAGAGCGACTAGCGATTGTCGGTAAAAATGGGGCTGGGAAGTCGACGCTTGCTAAGGCTCTATGTGGTTTTGTCCCTAGTCAAGGGCAATTAATTTACAAGGGTCGGGATATTAGTCAGGATAGCATTGCCGAGCGTTCAGAACGTATAGGCTTTGTTTTGCAAAACCCAAATCAGATGATTAGCCAAACTATGATTTTTGATGAGGTGGCTCTTGGTTTGCGCTTGCGAGGAATTGAAGAGACTGAGGTTGAAGAGCGTGTTCATGAGGTCCTGAAGACTTGTGGCCTCTATAGTTTTCGTAAATGGCCCATTTCTGCGCTTTCCTTTGGTCAGAAAAAGCGCGTGACCATTGCATCTATCTTGGTTTTGAAACCTGAAATCATTATCTTGGATGAGCCAACGGCTGGTCAAGATTACAAGACTTACACAGATATCATGAATTTCTTGGACAGTCTTCAGAAGCAAGGTCATACCATTGTGATGATTACTCATGACATGCAGCTCATGTTGGAATATAGCGATCGTTGTATCGTTGTACTTGAAGGTAAAATCATTGCAGATGATAATCCTGTTACCATTCTCAATCAGAAGGACCTACTTGAGTCAGCCAATCTCAAGCAGACATCTCTTTATAGCTTAGGTCAGAAGTTGTTATGTGATCCAGTAAAAGTAACCCAGTATTATATAGAAAAAGGAGGGCCTTATGTCTAATCGTTTAATAGGTTATCAACCAGGTCGAGGTTTCCTCTATGATTTGTCTGGGGCGAGTAAGATGCTATTCTTTATCTTGGTTTCAGTTGCTTGTATGGCTACCTATGATCCACGCTTTATCCTAGCAGTAGGCCTACTTTCGATTTATCTCTTTAACTTGGCCAACATTTGTTGGAGAGATATTTCTTTTGTTGTGAAGATCATTGGCTCGATTGCCCTTTTTAATCTACTTATGGTTTATCTTTTCGCACCTAGTTATGGTGAAGAAATTTATGGAGCTAAGACAGTTCTGATTGAAGGATGGGGGCGTTTCTATTTAACCAGTCAGGAGCTCTTTTATCTTGCAAATCTTTTGCTTAAGTATTTTTCAACAGTCCCTCTTGCCATTCTTTTTCTTATGACGACCCATCCCAGTCAGTTTGCGGCTAGTCTTAATCAGATTGGTATTCCCTATAAGTTTGCTTACTCCGTCAGTTTGACCTTGCGTTATATTCCAGATATTCAAGAAGAATTCTTTACTATTCGTAAGGCTCAAGAAGCGCGTGGTTTGGATTTGTCACAAAAGGCGGGACTGGTCAAACGTATTCGTGGGAATCTACAAATCGTTCTCCCTCTGATTTTTTCGTCACTCGAACGTATTGATACTGTATCGACGGCTATGGAATTACGCCGATTTGGTCAATACAAAAAACGTACATGGTATGTGCACAAATCCTTGACTAAACAAGATTATCTTGTAATCGTATCAGCTACTCTTTTATTGGGAATTAGTCTGGAGTTGATTTATCTTAACCATGGGCGTTTTTACAATCCATGGATTTGAAGTTGTCTTTCAGTGAGTTCTAAATAAACGAAAGAGTTCTGAGATGTCTATAGCATCTTCAGAGCTTTTTTAGTTTTTTATTCCCAATTTTTGAACGATATTTGTATGAAATTTTCAATAAAGTACTTTATTGTGAAAACGTTTCTGTGATATAATTAAGGGAGTATTGATATAACTAAAAGAGTCTTGATATTATTAAGGAGGAAATTATGTCTAACCTTTCAGTAAATGCTATCCGTTTTCTAGGGGTAGATGCGATTAACCAAGCTAACTCTGGTCACCCTGGTGTGGTAATGGGTGCAGCACCAATGGGTTACACTTTGTTTACTAAGCAAATTCATGTCAATCCTGAAGTTCCAAATTGGATTAATCGTGACCGTTTTGTTTTGTCGGCAGGTCATGGTTCAATGCTTCTTTATGCGCTCCTTCATTTGTCAGGATTTAAAGATTTGAGTATTGAAGAGCTTAAACAATTCCGTCAATGGGGTTCTAAGACACCTGGTCACCCAGAATTTGGTCATACAGTTGGTGTAGATGCTACCTCAGGTCCACTTGGGCAAGGTATTGCTACAGCTGTTGGTATGGCACAAGCGGAACGTTTCTTGGCTTCTCGTTACAACAAGGAAGGTTTCCCAATCTTTGACCATTATACTTATGTTATTGCGGGGGATGGTTGCTTTATGGAAGGCGTTTCTGGCGAAGCGTCATCTTATGCTGGTCTTCAAAAATTGGATAAATTGATTGTCTTGTACGATTCAAATGATATCAACCTTGACGGTGAAACTAAAGATTCATTTACTGAAGACGTACGTGCACGTTATGAAGCCTATGGTTGGAATACTGAGTTTGTTCAAGATGGAACGGATGTTGAAGCTATCAATGCTGCTATTGAAAGTGCAAAAGCAAGTGGTAAACCATCTTTGATTGAGGTTAAGACTGTTATTGGTCATGGTGCTCCTAATAAACAAGGAACCAACGGTGTTCACGGTGCTCCTCTTGGACCAGATGAAACAGCAGCTGCAAGAGAAAACTTGGGTTGGAACTATGCTCCATTTGAAGTTCCAAAAGAAGTTTATGCTGATTTCAAGGAAAATACAGTTGATCGTGGTCGTCAGGCCTATGACGCTTGGATTGCTTTGGTAGATGAGTACAAACAATCTTACCCAGAACTTGGTGCTGAACTTGAACGCATTCTTGAAGGTAAGGATGCAGTTGAATTCCAAGCTTCAGACTTCCCAGCTCTTGAAAATGGTTATTCACAAGCAACTCGTAATTCAAGTCAAGATGCTTTGAATGTTATTGCTGATAAAGTGCCAACATTCCTAGGTGGTTCTGCGGATTTGGCTCACTCAAATATGACTTACATTAAATCTGACGGTCTACAAGATGATGCACATCGTCTTAACCGTAACATTCAATTTGGTGTACGTGAGTTTGCGATGGGAACAGTCTTGAATGGTATGTCTCTCCATGGTGGACTTCGTGTTTACGGTGGTACCTTCTTCGTATTCTCAGACTATGTAAAAGCAGCAGTTCGTTTGTCTGCACTTCAAGGACTTCCAGTTACTTATGTCTTTACTCACGACTCTATTGCAGTCGGTGAAGATGGACCGACTCATGAACCAATCGAACATCTAGCTGGACTTCGTGCTATTCCAAACCTTAATGTTTATCGTCCGGCAGATGCGCGTGAAACACAAGCTGCATGGTATCAAGCTGTAACTTCTAAATCAACACCTACGGCGCTTGTTTTGACACGTCAAAACTTGACTGTTGAAGAAGGAACAGATTTTGATAAAGTCTCAAAAGGTGCTTATGTTGTTCATGAAACAGCAGCAGATTTTGATACTATTCTCCTTGCTTCTGGTTCAGAAGTAAATCTTGCAGTAGCATCAGCAAAAGCTTTGGAATCAGAAGGTTACAAAGTTCGTGTTGTGAGTGTTCCATCAACAGATGTCTTTGATGCACAAGATCAAGCCTACAAAGAGGAAGTTCTTCCAAATGCAGTTCGTCGTCGTGTAGCAATCGAAATGGCAGCAAGTCTACCATGGTATAAATATGTTGGTTTAGACGGTGCTGTGATTGGAATTGATACATTTGGTGCCTCAGCTCCAGCTGCTAAAATTATTGAAGAATATGGCTTTACAGTAGAAAATGTCGTTGAAACAGTAAAAGGTATGAACTAAGATAATTTGAATTCTTAGACAAAAAAACATTGGTTGTAAGGACCAATGTTTTTTGTCTAATGAAGAAAGGGTCCCTAGGGCTGTTAACGATGTATTTGAGACACTGGGTGGCCCAATCTATCATGGTGAAGACTGTCATTTCTCTAACTACTTTGCAAAACATGGTAAGGACTTTGATATTGGAGTAGCTATCAATAACTATCTAGGTATTCAAGAAATGTTAGTCTATCTAAGTCATTTTATTTCAAATATCCTAAATAATCGAATTTTTCTAGTGTTCGATTGTCAGCGACTACTAGAATAATTCCTTCGGTAGGTAGTTTATTTGTTGGGTCAAAGTGAGTGTTTAACCTACCATTTTCCTCATCTCTAAAACCAATAACGTTGACATTATAAGTTTGTCTTAGATTTAAAGTATGCAAGGACTTTCCGGCCCATTCATTAGGGATTTTCAACTCAATTAAAGCCACATCATCCTCTAAATGAAAAACATTTGATATATTATAGCGGAGGATATTTGAAGCCAATTCTTTTGCTGTGCTACGTTCAGGGGTGATTACCCAGTTAGCACCCATTCCGTAAAGGACTTCCTCATAATTGTTATTCGTAGCTTTGGCGATAATATTTGTGATACCAAGTTTTTTACATTGTAGGAGCGCTAGCGCAGACGATTCTAGGTGTTCTCCAGTTGCAATAATGACTGAGTCACAAGTATCGATACCAGCAGAACGTAGAAATTCAATGTCAGTAATGTCCCCAACAGCAGCCTTAGTCACCTGATCAGCAAGGGAATCAATTGTTGTAGAGTTGTTGTCCAAGGCAATGACATCTTGTCCAAAAGAGGAGAGTTCGGTTGCAATTGTTTGTCCAAAGATTCCTAAACCGAGGACCCCAATAATTTGTGTTTTCATATAAAATCCTTTCAGAATATTGTCAATTAATAAAATAGTTTAGCCGACTGAAATGTCAGTTGGGGCATAAGAAACATGTTTTTCTTTTTTGTCATCAAGCTCAAGATAACAGTAATAGGTCCGACACGACCAATGAACATCAGAGCCATGATAACGAAGCGTCCTAGGTTATTTAGATTAGGGGTCAAATCCATTGAAACACCAACGGTAGCAATGGCTGACACACTCTCAAAAAGTAGGCCTAGTGGTGAGAGAGTAGGATTAGTTTCCAGCAAAATAACATAGCCGACAAAGAGCATCGTTAGGAAAAAGAGTATAACTGTGAATGCTTGCAAAATGGTTTTATTAGATATAATACGGTTTCGAAAAACAACGCTCGAGTTACCAGACAGCTCTGACTTAAAAAGTAGGAACATGATAGAGGCAGTTGTCACCTTGATACCACCCGCAGTTCCTCCAGGACCACCCCCAATAATCATCTGAATCATAAAAAGAAGATTTGTAGAAAAATCAGCATTGGTGTAGGAAATAGTCGCAAAACCAGCGGTACGCATGGTTACAGTCTGAAAGAAACTTACCAGAAGTTGCTGCCAGACATTGAGAGTACCGATGGTTTTAGAGTTATCCATTTCCAGCAACCAAGCAAGTAGTGTTCCTCCTAATAGGAGACAACCTGTACTTATAAGCACAAGACGGCTTTGATTATTGAAAGGTCTCCAAGCTAATTTCCAATTCCTTGGACGATCTTTAATATAACGTCTCATTAGTTGAATCAAATCAATCCAAACTGCAAATCCCAAGCTTCCAGACATGATGAGAAAAGCTACAGCAAGGTTAATGGTTGGATTGGTTGAATAATCCTGTAAACTGTTAGAACCTAAGTTATCAAATCCAGCATTACAAAAGGCAGAGACAGCTAGAAAGAGACTATTAAAAATGCCATGACCAAGTCCAAAACGAGGAATGAAATCAGTCATAATCACAAGTGATGCCATAGCTTCAATAGAAAAAGTTATTTTATAGACCTTAAAAAGATAAGACTTCAAATCTTTTTGGCTATCCCTACTAAGTGCGGATTGAAGGAGATCTTGATCGCTCAGTCCTAATTTATTTTTAAGGGTATAGGTACTAAAGGCTACAAGAGAGACTAGTCCAAGTCCTCCCGTCTGCATGAGAAGCATAGAGAGAATTTGACCAAGACCATTGTAAGCCTTACTGACCGGGACAACAGAAAGTCCAGTCACACAGACCATTGACACAGTATTGAAGAGATGGTCTAGATAGCTTGTTTCTGGACTGTTAACATAGTGGCTTATGGGAAGGCTAAGTAAACTACTCCCCACTATGATGACAAAGACAAAGCTGAGCACAAGTTTTTGCGTGACAGAAAGACGATTGATCAATGAAAACCTCCGAGTTATCATAAGAATAAATAATAATCCAAGAAGCAAGAAACATCCTTGGATAAACGTTATAACGGCTTTTTGTTAGGCATCCCAGCACGACGTGGGTACTTATTTGGGGTTTCTTTTTTCTTATTGACAATGGTGATATTACGTCCATCCCCATTTGGCAGTTTATAGTTCTCGTTGAGAACAGACTTGGCAAAAAGTAAGTTCAAGGCATTTTTAGCATTGGCTAGCTCTTCGTCAGCTGCTGCAGCTTTAAGTGCAATAAGCTGCCCACCCACTTTTAAGAAAGGAATGGTCAATTCTGAGAGAACCTGCATGCGTGCAACAGCACGGGCAGTTACAATATCAAACTGAGCACGGAAGGCCTTGTCTTGTCCAAAATCCTCTGCACGTCCATGATAGAAGTGAACACCGCTGAGATCAAGTTCATCGGCCAAGAGATTAAGGAAATTGATGCGTTTATTAAGAGAGTCAATGATAGTCACATCAAGTTCAGGACAAAGAATTTTCATAGGGAGACTTGGAAATCCAGCTCCAGCTCCGATATCGAGAAGTCGAATAGTCTGATTTTTAATATGTCCTTGGAGAACAGGAGCTAGGGAATCGTAGAAATGTTTGAGGTAGACCTCGTCTCTTTCTGTGATTGCAGTAAGGTTGATCTTTTCGTTCCATTCTACCAAGAGCTCAAAGTAGCGTTGGAATTGGTCTTTTTGTTTTTGGCTGAGATCGAACCCCAGTTCTTTCAGAGCCTTGTAAAAATCTTCAGGTGTCATTTTATATTCCTTTTATCTAGTTTCAATGCCCCTATTTTACCATAATTAATTTCTTTCATCTAATGGCAAAAGATTGTTTAAGATTAAGTAAGAACCAGTTTTTAATAAGCTGCTAAAAAAATTCCTAAGTTGAAAATTATGTAATATTAAAGATGTTATTTTCTCTTTAAAATCTGATATAATGTTAGTTAAGTCTAAAATCATAATTACTCGCTTTAATGAAAAGTGAATATAGGGGATTATGGTCTTGTGGATTGAAAATAGATCCCTATGGGAAAATTTAATTTGAGGATTAAAAATGATTTATCTTTCAGAAGTTAGAAAGTCTCCAGAAGGGCTAGCCTTTAATGAAGCACCTTCTTTGTTGGAGTCAATTAAAGAACGCTATGACCAAGTTTTAAATCTTGAACAACTTCAAGCAAGTGGTCATGTAGTCTATGATAATGGCTTATATCTTTTAGATTATCAACTTAGCTATGATATTACTTTGCCATCTAGCCGGTCACTTGAGCCTACGACACTTGGGTTTAATTACCCAGTCTCGGAAACCTTTATACAAGAGGCTGATGCTGCTCTTCAAAAGGAATTAGTCGAAGAAAATCTAGTTCTTATCTTGGATGGCGATACTATTAACCTTAATGAGAGTATTTTAGATAATATTCTTCTTAATATTCCTTTGAGAGTGCTGACACCTGAAGAGGAATCAGGACAAATTTCGCTCTCAGGTAATGACTGGGAAGTCTTGTCAGAAGAGGATTTTGAAGCTCTTAAAGAAGAGAAGAAAGAGGCAAGTAATCCTTTTGCTCAATTGAATGGACTATTTGATGACAATTAATTCAAAAAAACAAACTAAAAATGTTTGACAATTTTAAAATTCTATATTATTCTATCATTATAAGCTAATTTTCGGATTTTTTCATTGGGTAAATCTAAATACTTTTTGGGGAAATGGAAGTCAAAAAATTTTTTATGAAAGTGGTAAATAGTTATTATGAGCAAACGCATTTTGATTGTTGAAGATGAGAGAAACCTTGCTCGTTTTGTCTCTCTTGAACTTCAACACGAAGGATATGACGTTGTGACAGCAGACAACGGACGCGAAGGACTTGAAATGGCACTTGAGAAAGATTTCGATCTTATTCTCTTGGACCTTATGTTGCCTGAGATGGACGGTTTCGAAGTGACACGTCGTCTCCAACAAGAAAAAAATACTTATATTATGATGATGACAGCTCGCGACTCAATCATGGATATTGTTGCCGGTTTGGACCGTGGAGCTGATGACTATATTGTAAAACCATTTGCGATTGAAGAACTGTTGGCACGTATTCGTGCAACCTTCCGTCGACAAGATATCGAAGCTACTAAGAATGCACCAGCTAAAGCGTCAACCTATCGCGATTTGAAATTGGATGTTCAAAACCGTGCAGTTATTCGTGGTGATGAGGCGATTCCATTGACAAAACGTGAGTTTGATTTGTTGAACACACTTTTAAGCAATATGAACCAAGTAATGACTCGTGAGGAACTCTTGCTTCAAGTCTGGAAATATGATGACGTAATTGAAACAAACGTTGTAGATGTTTATATTCGTTACTTACGTGGGAAAATCGACATTCCAGGTAAGGAATCATATATTCAAACAGTACGAGGGATGGGTTACGTTATCCGTGAAAAATGAGTAAATTATTTGGTAAAGTAACCATTAGAAAAAAGTTGACCATAACAGCTGCTGTGGTCTTCTTTATTGTATTGTCGATGTTCACTCTGGTTGTTGTTCTCTCAGCCAATACGCTTCTTTTGCAACGTGAACGTCAAAATGTAAATAATACAATCTCAAAAGTTGTTACTTATATCGAAAAGGACTGGGACTCTGATGAAGAGTTGAGTCCAGAATCGCTTTTATCGGCCCTTTATTCACCGAAAAATATCTATGGATCAATGATTAATGGAGTGCTTTCTGAAAAGCATTCCTTAGATGGTCAAGTTGCGGTTTCTAATAAATTATATTCCAATCAGTCTGTCTATGTTTATGACAAAAAGGGAACTTTTATCTTTACTTCTGAGGAGGATACAGACTCACCTCCAGGCATGTCTGAGGTCAATAAACTGAAGTCGGTTTCCTATAAAGGTAAACGTGGTTTCTTATTACAAGTTCCAATCTATGGCAAGGATAAGAAGACCATTGTTGGGTATGCTCAAGTTTTCCATGATTTGGAATTTTACTATGCGTTAAAAGAGCGTCTAATTTTTCTATTGATATTCCTTGAAGTAGGAATAACTGTCTTAGTTATTGCAGTAACTGTAGTTGTCTTGACATCTATTCTTCGTCCGATGAGGCAGTTGCACGAAACGATGGGTATTATTACAGATTCGCCAAGTGACTTGGAGCTTCGTTCTAAGATTGAGAGTCATGATGAGATTGGTGATTTGGCGGTTAACTTTAACCGTATGATGGATAAAATTCAAGAAAATAATCAGATGCAGATGCGTTTCTTGAGTGACGTCAGTCACGAATTACGTACTCCAATTGCAGTTATTAAGGGACATATGGACCTCTTGCAACGTTGGGGTAAAAATGATCCTGAAATCCTTGAAGAAAGTCTTGAAGCTGCAAGTCACGAAGCCAACCGTATGACGATTATGATTAACGATATGTTGGATTCTATTCGTGTTAAAGGGTCATTTGACAATCATAGAAATGATACATGTGATTTGAATTCTTCAATCCGTACGGTTATTGGGAATTTCCGTGTCCTACATGAAGACTACCAATTCTACCTCAATGATTTTGAGAGTTCAGAGCGTCCAGCACAGATTTACAGCCAGCACTTTGAACAGGTTATTACTATTTTGATTGATAATGCAGTCAAGTATTCGCCTGTTAATAAGGAAATCCAGGTTACTATCAAGGCTCTGGAAGATGAGATGTTAGTACAGGTACAGGATAATGGTGAGGGTATCTCCAAAGAAGATATTGAACATATCTTTGAACGCTTCTATCGTTCAGATAAGGCGCGTAACCGTACGACAACCCAATCTGGTGTGGGTATTGGCTTATCAATCCTCTATCAAATTGTGGAAGCTTATCGATGCCATATTGATGTCAGTTCAGAACTTGGTGTGGGTACACGTTTTGACCTCTACATTCCTTTTGCAGGGTCAGAAACTACGACACCTCAACTTGAGGATTAAGTCAATTTACAAGAGATTTATACTAATGCTCAATCATGAGCACGTCTAGTTAAAGACGTGCTTTTTATGTGTTTTTATGGTAAAATAGAGTACTGAATTTCGAAGATTGGTGGTGAAGTGCATGCGTTGTCCAAAATGTCAACATAATAAATCTAATGTTATCGATAGCCGTCAGGCAGAGGATGGAAATACTATTCGTCGTCGTCGAGAGTGTGATGCTTGTCATGCCCGTTTTACTACATTTGAGCGTGTGGAAGAAGTTCCACTTTTAGTTGTCAAAAAAGACGGTACTCGTGAACAATTCTCTCGAGATAAGATTTTCAATGGTATCTTGATGAGTGCTCAGAAGCGCCCAGTTTCAAGTGAGGATATTGAAAATGCCATCACCCGCATAGAGCAAAACATTCGCCGTAACCATGATGGAGAGGTTGATAGTGAAGTTATTGGGAATTTAGTCATGAAAGAACTAGCAGACCTTGATGAAATTACCTATGTCCGTTTTGCCAGCGTCTACCGTTCTTTCAAAGATGTTGATGAGATTGAAAAATTGCTTCAAGAAATCACCAAGACTGTCCGTGCGAAAAAAGAGTCTAAAAAATGAGACCTATTGAAGAATTTGTCTATGTTGGCAATCAGGTTATCGTTCCCGATCAGGCAAGCTTGATGCGTTGCTATTATCCCATTATCGGGAGTGAGGGATACGCACTCTACCAGTATTTTATGGCTTTCTATGACAATGGTAATCACCGCCATAAGTTTGCGGCTATTCTGAATCATCTAAACTTTGGTATGCAGCCTCTTCAGGAATCCCTGGCGGTCCTGACAGCGGTAGATCTCTTGGCCTTTTACCAGTCACCTCAAGGGTTTTATGTTGTAGAGCTTAAGTCTCCCCTATCTATCGAGCAGTTTCTAAAGCATGCGGTCTATAGTTCACTTCTAGAGCAAAAAATTGGTGAACCAGCAGTAGATGCTTTAAAACCGACGAGTTTACATGGTTTACAAGATTTATCTAAACGTTTTTCGGATGTTTTTACTGATGAGCGTTTGGCTCAAAAGTCTGTTTCTGAAATTAAGCCTAAAAATTCATTTGATTTAAGTAGTTTCAGGAATCGTATGCAGGCTGATGGACTTGTATTTACAGATGAAAAGACAGATGTTCCAGAAATCTATAAATTGTCTGAAACCTATGACATGAATTGGTATGATACCTATCTCTTAGCTAAAAAGACAGCCGTAAACCACCAGATTATTGTCAAGCGTATGCAAGTGCAATTAGAGCAAGCTCAAGCTCAAAAATTGGGTGGTAATTCTGCATTGACGGAGACGGAG
Organism: Streptococcus vestibularis ATCC 49124; assembly: GCF_000188295.1. Classification (GTDB taxonomy): domain Bacteria; phylum Bacillota; class Bacilli; order Lactobacillales; family Streptococcaceae; genus Streptococcus; species Streptococcus vestibularis. The sequence continues at coordinate 1,569,140 of NZ_GL831112.1, read as the reverse complement.
CAAAAGATTCTTAAAGCTGTTAAATCTGAAAAACCTGTTGATTACTTACAGAGTGCTAAGGGTCCAGGCGGGACTGTAACTAATTCTGAGAAGAAGATTCTCACGGATTTGGCACAAAGAGGCTTTATGGATGAGGTTATTAACCTCATGGTTGCCTACAGTTTGGGACGGACACGTTCAACAAATGTGAACCGAGAGTATATCTCTAAACTTGCCAACGATTTTGCCTTTAAGAAGATTGTTACTGCTGAACAAGGGCTTTTGGCTTTGCGTAGTGGTTACGACAAAAAATCACAGCGGGCAAAAGATGATTCTAAGAGGAAAACAAATGTACCTAGCTGGAGTGATCCTGATTACGATAATCAAACCAGTCAGGCCGATCAAGCCAAGTTAGACGAAATTAGACGTCGGGCTTTGGCAAAACTAGAAAAAGGAAAGGAGTAGCCAATGGAAAGAGTTGGACAAACCCTCAACCGAACAGGGCATCATGGGTCTGGTAATGCAACAGATTTAATGAAGCAAATTTTGGCGGATCCAAGAGTGACTAGCTTTATTCAAGAACATGGCTTAAGTCAGGACCAAATCAAGCGTAGTCTTCCAAAGTTCAATCAATTCTTGGTGGAATGCCGTAAGGTCAAAGAAGGTGATGTCACCTACATTGCCAAAGGGTATGAGCCGATTCTGACCATGAATGAAGGCTACGCTGATGTGACCTATAAGGAAACGCGTCAGCTTAAGGAGCAGCAAGAACAACAGGCTATTTCTAAGCGGATTAACTTGCTGAGTTTGCCTCAGTCTTATCGCAAGATTACCTTTGCTGATATCGCACTAGATGATGTCGCTCGTGTTGATACCTTTGAGACACTTGTTGATTTTGTGGCTAATTACCCTAGTCCAGACCAGAAAGGTCTCTATATCTACGGGGATATGGGGGTTGGGAAATCCTTCATGTTGGCAGCTATGGCCCATGAGCTTTCAGAGACTAAGAAGGTTGCTACGACCATTATTCATTATCCATCTTTTACTATTGATGTTAGAAATGGGATTAAGGACGGTTCTGTGAAGGAACAAATTGATGCTGTCAAAGAAGCAGAAGTCCTAGTTTTAGATGATATTGGTGCAGAGCAATTCTCTTCTTGGATTAGGGATGATGTTTTGCAAGTCATTCTCCAGTATCGCATGATTGAGGAGCTACCAACCTTCTTCACATCCAACTATAGTTTTGCAGATTTAGAAGCTAAGCTATCCAATGGTCGTCAAGGAGACGAGACTTGGCAGGCCAAACGTGTGATGGAACGTATTCGTTTTCTAGCTAAAGAGGTTCACTTGAAAGGTGTTAATCGCCGTTAAGGTGATCCTAATAATGATAAAGAACAAGCGTGTTTGCTTTCCTTGGTGGAAGTGAGACTGCTAAATGAAGAAAGGAATCCCTAATTTAATCAGGGACTTAAATATATGACATTACCTACAGTTGCTATCGTGGGTCGCCCAAATGTTGGGAAGTCGACCCTATTTAACCGAATTGCGGGTGAACGTATCTCCATCGTCGAAGACGTTGAAGGGGTAACACGTGACCGTATTTATACCTCTGCTGAGTGGCTTAACCGTCAATTTAGCTTGATTGATACAGGTGGTATCGATGATGTCGATGCTCCATTCATGGAACAGATTAAGCACCAAGCTGACATTGCCATGACTGAAGCTGATGTTATTGTCTTTGTCGTTTCAGGCAAGGAAGGCGTGACAGATGCGGATGAGTACGTTGCCCGTATTCTCTATAAGACCAACAAGCCAGTTATCTTGGCGGTAAATAAAGTGGATAACCCTGAAATGCGTGCAGATATCTATGATTTCTATTCTCTTGGGCTTGGCGATCCCTACCCAGTTTCATCTGTACACGGTATTGGTACGGGGGATGTTCTCGATGCTATCGTTGAAAATCTTCCAACAGAAGTTGAAGAGGAAAATCCAGATATCATCCGTTTCAGTTTGATTGGGCGTCCAAACGTCGGAAAATCAAGTTTGATTAACGCCATTTTAGGTGAGGACCGAGTGATTGCAAGTCCTATTGCTGGTACGACTCGTGATGCCATTGATACAAACTTTGTGGACAGTGACGGTCAAGAGTATACCATGATTGACACTGCTGGAATGCGTAAATCTGGTAAGGTTTATGAAAACACAGAAAAATACTCTGTAATGCGTTCTATGCGTGCCATTGACCGCTCTGATATTGTTCTTATGGTTATCAATGCCGAAGAAGGTATCCGTGAGTATGACAAGCGTATTGCTGGTTTTGCTCATGAAGCTGGTAAAGGGATTATCATTGTAGTTAACAAATGGGATACGATCAAGAAGGACAACCATACTGTTTCCAACTGGGAAGCAGATATCCGTGATCAGTTCCAATTCTTGAGCTATGCCCCAATTATCTTTGTATCAGCTGAGACGAAACAACGTCTTAACAAGTTGCCGGAGATGATTAAACGCATCAGTGAGAGTCAAAACCGTCGTATTTCATCGGCTGTCTTGAATGATGTTATCATGGATGCCATCGCCATCAACCCAACACCAACTGACAAAGGAAAACGCCTTAAGATTTTCTACGGCACACAAGTTTCGGTTAAACCACCAACATTTGTTGTCTTTGTCAATGAAGAAGAGCTTATGCACTTCTCATACATGCGTTTCTTGGAAAATCAAATTCGTCAGGCCTTTGGTTTTGAGGGAACACCAATCCATTTGATTGCCCGTAAACGTAAATAAAAAAGTAGACCAACCAGAATAGAATCTTTATGGGTTGGTCTTTTATCATTGTAAGGAGAAAACGATGTTAGAAAATATTCAAGCTTATTTATCTAAACAAGGAGTTAAGTATATCAAACCTGAAAAAGCGGGTCCGCATCAGGAAGAGATGGAAGCGCTCAAAAATTTGGGACAAGCTGCTCGTAAGGAGATGCAGACTTTAGCAAAACGTCTAGAGGAGCGCCTAGATCCCATGAAAATGGATCGTGTCAGCAATTGGGCTAACCAGGCACAAATATGCCGTCCACATTTCTGGTGCTATTACAGGGAACCTGAGGACAGTTTAGATGATGTTGCTATGGCGATTCGACTCTACGGTCAAGCTGAAGATTGGGGAATATCAGTTGAAGTGAGCTTTGTCGAACGGAAAAAATCAGATACTACTCTAGCGAAGCAACATAAGGTCCTAGACTTACCGATTACTTCTCCACTTTATTATCTTGCTCAAGAAGATGGTGACAGTCATCGTGTGGAAGGGACTGAAGCGAACCGTCATATGTTTAAAAAAGCAGTCAAAGATGGTCGTGTTCGAAAGGTCTTGGTTAAATATGATGTTCCTGTGACGGATAGCTTGACTATAGATGACTTGCTAGATCAACTAATGGAAGGCTTTCAACTGCTAAGGCCTTATTATGATAGTTGTCAGGATGCAAATAAGTTGTTGGAAGATTAGTGTAAAAAGGAGAGTAAAAATGCAAGGATTATTAATGATTGATATGCAAAAGGCCTTTGATAATAGTTCATGGGGAGAACGTAATAACCCTCAGCTTGAAGTGAATTCCCAAAAATTACTCAATTTTTTTAGAGAAAAGGGATGGCCAGTACTGCATGTTCAACACGTATCTGAGAATACTCAATCACGTTTTCACGTATCTCAAGGTCAAGATTTTAAAGATGGCTTTCAACCATGCCCAGGTGAACCTGTTTTCCAAAAGATAGTTAATAGTGCTTTCATTGGGACGAATTTAGAAAGCTATTTAAGAGATAAAAAAATTGATAAGTTAGTTATTGCAGGCTTAACCTTGCCACACTGTGTGTCTACCACAACTCGCATGGCGGCTAATTTAGGGTTTAAGACGTTACTTATTTCAGATGCAACGGCCAGTTTTGCCCTACCCAATTTAGATGGTCATTTGATAGATCCAGAGGTCCTGCATACCATAAATCTAGTATCCTTACACGGTGAATTTGCTCAAGTAATGACAACAGAGGAGTTCATGGGGGGGATGATAATGATACATAAGTAGTAAAACTATATAAGTTTATATTACTAGCGTTTTTATCAGATATAATAATCTGAAATGTGATGGGTTATATCTCCAAAAATATGTTACGAGGAACTTGACTTATCATCTTAAAGTCAGGTTCTTTTTTGAATGAGAACTTTAAGTTAGCACTCAAAGGAATCCCTTTCGTAATAACAGCCCTACAAGGTTAACTTGGTTTCTCCTGAGCTAGAAAGTGGACGAAAAGTTCGGTTTACTACTGCATCATTGGTATAAAGTAAAATAAAAACGAGGTTGGAACAATTGTCTCAACCTCATTTATTTATTTCGGTGAAATCACTTCAGCACCACCCATGTAAGGACGAAGAACTTCAGGGATAGTTACTGAACCATCTTCGTTTTGGTAGTTTTCAAGGATAGCGGCCACTGTACGTCCGACAGCAAGCCCTGAACCGTTGAGAGTGTGAAGAAGTTTTACTTTACCATCAGCTTCGTCACGGTAACGGATTTGTGCACGACGAGCTTGGAAATCTTCTGTGTTTGAACATGAAGAAATTTCGCGGTAGGTATTTTGTGCTGGTATCCAAACTTCCAAGTCGTAAGTTTTCGCAGCTGAGAATCCCATATCTCCAGTACACAAAGTGATGACACGGTATGGCAAGTTAAGTTTTTGAAGGATATTTTCAGCGTTAACTACCATTTTTTCCAATTCATCGTATGAGCTTTCTGGTTTTGAGAATTTGACCATTTCAACCTTGTGGAATTGGTGAAGGCGAATCAAACCACGTGTGTCACGACCTGCTGAACCAGCTTCTGAACGGAATGAAGGGCTCATAGCTGTGAAGTAGATTGGCAATTCTTTACCGTCAAGAATCTCACCGCGGTAGTAGTTAGTCAAAGGAACTTCAGCTGTTGGGATAAGGACGTAATCAGTGCCATCAAGCTCGAAAGTATCTTCTTTGAATTTTGGATATTGACCAGTACCAAACATAGAGTCGTGGTTAACCATGTAAGGTGTGATCATTTCAGTGTAACCTTCTTTAGCGTGCTCATCCAACATGAAGTTGTAAATCGCACGTTCTAATTTTGCTCCTAAGCCTTTGTAGAAGAGGAAGCGAGAACCAGTAACTTTAGCGCCACGTTCCCAATCAAGAATACCAAGGTCTTCACCAAGATCCCAGTGAGGTTTAATCTCAAAATCAAAGTCACGAGGTGTTCCCCAACGACGAACTTCTACATTCTCATCCTCGTCAGTACCAACTGGTACAGTCTCGTGTGGTGTGTTTGGAAGTGTCACAACGATATTGTTAAGTTTTTCATCAATAGCAGCAAGTTCAGAATCAATTTCTTTAATTTCTGCAGAAACTTTTTGCATGGCTGCAATTTGTTCTGAGGCGTCTTCTTTATTACGTTTTGCCTGAGCAATACCGTCTGAAGCAATATTACGTTGAGCTTTGAGTTCTTCAGATTTGATAAGAAGTTCACGGCGTTTAACATCAAGCTCTTTTAGTTCATTTAAAGTCTCAGCAACGACACCACGTGTAGCCAATTTCTCGGAAAGGGCATCAAAGTCGTTACGAATACGTTTTACATCTAACATAAGTTCCTCCAAAAAATAAAACACCCGGTGAAAGTGTTGGAGTGACATGGGCCACGGTTCCATCCAACTTCACAGGAGTGCACTTGTTTATGTTTTTAATTATTAGAAACGGTAGAATTTCGTAGGTCAACCCTACCTGCTCACAGCAACCGCAGGCTTTCTGTAAAGGTCTAGCTATTACTTATCCGTCCTTTACAATTATACAAAAATTATGATTTTTTGGCAAATAAACCTTTGATACGAGCACCAATGGTTTGGATGAGAGTTGGTAGTTTGACGACTTTTTCATTGCCAAGGTGTTCCCTAGCAATCTTTAGAATCTTCCCAGAATCTTTAGAGGCAAAGAGGAATTTACTCTTGTCGGTTAATATTTCAAAATGACGGCTGATTCTCTTTCCTGATACATTTGCACCGATTTGTGTAATGCTAGTCCATGGAATTTGAATGTATTGTTCAACATTGACATCAGGGTAGAATTCAAGAGCTACATCTCCAATTAGAAATTTACCGACTTTACCTCCGATAGCCATGTAGGAAACGCCTGTTGTATGCAGTTCAACTGTTTTGTTTAGTGATTGTGCCATATCTATCTCGCTTTTTGATTGTAGTACCTTTATTATAGCATAAGAAAAGAGTTCAGCTTTGCTAAACTCTTACTCTTTTTACATGATTCCGAAGAAGCTTGCAACAATACCAACTACAAAGAGTCCGATGATGATTGTGATTGGTGAAACTTTCTTCTTAAGCAACCACATACATGCAAAAGTAAGGAGAAGTCCCATCAAACCTGGAATTAATGAATCCAATTGTTTTTGTAGGGTATCGACTTGAATCTTATCAAAGCTAAGCTTATCGTTGGCTTGACCAAGGATAGTTTTTAGTTGGTCACCAGTAACATTTCCTTTAGGCCACTCGATATAGGCACCTTTAGACAAAACTTTACCTGGAAGATTTACAGTGAAGACGATAGAGACCCAACGTTCAACGAGGACGGCCAAGATGAACATACCAAGGATTGATGCCCCTTTAGTAATATCTTTCAAGATACCACCAGACATGTCTTTAGTGATTTCTGAACCTGCTTTGTAACCAAGTTCTTGAGTGTACCACAAGAAGGCCATACGGATAAGGTTCCAACCGATGAAGAAGATAAGTGGACCAGCGATGTTACCAGCTTGTGCCAATGATGCACCAAGGGCACCAAGGATTGGACGAACTGTGAACCAGAAGACAGGGTCACCGATACCGGCAAGTGGTCCCATCATACCGATTTTAACCCCTTGGATAGCCGCATCTTCGATTTCAGTACCATTAGCTTTTTCTTCTTCAAGAGCTAAAGTAACCCCCATGATAGGAGCAGCTACGTAAGGGTGAGTGTTGAAGAATTCCAAGTGACGTTTAAGAGCTGCGGCTTGGTCCTCTTTGTTAGTATAAAGTTTTTTGATAGCAGGAATGAGTGAGTAAGCCCAACCCAAGTTTTGCATACGTTCATAGTTCCATGAACCTTGCAAGAATTGTGAGCGCCACCAAACCTTTTTACGATCCGCTTGAGATAATTGAATTTTTTCAGCCATGAGAGCACCCCTTCCTAGTAGTCTTCCAAGATATCGCCGATTGGGTCGCCTGAACCAGATGAAGTTCCGCCACCATTTCCGCCACCTTGTTTAGAAAGGTTGAGGTAGATGAAGGCGATGGCAACACCAATGGCACCAAGAGCGATAAGTGTCAATTGGCTAATTGCTGCGAAAGCAAAACCGATGGCAAAGAATGGCCAAACTTCACGAGTAGCCATCATGTTGATAACCATGGCGTAACCAACGGCTACGACCATACCACCACCGACAACCATACCATGGTTAAGCCAGTCAGGCATCAAGCCAAGGGCATGTTGAACAGATTGGGCTGGGATAGCAAGAAGAAGGGCTGCTGGCACAGCAATACGCAAACCTTGAAGAAGGAGAGCAAGGTAGTGTGCACGTTCAACACCAGCGATGTTTCCGTGTTCTGCAGCTTTATCTGCAGCATGAACAAGGGCAACAGATGCTGTACGAACAAGCATAGTTAGGAAGAGACCTGCAACCGCAAGCGGGATAGCTGTTGCAGTCGCAACACCGATACCTTCAGTTGTGAAGTTACCACCTTTAACCAAAATGATGGCAGCAGCAACAGATGCAAGGGCGGCGTCAGGAGCTACGGCAGCACCGATGTTTGCCCAAGCAAGGGCAATCATTTGAAGGGAACCACCAAGCATGATACCTGCAGTGAGGTTACCTGTAGCAGCACCAATAAGAGTACAAGCAACAAGTGGTTGGTGGAATTGGAATTGGTCAAGGATACCTTCAAGACCAGCAAGGAAGGCAACAACTACGACCAAAATTGCAGAAATAATTGACATATCTGACATGGTTATAATTCCTTTTCTATTGAGTTGTGATTAGCTGAGTTTATCAACTAATTTATCCGAATGAAGGTTATTGAACGTTAGCTTTTTTGATAAGGTCAAACAAATCTTTTTTAGAATCATTTGGAACCTTACGGACGTCGAATTCAACGCCAAGGTCACGCAATTTTTCGAAGCAAGCAACATCGTCTTTGTCCATAGACAAAACGTTGTTAACCATTGTTTTACCAGTTGAGTGAGCCATAGAACCAACGTTAAGTTCTTTGATTGGCACGCCACCTTCGATAGCACGAAGTGCGTCTTGAACAGTTTCGAACAAGATAAGCGCGTGTGTGTTACCAAAGCGTGGGTCCTTAGAAGCATCAATCAATTTTTGAATTGGAACAACGTTTGCTTTAACCCCATTTGGTGCTGCTTGTTTGATCAATTCTTTACGCAATTCGTCTTTAGCAACATCATCTGATGCTACAATGATGCGGTCTGCTTTAGATGCAGGTGTCCAGTTAGTCGCAACCTGACCATGCAAAAGACGTGTATCCAAACGTGCCAAGTTAATCTTGAGCTTACCATCTCCAATAACTGTCCCTTCAGGGATAGCTCCTTGAGGTGCTGCTGCTTCTTGAGGTGCTGCTGTAGTTTCTTCCGCAGGATTAAGCTCCTCTGGAAGTGCTTTAATACCACCCTTAGCTTCCTTGATGATATTACCAGCAACTTGCTCCGCTGTAGCGTTAGCATCCATCATACGTTCTGTGTATGCTTGGATTAGCATTGGCAAGTTAAGTCCTGTGATGATGGCAATCTTGCGATCTGGATTTTCTCCAGCGATACGGCTGGCTTGGTTAAATGGTGAACCACTCCAAAGGTCAGCCAAAACAAGAATTTCATCATCAGCATCGAATTGTGCAATGGCATCGTTGAAGTGGGCGTAAAGGTCATCAGGACCTTCACTTGGCATAAAGGTAACGACTTGAACCTTCTCTTGGTCTCCAAAAATCATAGATCCTGATTGGTGGATTCCCTCAGCGAACTTACCATGGCTGGCGATAATAATACCGATACCCATTCGTGTTCTCCTCCTTTAAAATATTTTTTTCCTAGGCTTAAAAAGACTATCTCCGATTTCATTAAGACGGCAAAAAAAGCGCCTCTCAATCTTTTTGAACATAAGAAATCAAGAACAATTACATTCTAAAAGGCTTCCACTAAAATGTCAATAGCTAGTGAAACAAAAATGTAAAACAGACTAATCGCTGTCAGAAATGAGCGAAAAATTATAAAAAGATTATCAGATGATTAAATCTGATAATCTTTTTATGCTATTCGAAGACTAGTTCTTCTTAACAATGTGTCGGAAAAGATTTTTAAAGCCTTGCTTAAGAACAACTAGAAAGCTAGGAGCCTTTCTTAAGCTTTCACGTGGAATTCTTTTTTGAATTTCTTTTAAGGTTGTTCTGCTTTTTCGACTGGCAAAACGGAAACGTCCATTTTGCTTTGTACGGATTTCAAAGCGTGGGATGACTTTACCGCCAAAGTAAACATCAGCAATCACATAAGTGATTTCATCCCAAGGAATCTGAATATAGTCTTGTAGTTTTGTGTCATTGTAAAACTCGAAAGCCTTATCTCCAACCATGATATTTCCGTAAATTGGCCCTTCACGGAACCAAGTTCCCTTAGTTGTGTGAGCCATTTCCATATTGAGTGATTTAACCATGATTTGCTCCGATTAAAGTAGACCAATGATGTGGAGCAAGATAGCAAGGACAAAGATACCCAAGATGATGATGATTGGAGAAACTTTTCTCTTAAGAAGATACATACAAAGGAAAGTCAATCCAAGGGCAGCCAAACCAGGAATCAATTGGTTTAAGTTATCTTGCAAGGTTGTTACCTTGTTAGCTTCAAGTGATTTACCAGCAGCTTGTTGAAGAAAGGCTTCTTTGACACCGGCAATCCCTTTTGGTAGTTTATCCCAATGAATGAATGCTTCATCTTGTTGTTTAACAGTAGAAACAACTGGTGTAAAGGTGATGCTTACCCAACGTTGAATAAGAGAACCGATAACGAACATCCCCATCATTGAAGCTCCACGAGTGACTTGTTGAAGGAGGTTACCTGACAAGTCGTCCGTAATCGCAGTACCAGCACGATAGCCGAATTCTTGAGTATACCACTTAACGGCAGCTACCATAACGTTCCAAAGAACGAAGAAAACGATTGGGCCCATGATGTTACCTGAAACAGCCAAGCCTGCTCCGAGTGAGAGGAAGATTGGACGAAGGGTAAACCAGAAGAGAGGGTCACCGGCACCTGCAAGAGGTCCCATCATACCGACCTTAACCCCTGAGATAGCAGCATCGTCAATGTCAGCGCCGTTGGCACGTTCTTCTTCCAAGGCAAGTGTAACCCCAAAGATTGGGTTGGCCATGAATGGTTGTGTATTGAAGAATTCCAAGTGACGTTTAAGGGCAGCTGCACGTTCTTCTTTTGATTGATAAAGTTTTTTGATTGCAGGAATAAGGGTGTAAGCCACACCACCATTTTGCATACGTTCATAGTTGAATGAAGCTAAAAGAAAGTATGAGCGCAAGAAAGCTTTAAAACGATCTGCTTTTGTTAATTTAATTTTTGAATCAGCCATTTTCTTTCCTCCTAATTAAAAGTCTTCCAGAATTTCACCGAGGGGATCACCTGATCCTCCATCATTTGAAGAACCATTTGAACCACTAGCTTCGAGCGCAAGGTACATCACGGCAAGACAGAGACCGATAACGCCCAAGCTAATTAAGGTTAATTCTTTGAGAGCAGCCAAAGCAAAACCAAGGAAGAAGAATGGCCAAACTTCACGACTAGACATCATGTTGATAACCATGGCATAACCAACGGCTACAACCATACCACCACCGATTGTCATCCCTGATGTTAACCATTCAGGCATAGCTTCAAGACCCGTTTGGACGATGTGTGCAGGAATCAAGAGCAAGAGGAGGGCAGGGATAGCAACACGGAGACCTTGGAGGGCCATACCAATAAAGTGCCATCTTTCAATTCCAGCAATATCAGCTGCTTCAGCACGACTATCCATAGCGTGAGCGATGAAGACTGTAGCAGTACGGACAAACATTGTCAAGGCAAGACCGGCAACAGCCAATGGAACTGCAAGGGCGATGGCTGGACCAATCCCTTTAGCTCCTTGACCGCCCAAGATAAGGATAATGGTAGAAGCTACTGCGGCAAGTGAAGCGTCTGGTGCCATGGCAGCACCAACGTTAGCCCATCCCATAGTGATCAACTGCAAGCTACCACCCAACATAACGCCGAGTTCGAGGTGGCCAGTAACCAAACCAATAAGGGAACAGGCCACAACTGGTTGGTAAGTTTCGATTTGGTCGTTAACTGAGCTACAACCAATGATGAAAGCAACAATTACGACTAAAATAATTTGTACTAAACTCATTTATGTATCCTCCAAAATTATTTCTTCTCTGCTAATTTAGTTTCAGCTGACTTAATCAAGGCATCAACGTTTGTTGGGCTATCACTTGGTACCCCGCGGACGTCAAATTTGACACCCAATGATTGCAATTCTTTGATAGCATCCACATCTGTTTGGTCAAATGAAAGAGCCTTAGTAACGTTGACTTTTCCTTCCTTATAAGCTGAAGAACCAAGGTTGATTTCTGTAACGTCAACACCAGCTTTAACAGCAGCAAGAGCATCTTCAACAGATTCAAAGAGAAGCATAGCGCGTGTATCGCCAAAACGTGGGTCATTGTTTGCTTTAACCATGTTTTTAATTGGGATAACGTGAACTTGAACACCAGATGGAGCAGCTTGTTTAATCATGTTTGTACGAAGTTTATCATGACAAACAGTGTCTGAAACAACGATGATACGGTCTGGGTGAGTTGAGTGAGTCCAACCAGTTGCGACCTGACCGTGGAGGAGACGTGTGTCAACACGAGCCAAAACGTATTTGATTTTGCCATCACCAAGAACTGTTCCTTCAGGAATAGTGCCTTTAGGAATAGAAGGTTTAGCGTCAGTTGATTTGGCGTCTTCTTCAGGAATGAGGCCGTCTGGAAGGACTTTAACACCTTCTTTAGTTTCCTTATAAATATTTGCGACAACCTCCTCAACGCTTGCATCAGGAGCTACCATACGTTCCGTATATGCTTGGATAAGCATTGGCAAGTTGAGCCCTGTTACGATAACCATCTTGCGATCAGGATTTTCTTCCTTAATTCGGCTTGCCTGATTAAATGGTGACCCAGACCAAAGGTCTGCAAGGACTAGAATTTCGTCGTCTGTGTCAAATTGAGCGATGGCATCTTTGAAGTGAGCGTACAAGTCGTCAGGACCTTCATTTGGCATGAAAGTAACGACTTGAACTTTCTCTTGTTCACCAAAAATCATAGAACCTGATTGGTGAATACCTTCAGCGAATTTACCATGGCTAGCAATAATAATACCGATACCCATTAGTGTTCTTCCTCCTTTAATATAATGTTTCTTAGGAATAGAAAAATAATTATTGGTATTACCATCCCTCAGCATGAAAATGACAACAATATTTTTTAAACCTTCGAAATTAGAACAGATTAATTATAAAACGCTTTCATTACTATGTCAATAAGTTTTGCGCAAAAAGTACCAAAAAACTTCAAAAACTTCCAATTTTTATTTTAAATCAGGCTAAAAACAATCATATATAGTTAATAACTATATTTAAATAGAGGAAATGGGATTATGCAAAATAACAATAAACGCTTGTAACGTCTGCTTGTGACTGATATAATAGCTCCAATTAACTATTTAATGTTAAATCTATAAGAAAAGAGGACCTCCTTATGTCAGATTTACTAAGTATTTACAATGAATTGCAAACTAAAAAGTGGGTAGACTTGACCCACAAGATTAATGCGGAAAGCCCACACTTTCCGGCTCTTCCAGCTTTGAAACAAGAAGACCTTTTCACATTAAAAGATGGTTTCCATGTTCAAAAATTTACAGTAGTTGGTCAATACGGAACCCATATCGATGCACCGATTCACTTTGTAGAAGGTGGTCGTTGGTTGGATGAGATTGACATTAAAGACCTTCTCCTGCCACTTTATGTTATCGACAAGTCTAAAGAAGTTGCTGCTAATCCAAACTTTATCTTGAGCAAACAAGATATCTTAGACTTTGAAGCAGAACATGGACAAATTACCGAAGGGGCCTTTGTCGCTTTCCGTAGTGATTGGTCAAAACGTTGGCCAAGTCAAGATGCTATGCGTAACCTGGATGACAATGGGGTTCAGCAAAGTCCAGGTTGGAGCCGTGAAGCCCTAGAATTCTTGATTCATGAACGCCATGTCAAAGCAGTAGGTCATGAAACCTTTGATACAGATGCCGGTATTCCGGCAGCAGAACATGGATTGGTTAACGAATACTATCTCTTGGATCAAGACATTTATCAAGTAGAGGTCCTGAATCAATTAGATCAAGTTCCAGCCGTTGGTGCTTTGATTTCAATTGCATTTCCTCACTGGGACAAGGCGACAGGTTCCCCAGTGCGTGCAGTAGCTATTTTACCTTAATCAGAAGAAAAGACACCGAAGAATTCTTCAGTGTCTTTTCCTGTTTATAAAAGTAGTTCCTGAAGTTTACGGGCAACGCCGTCTTCCTCATTAGTCCACTTAATTTGTTCGTTAGCGTGGGGGAGAAGGACAGAACTGGCATTTTTCATGGCATAGCCAGTCTTGGCAAGCTCCAACATCTCTGTATCATTGTGTTCGTCCCCAAAGGCAATCAAATCATCTGGAGATTTTCGCATGGCTTTGAGTAGGTAGTTCAGGGCATAAGCTTTATTAATTCCTTTAGGTGAAAACTCCAAGATATTAAGTGGTCCACCCCAAGAATCAACCTCAATTTCTTCTTTGAAATCTTTCTTAATATCTCTGGCTAGTTGGTACTTGTCTTCGTGACGGGTCTGCATAAGAAGAGCGTTAGGATTGCGTGTGATTTTAGCTGGCTCTAAACGCATAGCCTCAATGATTTTATCAACCCCAAAGAGTTGTGGTTGAATACGCTCTGGGTGCTCCATAGTGATATAAAAGTGCTTGCGGTATTCACTAGCAAGAAAATCCATCTCTAACTCATCGTGTCGTTGTAAGAGGTTAACTAGGTATTTTTTGTCCAACTTGACCGAGTGCTCGTAAGCCCATTCTCGGTCTGGGAGATTGGTCAAGGAGCCATTAAAGGTAATGAGCGGTGTCTCTAAGCCTAATGTTTTGTAATGATCAATAGCCATACGGTAAGGACGACCGGTAGCGATAACGACTTGATGACCTTTGTTTTGTACATCTTTAATAGTTGTTTTTGTAAATTCTGAAATAGTTCCATCTGGTCGCAAAAGCGTTCCATCGAGATCTAGTGCAATCAATTTTTTTGTCATGTTTCTATTATAACAGAAATCAGTTCTTTGTTGGGGTTTGACCCAGGTCGGTGGTGGAATGTTCGGTTTTTAGCGATAAAACTATCAGAAAATAAACCTTGCACCATCAAATGATTTCATGTAGAATGGTGATGTAGCATTCTACGTGAGAATGTTCCGATATCATTCGGATTTTGACAATTTTTTATTAAGGAGTATAAACTTTCATGGAAAAGTTTTTCAAATTAAAAGAGCATGGTACTGATGTTCGTACAGAGGTTACAGCAGGTTTGACAACCTTCTTTGCCATGTCTTATATCCTCTTTGTCAACCCATCTATGTTAGCCCAGACTGGCATGCCTGCTCAAGGTGTGTTCTTGGCTACCATCATTGGTGCGGTTGCAGGAACGTTGATGATGGCGTTTTATGCTAACCTACCTTACGCTCAAGCGCCTGGTATGGGTCTCAATGCCTTCTTTACCTACACAGTGGTCTTTTCTTTGGGCTACACTTGGCAAGAAGCCTTGGCTATGGTCTTTTTGTGTGGTGTTATTTCTTTGATTATCACAGTTACTAAAGTACGTAAGATGATTATTGAATCTATTCCGACAGCACTTAAGTCTGCCATTTCAGCAGGTATTGGTATTTTCCTTGCTTATGTAGGTATTAAAAATGCAGGTTTCTTGAAGTTTGCAATTGATCCAGGTACTTATACTGTAAGCGGAAAGGGAGCTGATATGGCTCAAGCTTCAATTACAGCTTCATCAGCTGCTACACCTGGTTTGGTAGCTTTCAATAATCCAACTGTTATTGTAGGTTTGATTGGGCTTGCAGTTGCGATTTTCTTTATTGTTAAGGGAATTCGTGGAGGTGTCCTCCTTTCAATTGTTGTAACAACTGTTATCGCAATTTTTGCTGGTGTAGTTGACCTTGGTAGTATTGACTGGCATGCTGCTAGTTTGACTGCTTCTATTAAGGATTTGGGGCAAGTCTTTGGTGTAGCTCTGGGTTCTAAAGGTTTGGGTTCTCTCTTCTCAGACGTGTCACGTTTGCCAGGTGTCTTTATGGCTATTCTTGCCTTCTCATTAACTGATATCTTTGATACTATCGGTACTTTGATTGGTACTGGTGAGAAGGTTGGTATCATCGCTTCAACAGGTGATAACAATGAATCTAAAGCTCTTGACCGTGCCCTTTACTCTGACCTCGTTGGTACAAGTATTGGTGCCATTGCCGGGACTTCAAACGTTACAACTTACATTGAATCTGCAGCAGGTATTGGTGCTGGTGGACGTACTGGTTTGACAGCTCTTGTGGTTGCAGCACTCTTTGCGATTTCAAGTTTCTTTAGCCCACTTGTCTCAATTGTTCCTAGTGCAGCAACTGCACCTATTCTTATCATTGTAGGTGTTATGATGCTCTCTAACCTTAAGGGTGTGGATTGGGAAGATTTGTCTGAAGCGATTCCTGCCTTTTTCACTTCTATTTTTATGGGATTCTCATATAGCATTACCTACGGTATTGCAGCTGGTTTCCTTACTTACACTTTGGTCAAAATTATCAAAGGTCAAGCAAAAGATGTTCATCTTGTCATGTGGATTTTGGATATCTTGTTTATCCTTAATTTCATTAGCATGGCTGTTCTCTAATATCTAATATCTAATATTTATAAGCAAAAAAGTCTGTCCTTTTGTCAGGCTTTTTTAGTTTTTTACGAGTGATGATTTGATGTTTACTTTCACGACTGTTTTAAGTTAAGATTGAAATTTTGTTAGAAATATTAACTTTATGGAGGTTTGACTTAATATAAGTAAGTGTTAAATTAAGAGGAGTTGTTATATCTAAATTATTCTTTCTACCTCAATATTTATAAGTTTTTGATGGTTTTTGACAGTGGATTATAGTCCAGATTTTTATTTTTTGATATAATGAAAACATGATTTACAGTCAAAATGAAGAGGAATTGATTAGCATAGGCCGAAAGTTAGGTCGATTGCTCAATTCTGGAGATATAATTGTTCTTTCAGGTGATCTGGGAGCTGGTAAAACCACTTTAACTAAGGGAATTGCTAAAGGTTTGGATGTTTCGCAGATGATAAAGAGCCCAACCTATACTATTGTTAGAGAATATGAGGGGCGTTCGCCGCTATACCATTTAGATGTTTATCGTATTGGTGATGATCCAGATTCTATTGACTTAGATGATTTTCTATACGGTGACGGTGTGACGATTATCGAGTGGGGAGAACTTTTGGATGACAGTCTCCTGGGAGACTATCTTTTAATTTCGATAAAACATCATGGTGATGGACGTCAACTGCTTCTGGAATCTTTTGGTCCTAGAAGTGAAGAAATCCAGGAGGCGATGGCAAATGGCTGAGTACGAATTAGTCATTGAGGAAGCCCAAAGAGATGATTCCGTATCCTTAGCAAAATTACTAAAGACGGTAGCTCTAGAGTCAGATTTTTTGGCTCAGGATGCTAGGAGCTCTGTACTGAATGCCGAACAGTTAGCCTCCTATATTGATAGCCGTCAAAGTGTCCCAAATGAGATTTGTTTAGTCGCAAAATTGAATCATGAGGTCATTGGTGTTTGTAATGTTACTTCTGATCAAGACACGAAGACCAGTCATATTGGTGATGTTTTCATTGCGGTTGCTAAACCCTATTGGGGTAATGGTATTGGTCAGTTTCTTATGGAAATAATGATTGACTGGGCAAACAACACACCAGCTATCTGTCGCTTAGAGTTGACTGTTCAAGCACGCAATGAACGGGCAGTACATCTCTATCAAAAATTTGGATTTGATATTGAAGGCACTAAGAAACGTGGTGCCAGAACTAAAAATGGAGAATTTCTAGATGTTTACCTGATGGCTAAACTCATAGATTAGGAAAAAACATGAAACTTGGACGAAAAATTTTATTGATGTTGTTGGCAATTTTTGCCACCACAGTAGTAGCTGTTGGTATTTACCTAACGACAACTTACAATTATGCTACAGGCGAATTGTCAAAAACCTTTAGAGTTTCAAAGGCAACGTCAGGAAATAGTAAGGCCATTCAACAGACTAAGCCTATAACGATTCTGTTGATGGGGGTGGATACAGGATCCGAAGGACGTAAGGAAACCTGGGAAGGAAATTCTGATACTATGATTTTGGTAACAGTGAATCCTAAGACTAAGAGAACTACTATGACCAGTTTGGAACGTGACCTTTTGACAGATGTTGAGGGATCGGGTGAAGTAAAACTAAACGCAGCCTATGCCGAGGGTGGAGCTGACTTAGCTATTTCAACCATTCAAAAGGTTTTAGATATTGATATTGACTACTATGCGCTGATTAATATGCAGGGTATGATTGATTTGGTGGATGCCGTAGGTGGTATCGAGGTAACGAACCATTTTGATTTCCCAATTTCGATTGCAGAAAACGAACCAGAATTTCAGGCGAAGGTAGAGCCTGGAACCCATAAAATCAATGGAGAACAGGCCTTAGTGTATTCACGTATGCGTTATGATGATCCCGATGGAGACTATGGTCGTCAAAAACGTCAACGTGAGGTTATTCAAAAGATTGTGGCTAAGCTCTTGAAGATGGGCTCGATAGGTTCTTATAAGAAAATTTTGTCTGCTGTCAGTTCAAATGTACAAACAAGTATTGATCTTGGTGATAGCACTACTCTGCGTGGTTTGATGGGCTATAGTGAGGCCTTTAAAAATATCAAGTCTTACCAGTTGGCTGGTTCGGATGCGACGATCAATGGTGGAAGCTACCAAGTAGCCTCAACTGAGGATATTCTTAAGGTGCAAAATCGTATTAAGAAGGAAGTTGGCAAGAAGGAAGTTTCTGAATCTAAACTTAAGACTAGTCTGGTACTCAATGGTTTTGGGACTTCTAGCTATGGTTCAGATGATTTCGTTAACTCTAAAGGAAGTTTGACTTTGAGTGAGGTATCTGGGAGTTATGAGTCTGGATCATCTGAGGCAGTAGGAGGTGGATCGGTAAGTACCTATAATGGAGGTGCTACCTACAGCAATAATTACAGTGATAATGTTGGTAATTATGTTCAGGACCAAGGTGCAACAGCTCCTACATACAATTATAATGGTTCAGGTGTAACTACTTATAGCACGATTCCAGCAGCACAATAGAAAGGTTAGGAGACTCTCGGCCTTTTTTGCTGTCATATGGTTATTCCTTGCAATAGTTTTTAAGCTATGCTATAATATAGGAAAATAACGAAAGAGAGGCGGAGTAGAAACTTCGTCTCTTGTGTGTGTAAGGAGGTCATAATGTCGCAAAAAATTATTGATCTCGTGACGGCTGTCGTAGCTCCAGCAATTCCTGAGCCCTACGAATTGGTCGATATCGAGTATGAAAAGATTGGCAGTGACTATATCTTGTCCGTTTTGATTGATAAGCCAGGTGGAATTACTGTCGAAGATACTGCAGACCTGACTGAAATTATCAGTCCTCTCTTGGATACTATTCAGCCTGACCCTTTCCCGGATCAATACATGCTGGAAGTGTCTAGCCCTGGATTAGAGCGTCCCTTGAAGACTAAAGAAGCTTTGAAAAATGCTGTTGGTCAGTATATTAATGTTAGTCTTTACAAGGCTATTGATAAAATCAAGATTTTCCAAGGTGACTTGTTGACCTTCGATGGCGAAACTCTAACAATTGATTATCTTGATAAGACTCGCCATAAGACTGTTGAGATTCCCTATCAAACAGTTGCTAAAGCTCGTTTGGCAGTCAAACTCTAAAACTCTTAGTGTAAATAAAGAAAGGATGCCAGTTTTGGCTCTTAAAGGCTAAAACGACAAATAATATGAGCAAAGAAATGCTAGAAGCCTTCCGTGTCTTGGAAGAAGAAAAACACATTAACAAGGAAGATATCATCGATGCTGTGGTTGAATCACTTAAATCAGCTTACAAGCGTCGTTATGGTCAGTCTGAATCAGCAGTCGTTGAATTCAATGAAAAAACAGGTGATTTTCAAGTTTTTACCGTTCGTGAAGTTGTAGACGAAGTCTTCGATAGTCGTTTGGAAATTAGCTTGAAAGATGCGCTTGCTATTAGCTCAGCTTACGAGCTTGGCGACAAGATTCGCTTTGAAGAGTCAGTCGATGAATTTGGTCGTGTTGCAGCGCAATCTGCTAAACAAACGATTATGGAAAAAATGCGTAAGCAAATGCGTGAGATTACTTATAATGACTATAAGCAACATGAAGGTGAAATCATGCAAGGAACAGTTGAACGCTTTGACCAACGTTTCATTTATGTTAATCTTGGAGCGCTCGAAGCTCAATTGTCACGCCAAGACCAAATTCCTGGTGAAAGCTTTAAGTCACACGACGTCATCGATGTTTATGTTTATAAAGTTGAAAACAACCCTAAAGGTGTTAACGTCTTTGTAAGTCGTAGCCATCCAGAATTCATCAAACGTATCATGGAACAAGAAATTCCTGAAGTCTTTGATGGAACTGTAGAAATCATGAGCGTATCTCGTGAAGCTGGTGATCGTACGAAAGTTGCTGTTCGCAGTCATAACCCTAACGTTGATGCTATTGGTACTATCGTTGGTCGTGGTGGAAGCAATATTAAGAAAGTTGTCAGCCGTTTCCACCCAACACGTTTGGATGCTAAGACAGGAATTGAAGTTCCTGTTGAGGAAAATATTGATGTTATTCAATGGGTTGAAGATCCAGCTGAATTCATCTACAATGCTATTGCACCGGCTGAAGTGGACTATGTTCTCTTCGACGAAGATGATAGCAAACGTGCGACAGTAGTTGTGCCAGATAACAAATTATCTCTTGCAATTGGTCGTCGTGGGCAAAACGTTCGTTTGGCAGCGCATTTGACTGGTTACCGTATTGACATCAAGTCAGCTTCTGAATACGAAGCACTCGAAGCTGAAAAATCCGAGGCTGCTACTGAGGAAGTTGTTGATGAGATTGTTGCAGAAGAGGCTACACCTGTTGAAGTCACAACAGAAGAAGTAACTGAAACAACAGAAGCAGAATAAGAAGAACATAGAGGTGTTTGATGGCTAAAACACGAAAAATACCTTTACGCAAATCAGTTGTCTCAGGAGAAATCATTGATAAACGTGATTTGCTCCGCATTGTAAAAACTAAAGATGGTGAAATTTTCATTGATCCAACAGGAAAGAAAAATGGCCGAGGTGCTTACATTAAACTAGATAATGAAGAAGCTCTCCAAGCTAAAAAGAAACGTGCTTTTAACCATAGTTTCTCCATGGATGTTCCTGAAAGTTTTTATGATGAACTCATCGCTTATGTGGATCACAAGGTCAAAAGAAGAGAGTTAGGTCTTGAATAACACAGAAAAATTGTCAAATATGTTGGGACTAGCACAAAGAGCTGGAAAGCTTATTTCTGGCGAAGAACTTGTCATCAAGGCAGTTCAATCAGGGCAGGCGAGACTAGTTTTTCTTGCCAATGATGCTGGTAGTAACGTGACTAAAAAGACGACTGATAAATGTAACTACTATAATATAGAAGTCTCCACAGTGTTTAACGCACTGGAATTAAGCATGGCTATTGGTAAACCAAGAAAAACGGTTGCTGTAGTTGATGCTGGATTTTCAAAGAAAATGAGGACTCTTATGGACTAAAGAATAGGAGGACATCACGTGTCAAAGAAACGATTATATGAAATCGCAAAAGAGGTTGGTGTAGAAAGTAAGGTTGTTGTTGCGAAAGCTCAAGAACTTGGTCTTTCTGTGAAGAGCCATTCCTCATCAGTTGAAGAAGCTGATGCTAATCGTATCGCTTCAAGTTTAAAAGGGGGAACAGCTAAGGCTGAAAGTAAGCCAGCTCCTAAAGCGACACCAACTCCTAAAGAGGAAAAGGTAGCGCCTAAGGTTGATAAGGCACCTGTTGCCAAATCAGCTCCAGCTAAAGAGGCATCAAAGGCTGAAGTTAAAGAAGCCCCTGCGACTCCGAAAAAACCACAAAGCCGTAATTTTAAGGCAGAACGTGAAGCACGTGCCAAGGCAGAAGCAGAGCGTCGTCAAAATGGCGGAGGCCGTGACAACCGTAATCGTAACCGAAATCAACAAGGAAACGATCAAGGTAAACGTCAGAATAATGATCGTCGCAACCAAAATGGAAATGGTCAAGGGAACCGTAATAATGGAAACCGCGATAACAATAGTAATCGTGACCGTAATTTCCAAGGTAAACAGCGCAATGATCAAGATCGAAATAAACGTAACGATGCTGCCCGAAACAATCAGGCAGGTCCACGTATTGACTTTAAAGCGCGTGCAGCAGCCTTGAAAGCAGAGCAAAATGCAGAATATTCACGTCAAAGTGAAACACGCTTCCGTGAAGAAAAAGCTGCAGAGCAACGCCGTGCGAAAGAACAGGAAAAGGCAAGAAAAGAAAAACAACAGGCGGAAGTCGCTGCTCAAAAAGCAGTTGCTGAAGCTAAGCCAGCTCCCAAACCAGCACCGGCTGCTCAACCAGCTCCAGCTGCACAAGTACAAGATACACGTCGTAAAAAAGCACGTCCAGATAAATCACGTGATAATCGTCGCGAGAATGAAGATGGACCTAAGCAAACAAGAAATAATAAGTGGAATAATCAAAACCAAGTGAGAAATCAACGAAATAGTAACTGGAATAAAAACAAAAATAAAAAGGTAAAAATAACCGAGGTAATTCAGCTCCGAAACCAGTAACAGAGCGTAAATTCCATGAATTACCAAAAGAATTCGAATACACGGAAGGCATGACGGTTGCAGAAATCGCAAAACGTATTAAACGTGAGCCAGCTGAAATCGTTAAGAAACTCTTCATGATGGGCGTTATGGCAACTCAGAACCAATCTCTTGATGGGGATACTATTGAGTTGTTGATGGTTGACTATGGTATTGAGGCAACCAAAAAAGAAGAGGTCGATAATGCTGATATCGAACGTTTCTTTGTTGATGAAGATTACCTCAATAAGGATGCTATGGTAGAGCGTGCACCAGTTGTTACTATCATGGGGCACGTTGACCACGGTAAAACAACCCTTCTTGATACTCTTCGTAATTCTCGTGTTGCTACAGGTGAAGCAGGTGGTATCACACAGCACATTGGTGCCTACCAAATTGAAGAGGGTGGTAAGAAGATTACCTTCCTTGATACCCCTGGACACGCGGCCTTTACATCTATGCGTGCTCGCGGTGCCTCTGTTACAGATATTACTATCTTGATTGTAGCTGCGGATGATGGTGTTATGCCACAAACGATTGAAGCCATTAACCACTCTAAAGCTGCGGGTGTTCCAATCATTGTTGCGATTAACAAGATTGATAAACCAGGTGCAAACCCAGAACGTGTTATCGGTGAATTAGCAGAGCATGGCGTTATCTCAACAGCTTGGGGTGGTGATAGCGAATTCGTTGAGATTTCAGCGAAATTTGGTCAAAACATTGAAGAATTACTTGAAACTGTTCTTCTTGTAGCAGAAGTTGAAGAACTTAAGGCTGATCCAACAGTTCGTGCCATCGGTACTGTTATCGAAGCTCGCTTGGATAAAGGTAAAGGTGCGGTTGCTACCCTTCTTGTACAACAAGGTACTTTGAATGTTCAAGATCCAATCGTTGTTGGTAACACCTTCGGACGTGTTCGTGCTATGACCAATGACCTTGGTCGTCGCATTAAGACTGCAGCACCATCAACACCAGTTTCAATTACTGGTTTGAATGAAGCACCAATGGCTGGTGACCATTTTGCGGTTTATGAAGATGAAAAGGCAGCTCGTGCTGCTGGTGAAGAGCGTGCAAAACGTGCTCTTATGAAACAACGTCAACAAACACACCGTGTTAGTCTTGATAACCTCTTTGATACCCTTAAAGCTGGTGAAATGAAGACCGTTAATGTTATCATCAAGGCTGACGTACAAGGTTCTGTTGAAGCCTTGGCAGCATCACTTCTTAAGATTGATGTTGAGGGTGTTCGTGTAAATGTTGTTCACTCAGCAGTAGGTGCTATTAACGAATCTGATATTACGCTTGCCGAAGCTTCAGATGCTGTTGTTATCGGATTTAACGTTCGTCCTACACCACAGGCGCGTCAACAAGCAGAAACTGATGAAGTTGAAATTCGCCTTCATAGCATCATCTATAAGGTTATCGAAGAAATCGAAGATGCCATGAAAGGAATGCTTGATCCTGAATTTGAAGAAAAAATCATTGGTGAAGCAGTTATCCGTGAAACCTTCAAAGTTTCTAAAGTCGGAACAATCGGTGGATTCATGGTTACTAATGGTAAAATCACTCGTGATTCAAGTGCCCGTGTCATTCGTGATGGTGTGGTTATTTTTGATGGTAAATTGGCAAGCTTGAAACACTATAAAGATGACGTTAAAGAAGTCGGAAATGCTCAAGAGGGTGGTTTGATGATTGAAAACTATAACGATATTAAAGTTGATGACGTTATCGAAGCTTACATCATGGAAGAGATCAAACGTTAATCACATCAGATTTCTAAGGAAGCTTATTTAGGGGACAAAGCTGGGTCATCTGGCCTGGCTTTTGTTCCATTATAAAAAAGAAAGGATAAGACTATGGGAAATTCATTTCGTGTAGATCGCGTTGGAATGGAAATCAAACGTGAAGTCAACGAAATTCTTCAAAAGAAGGTTCGTGATCCACGTGTTCAAGATGTAACCATCACAGATGTTCAAATGCTTGGTGATTTGTCGGCGGCTAAGGTTTTCTATACCATTCACTCTACTTTAGCGTCAGACAACCAAAAAGCACAAACTGGTCTTGAAAAGGCTACTGGGACAATCAAGCGAGAACTTGGTAAAAGTCTGACTATGTATAAGATTCCGGATTTGACCTTTATTAAAGATGAGTCTATCGAATACGGTAATAAAATTGATGAAATGCTTCGTAATTTGGAGCGTAAAGACTAAGCAAAAATTCCTGTCAGTTATGGCAGGAATTTTGCGTTATAATAGAGTAAGAGGAGGACTTCGATGAAAGTAACAGTCTATTTGGGAGCTAATATGGGTGACAATCCTAGTTTTAAAGAAGCAACGATTGCCTTGGGGAGATGGATTGCTAAAAATGGGCATATCCTAGTCTATGGTGGCAGTAAGATGGGACTTATGGGAGTTCTTGGTGATACAGTTTTAGAAAATGGAGGTCAGGCTCATGGTATCATGCCGCAATTTCTTAAGGATAGAGAAATTGCTTATGAGGGATTGACCTCAATGACTATAGTAGAAACGATGGCAGAGCGCAAGACTGCCATGTTAGAGCAAGGCGAGCTCTTTATAGCCCTTCCAGGAGGTCTTGGAACCCTTGAAGAAATCTCAGAAGCTATTGCAGCTGCTCGTGTGGGTAAGTTGGACAAACCCTGTGTTTTCTTTAATCTCAACGGCTATTACGATGCCATGAAGGCCATGTTAGGTACCATGGTTGCTCATGATTTTTTAGAGGCTGAAACGGCTGCAAAATTTCTTTTTACAGATAATTTTTCTGAAATTGAGGCCTTTGTTCAGTCTTATACCCCACCTCAATTGCGACGTTATAGGTAAGCATCAGTGAATAAAGGTTCTTCCACATTCAAGTGGAAGGACTTTTTATAATCAAATGAAAAGTCGTGTAAGTTTCAGAAAATA
>NZ_GL831112.1:1521225-1543785 GCF_000188295.1 Streptococcus vestibularis ATCC 49124 | reverse complement strand
AGAAAATATCGCAAAAGGATTAACAAAAGTGATAATTTAGTATATAATGATGCTTGTAATTTTAATAATCAAATTAATTTTTCTCTCCATCTGTGAGTAACATTCATAATCACCAGATGCCCCTCTTGGTTTGGAAAATTTTCCCAATCATTAAAAGCAGTTAATGATTTTAGGAAAATGTGGGATATAGGTTGAAACGGAAGGGATGATAGTAATGTCTATTAGGGTTAAAAGTGTTAGTTTTGAGGATTATCAAAACACACAGGTAACTGCAAAGTGTGCCAATTTTCTGCAGTCTGCTGAAATGGCCAAACTTCAGGAAAGTCAAGACTATATAGAAAAAGTAGAAGCTCTGGTTTTCGAAAGAGATGGCTTAAGGGTAGGTCAAGCAATAGTTGTTTATAAGAAGAGCTTTCGTATATTTAAAAAGGCCCTCTTGTTACATGGTCCCCTGTTAGATTACCACTCTCTGGCTAGTTTGACAGAGCTACTCGAGGCTTTAATACTCTATTTAAGAAAGAAAAATATTGCCACACTTTCTATACACCCTTACCTGGCAAATCTTATTAGAAATGAAAAACTTGAAAATATTGAAGTGGATATAGCTAGTGATGTTCTAGAGGTTTTTGAAACATTAGGTTTTGAGCACTCTCTGGATTCGGAACAATCTCTTGTGGTTAACCAGATGTTCGTGAAATCAATAGAAAGTTTTGCTAGTTCTGATGAAATCCATGCTGCCTTTTCTCCATCATTGAAGCGAGACCTCAAAAAATTCACTGATATGAATGTTAAGACTGAAGAACTTGATGAGCATCAACTTGACCAGTTCTACGATATTTTAAGTCGAACAGCAGAGAGAAAGGGATTTTCTGTTCATCCGCTAGTTTATTTTCAAAATCTAAAAAAATATTTTGGCGAATCTGCCAAGTTTATGTTGGCTTATTTAGATTGTCCAGCCTATCTAGCTTATCTTGACAAGAACATTCAGTCTTTTGAAGCCAAGATTCAGGCTTTAAAAGAAGGACCTCAGAAAAAACGTACCAAAGGTCAAATAGCAGATGCGGAGGATCAATTGAGAAGCTACTATAAGCGGTTAGAACAATTCAAGTCTTACCAAATCAAGACTGACAAATTACCGCTTTCAGCTTATCTTTTCATGGATTATGGTCCGGAAATTGTCAGCTTTTACGGGGGTAATGATGAAGCTTACCTTAATTTCGGTGGAGCGGTTTTGCTTCATTGGGAGATGATAAAATATGCTAAAAGTAAGGCTAAAAAGCGTTTTAACTTTTACGGTACTATTGAAACTGAGGCAGCTAGTTCTGGCAAAGGAAACTTTAATTTTAAGCGTCAGTTTGGCGGACAATTAGAGACGCTTGTTGGCTCATTTGATAAGACCCTCAATCCCTTCTACGATATTTTTAAGAAGACACTAGGTAGACACTAGTGTTTAGATAGTAAAAAAGCCAATTGAGATGATGATCTTCATCTCAATTGGCTTTTTAAGTTATTATTTACAAATATTTTTTAGCGACTTCAATATCACCAGCATAATCAGTGCGTTTACCATTCACAATTTGAAAGGCATCAGCACCTTTACCGGCAATAACGACAGCATCCTCTGAGTCTGTAGTCTCGGCCATAGCTGTTTTAATAGCTTCCTCTCGATCAACAATGATACGAACCTTGCGACTGATATGGCTAGCAATTTCTTGACAGATCGCAAGGGGATCCTCCTTGTTAGGATCATCAGCAGATAAGGTGACATCTACTTCGGGGTAAGTGTTGAGGACGTGACCAAAGTCTTTACGACGACTTTCACCTTTATTTCCAGGAGCTCCTAGAATCAAACTAATCTTACCTTTTTGGTGATCAGTTACGACTTGCAAGAGCTTGTCTAGGCTGTCACCATTGTGAGCATAGTCGACGAATACCTTAGCACCATTGGCCTGAGTGAGAATTTCCATACGGCCTGGAACGGAGGTTTGAGCAATCCCTTGTTTAATGTCTTCAAGACTGGCTCCAAGACGTAGGCAGGATAAACCAGCAGCCATGGCATTATCCTGATTAAAGTCACCAATGAGTTGGATATCGTAATCACCAGCTAGTTTACCTTTGGCTTTAAAGCTAAATCCTGAGCTATGTTTAACGGTATTTTCAGAGTCCTTACCATAGAAGTCGTGGTCTTTATCAGCGACTTCTTCAGCAACAAAACCGAAGTGATTCATACCACTATTGACAATAACTGCTCGACTATTTTCCAAGAGGAGACGCTTGTGGTAGAAGTAGTCTTCAAAGGTTGGGTGTTCAATAGGACCAATGTGGTCTGGGCTGATGTTAAGAAAGACACCTACATCAAAAGTCAATCCATAGACACGCTTTGTCAGATAGGCTTGACTTGAGACTTCCATAATCAGATGGGTCATACCATTAGCAACAGCTTCAGCCATCATACGGAAAAGGTCCAAACTCTCAGGTGTTGTTAAGGTAGACTTGAAGAAGTTTTTTCCGTCTAGTGTCGTGTTCATGGTTGAAAGCATAGCAGGTTTATGACTTTGCTTGAGAATATTGAAGGCAAAGTAGGCTGCTGTTGTTTTCCCTTTTGTCCCAGTGAAAGCCAGCAATTTAAGCTTGTCTTGAGGGTATTGGTAGAAGGCCTGAGCAACGAGGCTCATAGCCTGCTTAATATCTGATACGATAATGGCAGGTATTCCCACTTGATAATCTTTCTCAGCCACGTAGAAACTCAAGCCAGCTTGGACAGCATTCTCTAAAAATTCAGGCTTGAAAGCAGCTCCTTTGGCAAAGAAGAGGGACGATGGTGTGACATCACGACTATCATAAGAAAGATGATCAAAAGTCACCCCAGTCCATGAATAGTAGTAGTTGTCTTGGTCGATAATATCTCTAAAATTATGGTCCTTTTTAAGAACCTCTAGAACTTGTTCAATAGTAATCATAGTTCCTATTTTAGCCTTAATGTTCTTGTTTTACAAGTCACAGCCAAAAGTTTATAATAAACTAGATTATATTTTATTCTCTAGAAAGAAAGTTATGACTGAAACTAAAACTGATACACAGCAGCAGCAGATGCTAAGAGGGACGGCATGGATGACAGCATCCAATATTATCAGTCGTCTATTGGGGGCACTCTACATTATTCCTTGGTATGCTTGGATGGGTAAACAAGGTGACCAAGCCAATGCCCTTTTTGGTCAAGGGTATAATATTTATGCTCTTTTCCTCTTGATTTCAACAGCAGGTATTCCAGTCGCAATTGCCAAACAGGTGTCTAAATACAACACACTTGGAAAGATGGAGACGAGTTTCTTCTTACTCAAGCGTATCTTGTATTACATGATTGGTCTCGGACTTATCTTTGGCGTTTTCATGTACTTTGCTTCGCCGTGGATGTCTTACCTTTCTGGGGGAGACGAGGATCTGGTTCGCGTCATGCGTAGTCTTTCTTGGGCAGTTGTTATTTTCCCATCGATGTCTGTTTTACGAGGCTTTTTCCAAGGCTTTAACAACATGAAACCTTATGCCTTGAGTCAGATTGCGGAGCAGATTATCCGTGTTATTTGGATGCTGTTGGCGACCTTCTTCATCATGAAAATTGGGACAGGCGATTATGTGACAGCAGTTGTCCAATCGACTTTTGCCGCTTTTATCGGTATGTTGGCTAGTTATGGGGTGCTTTTCTTCTACCTTTGGAAGGAGGGTAAACTCAAGAGTCTTTTTGGCAAGCAGGCTGTTCATCCGGATATCAATCCAACTGCAATTGTTATTGAAACCTTTAAGGAAGCCATTCCTTTCATTATTACTGGGTCAGCAGTTCAACTTTTCCAGTTGATTGACCAATGGACCTTTATCCGTACTATGGAGAAGTTTACAAGCTATAGCAACAGTCAGCTTCAGGTTCTCTATGCTTACTTGTCTTCAAACCCAAGTAAGATTACTATGATTTTGATTGCTGTAGCTATCTCCATTGCTGGGGTTGGGATTCCACTCTTGACTGAAAATATGGTTAAGAAGGATCTTAGGGGAGCAGCTAAACTGATTATTAATAACTTACAGTTGCTTTTGCTCTTTATTGTTCCTGCCATTGTAGGATCAGTGATTTTAGCTAAACCACTTTATACAGTCTTTTATGGTGCGCCAGATAGTCAGGCCCACTTGCTCTTTGTAGCCAGTCTGATTCAAGTTATTTTCTTGGCCTTGTATAGCGTTTTAGCACCAATGCTTCAGGCAATCTTTGAAACCCGCAAAGCTATCAACTATTTTGCGATTGGGGTTTTAGTTAAGGCTATTCTACAGCTGCCATTGATTATTTTCTTAGGAGCCCTTGGCCCGGTTATTTCAACAGCCATCGGTTTAGGTGTTCCAATTGCTCTCATGTATAATCACCTCCACACTGTTACGCACTTTAGTCGTAAGACAGTGTTTAGAAAAGCCTTGCTCATCTGTATCCTTACGGTACTCATGGCTATTCCAGTTGCGATCTTCTATTGGTTGTTCCAGTTTGTATTGTCACCAACAAGCCGTATGGGTAGTGTGATTTACTTGGTCATTGGAGGAGGCCTTGGAATCGGTGTCTACGGCGTTCTTGCTCTTGTAACTCGTATGGCTGACCAACTACTTGGTGCCCGAGCTGCTAGTCTGCGTGCTAAATTACATATTAAATAAAATCTAAACCAAGTCATGTGGCTTGGTTTTTTTCTTTTCAACCTTTTCTGAAAAAGGAGTATAATAGGGGTGAAAAAATGAAATCGTTTTAATGATTTAGAATCGAGGAAAGGATTATGGTTGATTCTAGACAAGAACATATAAAATTAGGGACCTATCCTCCCGAACAAGTTTACCAAGTCTTGCAGACAAGCCCTCAGGGTTTGAGCTCACAAGAGGTTAAGGAGAGGCAGGCGACGTATGGCCCTAACCAATTGAAGGAAAGTAAGAAGGAGCCTATTTGGCTGACCTTTTTCAGACATTTTACTAGTCTTATGGCACTCTTATTGTGGGGTGGTGGCTTTATCGCCATGCTTTCTCATAGTTTAGAGTTGGGGATTGCAATTTGGTTGGTCAACATTATTAATGGTCTCTTTAGCTTTATTCAAGAATATAGGGCGAGTCAGGCTACGGCAGCTCTTAATAAGCTTCTTCCATCCTATGCGCGAGTTCTTCGTGATGGTAAGGAGGATAAGATTCTAGCTCAGGACTTGGTGCCAGGTGACTTGGTTTTCATTGAAGAAGGAGACCGTATTTCTGCAGATGGACGCTTGGTCGCTGTGACAGATTTGCAGGTTAACCAGTCTGCCCTCACTGGTGAGTCTAATCCTATTTATAAGTCAGATCAAGCAGATTTGACTCCCGACAAGACTGAGTTAGAGTATGACAATATGGTATTTGCAGGGACTACTGTCTCTTCTGGTTCTGGACATTTTATAGTATCTGCTATCGGGATGAAAACTGAGTTTGGACAGATTGCGGATTTGACACAGAATCTTGCTCAGGAAAAGAGTCCCCTTCAGAAAGAATTAGACCATTTGACTAAACAGATTTCAGTTATTGCGGTGTCTGTAGGTCTCTTCTTTATGGTGGCAGCGACTCTATTTGTCCATCAGCCTTTGTCTCAAGCCTTTATTTTTGCATTGGGGATGATTGTGGCCTTTATTCCTGAAGGACTTCTTCCCACAGTTACTCTATCTTTAGCCATGGCCGTTCAGCGCATGGCTAAGGACCATGCTTTGGTTAAGAAACTGTCTTCGGTTGAGACGTTGGGAGCAACTTCTGTTATTTGTTCGGATAAAACAGGGACTTTGACGCAAAATGCCATGACGGTTAACCACTTGTGGACCTTGTCAGACAGTTATGAGGTCACTGGGCTAGGTTATGCATCAGAAGGACAGATTGAGCAGGAAGGACGACCTGTTTCTCTTGAAGAAAATGAGCTTCTTAATCGTTTGGTCCGCTTCTCTCATTTGGCTAGTAATGCTCAAGTTGTGGCTCCTAGTGCTGATAATCCCAATTTTACAATTTTAGGTGATCCAACTGAGGCTTGTCTTAATGTTCTCGCCGAAAAAGCAGGAATTAATTTAAATGACAATCATACTTGGGCCCCTCGCCTCAAGGAAATCCCCTTTGATTCTGATCGTAAACGGATGACGACAGTGCATAAGCTTGAAGTAGGAGTGGATGGCAGTCAGCATATTTCTATCACCAAAGGTGCTCCGAAAGAAGTGATGGAGCTTTGCTCAGACTACTATGATAATCAAGGAATGATTAAATCATTGACGGCTACGGAGCGTCAGGCTATCATTGCGGCTAACGACCAGTTTGCTCGCGATGGTTTACGTGTTTTAGCAGTGGCCTATAGACCTTTAGACAGTGAGCATATTGGAGAAGACAAGTGGGACATGCAGACCTTGGAGGACAATATGGTCTTTCTAGGCTTAGTTGCTATGAGTGATCCGCCACGTCAGGGTGTGCGTGAAGCCATTGAAAAATGCCATAGAGCTAGTATTCGTATTATCATGGTGACAGGTGATTATGGCTTGACAGCTCTTAGCATTGCTAAGAAAATCGGAATTGTACAAGGGGACGATGCGCGTGTTGTTTCAGGACTTGAACTAGCTGGTATGGATGACAATCAGCTTAAAGAAGCTCTTAAAGGCGAAATCGTTTTTGCTCGTGTGGCTCCTGAACAAAAATACCGTGTGGTCAATGCCCTCCAAGAGCTTGGCGAAGTTGTCGCTGTTACTGGTGATGGTGTTAATGATGCCCCTGCCCTTAAAAAAGCTGATATCGGTGTAGCTATGGGGATATCGGGAACTGATGTTGCCAAGGAATCTGCAGATATGATTTTAACAGATGATCATTTTGCTTCTATTGTTCATGCTGTCGAAGAAGGTCGTGCAGTTTATAGAAATATTCAAAAATTCCTGACTTATATTTTTAATTCCAACACGCCAGAAGCCGTACCCTCTGCTTTCTTCTTGTTCTCTTTGGGACGCATACCTCTTCCCTTAACGGTTATGCAAATCCTAGCTATTGACTTGGGGACAGATATGGTACCTGCTTTGGGATTGGGGGTTGAACCACCTGAAGAGGGCGTTATGGACAGACCACCAAGACGTCTTTCAGATCGCTTGCTCAATCGACAATTGTTGATTAAAGCTTTTGTCTGGTATGGACTGATTGAAGCAGCCTTAGCTATGGGGGCTTTCTTCCTTAATTATTGGGTTAATCAAGGTAACTTAAACCATTTGGCCAGCTCAGGTCCTCTCTATCGAGAGGCAACTACCATGACCTTAGGTGCTATTATCTTTACCCAAATTGGTATGGCTATGAATAGTCGTAAAGGTAGAGGGTCTATATTCCAAGTTAAACCATTTGCTAATCGGATTATTAGCTTAGGGATTGTTTTAGAAATTGTCCTCTTTATCATCCTGTCTTACGTGCCTTTCTTCCACACGCTATTTAACACTGCACCTATTGGACTTGATGATTGGCTCTATTTACTTGCTTGTCCGTTTGTTATTATGGCTTTGGAAGAAATCAGATATCGCTTATTTGATAAAAAGTAAGTCAGTGGCATACCTTAGATTGAAGCAAGATTTTTAAATCGTTTCTTAGTGCTTGAAACTATGATGTTTCAGGCACTTTTTGATGCTTGAAAATCTACTTTAGACAATCTCAAAAATTGGCCTTATTTTAAATTAGAGTTAGTATCTATCTGTCTTTTTAGGTTATAGAAATAAACTATAACTAACTATCAAGAATCCGTATGATGGACTTACCATTATTTTCAGAAAATAGTGATAAAATAGAGGTCATAGATATGGAGTATATCCACTTTACCATGTAGAAAGGGCACATTATGACACAAGAATATCAATTAGAAACCATTTTGGCACACGCAGGAATCAATTCGGATGAAGCAACAGGAGCCTTGGCTTCACCAATTCATTTTTCAACAACTTACCAACATCCAGAATTTGGCCATTCTACTGGTTTTGACTATACACGAACTAAAAATCCAACACGCGCAACAGTGGAAAAACACTTGCAGCTATTGAAAAAGCAGATTATGCTATTGCTACAAGTTCAGGGATGAGCGCCATTGTTTTGGCTTTTGAAATTTTCCCAGTAGGTAGCAAGGTTGTAGCTGCGCGTGACCTTTACGGAGGTTCTTTCCGTTGGTTTAATGACAAGGAAAAAGAAGGTCGTTTCTTTTTTGAATACACAAATACAGAAGATGAGATGATTGCGGCTATTACAGAAGATACCGATATTGTCTACATCGAAACACCGACAAACCC
The DNA here is from genome assembly GCF_000188295.1 of Streptococcus vestibularis ATCC 49124. GTDB lineage: Bacteria > Bacillota > Bacilli > Lactobacillales > Streptococcaceae > Streptococcus > Streptococcus vestibularis. The sequence goes on along the minus strand of NZ_GL831112.1, from coordinate 1,535,467 downwards.
ACTTATGATTGAGTTTGATATTGAAAAAGTGGCAAAAATTGCTCATGACAAGGGTGCGGTGGTTATTGTTGATAATACTTTCTATAGCCCAATCTATCAAACGCCGATTACTCAAGGTGCTGATATCGTTGTCCATTCAGCTACTAAATACCTATCAGGGCATAATGACGTTTTGGCTGGTGTTGTTGTGACTAGTAACCAAGAATTCTACGATAAACTCTATTATAACCTCAATACGACTGGTCCTACCTTGTCACCATTTGATAGCTATATGCTTATGCGTGGTCTTAAGACCTTAAAACTTCGTATGGAGGCATCAACAGCTAATGCTCAAGAAGTTGTAGCTTTCTTAGAGAAGTCACCAGCTGTTAAGGAAGTTCTCTATCCAGGCAAGGGTGGTATGATTTCCTTCAAAGTGGCTAATCAAGACAAGATTCCTACCATTATCAATTCCCTAAAAGTCTTTACCTTTGCGGAGAGCCTAGGTGGTGTTGAAAGTTTGATTACCTACCCAACGACACAAACCCACGCAGATATTCCAGGTGATGTGCGTGCTTCCTATGGTTTGACAGACGACTTGCTTCGTCTTTCAATTGGTATTGAAGCAGCACAAGATTTGATTGCTGACTTGGAAAATGCCCTTAGTCTTTAAGGAGTTATCTATGACACGTTATGATTTTACAACACAACCAAATCGCTTGGATCAAAATACCATGAAATGGCACGAAGCTGAAAGCAATCCAGAACTACTTGAGCTTTGGGTTGCCGATATGGACTTTCTACCTGTTCCTGAGATTAGGGATGCAGTTATCAACTATGCTGAGACACATATTTTTGGTTATCCTTATCCAAGTGAAGAGCTTTATCAGTCCATCATTAATTGGGAAAAAAACCAACACGGTTACGTCGTTGAAAAAGAGAGTATTGTGCTCATTGAAGGTGTTGTCCCAGCTATTTCAACAGCTATTCAAGCCTTTACGAAAGAAGGCGATGCTGTTCTCATCAACACACCAGTTTATCCGCCTTTTGCTCGTTCTGTTCGTTTGAATAATCGTCAGTTGATTGAAAATAGTCTTGTTAAGGTTAATGGGCATTTCGAAATTGATTTTGAACAATTGGAACGTGATATCGTCGATAATGAGGTTAAACTTTATGTTTTCTGTAGCCCACATAACCCAGGTGGGCGTGTCTGGACTAAGGAAGAATTGACCAAGGTGGCAGACCTTTGCCAGAAACATGGTGTTCTCTTGGTATCTGATGAAATCCATCAAGACTTGGCCTTGTATGGCAATAAGCACATTTCTATGAATACCATTTCAGATGCTTACAAGGACTTTACCTTGGTGCTTAGTTCGGCCACTAAAACCTTTAATATTGCTGGTACTAAAAATAGTTTTACTATCATTGAAAATGAAGACTTACGTAAAGCCTTTAAACAAAAGCAATTGGCAAATAATCAACATGAAATTCCAACCATTGGTTTGATTACAACGCAAGCAGCTTTGACCTATGGGAAACCTTGGTTAGAGGAATTGAAGACTGTCTTTGAAACTAATATTGACCTTTTAACCAAGGAACTTAGTGAAAAGACTAATATCAAAGTCATGAAACCTGAGGGAACCTACTTGGTCTGGCTTGATTTTTCAGCCTATGATCAAGATCACAATGAACTTGGACGTTTGCTTAAAGAAGAAGCCAAGGTAGTGCTAAATGACGGTATTACCTTTGGTTCCGAAGGAGAAAAACATTTCCGTTTTAACGTAGCTACACCGACTACTGTTGTTGCAGAAGGGGTGAAACGTCTCGTATCTGTCTTTGGAAATTAGTCAAAACCACCCGTGAGAACGGGTGGTTTTGACTGCGGCTATTGGTAGCTTAGCAGTTCTTGGCTATGGTTTAGTAACAGGTAAGATTCATCTATCTAAAAATAAAATCGGATCCTTTCCAAAAACGTTTGTAATTAAAGCAAGCGTTTTTTTTGTGTTTTTGATATAATGGAGTGAATATAAAGCAAAGGAAGAAACTATTATGGGTAAATTTCAAGTTATTTCACATCCATTGATTCAACATAAACTCTCAATCTTACGTCGTGAGGATACCTCTACTAAGGACTTCCGTGAGTTGGTTGATGAAATCGCTATGCTTATGGGTTATGAAGTATCGCGTGATCTCCCTCTTGAAGAGGTTGAAATTCAAACACCAATTACAAAAACAGTTCAAAAACAACTTTCTGGTAAAAAATTGGCAATTGTTCCAATCCTTCGTGCGGGTATTGGTATGGTCGATGGTTTGCTTAGCCTCGTACCTGCAGCAAAAGTTGGTCATATTGGTATGTACCGTGATGAAGAAACACTTGAGCCAGTTGAGTACTTGGTTAAATTGCCGGAAGATATTGATCAACGTCAGATTTTTGTAGTGGACCCAATGCTTGCAACTGGTGGTTCAGCAATTTTGGCGGTGGATTCACTAAAAAAACGTGGAGCAGCTAATATCAAGTTTGTATGTTTAGTTGCCGCACCAGAAGGTGTAAAAAAATTGCAAGATGCTCACCCAGATATTGATATATACACAGCATCTTTGGATGAGAAACTTAATGAGAATGGTTATATTGTTCCAGGTCTTGGAGATGCAGGTGACCGTCTGTTTGGTACAAAATAAGTTGAAAAGGGAAAATTTCCCTTTTTTTAATAGGGTAATGACTTAGGAAAATCTTAATAATAACCTGTTTTTTTACTTATTTAGCACTCTTTTTAAATGAGTGCTAATAAAAATGTTTTTTATTTGACCTAATTTGACTAAAATCATATAATAACATCAAGACAATATTAAAAGGAGAATTCATATGATTCCTGTAGTTATTGAACAAACATCACGTGGTGAACGTTCTTATGACATTTACTCACGTTTGCTCAAGGATCGTATTATCATGTTAACAGGTCCTGTAGAAGATAATATGGCAAACTCAATTATCGCTCAACTCTTGTTCTTAGATGCCCAAGACAATACAAAAGATATCTATCTTTATGTTAATACACCTGGTGGGTCAGTTTCAGCAGGTCTTGCCATTGTCGATACAATGAACTTCATCAAGTCTGATGTTCAAACCATCGTTATGGGTATGGCAGCATCAATGGGTACAATTATCGCTTCAAGCGGTACTAAAGGTAAACGTTTCATGTTGCCAAATGCAGAATACATGATTCACCAACCAATGGGTGGTACTGGTGGCGGTACGCAACAAACAGATATGGCCATCGCAGCTGAACACTTGCTCAAGACTCGTAATAACTTGGAGCAAATCTTGGCTGATAATTCTGGTCAGTCAATTGAAAAAGTTCATGTTGATGCTGAACGTGATAATTGGATGAGTGCCCAAGAAACACTTGAATATGGCTTCATTGATGAAATCATGACCAACAACCAATTAAAATAAGCCTAGCTTATCTAAGATAAAAGTCAGATGCTAATCGGTTTATATAAGAACCGTTTCATCTGACTTTTTGTGTTATAATAGGAAACATGTTAATAATCAATGAGGAGCTACTTGCTATTGATCAAGCAATAGACAGTCTTGTTTTACATTTTCTAAGACTGCCAGAAGTAGAAAATTACCGTTTAAAACGGCAGAAATTAGAAAATACCAGAGAACTTCAAGAGCTACTTTTGGAATTTCAGGAATTAAAGGAAAGCTATGATAAGGCTAAGGAGTATGAGTCTTTTAGACCAGATGTGAGAGACTTGAAACGTCAGGTTTTGCGAATGAAGCGCCAAATTGATCTAAACGAGGTGATTATAGGCTATCGTCAGGCGGAGTTCGATTTGCAGATAATACTAGCTTCACTTGGCGAGGAGGTTGCTCAAGCTATCTCAAATCAGATTTTCATTGATACTGGGCTACCTCTTGCACCTCATAAACCTCATCATAAAAAGGGTGATACTAACATAAAGGAGAAGATGAGTCATGATTAAGCGTCAAGGAATTATTGTTTATTTATACTATAATAGAGACTTACGTAAAATTGCCAAGTTTGGCGATGTTATCTACCATTCTTATAAGATGCGTTATGTGCACCTTTATGTAGATCAAGACAGGGTTAAGGACATCTTGACAGAGCTTGAAGGAATGAAGGCGGTCAAAAAAGTTCTTCCTTCTTATTATTCTGATATTGATATGGATTTTGTAGGTAGTCTGGAACGCTACGACACCTCTGTCCCTGAACATTTTAAAAACTTTTCTCTTTAGCTAGGAGAAAAGTTTTTTATTCTTAAAGTGTTATTTTAAAAGCAATGGAAACGATTACTGTGGTTGAAGCTTGGTTATGTGTAGTTGACAATTGTCTGATAATTCTGTAATCTATAAAGTGGACTTTTTTAAGAAAATATTAAGGAGAAATCTTATGTCTAAAAAGATCACACTTATTGTGTTAGCCTTTTTTGCTTCCATTTTCTTGGTTGCCTGTGGCAAGTCACCAGATGTGACTGCTAATGCCAAAGGTACTAAGATTGGGGATACAATCAAAATTGGTGTTAACATGGAGTTGACAGGTGCTGTTGCGGCCTATGGTAAGGCAGAGCAGAATGGTATTAAGTTGGCTGTTGATGAAATTAATAAAGCAGGTGGCGTCGATGGCAAGAAACTTGAGCTTGTCACAAAAGATAATAAATCTGAAAACGCTGAAGCTTCAACATCCTCAACAAACTTGGCTATTCAGAGTAATGTAAATGCTATAGTTGGTCCAGCGACATCAGGTGCTGTCGCTGCGGCTAGCCTCGTCTCACAAAAAACAGGGGTTCCTTTGCTGACACCTTCAGGTACGCAGGATGACCTTACGGTAGATACTAACGGAGCTAAGAAATTTGTTTTCCGTACAACCTTTAAGGACAGCTACCAAGGTAAAGTTTTGGCAGCTTATTCTTACAGTAATTTGAATGCTAAGAAAGTAGTTCTCTACTATGATAATGCCTCAGACTATGCCAAAGGTATTGCAGACGAGTTTAAACGCGAATATAAGGGGCAAATTGTTACTGAGGCTACCTTTGCGTCAGGTGACAAGGACTATCAGTCAGCTTTGACTAAATTTAAAGACCTTGACTATGATGCGATTGTAATGCCTGGTTACTATACTGAGACTGGTATTATCACTAAACAAGCACGTGACCTTGGAATTGATAAACCAATCCTTGGACCTGATGGGTTCAGTGATGCGAAATTTACTGAGCTTGCAGGTAAAAAGAATGCTTCAAACGTCTACTATGTATCAGGATATTCAACAAATGTTGCTCTTTCTGACAAGGCATCAGGTTTCATTGAAGCATATAAGAAAGCTTACAACACTGAACCAAATATGTTTGCTGCTCTAGCTTACGATTCTGTTTATATGATTGCAGAAGCATCAAAAGATACGAAAACTTCAGTTGATATTGCCGATAACTTAGCACATTTGAAAAACTTTGTCGGGGTTACTGGTAAAATGACGATTGATAAGGATCATAACCCTATTAAAGCAGCTCTTATGGTTAAAAGAGATAATGGTGAAGAAGTTTCAGCGGAAGCCGTTGAAATTGAAAAATAATCTGTTATCTATACTGAAAATGAACTAGAAAGTTTGGTTATATATGTTTTTTGAACAACTTCCCCAACAACTAGTCAATGGTATTATCTTGGGTAGTATCTATGCCCTACTTGCCCTTGGATATACCATGGTTTATGGGATTATCAAATTGATTAACTTTGCCCATGGAGACATCTATATGATGGGTGCCTTCGTTGGTTACTATGCGATTAACAGCTTGAAGATGAACTTCTGGATTGCCCTTGTGTTTTCTATGATTGTCTGTGCAATTTTAGGGGTAGTTATTGAATTCTTGGCTTATCGTCCACTCCGTAATTCAACACGTATTTCTGCCTTGATAACGGCCATTGGTGTGTCATTCTTTCTTGAGTACATCATGGTTTACTTTGTAGGTGCAGATACACGTTCATTCCCACAATCAATCAAGATGCATACTTATCATCTTGGGTCAATTTCTGTGACAAATGTGCAGTTGCTCATTTTGGTAGTTGCTCTTGTACTTATGGTTGCTCTTCAGTTGATCGTTAAGAAGACTAAGATGGGTAAAGCTATGCGTGCTGTATCTGTAGATAGCGACGCAGCAGAGTTGATGGGTATTAATGTTAATAATACGATTAGTTTCACTTTTGCTCTTGGATCATCACTTGCAGGGGCTGCCGGTGTCCTCATTGGTCTTTACTATAACTCAATTGAACCTCTTATGGGGATGACTCCGGGTATTAAAGCTTTTGTTGCCGCTGTTCTTGGTGGTATCGGTATTATTCCTGGTGCAGCACTCGGTGGTTTTGTTATCGGTATTTTAGAGACTTTGTCAACTGCAATTGGTTTATCAAGTTACCGTGATGCCATTGTTTATGGTGTCTTGATAGTTATCCTCTTGCTTCGTCCAGCGGGTATTCTCGGTAAAAATGTGAAAGAGAAGGTGTAAGACATGAAAAAAAATCTAAAAGTAAACCTTATTTGGTTTGGTCTTATCATTGGACTCTTCCTTATCTTGAAAGGTCTTGAACTTTCAGGTATTATGAATCTTTACTACATCCAAATCTTAATGGGAATTGGGATTTCAATCCTTATGGGACTTGGTACTAACTTAGTTCTTGGTTTCTCCGGACAATTTACACTTGGACAAGCCGGTTTCATGGCAATCGGTGCGTACTCATCAGCTATCATCACTGGCATGATGCCAACTTATGATGGTTTCTACCTCTCAATGGTTGTAGGTGTCATCATCGCAGCTGTCGTTGCCCTTATTTTTGGTATACCTACCCTTCGTTTGAAAGGTGACTATCTTGCTATTGCAACTCTCGGTATGGCTGAAATTATCCGTATCATTATCGTTAATGGTGGTGAATTGACCAATGGTGCCGCTGGTTTGACTGGAATTCTTCCTTATACAAGCTGGCCTGTCATCTATTTCTTTGTAGTTATCATTACAATCTTGGTACTCAATTTCTTGCGTTCAGCAACTGGTCGCCAAGCAATCACTCTTCGTGAAGATGAAATTGCTGCAGAGTCAATGGGTGTCAATGTTACAAAAATGAAGGTTATTATATTCGTTATCGGTGCCATGATTTCAGCGATTGCTGGTTCACTTTATGTCAGCTATATCGGGACTGTCGTGCCAAAAGACTTCACAATCATGAAGTCAATTGATTACCTTATCATTGCCGTTCTTGGAGGTCTTGGATCAATTACAGGTACTATCATTGCTGCTGTTGTTCTTGGTATTATCAACATGTTCCTCCAAAACGTTTCAAACCTTCGTATGATTATTTACGCCTTGGCTTTGATTCTTGTAATGCTCTTCCGTCCAGGTGGGCTTCTTGGAACAAAAGAACTCTATCTCTCAAAATTCTTCAATAAATCTAAGGAGGGCAAATAAAAATGGCACTTCTTGAAGTTAAAAATTTAACTAAAAACTTTGGTGGTTTGACTGCTGTTGGTGACGTTTCAATGGAACTCAATGAAGGTGAGTTGGTTGGGCTTATCGGGCCAAACGGTGCTGGTAAAACAACCTTGTTCAACCTTTTGACTGGTGTCTATGAGCCAAGTGAAGGGACTGTAACGCTTGATGGTACAGTTCTCAACGGTAAAGCACCTTATAAAATCGCTTCACTCGGTTTGTCACGTACTTTCCAAAATATCCGCCTTTTCAAAGACATGACTGTACTTGAAAATGTTCTTGTTGGTTTATCAAATAAGCAACCTTCAAACTTCTTCGCATCACTTTTACGTTTGCCTAAGTACTATTCAAGTGAGGACGAGTTGAAAGACAAAGCTATGAAACTTTTGGCTATCTTTAACTTGGATGATGAGGCAGATACACTTGCGAAAAACTTGGCTTATGGACAACAACGTCACTTGGAAATTGTTCGTGCACTTGCAACGGAACCTAAAATTCTTTTCCTTGATGAACCAGCTGCGGGTATGAACCCACAAGAAACAGCTGAGTTGACTGCCCATATTCGTCAAATTCAAAAAGACTTTGGTATTACAATTATCTTGATTGAGCATGATATGAGTTTGGTTATGGATGTCACTGAGCGTATCTATGTTTTAGAATATGGACGCTTGATTGCAGAAGGAACACCTGATGAAATTAAGAATAACAAGCGTGTTATCGAAGCTTACTTGGGAGGTGAAGCGTAATGGCTATGTTAAAGGTTGAAAATCTCTCAATTAAATATGGTTCTATTGAGGCTGTTAAAAACGTTAGCTTTGAGGTTAATGAAGGTGAAGTTGTAACTCTTATCGGAGCCAATGGAGCAGGTAAAACATCTATTCTTCGTACAATCTCAGGTCTTGTTCGTCCAACTGAAGGAATTATTTCTTACCTTGGAAATGACATTCACAAAACACCAGCTCGAAAGATTGTTGCAGAAGGTTTGGCACAAGTGCCTGAAGGACGTCACGTCTTTGCAGGATTAACCGTAATGGAAAATCTTGAAATGGGTGCTTTCCTTCATAAAAATAAAGAAGAAAATACAACTCTATTGAAAAAAGTCTTCCAACGTTTCCCACGTCTAGAAGAGCGTAAGAATCAAGACGCCGCAACACTTTCTGGTGGTGAGCAACAGATGTTGGCGATGGGTCGTGCCCTTATGAGTCGTCCGAAACTTTTGCTTTTGGATGAGCCTTCAATGGGGCTTGCTCCAATCTTTATTCAAGAAATTTTTGATATTATCGAAGATATCAAGGCGCAAGGAACTACAGTTCTTTTGATTGAACAAAATGCCAATAAGGCTTTATCAATTGCGGATCGAGGTTACGTTCTTGAAACTGGTAAAGTGGTTCTTTCAGGTACTGGTAAAGAACTTCTTGCATCAGACGAAGTTCGTAAAGCCTATCTTGGAGGATAAGAAAAAGCGCCCAAGGGCGTTTTTCTATAGCCTCATACTGATTGTAAGGTACTAATTTTTCAGCAAAATAATGCAATCGGTTTCAATTAGTGTGGTATAATACAAGTAAGAAATCATTCGGAGGAAAATGAAACATGGCAGTAAAAGATTTTATGACGAAACGTGTAGTTTATGTCTCACCAGAAACAACAGTTGCAGCAGCTACAGACATTATGCGTGACAAAGGTTTGCGCCGTTTGCCAGTAATTGAACACGATAAATTGGTTGGTCTTATTACAGAAGGTACAATGGCGGAGGCTTCACCATCAAAAGCAACTAGCTTGTCCATTTATGAAATGAACTATCTCCTTAATAAGACAAAAGTAGGAGATATCATGATTAAGAATGTCCTTACTGTTTCCAAATATGCTAGCCTTGAGGATGCTATCTACATTATGCTGCAAAACAAGGTTGGAGTTCTTCCAGTAGTAGACAATGACCAAATTTCTGGAATTATTACAGATAAAGATGTCTTTCGTGCTTTCTTGGAAATTTCTGGTTATGGTCAAGCCGGAATCCGTATTGGGCTTGAAGTCTTAGACACACCACGTATCCTAGAAAAAATTGCCAACCTCATTTCTAGTGAAAATCTCAACATTGAACGTACAATTGTTGCACCAAAAACTGATACCGTGCTTCGCGTCGAACTACAAGTTGAAGGGGATGTAGAACCAGAATACCTTAAAAAAGTTTTTGTAGAAGCAGGGTTTACAGTTGTTGAAATTGCTGAAACAGAAGCAAAAGAATTAGACTAATAAGAAAAGGAGTCAAGACTAAACGAGTTTATTTCGGTGTCCTACTCCTATAGGTCAGTATATTAACAACAGGTTGTTTTTTCTATTGGAACGATCAGCATCTGGCTATAAGTTTTTAACAACAAAAAAGAAGCTAGAACATTAAATGTTCAGCTTCTTTTTTGTTAGTTTTGGAAATCATAAAGTGTTGTAGAAAGGTAACGTTCACCATTATCAGGCAAAAGTGTCAATACTTTTTTACCTTCGCCGAGTTCAGCAGCAACTTTAAGAGCAGCAGCAATAGCAGCACCTGATGAGATACCAGCTAGGAAACCTTCCTTGCTACCCAATGTACGTGATGTTGAGATAGCCTCATCAGAAGGAATACGTACAACGCTATTATATGATTTTGTATCCAATGTGTCAGGGATAAAGCCGGTTGAGATACCTTGGATTTTGTGTGGTCCTGGTTTATCACCGTTCAAGACAGCAGATTCGTCAGCTTCAATACCATAAACTTTGATGTTTGGGTTAGCAGCTTTCAGAGTTTTAGAAACACCCGAAATAGTACCACCGGTACCGATACCAGCTACGAATGCATCCAAACCATCTGCCCCAAAATCTTCCAGAATTTCTTGACCGGTTGTGGCAGCATGAACAGCAGGGTTTGATGGGTTAGCAAATTGGAGTGGCACCCAACCATTGCGCTCAGCAGCAACTTCTTTAGCCTTAGCGATAGCACCTTTCATTCCTTCGCTACCAGGAGTCAAAACAAGTTCAGCACCGTAGGCTTGGATGATTTTACGACGTTCAACACTCATTGTGTCAGGCATTACGATGACTACCTTGTAACCTTTAGCAGCACCAACCCAAGCGAGACCGATACCGGTATTACCTGAAGTTGGTTCAATAATAGTATTACCAGGTTTAATCGTACCAGCTTTTTCAGCGTCTTCAATCATACGAAGAGCAATACGGTCTTTAACTGAAGAACCAGGATTAAATGCTTCGAGTTTAACATAAACATCTGCTGATCCTTCTGGAACAATAGAATTGAGTTTAATAACAGGTGTTTTTCCAACAAGTTCAGTGATTGAATTGTAAATTGCCATATTTAAAATCCTCTTAATCTTTGATTGATGGTTTTAAGTATACGACGGTAGAACTAACTTGTAAAATACATCTTCTTTATCACTGTGATAATGTTTGACTATCAGACAGGAATCTCAACAATTTTCTTTCCAGATTTTTCATAATTAACTTTTCCCTGATAGAACTCAGTGAGCTCTTGACCGAGTCTTTCAATCTCAGACTCTTCAACAAACAAAGTGGTAGAAACTTCTGATAAGAAAGTTGTATCAAATTCTTGGAGACCTTCTTTTTCAAGGAAGTTAGAGAAAACTTGGTATTGAGAGTAGGTCAACTTTACAATTAGGCCCGCTAACTCTTTGATTTCCACTCGTCCAATTTCTTCGATTGCATGGGTAACACTACCAGAGTAAGCGCGTATAAGACCACCTGCCCCAAGTTTGATTCCACCAAAATAGCGAGTCACAACTGCTACGACATTAGTAAGTCCTTGTTTTTCTAGAACAGTAAGCATGGGCACCCCAGCGGTTCCAGAAGGTTCGCCATCATCACTAGAACGCTTAATTTGACCATCGTCTCCGACAATCATTGCAGAGCAAGAGTGATTGGCCTTGTGATGTTTTTTCTTAATCTGGGCGATATACTCTCTCCCTTCTTCTTCATTACTAATGCGTTTCAAATGACAAATGAAACGAGATTTTTTGATTTCTTTTTCAACGATTCCATCGTTGGCAATTGTTTTGTAATCCATAAAAAAATTTTATCATAAAAAGGTAAATTCAAACATATTTTCGAATAGAAAGATATGATACCTAAAGAATATTATGGACGACTATTTACGAAAGCACAGTTACCAGTGGACTATCTCTCAGAGGCTGTAAAATTAGAAAGTATGATAAAGGTTGATAAAAAACTTAGATGTAAAAGATGTTATAGTCAAATAGAGGAAGATTGGCAATTACCGAATGGTCAGTATTATTGTAGAGCGTGTATTGTCTTTGGTCGAAACCAAGAAGGTAAAGAACTCTATTACTTTCCTTCAGAAAAATCAGAAGTAGATTTTCCTGTCTTGAAATGGTTAGGAAAACTGACTCCTTATCAAAATGAGGTCTCGGAAAAGCTTTTAAAGACTTATAAAAACAAAAAACACAGTCTTGTTCATGCAGTGACTGGTGCTGGTAAGACAGAGATGATTTATAAGATTGTTGCCTATGTTCTTGAAAATAAAAATCGTGTCGCCATTGCAAGTCCCCGAGTTGATGTTTGTCGAGAATTGTTTCTACGTATGCAGAAAGATTTTACTTGTAGTATTTCTCTGCTTCATGCTGATAGTGAACCATATGATGGTAGTCCGCTCGTTATAGCTACCACTCATCAATTACTAAAATTTTATCATAGTTTTGACTTGATTATTGTTGACGAAGTTGATGCCTTCCCCTTTGTAGGGAATGTCATGTTAAATCATGCTGTTAAACAAGCAAAGACGGAAACAGGTCGATATATTTACTTAACAGCAACTTCTACATTAGCTTTAGAGGAGCAAGTTCGCCTTGGAGCTTTAGAAAAGCATCACCTTGCCAGACGCTTCCATGGAAATCCTTTAGTCCTTCCTCGTTTCTTTTGGCAAGGAAGGTTACAAAAGTCGTTGACGAACGGCAAGCTCCCAAGCCTTCTAATTCACCAGATTAAGAAGCAGCGTAAATCAAATTTTCCTCTATTAATCTTTTTTCCCAATATAGCAGTAGGTGAAAAGTTTAGTATTACCCTAAAAAAATACCTCCCTACTGAAAACATAGCCTTTGTTTCATCAAAAAGTGAGGAGCGTTCAACCATCGTAGAGAAATTCCGAAAAAAAGAACTGTCAATCTTAGTGACAACAACTATTCTCGAACGTGGTGTTACCTTTCCACAAGTAGATGTTTTTGTTTGTATGGCAAATCATCACTTATATACTAGTTCGAGTCTTATTCAGATTGGTGGTAGGGTGGGGCGTTCGCCCGAGAGACCTACAGGGAAACTCTATTTCTTTCATGAAGGATTATCTAAATCAATGTTGCAATGTCGGAAAGAAATAAATGCAATGAATAAAAAAGGAGGCTTTGAAAATGAAGTGTCTACTATGTAATGAATGGATTGAATCAGTAGCTCAATTAAGTGATTTAATTATGTTTAAACAAAGAAGAGAGTATTCTTGTGAAGATTGTAAAGGTCAATTTAAAAAGCTTGGGAAGGCGAGATGTTCAAATTGTTATAAAATAATAGATGGAAATAGTTGCATTGATTGCAAAATTTGGGCGAAAAAAGGCTATATTCCAAAACATTTTGCCATTTATTGTTATGAAGAAAATATGAAAGAGTATTTTAGTCGCTATAAATTTATGGGAGATTATTGCCTTAGAAAAATATTTCAACAAGAAATTAAAGCCAATTTAAAGCCTTTTTTAAAGAAAGGTTATATCTTAGTACCTGTCCCCTTGTCGGAAGAACGGCTGGAAGATAGAGGATTCAATCAAGTTAAAGGATTACTAGAGGGAATCCCCTATAAAAACATTTTTGAAAAAAGAGACATCGAGAAGCAATCCTCGAGAACACGCGAAGAGAGGTTAAGTCAAGATAATCCTTTCAGTTTGAAGAAAGGTATTGAGCTGCCAAGTAAGATCATCATAATCGATGATATTTACACAACAGGATCTACCCTGTATCAAATGGTCAAACTATTGGATGACTTAGATGTCAAAGAAGTTTTGACCTTTTCCTTAGCTAGATAATAAAAACCCTTGCAAATTTTCATGAAAAGGATATAATAAAGATAAAGAAAACGCTAACAAGCGAGAAAGAGGTCTTTTATGATTAAATATAGTATCCGTGGCGAAAACATCGAAGTAACTGAAGCACTTCGTGACTATGTTGAAAGTAAACTTAGCAAAGTTGAAAAATACTTCAACGAAGACCAAGAACTACATGCACGTGTAAATCTTAAGGTTTATCGCGAAAAGACAGCTAAAGTAGAAGTTACTATCCCTACAGGTTCTGTAACACTACGTGCAGAAGATGTTTCACAAGATATGTATGGTTCTATTGACTTAGTGGTCGATAAGATTGAAAGACAAATCCGTAAAAACAAAACAAAAATTGCACGTAAGCATCGTGAGAAAGTTTCAAGAGGTGAAGTGTTCTCAGCTGAATTTAATAAAGAAGAAATTGAAGAAGCACCAACTGTTGAAGTTGTAAGAACTAAAAATATTGAGTTGAAACCAATGGATGTTGAAGAAGCAATTCTTCAAATGGAGTTGTTGGGACATGATTTCTTTATCTATACTGATAGCAAAGATCATATGACTAACGTACTGTATAAGCGTGAAGATGGTAACTATGGCTTGATTGAAGCAAAATAATAAGCAGGTTTATACCCTGCTTATTATTTTTTAAAAAATATCTTGACAGCTAT
>NZ_GL831112.1:1454846-1518986 GCF_000188295.1 Streptococcus vestibularis ATCC 49124 | reverse complement strand
GGCATAAAGATGGTCCGTTGGTCAAGGGGTTAAGACACCGCCTTTTCACGGCGGTAACACGGGTTCGAATCCCGTACGGACTATACTTGAGTAACTTAGGTTACTCTTTTTATTTTGTTTCTTTTTCTTATATGTTATAATATAGTATAATATTATTTTTGAGGTGAATATATGTCTAAAGTTTTTGTGTTTGGTCACCAAAATCCTGATTCTGATGCTATTGGTTCTTCTTATGGTTACGCTTATTTGAAACGCCAACTTGGTGTTGATGCTGAGGCTGTTGCTTTGGGTACTCCAAATGAAGAGACTGCTTTTGTACTTGACTATTTTTCTGTAGATGCTCCTCGTGTTGTTGAGTCAGCACAGTCAGAGGGTGTAAATCAAGTTATTCTTACTGACCATAATGAGTTTCAACAATCTATTTCAGATATTAAGGAAGTAGAAGTTATTGAAGTAGTGGATCACCACCGTGTGGCTAACTTTGAGACAGCTAATCCATTAATGATGCGTTTAGAACCTGTAGGTTCAGCTTCTTCGATTGTTTATCGCATGTTTAAAGAAAATAATGTTGAAGTTCCTAAAGATGTCGCTGGTTTGCTCTTGTCAGGTTTGATTTCTGATACTCTTCTTCTTAAATCTCCAACTACCCATGCTTCAGACCCTGGAGTAGCAGCTGAACTTGCAGAAATTGCTGGTGTTAATTTGGAAGAATATGGACTTGCTATGCTTAAAGCTGGTACTAATCTTTCTTCTAAATCTGCTGAAGAACTTATTGATATTGATGCAAAAACTTTTGAATTGAATGGTAATCAAGTTCGTGTTGCACAGGTTAATACAGTTGATATTGCCGATGTTCTTTCTCGTCAAGAGGAAATCGAAGAAGCTATTACTGACTCAATTAAAAGCAATGGATACTCTGACTTTGTGTTAATGATTACTGATATTCTTAATTCAAATTCAGAAATTCTTACACTTGGTTCAAATACTGATAAAGTTGAAAATGCTTTTGATTTTGTTTTGGAAAATAATCATGCTTTCCTTGAAGGTGCCGTTTCTCGTAAGAAACAAGTAGTACCACAGTTGACTGAAAGCTTTAATGCATAAAATTAGGCCGTCAGGCCTTTTTTTAGTGGTCTGAATAATGGTATAATACTTCTTATGATAATACAATTTAACCCAAACAAACTATGTAAGCAAACTCTTTTTATGGAAATAGTGAATTATCTATATCTTAATCAGCCTGTGACGCTGAGAGCAATAAAAAGGCAGTTTCCTTTTCAAAAGAATATCGATAAATTAATTGAGGAGTTTGTAAAAGCAGGCTATATTGAACGTTTCGAGAAACGTTATCGTTTATTAATTAGTCTTGTGTCAGATTCTTCTAAAATTGATTTAGATCAGCATTTTTTTATTAATGATGATTCTACTTGTTATTTAGAACTATTAAATCGTAGATTTGTTACTGAGATAAGTAATTCTACTAATGAAGTTGTCATTATTGAACAAACGAGTATCACGAGAGATGATCTTACAATTTCAAACTATTTCTATAAATTAAGAGAAAATCTACCATTATCGGAAGAGCAGAATAGATTATATGATATATTAGGGGATGTTAATCCTGAATATTTTTAAAAAATGTTACGACTTTTCTTTTAAAATACGTTAGGAAGGAATATGCACTTCAAAAAAGGAGGAATATTTTTGTTGATGCTTTAGAATTATTAGGGTATCTTATTCAAGTAGAAGAAGGTCGTTATCTTTTGAATATGGACTTAGATTCTGAAGCATTAGTTTTTAGTGCAAAAAAAAGACTAGTTTTATTACTAGTCTTTTTTATGACAACTTTAACGATTCCTTAGTTCAAGATAACGTTTGTACCAGATGTTAACATAAGATTGTGAAAATGGCCCTTTACCATTGTTAATCCAATCTACTAAGATTTTAACATGTTCCTTTAAGATATAGTCAATATCAGGAGAGTAATGCATTTCTTTTTTATGTGTTTCATACTCATCTACATCTAGCAATTTTTTTTCACCATCAGCGAAGACTTTGACATCTAGGTCATAGTCAATATATTTTAGCGCTTCTTGGTCCAAAACATAGGGACTGGCTAAATTGCAGTAGTAGGAAATGCCGTTATCCCTAATCATGGCTATAATATTAAACCAGTATTTTTTGTGGAAATAAACAATAGCAGGTTCACGCGTTACCCATCGTCTTCCGTCTGCTTCAGTAACGAGGGTGTGATCGTTAACGCCAATAACAGCATTCTCAGTTGTCTTTAGTACCATAGTATCGCGCCAAGTACGGTGCAATCTACCATCATGCTTATAACTTTGAATTGTGATAAAGTCGCCTTCTTTTGGTAATTTCATGGCGTCCTCTTTCTACAATAAGGGTTATCTTCATTATTGTATCATAATTTTGAGAAAAGAGGGGGAATTCCTAGAAATATTCTCTTAGAGCGGAGGCTATAGCATTAAAGTCATAACCTTTTCGGGCCAAAGATTGTGTTAGGCGTTGCTTGAGTTCATAACCGTCGTATTTTTTACTAAATTTTTGATATTGCTTTTCTATTTCTTTATAAAGGAGAGTTTGTTCATTTTCTTCATCGGCTTCTAGTTCTAGTTGGTCAATAGCTTGCTTACTTTCTTGGAATGCAAAGCCTTTATTAATGAGGTTCTGAGTCAATTTATCCTTTAGAGATTTGGTTGGTAATTTTCCTTGATATTTTCTTAATAATTTTGAAGCTACTTTAATTGCTACTTCCGAGAAATCAAACTGGGTTAATACCTCGTCAATGACTTGTTTCTCACAGCCTTTTTGTAGCCATTTTTGCTTCAAGACATAGGCACCTTTATCTCCGGAATTTAAATTCTGTTGAGCTAGGCTTTCTAGAAGTTTATAATCATCAATCCAATGGTCTTTCTTTAGATTATCAATGATTTGGGGAATTATATGTGGATTTATTTCATGCTTAAAAAGATAATCTCTTACTTCTTTTTCCGTACGTTGTTTAAAGGAAATAAAATAGAGGGCCAGATTTTTACCATGTGAGAACTGCGCAAAGTTTTTAATATCTTCTAGCTGATTTTTACTTAGTGTCTTTTCTTTTGTTAACATGTACTTGACGACGGTGTCTTCTGTAACATAGAGACTCTCTTTTTGGTCTATCTCGACGAGATAGAGTTTTTTTTTCTTTTCGATTTTTGTGATTTTCATAGTTATTATTATATCAAAATGTTAGAATGGTAGTATGAATTTACAAGTGAAACAACGTATCCCACTTAAGATTAAACGCATGGGGATCAATGGTGAGGGCATTGGTTTTTATAAAAAAACATTGGTTTTTGTTCCTGGAGCTTTGAAGGGGGAAGAGGTATTTTGTCAGATTGTTTCGGTTAAGAGAAACTTTGTTCAGGCAAAACTATTAAAGATTAATAAAGCTTCCAAGTTTCGTGTTGAACCTAAATGTGGTGTCTATGAAGAGTGTGGTGGTTGCCAGTTGATGCATCTTCGTTATGATAAACAATTAGAGTTTAAAACGGATCTATTAGGACAAGCCTTGAAAAAGTTCAAACCGGCTAATTTTGAGTCTTATGAGATTCGTCAAACAATTGGGATGGAGCAACCACAACATTATCGTGCTAAACTACAATTTCAAACACGTTCTTTTGGTGGCTCAGTTAAAGCAGGCTTATTTGCGGAAGGAAGTCATCGACTAATCAATATTGATGATTGCCTGGTTCAAGATGAGTTAACGCAAGCGATGATGAATAAGGTTACAAGTTTGCTAGATAAATACAAGTTACCGATTTATAATGAGCGCAAAATTTCTGGGATTCGCACAGTTATGATACGACGTGCTTTAGGGTCTAATCAGGTCCAGCTAATTTTTGTAACATCTAAGTCTGTTTCTTTGACTAAGTTGGTGAAGGAGTTAACTTTACGTTATCCTGAAATTGTAACAGTTGCTATCAATTATAACTATTCGAAATCCAGTGAGATTTATGGCCAAGAGACGGAAATTATCTGGGGTCAAGATACAATCCAAGAAGAGGTGCTGGACTATAACTTCGCACTTTCTCCTCGTGCCTTTTACCAGTTGAACCCTAAGCAAACTGAAGTGCTCTATAGTCAGGCCGTTGAAGCTTTGGAAGTGGATAAGGATGAACACCTTATTGATGCTTATTGTGGGGTTGGTACTATTGGACTTGCTTTTGCAAATAAGGTAAAGAGTATTCGCGGTATGGATATCATTCCTGAGGCTATTGAGGATGCTAGGAAGAATGCCAAATCACTTGGCCTGGGAAATACTCACTATGAGGTGGGGAAAGCAGAAGATATCATTCCACGTTGGTACAAGGAAGGTTATCGAGCAGATGCTCTTATTGTGGATCCTCCTAGAACTGGTTTAGATGATAAGCTACTTAAAACGATACTGGACTACACTCCTGAAAAAATGGTATATGTTTCATGTAATGTATCTACTTTGGCTAGAGACCTAGTTTCTTTGGCTAAAGTATATGATGTTAATTATATCCAGTCAGTAGACATGTTTCCTCATACAGCTCGAACAGAAGCAGTTGTGAAGCTAACTAAGAAAATGTGACAAAACCTAACATAAAAAACAAGAAATTTTCAAAATTGTTGGAAAATTTCTTTATTTTTCTAAAAAATAGGAGTATAATAGGCTTATCGATTTTTTTAAGGAGGAGCGTATGAAGAAGAGCTTCATTCATCAACAAAAGGAAATTTCTTTTGTTAAAAATACTTTCACACGGTATTTAATTGATAAACTTGACGTCGTTGAAGTGCAAGGGCCTATTTTGAGTAAGGTCGGGGATGGTATGCAGGATAATTTAAGTGGTATTGAAAATCCTGTAACTGTTAATGTACTTCAGATTCCTGACGCGACATACGAAGTTGTTCACTCATTAGCAAAATGGAAACGCCACACTTTGGCTCGTTTTGGTTTTAATGAAGGTGAAGGGCTTGTGGTTAATATGAAGGCTCTTCGTCCAGATGAAGACTCATTGGATGCAACGCACTCTGTTTATGTTGACCAATGGGATTGGGAAAAGGTTATTCCTGATGGACATCGTAATATTGCGTATTTGAAGGAAACCGTCGAGACAATCTACAAAGTCATTCGTTTGACTGAGCTTGCTGTTGAGGCACGTTACGATATTGAAGCCGTCTTACCTAAGAAAATTACCTTCATCCATTCAGAAGAGCTTGTTGAGAAGTACCCTGATTTGACACCAAAAGAGCGTGAAGATGCTATTACTAAAGAATATGGTGCTGTATTCTTGATTGGTATTGGTGGTGTACTTCCTGACGGGAAACCGCATGATGGTCGTGCACCTGACTATGATGACTGGACAACTGAGTCTGAGAACGGTTATCATGGTTTGAATGGAGATATTTTGGTTTGGAATGAGCAATTAGGACATGCTTTTGAGTTATCATCAATGGGGATTCGTGTTGATGAAGATGCACTTAAACGTCAGGTTGAAATTACTGGCGACCAAGATCGTTTGAAATTGGATTGGCACCAAGCCTTGTTACATGGCTTATTCCCACTAACAATTGGTGGTGGTATTGGTCAATCACGCATGGCTATGTTCTTGCTACGTAAGAAACATATCGGTGAGGTTCAAACTTCAGTTTGGCCAGATGCCGTTCGTGAAACTTACGAAAATATCTTGTAAAAAGAGTACTAACGAAAGTTAGTGCTTTTTAATTTGGAATAAATTGTGCATTATTGATTAGAAAATGTGTTATTGGACTAGGTATCGTGAGAGTTGAATATATTTTCATTATAAAGAAAAACCTATCCCTTGTAGGAGATAGGTTATAAAATTAGTTGTTGCTACGGAAAAATGCGTCATAGAGCGCTCTAACGGCCTCTTTCTCTTGTTCAGTTTCAATTACAAACATGACAGAAACTTCACTTGATCCCTGAGAAATCATTTCAAGGTTAATGTGTTTTTCAGAGAGTGCTTTGGCCGCTGTCGCTGTAACACCGATGTGGTCTCTCATATTTTCACCAACAATCACGAGGATAGAAAGGCCATGTTCAATTTCAACTTCATCAACACCAAGTTCACGCGTCAAGTAAGAGAGAATTTCTTGTTCTTTGATTGGGGTAAGTTCACGTTCTCGAATGATGATTGAAAGGTCATCAATTCCAGAAGGCATGTGTTCCCAACGGATGTTTAAATCTTCCAAGATTTGTAGCACCTTACGTCCGAAACCTACCTCGCGGTTCATGAGGTATTTACTCATATTGATGCTGACAAACTTGTCATCGCTAGCAATACCAACAACTGGAACGGTTGCTCCCTGGTGTTCAAGAATAATACGTGTGCCTGGGTGGTCCGGATTATTGGTGTTCTTGATAACTAATGGAATCTTACCACGATATGCTGGGAGGAGAGCTTCATCATGAAGAACCGAGAATCCAGCATATGCCAACTCACGCATTTCTTTGTAAGTCAACTCTGGAATAGAGTGCGGTTCATGTACTACACCTGGGTGGGCTGCGAAAATACCATCTACATCTGTAAAGTTTTCATATAGGTCGGCTTTAACACCTGCAGCTACGATAGAGCCTGTGATATCAGAGCCTCCTCGTGAGAATGTACAAATTTGATTATCAGAGGTGACCCCAAAGAATCCAGGAATAATCAGAACCTCATCTGATTCACGAAGTTCTTCTAACTTATCATATGAACCTGGAAGAATACGGGCGTTGCCTGGCTCACTTGAGACCAAGATACCAGCTTCGCGAGGATGAACGTAGCGTGCTTCAATATCGTTGTTGCGGAAATATTCAGCAATTAATTTTGCATTATTGTCCTCTCCAGCAGCTAGGAAGGTATCATAGAGGAAATTGTTATCTTCGATAGGAAGCGTAGCGAGGTCAGTAATAGCTTTAGAAATGTTTACTATCTCTTTTGATTTGAAACCTAGTTCATCAACCATAGCTTGGTAGCGGTTAATAATCCATTCTTGGTCAGCTTTAACATCAGCACCCTTTATATAGTGTTTGTAGTATTTAATTAGGGCGTCTGTAACTTTGGTATCCTCATCGTTACGTTTACCAGGGGCAGAGACAACGACAAAGCGGCGTTCAGGGTCAGATTTTACAATGTTTAAGACTTTTTCTAATTGTGTTGCTGAAGCGAGTGAGCTTCCGCCAAATTTGATGACTTTCATAGTTACTCCAAAAAATTATAAATTACTCTACAATTATAGCAAAATTCTGACAATTTGTCACATTGTTTTTAAAAACGACTAAGATTTAGTCTGATTATGATACAATAAAGGAAGAAAAGGAGGATATCCCGTGGTAGAGGCAATTATTTTTGATATGGATGGTGTCCTTTTTGACACTGAAAAATATTATTATGATCGACGGGCAAGTTTTTTAGGCCAAAAAGGTATTTCAATAGATCATTTACCCCCGTCTTTCTTTATAGGTGGAAATACTAAGCAGGTTTGGGAAAATATTCTCAGAGATGATTATGATAAGTGGGATGTGTCAACTTTACAAGAAGAGTACAATACTTATAAACAAAATAATCCCTTACCCTATAAAGAATTAATTTTTCCTGATGTTTTAAAGGTTTTAAATGAAGTGAAATCTCAAGGGTTGAAAATAGGCTTAGCCTCTAGCTCAGTGAAAGCAGATATCTTTAGAGCTTTGGAGGAAAATCGTTTGCAAGGTTTCTTTGATGTTGTTCTCTCAGGAGAGGAATTCAAAGATAGTAAACCCAATCCAGAGATTTATTTGACAGCGTTAAAGCAATTAAACGTGCAAGCAAATCGTGCTCTTATCATTGAAGATAGTGAAAAAGGAATTGCTGCTGGAGTAGCTGCAGGTGTAGAGGTCTGGGCGATTAAAGATAATCGGTTTGGTATGGATCAAAGTGCTGCAAAAGGTTTATTGGATAGTCTTACAGATGTTTTAGACTTAATAAATTAGAAAACAACACCGAGCTTTTCTTCTCGGTGTTTTGATGTGTGAAATTAAAAAAATCTAAGTTTATGTTGACCTTTAGGTGGACTATGGTATACTAGGAAATAACTAATAGATAATTTGATTATCAAATTATCTATTAGTCAAATGAAATTATGATAAGAAATCAAATAAGATGCGGTTTTGATATAGTAACTAGTTGTCGGAAGGAGTGCTAAAATGGCTTACGAAACGATTCTTTATAGTGTTGAGGAGGGAGTGGCAACATTAACTCTCAATCGCCCTGAAGTGCAAAATGGATTTAACATTCCAGTTTGTGATGAGATTATGGCTGCAATCGAGGAAGCAGGGCAAGATGCATCTGTGAAGTTCTTGGTTATCAATGCTAATGGGAAAGTCTTTTCTGTCGGTGGAGACCTTGATCAAATGAAAAAAGCTGTTGCTGTAGATGATGTACAATCTTTGGTTCGTATTGCTGAGCAAGTGAATGAAATTTCTTTTGCTCTTAAAAAATTGCCTAAGCCAGTCATCATGGTTGTTGATGGCCCCTGTGCAGGTGCTGCTGCTAACTTAGCAGTTGCAGCAGATTTTACAATTGCATCTGAAAAAGCTAAATTTATTCAAGCTTTCGTAGGTGTTGGTTTGGCCCCTGATGCTGGTGGTCTTTACCTTTTGACTCGTTCAATTGGTATTAATCGTGCTACTCAAATTACCATGACAGGAGAGCCTGTGTCAGCTGAGAAAGCTTTAGATTGGGGAATTGCTTACAAGGTAGTCGATTCAGAAAAGCTTGAGAAAACAGTGAGTCAGTTAATTAAGAAATTAAATCGTTCTTCAGTTAATTCATTCAAAGCAATTAAAGAAATGGTTTGGGAATCTGAATTTGCAGGTTGGGAAAATTATGCTAAGCTGGAGCTTGATTTGCAGAAATCTCTTGCATTTACAGAGGACTTTAAAGAAGGTGTACGTGCTTATAGTGAGCGTCGCCGTCCTAAATTCCAAGGGAAATAAACTTGTTTTCAGAAATTAAAACTAAAGCTTTCAAATTGGACTTGCTAAATTAGTTTGAGTCTGATATAATTTGAAAATCAAATCTTATTGAAAGGAGTCTGGTGTGAATTACGATAAAATTAATGGCTATCTTGTTGATATTTTTAATAACGTCGTTATTATCGAAGAAGCAAGTTTGAAAAATTCAAAGTTTAATGATGTTTCCCTCAAGGAAATGCATACCATTGATGTGATTGGTACACACTCAGATACGACCCCAAGTGCAGTTGCTAGAGAGCTTATGTTAACTCTTGGTACTGTAACAACTTCTCTCAATAAACTTGAAAAGAAAGGATATATTATTCGTACGCGATCATCTGTTGATCGTCGTGTGGTCCATCTATCACTTTCTAAAAAAGGTCGTCTGGTATATCGTCTTCACCGTGGTTTCCATAAATCAATGGTGATGCGGATTACAGAAGGCTTTAACGACGAGGAATTAAAGGTTATGAGCAAGGGCTTGGAAAATCTCCATGCCTTTCTTGAGGAGTTAAAATAATGGCATTTGCAAAAATTAGTCAGGTTGCCCATTATGCACCTGCTCAGGTCGTGACCAATGATGACCTATCTAAAATCATGGATACCAGTGATGAGTGGATTCGCTCACGTACAGGGATTCAAGAACGTCGCATTTCATTAAATGAGAATACCAGTGATTTAGCTACCAATGTTGCTTATCAGCTGTTGGAAAAGTCGGGATTATCTCCTGAAGAGCTAGACTTTGTTTTAGTTGCAACGATTTCTCCTGATAACTCAATGCCGTCAGTGGCAGCACGTGTTCAAGGAACAATTGGAGCAGTTAATGCCTTCGCTTTTGATATTACTGCGGCATGTAGTGGTTTTGTCTTTGCTTTAGCAACCGCAGAAAAATTGATAAAGTCAGGTGCTTACAAAAAAGGTTTAGTCATTGGTGCTGAAGTTCTTTCAAAAACTTTAGACTGGTCTGATCGTACAACAGCAGTTCTTTTTGGAGATGGTGCTGGCGGTGTTTTATTAGAAGAATCTGAAGAAGAACATTTTTTTGGTGAATCTTTAAATACCGACGGTAGCAAGGGCGGTCTTGAGTCAGGAGCCTCTGCAGTTATTTCGCCTTATTCTGATGGTACTGAGCAACCTAATCCCTATATGCAAATGGATGGTAAAGCAATTTTTGATTTTGCTGTGAAGACTGTTTCGAAGAGTATTAAAGCATTGGTTGAAGAAAAAGGTGATCCTGATTACTTCCTTCTTCATCAAGCTAATATTCGTATTTTGGATATTATGGCTAAGAAAATTGATGTCAGTCGTGATAAATTTCTGGCTAACATGATGTCTTATGGTAATACCAGTGCGGCAAGTATTCCAATCTTGCTTTCTGAAAATGTGTCGAATGGGACTCTCCAATTAGGCAGTGATCAAACAATTCTTCTCTCAGGTTTTGGCGGGGGTTTGACATGGGGCAGTCTAATTGTTAAAATCTAGTTATATAAATTATGCACCAGCATAGATTATAAGAAATATATTTATCTTAAAGGAGAAAATAAAATGGCAGTATTTGAAAAAGTACAAGAAATCATTGTTGAAGAACTTGGGAAAGATGCAGAAGAAGTAAAAGTAGAAACTACTTTTGACGAACTTGATGCTGATTCACTTGATGTATTCCAAGTTATTTCAGAAATCGAAGATGAATTCGATATTCAAATCGAAACTGAAGAAGGTCTTAACACTGTTGGTGACCTTGTTGCTTACGTAGAAGAGAAAACTAAATAAGCAGGTCATAGAGAATATTCTTATTAGGGATATTCTCCTTTGTTTATACAATTACTTTGATTATTAAACTATTTATTTGATTAGAAAATCGAAAAAAGGTGAAAAATGAAATCTCGTATTACAGAACTGTTAGGAATTAAATATCCAATCTTCCAAGGTGGTATGGCCTGGGTTGCTGATGGTGACTTGGCTGGAGCCGTTTCAAATGCTGGTGGACTCGGAATTATTGGTGGCGGTAATGCCCCTAAAGAAGTGGTAAAAGCTAATATTGACAGAGTAAAACAAATCACTGACAAGCCATTCGGTGTTAATATTATGCTTTTGTCGCCATTTGTTGACGATATTGTTGACCTTGTTATTGAAGAAGGTGTAAAAGTTGTTACAACTGGTGCAGGAAACCCAGGTAAATATATGGAACGTTTTCACGAAGCTGGAATTACAGTAATCCCAGTTGTTCCATCGGTTGCACTCGCTAAACGTATGGAAAAATTGGGAGCGGATGCTGTTGTCGCAGAAGGTATGGAAGCTGGTGGTCACATCGGTAAATTGACAACTATGGCTCTTGTTCGCCAAGTTGCAGACGCAGTTTCTATTCCTGTAATTGGTGCCGGTGGTGTTGCTGATGGACGTGGTATGGCTGCTGTTCTCATGCTTGGAGCAGAAGCTGTGCAGGTTGGTACGCGTTTCGCTGTTGCCAAGGAATCTAACGCTCACCAAAACTTCAAGGATAAGATTTTGAAGGCTAAAGATATCGATACTGTGATTTCTGCTTCTGTTGTAGGACACCCTGTTCGTGCCATTAAGAATAAGTTGGCTACAGAGTACAATCAGGCTGAAAAAGATTTCTTAGCTGGCAAGAAAACTCAAGAGGAAATTGAAGAGCTTGGTGCAGGTGCACTTCGTAATGCCGTTGTTGATGGAGATGTGGAATATGGTTCAGTTATGGCTGGACAAATTGCAGGTCTTGTTCGTAAAGAAGAAACGTGTGCAGAAATCTTGGAAGATTTGTACACAGGTGCTGCAAAGGTAATTAAAGAAGAAGCTGCTCGTTGGGCAGATGTAAACGTCTAAAAACGTCGAAAGGATTAGGATAGTGACAAAACGTGCGTTCTTATTTGCTGGTCAAGGGGCTCAGAAATTGGGCATGGCGAGCGATTTGTATGCGACTTATCCCGTTGCCAAAGAAACATTTGATACGGCTAGTCGTATTCTAGGTTATGATTTGCGTGAATTGATTGATTCTAACGAAGAAAAACTTAATCAGACACGCTATACTCAACCAGCTATTTTGACAACGTCAGTAGCCATTTATCGTCTCTTGACAGAAAATGGAATCACTCCTGATATTGTTGCTGGCCTGTCTTTGGGTGAATATTCTGCCCTAGTTGCGGCTGGTGCCCTCTCATTTGAGGATGCAGTAGCTTTGGTTGCTAAACGTGGAGAATTCATGGAAACAGCGGCTCCTGCTGGAGGTGGGAAGATGGTTGCTGTCATGAATACAGATTCAAGTTTGATTGAAGAAATCTGTCAAAAAGCATCTGAAAAGGGTGTAGTAACGCCTGCTAACTATAATACTCCAGCACAAATTGTTATTGGTGGTGAAATTGAGGCTGTTGATTATGCTGTGGAATTGCTTAAAGAAGCTGGTGCAAAACGCTTGATTCCTCTTAATGTATCAGGTCCATTCCATACAGCTTTACTTGAATCAGCTAGTCAAAAATTGGCAGAAGAACTGGAGAAAGTGTCATTTAATGACTTTGCTCTCCCTTTGGTAGGTAATACTGAGGCTCAAATTATGAAGTCAGAAGACGTCAAAACTCTTTTGGCTCGTCAGGTGATGGAACCTGTACGTTTTTATGATTCGATTGCCACTATCCAAGAATTTGGTGTAGATGAAGTAATTGAGATTGGTCCAGGAAAAGTTTTGTCAGGTTTCTTGAAGAAAATTGATAAAACCCTACCAACTCATAATGTTGAAGATCAAGCTAGTCTTGATGCCCTTCTTAATGCTTAAAACGAGGTAAACATGGAACTTAAGAATAAAAATGTTTTTGTAACAGGTTCAACACGTGGAATTGGATTAGCTGTGGCACACAAATTTGCTAGTCTTGGTGCCAATGTTGTTCTAAATGGACGTTCTGAAATCTCTGAGGACTTGCTTGCACAGTTTGCAGATTATGGTGTAACTGTTGTAGGTATCTCAGGTGATATTTCTAACGGTGAAGATGCTAAACGTATGGTAGCTGAAGCTATTGAAAATCTTGGTAGTGTTGATGTGCTAGTTAATAATGCTGGTATCACTAACGATAAGTTGATGTTGAAGATGAGTGAAGAAGATTTTGAACGTGTCTTGAAAATCAACTTGACTGGTGCTTTCAATATGACACAGGCTGTCTTAAAACCAATGTCTAAGGCTCGTCAAGGTGCCATCATCAATATGTCATCTGTTGTAGGTATCATGGGGAATATTGGTCAAGCTAACTATGCAGCTTCAAAAGCTGGTTTGATTGGTTTCACTAAATCAGTAGCTCGTGAAGTTGCGGCCCGTGGTGTCCGTGTCAATGCTATCGCTCCTGGTTTCATTGAATCAGATATGACTGACGCTATTCCAGAGAAAATGAAAGATGCTATGATTGCTCAAGTACCAATGAAACGTATTGGTCAAGCAGAAGAAGTAGCTGAAGTTGCAGCATTCTTGGCTAGTCAAGAATATCTCACAGGTCAAACAATCGCTATTGATGGTGGTATGACCATGCAATAATTGATTTTCAATATCAAAAAATCATTTACTAGAATATCCATCCGACAAAAGGAGAATATATATGTCTACAAATCGTGTTGTTGTTACAGGTTACGGTGTAACCTCGCCAATCGGTAATACACCAGAAGAATTTTGGAACAGTCTTCATGACGGTAAGATTGGTATTAAGCCAATCACTAAGTTTGATGCTTCTGAAATCCCGGTCTTTAACGCTGGTGAAATCCAAGACTTCCCATTCGACAAGTATTTTGTGAAAAAAGATACTAACCGTATGGACACTTATTCACTTTATGCGATTTATGCTGCTATGGAAGCTCTTGAAAATTCAGGACTTAACATGGAAGAAGTAAATCGTGATCGCGTTGGTGTTATCGTGTCATCTGGTATCGGTGGTTTGCAAGAACTTGAAGATCAAATTATCCGCATGCATGAACGTGGTATGAGACGTATCAAGCCAATGTTTATTCCTAAAGCTCTCTCAAACATGGGTGCAGGGAACATTGCTCTTAAGATTGGTGCTCAAGGGGTATGTAAATCAGTGACAACTGCCTGTGCCTCTGCCAATGATGCTATCGGTGAAGCCTTCCGTGAAATTAAATTCGGTTTGCACGATGTTGTCTTGGCTGGTGGTGCTGAAGCTTCAATCACTAAGATTGGTATCGGTGGTTTCAATGCCCTTACAGCCCTTTCAACAACAGAAGATCCAGAACGTTCTTCAATTCCATTTGATAAAGACCGTAATGGTTTTGTTATGGGTGAAGGTGCTGGGGTTCTTGTTATTGAAAGCTTGGAACATGCGCAAAAACGTGGTGCCAACATCTTGGTTGAGATTGTTGGTTACGGATCAAACTGTGATGCCTACCATATGACAACGCCAACTCCAGACGGTTCAGGAGCTGCTAAAGCAATTAAATTGGCTATCAATGAAGCTGGTATCAAACCTGAAGATGTTGACTATGTCAATGCTCACGGTACTTCAACACCTGCCAACGAAAAAGGAGAAAGTGGTGCTATTGTGTCTGTACTTGGTAAAGATGTTCCAGTTTCATCTACTAAATCATTTACAGGACACTTGCTTGGTGCTGCTGGTGCCGTTGAAGCGATTGCAACAATCGAAGCTATTCGTCATAGCTATGTACCGAAAACTGCTGGTACCAAAGAATTGTCTGACTACATCGAAGCGAATGTTGTCTACGGTCAAGGTCAAGAAGCTGATATCAAGTATGCCATCTCAAATACTTTTGGTTTCGGTGGACACAATGCTGTTCTTGCCTTCAAACGTTGGGAGGACTAATCTATGAATATTTCTGAAATTAAAGATTTGTTGGCTCAATTTGATGCATCAACTTTACGTGAATTTTCATACAAAAATAACGGTGAAGAATTGAACTTGAGCAAAAATCAAACAAGTTCAGTAACAGCTGCTCCAGTAGCTCCTACAGTTGAAGTAGTTGCGCCAGCTCCTCAAGCTCCAGTTGCTCCAGTAGCAGCACCTGCCGCTGTTGAAACTCCAGCAACACCAGTTGAAGAAGCTTCTGCTCCTGCTCAAGCTGCTGAAGGTGAAGTGGTTGAAAGTCCACTTGTTGGTGTGGCTTACTTGTCTCCATCACCTGAAAAACCAGCCTTTGTTTCTGTTGGTGATACTGTTAAGAAAGGTCAAACGCTTCTTATTGTTGAAGCTATGAAGGTCATGAATGAAGTGCCAGCACCTAAAGATGGTGTTATCACTGAAATCTTGGTAACAAACGAAGAAGTTGTTGACTACGGAAAGGGATTGGTACGCATCAAATGACAATTGATATTAATGCTATTCGTGAGGCTTTGCCACACCGTTACCCAATGCTTTTGGTTGACCGTGTTTTAGAAGTTTCAGAAGATGAAATCACAGCTATTAAAAATGTAACTATCAATGAACCTTTCTTCAATGGACATTTTCCTCAATACCCAGTTATGCCAGGTGTTCTCATCATGGAAGCACTTGCGCAAACTGCTGGTGTTCTTGAATTGTCAAAACCTGAAAATAAAGGTAAGTTAGTCTTTTACGCAGGTATGGATAAGGTTAAATTTAAAAAACAGGTTGTCCCAGGGGACCAACTTGTTATGACAGCTAAGTTTGTAAAACGTCGTGGAACAATTGCTGTTGTTGAAGCGAAAGCGGAAGTCGATGGTAAACTTGCTGCATCAGGTACTTTGACTTTTGCTATTGGAAGCTGATGTTTTGTGAAAATCCTTCTGGCGACAGTCGGAAAGGATTTTTCTTTAGACATTGGTCTATCACATAGAAAGGAAATCAACACAGACTCTTATAAAGATGTCTGATGTTATCTTGTTTTATGTTTAAAAAATTATTGATTGCCAATCGTGGTGAAATTGCAGTTCGTATTATCCGTGCAGCGCGTGAATTGGGAATCCAAACAGTTGCTATCTATTCTGAAGCGGATAGGGATTCTCTCCATACTATGCTTGCTGATGAAGCTATCTGTATTGGTCCAGCAAGATCAACTGATTCTTATTTGAATATGAATCGTGTCCTATCAGCTGCTATTGTGACTGAGGCTCAAGCTATTCACCCAGGGTTTGGTTTCTTGAGTGAAAACTCTAAATTTTCCACTCTCTGTGAAGAAATGAACATCAAGTTTATTGGTCCCTCAGGCAAAGTCATGGACAAGATGGGTGACAAAATCAATGCTCGTGCTGAAATGATTAGGGCCAATGTCCCTGTAATCCCTGGTTCAGATGGTGAAGTCTTTACGGCTGAAGAGGCTTTAGAAGTTGCCAAACGCCTTGGTTACCCAGTGATGCTTAAGGCTTCTGCAGGTGGTGGCGGTAAAGGAATTCGTAAGGTCAACACTGAAGAAGAATTGGCTCCGGCCTTCGAATCTGCGTCACAGGAAGCTAAAGCAGCCTTTGGTAATGGGGCAATGTATATCGAGAAAGTTATTTACCCAGCTCGTCATATTGAGGTTCAAATTTTGGGAGATAGCTATGGTAACATTGTTCACCTAGGTGAACGTGATTGCTCTCTTCAACGTAATAACCAAAAGGTTTTGGAAGAATCACCTTCAGTTGCTATTGGTAAGACACTTCGTCACGAAATTGGTTCAGCGGCTGTCCGTGCCGCTAAGGCTGTTAATTATGAAAATGCGGGTACTATCGAGTTTCTTCTTGATGAAAAATCAGGTCAGTTTTACTTTATGGAAATGAATACCCGTGTTCAAGTTGAGCACCCAGTTACTGAATTTGTAAGTGGTGTGGATATTGTTAAAGAACAAATCCGTATTGCTGCAGGTGAAAAATTATCTGTGACTCAAGACGACATTGAAATTAAGGGACATGCCATTGAGTGTCGTATCAATGCGGAAAATCCTAAGTTCAACTTTGCTCCTAGCCCAGGGAAAATTAGCAATCTCTACCTGCCTAGTGGTGGTGTTGGCCTTCGTGTGGACAGTGCTGTCTATCCAGGCTATACCATTCCACCTTACTATGATTCAATGATTGCAAAAATCATTGTTCATGGAGAAAATCGATTTGAGGCACTCATGAAGATGCAACGTGCTCTTTACGAACTTGAAATCGATGGAGTTGTGACAAATGCTGACTTCCAGTTGGATTTGATTTCAGATCGTAGCGTTATCGCTGGAGATTATGACACATCATTCTTGATGGAAACTTTCCTACCAGAATATCAGAATCGTGAGGAATAAAGTTTATGGGATTATTTGATCGAAAAGAAAAGTATATCCGTATCAATCCTAACCGTTCTGTACGTAATGGGGTTGATCAGCAGGTGCCAGAAGTACCAGATGAGCTTTTTGCCAAATGTCCTGGCTGTAAGCAAGCTATTTATCAAAAGGACTTGGGACAAGCTAAAATCTGTCCAAACTGTTCTTATACCTTTCGTATTTCAGCAAAAGAACGTCTTGATTTAACGGTTGATGAGGGAACTTTCCAAGAACTGTTTACAGGTATTAAAACTGAAAACCCATTAAATTTCCCAGGTTATATGGAGAAGCTAGCAGCTACCAAGGAAAAAACTGGTCTTGATGAAGCTGTTGTGACTGGTGTTGCAACTATCAAGGGGCAAAAAACAGCCTTGGCCATTATGGATTCTAACTTTATCATGGCTTCAATGGGAACTGTTGTTGGTGAAAAAATCACAAAACTCTTTGAGTATGCGATTTCTGAAAAACTTCCAGTTGTTATTTTTACAGCTTCTGGTGGTGCCCGTATGCAAGAGGGAATCATGAGTTTGATGCAAATGGCTAAGGTATCAGCAGCAGTAAAACGTCATTCGAACGCTGGCTTGTTGTACTTGACTGTCTTGACAGATCCAACCACTGGTGGGGTTACAGCAAGTTTTGC
This sequence comes from Streptococcus vestibularis ATCC 49124, assembly GCF_000188295.1. Taxonomy (GTDB): domain Bacteria; phylum Bacillota; class Bacilli; order Lactobacillales; family Streptococcaceae; genus Streptococcus; species Streptococcus vestibularis. The sequence goes on along the minus strand of NZ_GL831112.1, from coordinate 1,501,071 downwards.
CATGGAAGGCGATATCATCTTGGCTGAGCCACAAACTTTGATTGGCTTTGCAGGTCGTCGTGTCATTGAAAATACAGTTCGAGAAACTTTGCCAGATGATTTTCAAAAGGCCGAGTTCCTTCAGGAACATGGTTTTGTTGATGCCATTGTCAAACGTACAGAGTTGGCTGATACTATTGCCACACTCTTATCATTCCATGGAGGTGTTCAATGAGCGACGTAGCACGTATTTTAAAAGAAGCGCGTGACCAAGGCCGTTTAACGGCTTTGGACTTTGCCCACGGAATCTTTGATGATTTCATCGAACTTCATGGTGACCGTAATTTCCGTGATGATGGTGCCGTTATCGGTGGTATTGGTCGCTTAAATGGCCAAGCCGTTACAGTAGTGGGTATCCAAAAAGGTAAAAACCTCCAAGATAATCTCAATCGAAACTTTGGTCAACCTCATCCAGAGGGCTACCGTAAGGCTCTTCGCCTCATGAAACAGGCTGAAAAGTTTGGTCGTCCAGTTGTTACCTTTATCAATACTGCAGGTGCTTATCCTGGTGTCGGAGCAGAGGAACGTGGACAGGGTGAGGCTATTGCTCGTAACCTTATGGAAATGAGTGACCTTAAGGTGCCAATTATTGCCATTATCATTGGTGAAGGTGGTTCTGGCGGTGCTCTTGCTTTGGCAGTAGCTGATAAGGTTTGGATGCTTGAAAATACCGTCTATTCTATCTTGAGTCCTGAAGGGTTTGCAACCATTCTCTGGAAAGATGGTTCGCGTTCAGAAGAGGCAGCAGAGTTGATGAAGATTACATCAGGCGAGCTGCTTAACATGGGAATCGTTGATAAGGTGATCCCAGAACGTGGTTACTTTACTAGTGAAATTATTGAAGCGATTAAGACAGCTATCATAGATGAATTGGCAGAATTAAGCCAATTATCAACAGAAGACTTGCTTGACGCGCGTTATCAACGTTTTAGAAAATATTAAAAAACATTGGGTTATTACTCCCAATGTTTTTTTAGACGGTATGACGTTCGAAGGCTTGGTCTGAGATGCCTTGTTCAAGGATAAGTTTAGCCCATTCCTTAGCTGAATGAAGGCTGTGATCCTTATAGTTACCACAAGATTCAATGGTGGTTCCTGGAACATCTTCCCAAGTAATTTCGTTTGCAATAGCTTCAAGACTAGATTTGATAACTTTGGCAATTTCTGTAGGATCTTGTTTACCCCACATAATCATATGGAAACCTGTACGGCAACCAAATGGTGAGCAATCAATAAGTCCATCGATACGTTGACGAATTAGTTTAGCGAGCAGGTGTTCGATAGTATGAAGACCACCTGTATCGATACTATTTTCGTTAGGTTGGATCAAACGGATATCGAAGTTTGTAATGATATCTCCTTTAGGTCCAACTTCCTCTGAAATAAGACGGACATAAGGTGCTTTAACAATAGTGTGATCAAGTTCAAAACTTTCAACAGTAACGTCCTTTGGCATGATAATACCTCCCTATTCTAATAAAGTTATCATACCATAAAATCAACTTAAAGTTCTAGTATTTATTTGAGTAATAGATGCAAATATGATACACTAGAAGGTGGTTTTCTTTAAGAAAACCTTAGAAAAGTTGAGGTAAAGACATGATAAACATGATAATTTTAGTTGTCTTTGCACTCATTGGTTTAGTCGTTGGATATTTAGCAATTTCTATTAAACTTAGCAAAGCTAAGGAACAAGCAGAAACTACCTTGCTAAAGGCAGAACAAGACGCTGTGAACCTTCGTAGTCAGGCAGAACATGATGCAGACCACCTGCGTGTAACTGCTGAACGCGAAAGTAAGGCTCAACGTAAAGAGTTCTTGTTAGAGGCAAAAGAGGAAGCTAGAAAATATCGAGAAGATATTGAAAAAGAATTCAAATCTGAACGTCAAGAGCTTAAACAAATGGAGAATCGTTTAACAGAACGTGCAACCAGCCTTGATCGTAAGGATGAAAATCTATCAAGTAAAGAACTCGCCCTCGAGAAAAAAGAGCAGAGTCTTGCTGACAAATCTAAACATCTTAATGAGCGTGAAGAGAATGTGACTCAGTTGGAGGCTGAGAAGCAAGCTGAACTTGAACGTGTTGGTCAGATGACCATTGCAGAGGCGCGTGAGGTAATCTTAACGGAGACTGAGAATAATCTGACTCATGAGATTGCAACACGTATCAAAGATGCAGAAGCACAGGTTAAAGATACTGTTGATAAGAAGGCCAAAAACTTGTTGGCTCAAGCTATGCAACGCTTGGCTGGAGATTATGTTACTGAACAAACAGTAACCACTGTTCACCTTCCAGATGACAATATGAAAGGTCGTATCATTGGACGTGAGGGGCGTAATATCCGTACGCTTGAAAGTCTAACAGGTATTGACGTTATTATTGACGATACTCCAGAAGTGGTTGTTCTTTCTGGTTTTGATCCAGTCCGTCGTGAGATTGCTCGCATGACTCTCGAAGCCTTGATTAAAGATGGACGTATCCACCCAGCTCGGATTGAGGAGTTGGTTGAGAAGAGTCGTCAGGAAATGGATAACCGTATCCGTGAATATGGTGAAGAGGCAGCCTACGAAATTGGCGCTATGAATCTTCATCCTGATTTGATTAAGATTATGGGACGCTTGCAGTTCCGTACTTCGTATGGTCAAAATGTCCTTCGTCACTCAGTTGAAGTTGGTAAATTAGCAGGTATCATGGCTGGTGAATTGGGTGAAAATGTGGCTCTCGCTCGTCGTGCTGGTTTCCTTCATGATATGGGGAAAGCTATTGACAAAGAGGTCGAAGGTAGTCACGTTGAGATTGGTACTGAGTTTGCACGTAAGTATAAAGAGCATCCAGTCGTGGTTAATGCCATTGCCAGCCACCATGGAGATGTGGAACCTGAGAGTGTGATTGCAGTTATTGTAGCTGCAGCAGATGCTTTGAGTTCGGCTCGCCCAGGAGCTCGTAATGAATCCGTTGAAAATTATGTCAAACGTCTTCGTGATCTGGAAGAGATTGCATCAAGCTTTGACGGTGTTCAAACAAGCTTTGCCCTTCAGGCTGGTCGTGAAATTCGTATTATGGTTCATCCAAATAAAATCTCAGATGATGAAGTTACAATCTTGTCTCACAAGGTACGTGAACAAATTGAGAAAAACTTGGATTACCCAGGAAATATTAAGGTTACAGTCATTCGTGAATTCCGTGCGGTTGATTATGCCAAATAAGATAAGAGAGCCGAAAGGCTTTTTTATTTTGCACTTGATACTGAAATGTTGTATTCTTTTTGAAAATGTAAGAACTTTCTTATCAAATCGCCTTATTTTGGAAGATTAGTGTTTTATAATGAAATATTTTGATTTTTTTTGACTGTTTTTAGTTGACAGTTATTAAAAATTTAGTATAATAGACATTGTAAACGATTACAAAAGGAGAGATTATGATAAAGTCTGAACGTAAGCAGATTATCTTGTCTCAGTTGAAACAAGATGGTTTTGTCACTTTGGAAAACCTAACTGTTTTGTTAAGTGATACTTCCGAGTCGACGATTCGTCGCGACTTAGACGAGTTAGCGGCAGATGGCCAACTTAAACGTGTTCATGGTGGTGCTGAAAGCATTCATGGTCTAAAGGAAGAAATTGCCAATAGTCAAAAAGCTATTAGAAACGTTAAAGAAAAGGCTCAGTTAGCTGGTTATGCTGCCGATTTAATTAAGGAAGGTGATGTCGTCTTTCTTGAGGCTAGTACAACAAATGAACTTTTGATTTCACATTTGTCTAATCGTCAGGTAACAGTTGTGACTAATTCTATCCATCATGCGGTTAAGCTGGTAGATCTTGGTGTTAGCACTAGGATTGTTGGAGGAAAGGTTAAACATTCAACGGATGCCTCTATTGGAAGTACTGCTCAAGAGCAAATCAGACAACTGAATTTTGATTGTGCTTTCATTGGTGCTAATGGCGTTGATGCTAATTATTTCACCACACCAGACATGGAAGAGGCAGTTATCAAACGGACGGTTATAGCTAATTCGCAAAAAGCCTATGTTCTAGCTGATGCCTCTAAACTTGGTCAGATTACCTATGCTAAGGTAGCCGAGGTTGAGAAAGTAACCATAATTACAAATGCTTCGGAAGAAGAGCTCCTAAAAGAATTAAAAGAGAAAACGAGGGTTATTGAAGTATGATTTATACTGTAACGCTAAATCCATCAATCGATTTCATTGTTCGTATCGATAAAGTAGAGATTGGTGAAGTTAACCGTATGGAGAGTGATGATAAGTTCGCTGGCGGTAAGGGGATTAATGTCAGTCGTATTCTACAACGTTTAGGAATTGACAACACTGCTACGGGCTTCATCGGTGGTTTTACAGGACGTTTTGTGACAGATGGTTTGGATGCAGAAGGCATTAAAACTAAGTTTGTAGCTGTGGATCAAGATACACGTATCAATGTTAAAATCAAGGCTGACCAAGAAACTGAAATTAACGGTACTGGGCCTGTCATCAATGATTATCAGTTGGCTGAGCTTGAAGCTATCCTTTCAAGTGTAAGTGCCGATGATGTGGTTGTTTTTGCTGGATCAGCACCAAGCAATCTTGGAAACAAGGTCTATAACAAATTGATTCCACTAGTGCGTGAAACGGGTGCACAGGTTGTCTGTGACTTTGAAGGTCAAACCTTGCTTGATTCCTTGGCTTACCAACCACTCTTGGTTAAGCCAAATAACCATGAGTTAGAAGCTATTTTCAATGTCAAACTTAATGGTTTGGCTGATGTTGAAAAATATGCGCGTGAACTCCTTGCTAAGGGTGCACAGAACGTTATCATCTCAATGGCGGGTGATGGAGCTCTGCTGGTCACACCAGAGGCTGCTTACTTTGCTAAACCAATCAAGGGAACAGTTAAAAACTCTGTTGGTGCGGGTGACTCGATGGTTGCTGGTTTCACTGGTGAGTTTGTTAAATCAGGTGATCCGATTGAGGCTCTCAAGTGGGGAGTAGCCTGCGGAACATCTACAGCTTTCTCAGATGACTTGGCAACAATTGAATTTATTGAAGAAACATACAATAAAGTTGAGGTAGAAAAACTATGAAAATTCAGGATTTACTGAACAAAAAAGTCATGTTGCTTGACCTTCAAGCAACTACAAAGGAAGCTGCTATCGATGAAATGATTAACAGCTTGGTTGATAATGGTGTCGTGGCTGACTTTGATGTTTTCAAAGCAGGCATTATGGCTCGTGAAGCACAAACATCAACTGGTTTGGGTGATGGAATTGCTATGCCGCACAGTAAAAATGCTGCAGTAAAAGAAGCAACTGTACTTTTTGCTAAATCTAATAAAGGTGTAGATTACGAATCACTTGATGGTCAACCTACAGACCTCTTCTTTATGATTGCTGCTCCAGAGGGAGCAAATGACACTCACTTGGCAGCCCTAGCTGAGTTGTCAAAATACCTTATGCAAGATGGTTTTGCAGATCGTTTGCGTAAGGTAACTTCTCCAGATGAAGTGATTGCTGCTTTTGATACGGGTGAAGAAGAAGCACAGGCTGAGGAAGCTAAGAAAGCACAAGCTGTTAAAGAAGCAGCTTCAAGCGATAAACCACTTATCGTAGCCGTAACAGCTTGTACAACCGGTATTGCTCACACTTACATGGCTGAAGAATCACTAATTAAAACAGGTGAAGAAATGGGTGTCAATGTTCGTGTTGAAACTAACGGTGCTTCAGGTGTCGGAACACCATTGACTGCTGAAGAAATCAGTAAGGCTGTAGGTGTTATCGTAGCGGCAGACAAGGCAGTTGAAACAGCACGTTTTGATGGTAAAAAATTGCTTTCTAAACCAGTCGCTGCAGGTATTCGTCAACCTCAAGAATTAATCCAAAATATCTTGGATGGTAAGGCTGAAGTCTTCCATGCCGAAAATGCTGGATCTGCTCAAGAATCAAGTGAGAAATTGAGCCTCGGTGGTGCCTTCTATAAACACTTGATGAGTGGGGTATCACAAATGCTCCCATTCGTTATCGGTGGTGGTATCATGATTGCGCTTGCCTTCTTGCTTGACCAAATTATGGGTGTTCCTAAAGATCAATTGTCACAACTTGGTTCTTACCATGAAATTGCTGCTCAATTCAAAGCAATTGGTGGTGCGGCCTTTGGTTTCATGCTTCCAGTACTTGCAGGTTACATTGCTTACTCTATCGCTGAGAAACCAGGTTTGGTATCAGGTTTCGTAGCTGGTGCTATTGCTTCAAGTGGTGCAGCCTTTGGTGGTGTTCCATTTGCTTCAGGCGGTAAAGCAACCCTTGCCCTTGTTGGCGTATCTTCAGGTTTCCTTGGAGCTCTTGTTGGTGGTTTCCTTGCAGGTGGTGTTATCCTAGTTCTTCGTAAACTCTTGGCAGGTATTCCACGTGCCCTTGAAGGAATCCGTTCTATCTTGCTCTTGCCACTTCTTGGTGTATTTGCTACAGGTTTCTTGATGTTGGCAGTGAATATCCCAATGGCAGCAATCAATACTGGTCTTAATAACTTCTTGTCAAGCTTGTCAGGGAGCTCAGCAGTGCTCCTTGGTCTCCTTGTCGGTGGTATGATGGCAGTGGACATGGGTGGACCAGTTAACAAAGCTGCTTATGTCTTTGGTACAGGTACTCTCGCAGCAACAGTAACTTCAGGTGGTTCAGTTGTTATGGCAGCAGTTATGGCAGCCGGTATGGTTCCTCCATTGGCAGTCTTTGTAGCGACACTCTTATTTAAAGATAAATTCACCGAAGAAGAACGCAACTCTGGTTTGACAAACATTGTTATGGGACTCTCATTCATCACTGAAGGTGCAATTCCATTTGGTGCAGCTGACCCAGCACGCGCTATCCCAAGCTTTATCGTTGGTTCAGCTCTTACAGGTGCTCTTGTAGGTATGGCTGGAATCAAATTGATGGCACCACACGGAGGTATCTTCGTTATTGCCCTCACTTCAAATGCTCTTCTTTACCTTCTCTTCATCTTGATTGGTGCTGTGGTATCAGGTATCCTCTTTGGATTCCTTCGTAAACCACTTGATAAATAAGATATGATCAAACAATCTCGTTGTGACGGGATTGTTTTTTGGTGTCGTAGCAGATTTTTGTCAGGGTACCTATTTTATGATACAGTATAGGCAGAAATGGTTTATCTAGTAGCTAATGCTCTGTATAAAGAAACATAAGAGGTGAATTATGGTAAAAGAATACGATTATATTGTCATCGGTGGGGGTTCTGGTGGTGTTGCTAGTGCTAATCGTGCCGCTATGTATGGTGCTAAGGTTATTCTCTTTGAAGGAAAAGAGGTCGGTGGTACCTGTGTTAATGTGGGTTGTGTACCTAAAAAGGTCATGTGGTATGGTGCTCAGGTTGCTGAGACCCTTCACCGTTACGCAGGAGAGTATGGTTTTGATGTGACGCTTAATAAATTTGATTTTGCGACGCTTAAGGCCAATCGTCAGGCTTATATCGATCGTATCCATGGTTCTTATGAGCGCGGTTTTGATAGCAATGGTGTTGAACGTGTTTACAAGTATGCAAGATTTGTTGACCCTCATACGGTTGAAGTAGCGGGTGAACTTTATACAGCACCACATATCCTAATTGCAACAGGCGGTCATTCTCTTTATCCAAATATTCCAGGCAGTGAATATGGAATTACCTCAGATGGTTTCTTTGAGTTAGATGAGGTGCCAAAACGTACAGCTGTTATTGGTGGTGGCTATATTGGAGTTGAAGTTGCCGGTGTTCTCAATGCTCTTGGAAGTGATACTCATCTCTTTATTCGTAAGGATCGCCCATTGCGTACCTTTGACAAAGACATTATCGATGTTTTAGTTGATGAGATGGCTAAGTCTGGCCCTACACTTCACATGCATGCTAATGCAACAGAGGTAGTAAAAAATGCAGACGATTCTCTGACTATTAGCTTTGACAATGAAGAAACTATTACAGTTGATTGCCTTATCTGGGCTGTCGGACGTGCAGCGAATACTTCTGGCTTTGGTCTTGAAAAGACAGGCGTTGAGTTGACTGAACGAGGTAACATTTATTCAGACGAGTTTGAAAATACATCTGTTCCTGGTATCTATGCTCTTGGAGATGTGACTGGTAAACTTGATTTGACTCCAGTTGCAGTGAAGGCTGGTCGCCAATTGTCAGAGCGACTTTTCAATAATAAAGTTGATGCTAAACTTGATTATACAGATGTAGCTACTGTGGTCTTTAGTCATCCGGTCATTGGTGCTATTGGGTTGACTGAGGAAAAGGCAATTGCCAAATATGGTTCGGAAAATATCAAGGTCTATAAATCTAGTTTCACTCCAATGTATACGGCTCTTGGAGATAATCGTCAGCCGTCAACCATGAAATTAGTAACGCTAGGTGAGGATGAAAAAATCATCGGTCTTCACGGTATTGGGTATGGTGTCGATGAGATGATTCAAGGATTCTCTGTGGCTATTAAGATGGGAGCAACTAAGGCTGATTTTGATAATACGGTTGCCATTCATCCAACAGGCTCAGAGGAATTTGTAACGATGAGATAGAAAAGTGAAGTCTGTTAACTGAGAGTTTCAGGCTTTTCTTTGTGTTTAAATAGCAGCCTACACTCTGTGTAAAACTGTAGACTGTCTAAATAAAAAAGGCCTTCAGGCCTTTCATTCGTTAATTAAGTAGTTTCTTAATTCTGAAATAAAGTAAAGAGATCCAGTGACGACAAATAGATCGTCAGAATTTGCTGATTCAGCTTGTGCTAGCCAGTCTCTATAGTCGGCTACACGTTTGAAGTGTTGGGGATATTCATTCAAAGGCAGTGCCTCAAAAAAGTCAAAGCTGGTTACCGTTATATCATAATCTTTCAATTCCTCTAGTAAGTCTGCCAATGGCTTTCGTCTAAGTCCTGCAAAGAGGATATGTATCCTACGATTAGCGAAGTTATCTTTTAGTACCTGTTTTAAGCTGGCAATTCCTTGAGGGTTATGAGCACCATCTAGATAAATGTTATCTCCTATCCACTCACTACGACCAGGCCAATGCGTCTCTACGATTCCCTCTTGGATGCTCTTATCGGTAATCTTAGAAAATGTTTGAGCTAGGAGATGGGCAGCAGTGACAGCTAGCCCAGCATTGTTTTCTTGATGCTGTCCTAACATTGGAAGTTTAAGCTTTGGACTTTCCCAATGGTCATAAGAAACTTGGATCGTTTGATTGTCCCTTGGAAGCAGCTGAATTTCCCTATCAATGACGGCTAAAGGAGCTTGTAGGTCATGTGATTTTTTGTTGAAGAAATGTTCAACTTCTGTAGAGACACGACCAAGTAAGATAGGTGTATTTTCTCGCATGACGCCTGCCTTATGATTGGCAATGTCCAAAAGGCTATTGCCCAAAGTTTCAGTGTGATCAAAGCCGATTGAAGTACAGATGACAAGCTCTGGAGAAAGGACATTGGTTGAATCAAGTCGTCCACCAATTCCGGCTTCAATGATAGCAATATCAACCTGTTTAAGGTCAAAGTAGAGGAACATGAGTAAGGTGACCAATTCAAATTCTGTTGGTCGCTCAAAAGCAGTGTGCTCTTCTAAATCATCGAGAAGAACCTGAGCTTTCGCAACAATGTTAATTAGATCCTTGTCTGGAATCTCTGTGCCGTTGATACTAATACGTTCGTTAAAGCGAGTAATATAAGGGGAGGTGAAAGTCCCGACCTGATAGCCTGATTTTGTTAGGATATTTTGTAGGTAGCTAGTTGTTGATCCCTTACCGTTGGTACCGACGATATGCACCGTTGGATAGTGAGATTGAGGATTTCCTGCCTGTTTCAAGAGCCAACGCATACGTCCGAGTTGAGGGCGACGTCCATTGCCTTTGAAGGAGTGGATGAAATTTAGAGTTTCTGTATAGTTCATAGGATTATAGAAAAAAGGCAGGGGTTTCCTAACCTTTTCTTTGTTTTAGTTGGAAACAGCGCCACTAGTTGTGGCGTCACCAGTTGTCGTATTGCCAGTTGTTGTGTCTGCAGTGGCTGCGGATGAAGAAGTAGTTGTATTTCCACCAGTTGTTGTGTCTGCTGATGAAGAATAGGTGTTATTACCAGCTTGGCTGCTTGTTTCTGTTTCTGAGTCAGTTGCATTACCATAGCTAGATGAGGCGACACTTGATTCTTGGGTCTTATTGTTGCCTTCTTTAATGACTACAGTTGACTGATTGGATGATGAATCAGAAGTGTCCTTATTCTTAGATGATGTGAAATTCATGATAGTGATGGAAGCGACAATGATTGACAAGATTGTCCCGACAGCAGTAAGTACTTTTTGGAAGGCAGTGAAGCCTTTTGTAACGTGTTCGGTCACCATTGGTGCAGATTTTTTTTCTTCTTTTGATGAATGGTTACGGCGTGAGTAATTTTCAGACATGATGCTCTCCTTAAAAATATTTCGTACTCTCTATTATATGATTTTCTCGCAAAAATTGCTAAAAAAATTATGCTATAATAAATAGTAAATAAAAATCGAGGAAAAATCATGATTTATTTTGATAATTCAGCCACGACGATGCCTTATCCAGAGGCACTTAGAACCTATCAAGAAGTGGCTACTAAAATTTTTGGGAACCCATCCAGCCTACACCAATTAGGAACATCTGCGACACGTATTTTGGAGGCTTCTCGTAAGCAAGTTGCGGACCTCATTGGAAAATCAGCCGATGAGATTTTCTTTACGTCTGGTGGAACCGAAGGCGACAACTGGGTCATTAAAGGAGTGGCTTTTGAAAAAGAACCTTATGGCAAACACATTATTGTTTCTGATATTGAACATCCTGCGGTGAAAGAGTCTGCCAAATGGCTTTCAGAGCATGGTTTCGAAGTGTCCTATGCACCAGTTAATGAGCAAGGATTTGTGGATGTTGAAGCTCTTGCTGGATTATTACGCCCTGACACGATTTTGGTTTCGGTTATGGCTGTTAATAACGAAATCGGTTCAATCCAACCTATCCAAGAAATTTCAGATCTTCTAGCTAATGAGCCGACCATATCTTTCCATGTGGATGCTGTTCAGGCCATTGGGAAGATTCCTGTATCAGCTTATTTAACCGACCGTGTTGACTTTGCAACTTTTTCTGGTCATAAGTTCCATGCTGTTCGTGGTGTCGGTTTTGTCTACAAGAAGGCAGGGAAAAAGATTACGCCACTCTTAACCGGTGGTGGGCAAGAAAAAGATTTTCGTTCAACAACTGAAAATGTTGCCGGGATTGCGAGTATGGCTAAGGCTTTGCGCTTGGTAACTGACAAAGAGGGATTTTCTCTTTCTAAAATTGCTAAGATGAAAAAGATTATCTTTGACGAATTGGCTAAGTACGAGGATATTACTATTTTCTCAGGCGAGGGTGAAGACTTTGCTCCCAATATTTTGACCTTTGGAGTTAAGGGAGTTCGTGGTGAAGTGGTTGTCCATGCTTTTGAAGAGCATCAAATCTATATTTCAACGACCTCAGCATGTTCATCTAAGGCGGGGAAACCAGCGGGGACCCTCATTTCTATGGGCGTTCCAACAAAGTTAGCCCAAACGGCTGTTCGTATCAGTCTTGATGATGATAATGATATGGGACAAGTAGAACAGTTTCTCACGATTTTCAAGCAGGTCTATGCTAAGACGCAAAAAGTAAGATAGCAAGATTAATCGATTAAAAAATAAAACTAAATTCAAGTTTAAAGGGAAAAGGAATGACATTAACGTATTCAGAAATTATGGTTCGCTACGGTGAATTGTCAACTAAGGGCAAAAACCGTATGCGTTTTATCAATAAACTCAGAAATAACATCAAAGATGTGTTATCTATCTATCCAGAAGTTAAAGTGACTTTTGACCGAGACCGTGGACATATCTACCTCAATGGTACAGACTACGAGCCAGTAGCAGAGTCTTTGAAGCAAATTTTTGGGATTCAGGCCTTTAGCCCTGTTTACAAATTTGAAAAAGATGTCGAAGTATTGAAAAAAGCTGTTCAAGACATTATGACTGGCCTCTATCGTGACGGACTTACCTTTAAGGTGACTGCTAAACGTAGTGATCACGACTTTGTTTTAGATAGTCGCGAGCTCAACCTTACTTTAGGAAATGCTGTATTTGATGTATTGCCTGACATTAAGGCCCAGATGAAGGGACCGGATGTCAACCTCAAGGTAGAAATTCGTGCCGAGGCAGCTTATATTTCTCATGAGGAAATCAAAGGAGCAGGTGGACTACCTGTAGGGACTGCTGGTAAAGGAATGCTCATGCTTTCAGGTGGGATTGATTCGCCTGTTGCAGGTTATTTAGCCCTTAAACGTGGTGTGGATATTGAGGCTGTCCACTTTGCAAGCCCACCTTATACAAGTCCTGGTGCACTTAAAAAGGCTCAAGATTTGACCCGTAAGTTGACCAAGTTTGGTGGTAATATTCAGTTCATAGAAGTACCATTTACTGAGATTCAAGAGGAAATCAAAGAAAAAGCACCAGAGGCTTATTTGATGACCTTGACACGTCGCTTCATGATGCGTATTACAGACCGAATTCGTGAAGAACGCCGTGGTCTCGTGATCATCAATGGTGAGAGTCTTGGACAGGTTGCCAGTCAGACGATGGAGTCTATGCAGGCTATCAATGCTGTAACCTGTACGCCCGTGATTCGTCCAGTTGTCACTATGGATAAGTTGGAAATCATTGATTTGGCACAAAAAATCGATACCTTTGATATCTCCATCCAACCTTTTGAGGATTGCTGTACCATTTTTGCACCTGACCGTCCAAAAACTAATCCAAAAATCAAGAACGTTGAACAATATGAAGGTCGTATGGATGTTGAAAGCTTAGTTGAACGTGCGGTTGCAGGAATCATGGTGACTGAAATCACACCTATTGAAGAAGCGCAAGACGAAGTGGATACACTTATTGAAGACTTACTTTAGTCTAGGAGGATATAGTGACAGTTTGGTATTGCCCAGGTATCATTAGAGTTAGCTATATCGAAAAAGAAATGTCGATGTTAAACTTTTACCTAGAAAGGAAACTGCATGACTGTTTATAACATCAATTTAGGAATCGGTTGGGCATCAAGTGGTGTTGAGTATGCTCAGGCCTATCGTTCTAGAATTTTCAAAAATACAGGTATTAAGGCTAAGTTTGTCTTTATGGATATGTTCTTGCAGGACAATCTTTCTGATTTGACCCGTAACATGGGGTTTTCAGATGAAGATATCATCTGGCTTTATAGCTATTTTACAGACCTTAAGATTGCCCCAACGACCTATACTATCAAGGATTTGGAAAAGGAAATTCCTTATGACATCACGCGTCGCGAGATTAATGGCAAAGTGGTTAAACTTTTTTGTGCCAAGGAAGATATTTTCTACGCCGCTTATTTGCGTAAAGAGGGTGAAGATATTGTCCATCGTGTGGAAAAAGTATCGCGTGGTTGCCTAATTCGTAAAGACTTTTATTCTTATACTAAGATGTTTACAGAGTACTACACACCGGTAGACAATAAGGCCCACCTCTACCAACGCCGTTTCTTCAATGAAGATGGCAGTATTGCTTATGATGAAATTGTTGATGGCAAGGATAGTGTCTTCCGTTTCCCAGATAAGATTTTGTCTTCTAAGCATGAGTTTATCGCTTACTTTATGTCTCAATTAGGTCTAACTGATCAAGACATTGTCATTTTGGACCGTGCAACTGGTACGGGACAGGCTGTTTTCCGTAATACTAAACCAGCTAATCTTGGAGTTGTTGTCCATGCAGAGCACTTTAGTGAAAATGCTGTGACAGACAAGAATATTCTTTGGAATAACTTCTATGAGTACCAATTCAGCAATGCAGATAAGGTTGATTTCTTCATCACAGCGACAGAACGTCAACGTAGCATTATGCTAGATCAGTTCAACAAATATACACCATTTAAACCTCATATCGTAACGATTCCTGTGGGAAGTGTGGATAAACTGAGAGAGCCTGAAGGAGAGCGTAAACCATTCTCAATCATCACAGCTTCACGTTTGGCCAATGAAAAGCACGTGGATTGGTTAGCCAAGGCTGTTGTTAAGGCCAAAGAAAGTCTGCCACAAGTGAACTTTGATATCTTTGGTACAGGTGCTGAAGAAGCTAAGCTTAAGGCCATTATTGAGGAGAATCAAGCTCAGGATTATATCCATCTCAAGGGGCACCAAGATTTAACAGAAGTCTACAAGGATTACGAACTTTACCTATCAGGTTCTAAGAGTGAAGGTTTTGGATTGACACTTCTAGAAGCTGTTGGATCAGGCCTTGGTATGATTGGTTTTGATGTTCGTTATGGAAATCAAACTTTTATCAAGGATAATGAAAATGGTTACTTAATCCCTCGATTTGAAAAAGATGACGAGCCTGCTATTGTGGCTGCCTTGGCAGATAAAATTGTAGCTTTCTTCAATCGTTCAGATTTAGATCATGTTCATCAAGTTTCTTACGATATCGCCAAAGGCTTTTTAACAGAGAAAATTGAGCAGAAGTGGCTTAACTTGGTAAAGGAGATGACTAATCATGATTAATTTATTTGAAAACTATAGTCAAGGTAGTTGGGATCTCCATTACTCGCTCATTGTCGCTGGCTATGTGAATACAACAGTTTGTCTTTCAGATGATGGCTTTTTACCTAGTGATGTGACCTCACCTTACCTTTATTTCACAGGTTTTGATAAGGTTCAAGGTTCTGCACTTTACTTTAATCAGGTACCCGTGCCTGATTACTGGGAAATTATAGGAACGAATAGTAACGCGGAAATCTTCCGTTTTGATAAGAAACGTGGTCATATTCATTATGCGCATCCTGCTCACCAACGTCTAGTTAAAGCTGTGGATTGGTATGATGAGTCAGGTCGCTTGCGCGTGACTGATCGCTACAATAACAAGGGTTACCGTTTCTCACAAACAACCTATAATGTTAAGCAAGAAGCGACCATTACGAGCTATTTCACTCCTGACAACAAGGAAGTTATCGTCATCAACCATTTGACTAAAGACGTTATCTTGAATTGGAAAGACAAGGTCTACATTTTCAAAAACAAATCTGAATTTGTAGTCTTCTATCTTAAAGAAGCCGGTTATGATTTGAGTCGTATTCTATACAACTCATTGGCGACACCTTTCTTGACAACTATGAATCTTCCGAATTCTGGTCAAGATGTCCTCTTCTGGCAAGAACCGATTACTGATTCCGTTCCTGGGAATATGCGTCTCCTTCTTGATAGCAATCACCGTCAAACTAAGATTGTCGTGCAAGAATACGCAGCCTACACAAATCTTCTAAGACTGATTAGTCCAGAGCAGGCTTCTCGCGTGGCCTTCCTTGGATTCATGTATCCATTTGCCCGCCAGAACAACTTCCAAAATCAAGCGCTTATCTTGACTAACTCAGATCAGATTGAACATTTGGAAAGCATTGTCAGTGAAGTGCCTACCATGCATTATCATGTTGGGGCAATCACAGAAATGTCAAGTCGTTTGATGGATTTGGCTAAATATAGTAATGTTAGCCTTTATCCGAATATTACAACAGAACAGGTTAAGCGTCTCTATCAAGAGGCTGATTTCTATTTAGATATTAACCATCAAAATGAAATCTTGTCAGCGACACGTGCTGCCTTTGAAAATAACCTGCTTATCCTAGCTTTCACGAACACAAGCCATGGTCCTGAATATACCGCGCCAAGTAATATCTTCTCACCAATGAATGCCGGGCAATTTAAGCAAACCCTTAAAGAAGCCTTGGGCAACCGTGACTTCCTTAGTCACTTGCTTGATCGCCAACGTGAGCACGCTCATGTAGCAACACCAGAAGATTATAAGAAGGTTATTGGTTAGGAAAATGACATTAGAGGTTCGTAACATTTATCCTCTGACAGCAACATTTAAGAAGGTCGCTTCGCTTTATGAAGCGGCTTTTCCTGTGGAGGAGAGATTACCACTTTGGCAATTGTCTTGGAACAGCTTGAAAAGAGGACAATCTTTCTTGGCATATTTTGATGGGAAAGTTTTCATTGGTCTGACCTATACCATTTATACTGACAACTTGGTTTACCTACTCTTTCTTGCGGTTGAGGAAAGTAAACAGTCTCAGGGATACGGCAGTCAAATTTTGGCACAAGTTAAGGAAGAAGCAGGGGGACGACCATGTGTGCTTACGATTGAACCTATGGATGAGGAGCAAGTCTCTAATCGGGGGCAACGTTTAAAACGTTTAGCATTTTATGAACGAAATGGCTATCAGCTATTGAATCATTTCTATTTTGAAGGAACTGAACGTTATCAAATTTTGACAACGGATAGGAGTCTCTCCTTAGATGCTTTGGAGCAGGAACTAGCTAAGACCTTTTTGGGAAAATATGCTATAAGAGTTGAGTAGGCTAATCCTTACTTGGCTAAACTTCAATGAGCAGAATAAGAATAATCAAAATAACTTTTTCTCTTGTCATTAGAGGGAAAAAATGATAGAATTGTAACGTTGACTAAATGCACGTCCTGTGCAACCGCACGACTACTGTTTGCAAGTGGGTTCGTTCCCGCAGTACTAGGCGAGTCTTCACAGAGGGGAACCTCAGACACATTAAAAATTTTAATAGGAGGTGCATCATGAGCACATACGCAATCATCAAAACTGGTGGAAAACAAGTTAAAGTTGAAGTAGGTCAAGCGATCTACGTTGAAAAAATCAACGCTGAAGCTGGATCAGAAGTAACTTTTAACGAAGTTGTTCTTGTCGGTGGTGATAAAACTGTAGTAGGTACTCCAGTTGTTGAGGGAGCTACTGTTGTCGGAACTATCGAAAAACAAGGTAAACAAAAGAAAGTTGTCACTTTCAAATATAAACCTAAAAAAGGTAGCCACCGTAAACAAGGTCACCGTCAACCTTATACAAAAGTTGTTATCAACGCTATCAACGCGTAAGTTAGCGACTAATCACTAAGAAAGGACACAATCTTATGTTGAAAACTCTTGAAAACTTGCAACTTTTCGCCCACAAAAAAGGTGGGGGTTCTACTTCCAATGGTCGTGATTCACAAGCTAAACGTCTTGGTGCTAAAGCAGCTGATGGACAAACTGTATCAGGTGGATCAATCCTTTACCGTCAACGCGGTACACACATCTACCCAGGTGTAAACGTAGGCCGTGGTGGTGACGATACACTCTTCGCTAAAGTTGAAGGTGTTGTACGTTTCGAACGTAAAGGTCGCGACAAAAAACAAGTATCTGTATACCCAGTTGCTAAATAATTAAGCTAAAGTCTGCACTTTTGTGTAGGCTTTTCTTTATGAAAAAGGAGAATTCTATGCCTTTAAATCACTACCAACAAGAAGTGGGACCAAGTCTAGCGGATGCTAGTCCAGGTAAGATGCCAGATGTTGCCCTATTAGAAGGTCGTTATTGTAGCGTTGAACATTTGACAGTGGCAGAGCATTATAAGGATATTTTAGACTTTTATTTTACTAATCAGATTCTCTCTGATTGGACCTATATGTATGCGGAGCCTTTTGAATCTGAAGAAGCTGTACGTCAGTGTTTGGAGGATTATGAGAAATCCCAAAATCCTTATTTCTTTGCCATCAGGGATAAGGCTTCAAGTAAAGTTCTAGGAACCTTCTCACTCATGGCTATTACACCGAAAAATCGCAGTGTTGAGATGGGGCGAGTGATTTTGGCACCTACTTTACAAAAGACTCGAGCAGCTACAGAAGCTCAATACCTACTTATGAAATATGTCTTTGAAGATCTTAACTATCGCCGTTATGAGTGGAAATGTGATAGTCTCAACCGTCCTTCTGCCAATGCTGCCATACGTTTAGGGTTCACCTATGAGGGGCGTTTTCGTAATCATGCTATTTATAAGGGACGTAGTCGAGATACGGACTGGTTCTCGATTATTGATAGTGAGTGGCCAAGACTTAAAGAACGATTTGAGAATTGGTTAGCTCCTGAGAATTTTGATGAACAGGGACAACAGAAACGTTCTCTGAGGGATTGCTAGCTATTAATATAAGGGCTCTTTTCTGGTGAAGGAGCTCTGTTTTAGTAGTCTGAAGGTCAAGTCCAAGTTTTTAGTTTGCTAATGCTTATTATCACTGTCAAAATCAGTTTAAATGCTCATTTTTCTGTCAATAATATTCCCATAATAAAGCATATTTATGCTATAATAAAGAGTAATTTTATCAAGGAGAATAATGACTAATGGATTTAATTCGCGAAAAAGTATTTGTTAACCGTTACCACTATGATGTTCGTAACCATGAGTGGGAAAAAGAGAATGGTGTTCCTAAAACAAATGTTGAAGTAACGTTTCAGTTGCACAATAAAGATAAAGAAGCTAGCAATACGTCGGTTGTAGCTGTTTTGCAATTTATGATTGTTCGTGATGAGTTTGTTATCTCAGGGATTGTTTCTCAAATGAACCATATTCAAAACCGTATCGTCAATAAACCAAAAGATTTCTCACAAGAAGAAGCTGAGTCTTTGGCAGCACCGCTATTGGATACACTTCAGCGTTTGACTTATGAAGTGACTGAAATCGCCTTGGATCGTCCAGGAATTAACTTGGAGTTCTAAGATGTCTTTAGCAGTTATTACGGATTCATCGGTTAATCTACCTGCTGAAATTCAGGGACATGCTGATGTTTATATTTTAGATATTCCGGTTATCATTGAGGAACAGCCTTTTGTTGAAGGAAAGAACTTGGATGTGAATCAGTTTTACGAAAAAATGGCAAACTCTGAGGAACTGCTCAAGACGTCACAACCCAATCTAGCCGACTTGGATAACTTTCTCATGGAGTTGGGGGAGAAAGGGTATACCCATGTCATTGGGCTTTTCCTTTCTTCGGGGATTTCTGGTTTTTGGGCTAATAGTCAGTTTTTGATTGAAGATTATGCCAAGTTGAAGGTTGCTTTTCCTGATACTAAAATCACGGCAGCTCCTATGGGTGCCATGGTTAGAAACGTTTTGCATTGGTCAGAGCAAGGGATGTCATTCGAGAATATTTTGAAGAAGCTCGAGGAGCAAGTAGAGAACACGACGGCTTATATTCTTGTGGATGATCTTAATCACCTTGTTAAGGGTGGTCGCTTGTCGAATGGCTCAGCGATTTTGGGGAATCTTTTGTCTATCAAACCCATTTTACATTTTAATGCTGAAGGCAAAATCGTTGTTTTTGAAAAGGTACGTACAGAGAAGAAAGCTGTGAAACGCTTGGTTGCCCTAGCCGAAGACAATCGTGAAATGGAGCTTAGCATCCTTCATACTAATGCTCCTGAAAAGGCTGAGGCTCTTAAAAGTCAGCTGGAAGCTCAAGGGATTACTGTTTCATCGGTGGTATCCTTATGTGCTGTGATTGCGACGCACTTGGGCGAGGGAGCGCTGGTGCTAGGTCTAACACCTAAATTTACCAAATAAGTACGATACATCTGGAATCAGGCTTGCCTATGAGCAAGATCAATAGAGAGGAAAAATGATATGTCTATTAAAGTTATTGTTGCCGGATTTAAAGGAAGAATGGGTTCAACTGCGGTTGAAATGGTTAAGGGAGATGATGAATTGACCTTGGCTGCCTTGCTTGACCCGTTTGCGGCAGAAAAAGAAGTGGATGGTGTTCCTGTCTTCACGGATAAAGCTGATTTGGTTGGCTTTGATGCAGATGTTTGGGTAGATTTCACCATGCCTGCTGTTGCTTATGAAAATACCCGTTTTGCCTTGGAAAATGGCTTTGCACCGGTTGTAGGAACAACAGGCTTTACTGAAGCACAAATTCAGGAATTGACAGACCTTTCTAAAGACAAGTCTATCGGTGGATTGATTGCTCCTAACTTTGCTATTGGTGCTATCCTTCTTATGAAGTTTGCGGCAGAAGCTAGTAAATATTTCCCAGATCTTGAAATCATTGAGCTTCACCACGATAAAAAGAAAGATGCGCCATCAGGTACAGCAGTGAAAACAGCTGAACTTATTCGTGAGGTTCGCGAAACGAAACGTCAAGGTGCTGAGGATGAGGTGGAAACACTTGCTGGAGCACGTGGCGCTGAGTTTGATGGTTTCCGTATTCACAGTGTGCGTTTGCCAGGTCTTGTGGCTCACCAAGAGGTTATCTTTGGTGCCCAGGGAGAAGGATTGACCTTGCGTCACGATTCTTATGACCGTATTTCTTTTATGAGCGGGGTCAATCTCGGTATTAAAGAAGTGGTTAAACGTGATCAGCTTGTTTATGGTTTGGAACATTTACTATGAAATTAAGTTATTTGCCTTCTGAGTTTCAGAGGGCTTTACCAATATTAGAGAAGATTAAGGCTGCGGGTTTTGAGGCTTACTTTGTTGGTGGTTCGGTGCGAGATGCCCTTCTTAACCGTCCCATTCATGATGTAGATATTGCTTCGTCTTCGTATCCTGAAGAGACCAAGCAAATTTTCGAGCGTACGGTGGATATCGGTATTGAGCATGGGACTGTTTTGGTCTTGGAAAATGGCGGTGAGTATGAGGTGACGACCTTCCGAACAGAGGACGTCTATGTGGATTACCGTCGTCCGTCTAGCGTGTCCTTTGTGCGTTCATTGGAAGAAGACCTCAAGCGTCGTGATTTTACAGTCAATGCTTTTGCTCTTAATGAAAATGCTGAGATTATTGATAAGTTCAATGGTCTTGCTGATTTGGACAACCGTGTCTTAAGGGCTGTTGGTAAGGCTGAGGAACGCTTTAACGAGGATGCTCTTCGTATCATGCGGGGCCTACGTTTTACAGCGAGTTTAGACTTTGATATCGAAGAGAAGACTTTTCAGGCTATGGCCAGCCATGCTCCTCTTTTGGAAAAGATTTCGATTGAGCGAAGTTTCATCGAGTTCGATAAGTTGCTTTTGGCACCGCATTGGAAGAAAGGGATCAAGGCACTTCTAGCAACTAAGGCTTATCAGTACCTTCCAGATTTTCAAGAAACTGCTGAAGAATGGCAGGATTTTGTGGCAGACTATGTGGAGGGCTTTAGATTTACAAGTTCTGAGCAGGCCTGGGCGGCAACTCTTCTGGCTCTCAAGCACGATAATCCACGCTCTTTTCTTAAAAAATGGAAGACATCTGTTAATTTCCAAAAGACAGTTCAGTCCTTGGTTGACATTTTCAATTTCCGTTTGGAGAGAGCTGTGACTAAGCAAGATGTTTATCAGTATGGTAAGGAACTCTTAGAGGAGGCTGAAACCTTGAGACGGGCTCAGGGCTTGGACGTCGATTATGAGCGTATTGCCGAGTTGGATGGTCAGTTGCTCATCCATGATAAGCACGAAATCGTTGTGAATGGTGGCACACTGATGAAGGAGCTAGGATTCAAACCTGGTCCGGACCTTGGTCGTGCACTTAAGGCTATCGAAAATGCCATCGTTGATGGTCAACTAGCTAATGCCGAGGAAGCCATCATGGCCTTTGTTCAAGCGATGAAATAAGTCTAAAGACGTTATAAAAATGACACACCGCTACAGAGCATGCGTAGAATCCGTAGCGGTGTTATTTGTAAAAAGGAAGTAAGATGTCAGATTTTATTGTTGAAAAATTAACCAAGTCCGTTGGTGATAAGACGGTTTTTAAAGAGATTTCATTCATTATCCATGATCTGGATCGTATCGGGATTATTGGTGTCAATGGGACTGGTAAGACAACTTTGTTAGATGTTGTATCAGAGCGTATTGGTTTTGATGGTGACGTGTCACCTTTTACCAAGGCTAATGGTTATAAGATTGCTTATTTGACTCAGGAGCCTGAATTTGATGATAGCAAGACAGTGCTTGATACGGTCTTGTCATCAGACCTTCGTGAGATGACTTTGATTCGTGAATACGAGACCCTCATGGCGGATTATTCTGAGGATAATCAATCTCGTTTAGAAAAGGTTATGGCTGAGATGGATAGTCTTGATGCTTGGTCCATTGAGAGCGAGGTTAAGACAGTTTTATCTAAGCTAGGTTTGTCAGACCTCTCTCAAAAGGTCGGGGACCTCTCAGGTGGTCTCAGACGCCGTGTGCAGTTGGCTCAGGTTCTCTTGAATGATGCTGATCTTTTACTTTTGGACGAACCAACCAACCATTTGGATATTGATACCATTGCTTGGTTGACGAATTTTCTCAAATCTTCTAAAAAAACGGTCCTCTTTATTACCCACGATCGTTATTTCTTGGACAATGTAGCCACACGTATCTTTGAGCTAGACCAGGCTAATCTGATTGAATACCAGGGGAATTATCAAGACTATGTGCGTCTAAAGGCCGAACAAGATGAACGAGATGCAGCAGCTCTTCACAAGAAAAAGCAACTCTATAAGCAGGAGTTAGCATGGATGCGAACGCAACCACAGGCACGTGCAACCAAACAACAAGCTCGTATCAATCGCTTTAAGGATCTTAAAGGTGAGGTTCACCAAACGGTCAATAATGACGATCTTGAAATTAACTTTGAGACCAGCCGTATTGGTAAGAAGGTGGTTAACTTCGGCCATGTCGATTTTGCTTATGAAGATGGCAAGCAAATTCTCAGTGATTTCAATCTTATCATGCAAAATCGCGATCGTATCGGTATTGTTGGGGATAATGGTGTCGGGAAATCGACCTTGCTCAATCTGATTAATGGTGATCTTGTGCCTTCAGCTGGTATTCTAGATATTGGTGAGACGGTACGTATTGGTTATTTCTCACAGCAAATTAAGGACATGGATGAGAGTAAGCGTGTCATTAACTACTTGCAAGAAGTTGCAGATGAAGTTAAGACAACGGTTGGAACAACCAGTATCACAGAGCTCTTGGAGCAATTCCTTTTCCCTCGTTCTACTCATGGGACACAGATTGCCAAGCTCTCTGGTGGGGAAAAGAAACGTCTCTATCTACTTAAGATTCTGATTGAAAAGCCTAACGTTCTGCTCTTGGATGAGCCTACAAATGATTTGGACATTGCAACTTTGACGGTTTTGGAAAACTTCCTTAATGGTTTTGGCGGCCCTGTCGTTACCGTAAGTCACGACCGCTATTTTTTGGACAAGGTAGCTAACAAGATTCTAGCCTTTGAAGATGGCGGTGTGCGAGAGTTCTTTGGTAACTACACTGACTACCTTGATGAAAAAGCCTTCTTACAAGAGCAATCAGTCCTCCTCGAGAGGGAAAAAAAGCAAGCTAGCGTTAAAGTTGAGAAAGTCAAAGAAGACAAAAAACGCATGAGTTACTTTGAAAAACAAGAGTGGGCGACTATCGAGGATGAGATTGCCGACCTTGAAGCTAAAATCGAAGAGATTGAAGCAGCCATGCTTGAAAATGCTAGCGATTATGGACAGTTAGCTACCCTTCAACGTGATTTGGAGTCTGCCAACGAAACTTTACTTGAAAAGTATGAACGTTATGAGTATTTGAGTGAGCTAGAAGGATAAGCTCTTTAGTAATCAAAGTATGACAAAAGCCCTGCATATGCAAGGCTTTTTTATATTATTACGTAGTGAGATAACTTTGTTCTACCACAAGCGGAATGAGAATGAGAGGACTGAGACACCCGCAAAGATAATTAAGGAAGCTACCAAGCGCCCAATAAGAAAGGCTGAGAAAAACGGGGCACTAAAAAGTAGGAGACCGAATACCAGACAAATCAAGGCGATTGATAGGGCAGGTTGTCCTGAGAAGCCGAATTGACGTTGGCGATAAGCTTGAAAGCCTTGTGTAAAGGCTGAGACAAGAAGCCACCAAGCGATAATGGTTACAGCTACACCTGAGAGTACCCATGCTGATGTCGATAGCAAAATAATCCCAAAAACAATGGAAATGATACTCTGAAGCAGTTGGAAGAAGGAGCGGTTTTCGTTATCACGTTTGAAATAAACCATGAGACTTGAAACACCAGAAATGAGCATCACTAGAGCAAAAAGCCAACCAACAATGGCAAGAAGGTTTGTAGGATTAGCGAAGAAAAAGACACCCAAGAGAGTGATGAGAATCCCACTAATTAATGTAAAACTTTTCATACGATACCTCTTATTAATTTTTCTTAATACTACTATGTAAGGTAAAAATTGTCAAACAAAGACCCACTTTAGATTGGTTGGATCTGATAAGTGTAGGTAGCAGCCCTTTTAGTTTTGGTAGCTACTTGGCGTCCTGTTTTTTGGAAAAGATGCTTAAAGCGGCGTAAGAAATTTGTGGAGTCCATCTTAAGGTATGTTTCATTAAATGTCCCAAACAGTTGACGGTAGGTGGTCAAGGTACTTTCCTCTGGCATAATGTTGAGGATAGTTGGGTAGTATTCAAGTCTCCCCTTAATACGTTCCATAGCAATCAAAAGGATTTCCCAGTGGTCAAAGGCGAGGTCATCATGTGACAGCGTCTTGTCACCGTCAGTAAGCTGCAACTTGCCATTGACCATAGCGATATCTAACCAATGCGTAGATGCTGCATCATCGGCAGCCTTATCCATTTGAATATCATTAAAAGTCATGAAACAGAGGTACGCTATTGTAATGGTCCACATACGAGGATCTCGATAAGGTGTTCCTACTGTAACGAGTTGCTCGATGTGATCAGTGTTCAGCTGAACTGATGTCTCCTCACGTACTTCGCGACAGACAGCCGTATTGAGGTCTTCTTGCTCCTGAACGAAGCCACCACTAAGAGCATATTTTCCCATGTAGGGATGATTTTTTCGTTTGATAAGCAAGGTTTGGACTCTTCCTTCAAAATATCGGAAGATGACCGAGTCTACAGTTACTGAGGGTTTGGCATACTTATCCACTTCTTCTCTACTGTAGATTTCCAGGAAGTCTTTTTCGATACCAGAGTTTTCGAAGGTTTTAGACATATTTTTAGCCTCCTAGTCTATATTGTTAATTTTGAGTGAAAATGATTTTGCTGAAGCAATCCATTAGATTTCGATATGCAGACGTTCTTTAATTGCCTTCTTGGCGTAATGGTAGTTGTCAGCAAAAAAACTGTCACTATCACTGTTTTCTCCTAAAATAACGATTTTATCCTTGAATGGTGATAGTAGGTTCAAGAGATGCTTGGTAAACCAATCCCGTGTTCGGTTATCAGCCATAGTCATGTCACGAAAACCATCATCTACATAGTTTGATTTTGGCGGTATCACAAAAATCAAATCCCACTTTTCACGAGCTTGGGTTACCTGATAGAGTCGATCTAACATATCGAACTCTTCTTGTGAAATGTTTTCTTTTAAATAGTAGTCGATATATACCTTAGTGACCGTTGAGTTGGTATCTGCAAAAATAAGCCCTGAGTGTTGCCCGTTGTCAATAATCTCAGCTGTCTGGGCATATTGATCGGTTAAGAGGTGAATATAATCATTGGTATCTAACTCGTCATCTCGGACATTATACTTTTCTTGATATTCTCTGGCATATTCAAGTGAGCAAGGGGCGTTGTAAGTGCGAGCCAAATCCTTAACAAGGGTTGTTTTTCCTCCACTGGCAGATCCGACAACTAGGATCTTACGAGTAAAGTGGCGACGGAAAGGTTTGGTGATAAACCGCCAATTTTCCATAGGATTATCGCGAATCTCAGTAGCAGAGATATTGATAATAGAACGTTCGATGAGCTCTACCTGAGCTTGAGGGTAGTAGCGATTGAGCTCGATCACGTACTCTGGCTCTCCAACATAGAAGGTAATCTTTTCAGAACTATCCGTATTCTTAGTGATAAGCTCTTTGACGCGGCTAACCCATAGCACCCAACCTTCTGGATAGGGAGGCATATCAGCTTCGTCCAGTTTATCCACAACGACTAGTTCATCATCGTAGAAAACTTCACGGACATAACGAAAGCGTCGGTTGAGCGACAGGCCTGTGCGTGTCCCACGATCTTTTTGTGTGTTGCCGCCACTTACGATGACAAGGACGTTGTCGTTAGCGCGTTTTGCCTTTGTGATGAGGTCGACATGTCCTACATGCATTGGTGCAAAGGTTCCAAAAACAATACCAATACTCTTTCCTGATAAATGTTTTCTTTTCATAGGCTTATCCTTTTTTAATATAGTAAATTTACTATATTAATGGTAACATAGTTTCGAGGTAATGTAAATAGATGAAATAGTAAAATAACTAAATTGTTTTTTCAAATAAATTCAGCTTCAAGTCTTTAAATAAGGAGAAAATTTTTGAAAGAACACCCCAAAAAGGTAATGCGCTTACATTGCTGACGTGATAGGTTTTTACAAAAGAGGAAGAATTACCCATGTAATAAAATATAACATGCAAATCGAAAAAATGACAAAAAACACTTGACAAGAAGATTCTGAAAATTTATACTATTCATGTAATTAAATTACTAAGGTAATTATTTGAAAGGAAACATTGATATGACAACAGGTAAAGAGTACGTTGCTAGCGTTTTTGAAAAAGTGAAAGCTCAAAATGGCCATGAGGCTGAGTTCCTTCAAGCAGTTGAAGAAGTTTTCGATTCACTTGTTCCTGTCTTCGATAAATATCCTAAATATATTGAAGAA
Source organism: Streptococcus vestibularis ATCC 49124 (assembly GCF_000188295.1). Classification (GTDB taxonomy): domain Bacteria; phylum Bacillota; class Bacilli; order Lactobacillales; family Streptococcaceae; genus Streptococcus; species Streptococcus vestibularis. Next base: position 1,474,510 of record NZ_GL831112.1, on the reverse strand, counting down.
AACCTTTTGGAACGTTTGGTTGAACCAGAACGTATCGTTTCATTCCGTGTGCCATGGGTTGACGATAAAGGACAAGTACAAGTAAACCGTGGTTTCCGTGTACAATTCTCATCAGCTATTGGTCCTTACAAAGGTGGTCTTCGTTTCCACCCATCTGTAAACCAATCAATCATCAAATTCCTTGGTTTCGAACAAATCTTTAAAAACTCATTGACTGGTCAACCAATCGGTGGTGGTAAAGGTGGATCAAACTTCGATCCTAAAGGTAAATCAGATAACGAAATCATGCGTTTCTGCCAAAGCTTCATGACTGAATTGAGCAAACACATTGGTGCAGATACAGACGTACCTGCAGGTGATATCGGTGTTGGTGGACGTGAAATTGGTTACCTCTACGGCCAATACAAACGCCTTCGTAACGAGTACACAGGTGTCCTTACTGGTAAAGGTTTGAACTGGGGTGGTTCACTTGCTCGTACAGAAGCAACTGGTTACGGTGCCGTTTACTTTGCAGAACAAATGCTTAATGCACGTGGTGAAAACTTTAACGGTAAAACAGCAGTTGTTTCAGGTGCTGGTAACGTTGCCATCTACGCTATCGAAAAATTGCAAAGCCTTGGTGCCAAAGCGGTAACATGTTCTGACTCATCTGGTTTTGTTTATGATCCAGATGGAATCGACGTTGACTTGTTGAAAGAAATCAAAGAAGTTAAACGTGAACGTATCGTTAAATATGCAGAAGCTCGTCCAAATGCAACCTTCACACCTGCTGGTGGTGAAAAGACAGTTTGGTCAGTTAAAGCTGACTTGGCATTCCCATGTGCAACTCAAAATGAATTGGATGAAACAGATGCAGAAACACTTGTAGCAAATGGTGTATTGGCTGTTTCAGAAGGTGCTAACATGCCTTCAACTTTGGGAGCTATTGATGTCTTCCTTAAAGCTGGTGTATCATTTGGTCCTGCCAAAGCTGCTAACGCTGGTGGTGTTGCTGTATCAGCTCTTGAAATGGCGCAAAATAGTGGACGTACATCATGGACATTCGAAGAAGTTGATGCTAAACTCTACGATATCATGAAAGGTATCTACGAAAATGCTGCAGCAGCTGCTAAAGAATTTGGTCATGAAGGTAACCTTGTTGTAGGTGCCAACATTGCTGGATTCCTTAAAGTTGCAGATGCTATGTCAGCACAAGGTATCGTTTAATTGATAGACTATTACCGATAGCCTCTCAATAAAATAAGAAAAGAAGCCTGCGGGTTTCTTTTTTTGTCTGTTTTACTAGATGGTAGGCCTTTTGATATAATAGGTCAAGGTGATTAATATGAAAAGGGAGTAAATAGATGATAAAAACAATCGTAAAGGATGTCTTTTTCCTTGGACAAAAATCGACAGAAGCGACTAAAGAAGACCTCTATTTAGCAAAGGATTTACGTGATACACTGGAGTTTCATAAGGATGCCTGTGTGGGTATGGCTGCCAATATGATTGGAGTTAAAAAGCGTGTTATTATCGTCAATATCGGTTTTGTTAATCTAGTCATGTTTAATCCTGTTTTAGTCAGCAAGTCCTCACCTTTTCAAACAGAGGAGTCTTGCTTGTCTTTAGAAGGAAGTCGTCCAACCAGACGTTATGAGTCGATTGAGGTTGCTTATTTAGATGAACAATGGATGCTTAAACAGTTAAATTTTTCTGGAATGCCAGCCCAAATTATTCAACATGAATTGGATCATTTGGAGGGGATTATTATTTAGATAGCCTAGCCCAAGCGGTCTAGGCTATTGAGTTCAAAGCCTTAAAAACCAAAGTTGCGGGAGTGAGAGTGGAAAGCAATTTTCTTTCTCGCTCTTTTTTTAGTTCTCATAAGAACTTTTTTCTTGACAATAGTTCTCACAAGAACTAAAATAGTTTCCATGAGAATTATTCAAGGAGGAGCTTGCGATGCATGAGAAAGATCCTTTTAGTGAATTCAGAGAATTCATCAATACTATGGAATCTCGCGTGCAAGAGTTGGGTAAAGCGTATGGTGTTGAGCATTTAGCTGGCCCGCAAGGATTTGCCGTCAGGTACTTGTTTGAGAATCAAGATAAAGAAATATTTATCAAAGATATTGAGAAAAGACTATCTATTTCCAAGTCAGTGGCTAGTAATTTGGTCAAACGTATGGAGAAAAATGGTTTTGTTGAATTGGTGACATCTGATAAGGACAAACGCTACAAGTATGTTCATCTGACAGACTTGGGTGAAAAGAAGGCCCAAGATGTCGGATATTTCCGAGAGGCTATCCATGAACAGTTGTTAGATGGTATTTCGAAAGAAGATGCTGAAACAGCTTTTCGAGTCTTTCACCAAATTCGTATGAATTTAGAAAAAAATAAGGAGTAACTTATGTTTAAAATCTTTAAACGTTTAACGACAAAAGAGTTAATCATGATTGTCTTAGCGGTGATTTTTGTTTGCTTGAACGTCTATCTAAACTTGAAAATTCCAGACTATATGTCTGATATTACGACACTCTTATCAACTAAGGGAACTAAGGCATCGGATATTTTTGCTTGGAATACGGATGCCCCAGGGATGCGAATGCTTTTAATGTCCTTTGCGGGCTTTATGGCCTCTGTAGTGGTTGGTTTTCTAGCTGCCAGAACAGCAGCAAGTTTTACTACTCGTCTTCGTGATGATATCTTTCATCAGGTTCTAGATTTTTCGGATGCCGAGATTAAGAAATTCTCTATTCCTAGTCTTTTGACCCGTACGACAAACGATATTACACAATTACAGATGGTACTGACCATGGGCCTACAGGTCATTACACAGGGCCCTATCATGGCTATTTGGGCGATTACAAAGATTGCTGATAAAAATGGGAACTGGCTTCTTGCCTTGCTTGTGGCTGTGGCAGTAATTGCCATTCTCATGCTCTTCCTCTTGATTATGGTCATGCCTAAGCAACGCTTGATTCAAACTCTGACAGATAAACTTAATAGCGTAACGCGTGAATCTCTTACTGGGATTCGTGTGGTGCGTGCCTATAACGCTGAAAGTTATCAAGAGGATAAATTTGAAAAGGCCAATACTGATTTGACCCAAAACAATCTCTTTATCGGTCGTTCTTTTGCCTTACTGACACCGGTGATGACTGCTGTATCTAGTGGTTTGACGCTAGCTATTTATTGGATTGGTGCGCATCTAATTGAAGATGTTAAGATTCCAACAGATCCAACTAAGATTGCTGGTGCCATGGAAAACAAGGTCCATCTCTTCTCAGACATGGTGGTTTACTCATCTTATGCCATGCAGGTTGTTATGGGATTCATGATGATAATTGTTGTCTTCTTCCTTCTTCCACGAGCAGTTGTAGCAGCTGGACGTATCAATGAAGTTTTAGATACTCAATCTTCAGTTTCTTACCCTGAACATAGTTCTGAAAAGCCTAAAGAAGTGGGTATTGTCGAATTTGATGATGTTTCCTTCCGTTATTCTGAAACTTCAGAGCCTGTTTTGGAGCATGTTAGCTTCAAAGCTAAAAAAGGAGATACGGTTGCTTTTATTGGTTCGACTGGCTCTGGTAAATCAACACTTGTCAACCTTATCCCACGTTTTTATGATGCCACGCAAGGAACTATCAAGGTTGACGGTGTAGATGTGCGACATTATGACCATGAAACTTTGCACAATATAGTCGGTTATATTCCACAGAAGGCTGTGCTTTTCTCAGGTGATATCACGTCAAATATGACGATGGGAACGAGTAATAACAGTCCCCTTGATGATTCTAAGATTTGGGAAGCTCTCGAATTGGCTCAAGGAAAAGATTTTGTTGAAAATAAAGAAGGTCAACTTAAAGCAGAGGTTGCCCAAGCCGGGTCTAACTTCTCAGGTGGACAGAAACAACGTTTGGCTATTGCGCGTGCCTTGGCACGTAAGCCTGAAATCTTGATTTTCGATGATTCTTTCTCAGCCTTAGACTATAAGACCGATCGTAAGTTACGTCAAGAACTGGCTGAAAAAACACAAGATTTGACCAAGTTGATTGTTGCCCAACGCATCTCTACTATTATGGATGCTGACCAAATCTTGGTTCTTGATCAAGGTAAGGTCGTTGGTCAAGGAACCCACAAGGAACTCTTGGCTAACAATGAGGTTTACCAAGAAATTGCCTATTCACAATTGTCTAAGGAGGAGTTAGAAAATGGAAAATAAGCCAAAAACATCATCCTATAAACGCTTAAAACCCTATATTAAAGGTTTCCAAATTCCGTTTGTCCTTGCGATTTTTGGAGCAATTATTTCAGCTGTCATTACAGTTATTGGACCAGATAAGCTTAAAGGAATTACCAATACTATTACTGAAGGTATCACACCTACAAAAATGGGGACGATTCCAGGCATTGATTTGGACAAGGTAGCAAGTATTGCTATGACCTTGGCTGTTTTATATGTTATTTCAGCCATTGTTGGTTACTTACAAAGTTTTACGGTTGCGACGGTTACACAACGCTTTTCACAACGTTTCCGTACAGCTATCCAAAAGAAAATCAACAGTGTCCCTCTTAATTATTTCGACAGTCATTCTCAAGGAGACACACTCTCTCGTGTGACTAATGACGTTGACCTTTTGGGACAATCGCTTAGTCAAGGTCTGGGTACTCTAATTACTTCAAGTATTCTCTTGGTAGCAGCCATTATTATGATGTTCTACTCAAATGTCACTATGGCTTTCACTGCGATTGGTTCTGTCTTGATTGGATTTGTTCTAGTAGCCTTTATCATGGGCTTCTCGCAACCACTTTTTAAACGCCAACAAGAAAATTTGGCTAACATTAATGGGTACATTGAAGAAATCTACACAGGTCAAGCAGTTGTAACGAGCTACAATGCATCTAAAGAAAGCAGTCAAGCTTTCAAGGGGCTTAATGATAAGCTCTATAAATCTATGTGGCAATCACAGTTTATCTCTGGTATTATGATGCCACTTATGATTTTCATTGGGAACTTTGGTTATGTCATGGTCTGTCTTGTGGGTGCTATCAAAGTTATTGACGGTAGCTTGACTATTGGTGATGTGGTAGCCTTCATGACCTATGTTCGTATCTTCTCACAACCTCTTTCTCAAATTGCACAAGGAATTACACAACTCCAATCATCCATTGCAGCCATTGGTCGTATCTTTGAATTTTTGGAAGAAAAAGATATGGACGACGAGTCAGCTAAGACAGCTGAGTTGACAGATACTAAAGGTCAAGTAGTCTTTGATCATGTTTCCTTTGGTTATACTCCTGAAAAGACTATTATTCATGACTTTTCAGCTCTTGCTAAACCAGGTCAAAAGATTGCGATCGTTGGTCCAACGGGTGCTGGTAAGACAACCATTGTTAACCTGCTCATGAAATTCTATAATATTGATCAAGGCCGTATCACCATTGACGGTGTGAATACGAACGACATGAAACGTGAAACCGTTCATGATCAATTCTCTATGGTGCTTCAAGACACTTGGCTTTTTGAAGGTACTATTCGTGATAATTTGATTTACAACCAAGAGAATATTTCTGATGAGCAAGTTATTGCTGCAGCTAAGGCCGTGGGTGTTCATCACTTCATCACCACACTTCCAAAAGGTTACGATACCTATTTGGATGATTCTGTTACTTTATCAGTTGGTCAGAAACAACTTTTGACCATTGCGCGTGCACTTCTTAAGGATGCTCCTCTTCTTATCTTGGACGAGGCAACATCATCAGTTGACACACGAACAGAAGAATTGATTCAGAAGGCTATGGACAAGCTTATGGAGGGTCGTACGTCCTTTGTCATTGCCCATCGCTTATCAACCATTCGAAATGCCAACCTTATCCTTGTGATGAAAGATGGTAACATTATTGAACAGGGAAATCATGATGAGCTCATGGCAGCAGAAGGTTTCTATGCCGATCTTTATAATAGTCAGTTTACGGAAGAAGTGGCCTAGGATATTCTTAGAAAATTATAAGATTTAACAAAATTCCATAAAATGTATGGCTGTAACTCATGCGTTTTATGTTATACTGAGAAAAAACAGACAGATTAGGAGACCAAGATGCAATATCGCAAAGCAAGACAAGATGAAGTTTAAAAAGTGGCATAAGTGTGCGCAGATGCTTTTGAAGATTATCCCTGCCTTTTGATGAATGCTAGTAATTTAAAGAATCCTAAACAGTATGATGAGTTTGTCTTAGCTTTGCAGAAGATCCGTTTAGCTATAAAAATGGACTCTTGTTTGATGGATGAAGAGGATGGTCGCATTGTTGCAGCAGCTATTTTACAGCATTAGACGGAGTCTATGCTTAAGAACCTTCAGAATGGGGCGACTAAGCTTTTCCGTTTTATAAGCATTACTAGGTTGTTCAAGTATTTTAATTTCGTTGAAGAGTCTGAAAGACACCTGGAAGATTCTGCAGAGTACGACTGGTACCTGATGATGTTGACAGTGACTCCGGAAGAATGACTACAAGCAATGTGGTTATAAGGTCTTGGCTTACGAGAAACACAAATTGGACAACTGGCCTTTTGTCAAATCTCTTGATGAATAGCCTTGTGCTATTTAACTTAGATAAGCAAAATGAATCTGGCTTCGGCTGGATTTTTTTCTTAGCTTTAGAGTCCTTCTTGTCTGGCTCATTCCTTATTTTTAAGCCTAACTATGCTATAATTAGGAAACGCTATTAGAGGAGGTTTATATGTCAACTCCAAGTATCTATGGGGAATATGCTCAGTATCTCCCCAAGATTTTACAAGAAATAACAGACCCAATTATTGCGGCTAATATTACTAGCAAAAAAGAAACAGGTTTCAAACTCTATGAGCATTTCATTTCACGAATTAAAGAAAGCGATTCTATGCGTGAAAAGTGTCGTAGGAAAAATTTGCCTGAGACCAGTCGGTCTGCTCTCAAGGAAATTCGTGACAGTATTGGGATTCGAATTGTTTGTGGCTTTGTCGATGATATTTACAAAACTATTGATGTCATCAAGGCTATCCCTGACGTTTCTATCTATAACGAGAAAGATTATATTCTAAATGCCAAGCCAAATGGCTATCGCTCTTACCACCTCATTTTGCAAATGGAGACGGATTTTCCAGATGTTCTAGGCAATGATAAAGGGACCTATTTTGTTGAGGTTCAGCTTCGGACCATTGCTCAGGATTCCTGGGCCAGTTTGGAGCATCAGATGAAGTACAAGCACGACATCAAGAATCCAGAAATGATTACCCGTGAGCTTAAGCGCTGTGCGGATGAATTAGCTTCATGTGATTTGACCATGCAGACCATCCGTAACTTAATTCAAGAAGGAGGGGACTAGAATGGCTTTGAAAATTTTACTAGCTGAGGATGAAGAGGCTCTTTCCCGAGTTTACAAGGCAGCCCTAGAGCATCAAGGTTATGAGGTGGATCAAGCATTCAATGGGCAAGAGGCAGTAGACCTAGCTGCACAGAATGCTTATCAAGTAATAATTATGGATATTATGATGCCCATAAAAACAGGTATCGAGGCATTGAAAGAGATTCGCTCCTCTGGGGACAGGACGCATGTCATTATGTTGACAGCTATGGCTGAAATTGATGATCGCGTGACAGGACTTGATGCTGGGGCGGATGATTACTTGACCAAGCCGATTTCCCTAAAGGAACTTTTGGCTCGTCTACGGTCGCTAGAGCGTCGTGTTAGTGAAACTTTTACCTCCAAAATTTTGACCCTTGGTTCTGTTCGCTTGGACCAAGAGGAACAAGAGTTGGTAGCTGGGAACGCTATTCGACTTTCAAGCAGAGAGACCAAGTTAATGGCCCACTTCATGCTCAATCCTGCCAAGAAATTAACCACTGATCACCTTTTTAAAACTATCTGGGATGATGAGGAAGATGTGGACGAGTCAATTGTCTGGGTCTATATTTCCTACCTGCGCCAGAAATTGCAAGCCATTCAAGCGGATATTAGTATTCTTGGTGAAAAGGGTGGCGACTTCTGCCTTCTGCAAGATTAGAAAGGAGTAGCCATGTTTAGACGTTTACGACTTCAGTTTATAATGATTACTTCTTTGGCTATCCTCTTTATCTTGATCTTTACGGTGGGAATCATCAACACTGTGAGGTCCTTTCAGACGGAGCAGGAAATTAGCAAGGTCCTCAACATACTCACAGAAAATAATGGAAGCTTCGGAAAAATCAAAAAAATTGAGACTAATCAAGGGCGCGAGATTCCATCAGATAGCTTTCGTTTTTTCAGTTTGACCTTGTCTGACGATAAGGTTGTTAGCCAGGATACCAGCCATACATCCCTAATAAACGACGAGGAAGCGGCTAGATATGCTCTGACAGTTAGTCGCTTGACCAATAATCTTGGAACGATTAGAGAAAAAATATCAATCTGAGTTATCAGGTTAGCAAAGTCAGCAGAGATAAAATCCTTGTAGTTTTTTTGGACACGTCTTCTTATTACAATTCTTCCCAAGCCTTGTTCAGTCTTTCTATTCTTTTATCACTGTTTGCTTTTATCTTTTTTGTCGTCATTGTCAGTGCTTTGTCAGGAATTGTCATTCGTCCCTTTATTCGAAACTATGAAAAGCAACGGCGTTTTATCACTAATGCTGGTCATGAATTGAAAACCCCATTAGCTATTATTTCTGCTAATACGGAGTTACAGGAACTCATGACAGGGGAGAATGAATGGACTAAGTCAACTAATGACCAGGTGGCACGTTTGACCAATCTAGTCAATTCTCTTGTGGCTCTATCTCGTCTGGAAGAGCAGCCGGACATGGTTCTTCAAGATGTGGATTTTTCCTATATTACAGAGGATGCAGCCGAGGACTTTAAGGGACCTGTCGTCCGAGATGGCAAATCCTTCGTTATGGATATCGCCCCAGATATCCATGTAAAGGCTGAGGAGAAGTCTCTCTTTGAACTTGTAACTCTCCTTGTGGACAATGCTAACAAGTATTGTGATCCAGAAGGGACGGTTACTGTAAGACTTCGTCAGATTGGAAGAACGCGTAAAAGGGCTCGTTTAGAAGTGTCAAACACCTATAAAGAAGGTAAGGAAGTTGATTATAGTAAGTTTTTTGAGCGCTTTTATCGTATTGATGAGTCCCATAATAACAAAGAGCACAGTGGTTTTGGCATAGGTCTATCCATGGCGCAAAGCATGGTTAAATTATTTAAAGGGCGAATCTTTACCTCCTATAAAAATGACACCATCACCTTTACAGTTATCTTGTAAACATATTTTTTTAAAATATTTGACTAGGTGAAAATCCTAATTTATGATAAAATAGTAAGGATGAAGATTTAGTGTTCGCTTTGTCATAAAGAGACCATTTGTCAATCTGGAAAGAGATTTATCCCCTTCTTAATACGATGGTCATTTACGGATTAGGAATGATAAATCTGAGCCAAGAATAAAATCAGAAAAACAACATAGTTAATAGGGAGAAATCATGGTAGAACCAAAATACAAACGTGTCCTCATTAAACTTTCAGGTGAAGCTTTGGCTGGTGAGCGTGGTGTTGGGATTGATCTTCCAACCGTACAGACAATGGCTAAAGAAATAGCTGAAGTCGCAGAATCAGGTGTTCAAATCGCCTTGGTTATCGGTGGTGGTAACCTTTGGCGTGGCGAACCTGCAGCTGAAGCAGGAATGGATCGTGTTCAAGCAGACTATACGGGAATGCTTGGTACAGTTATGAATGCCCTTGTTATGGCTGACAGTTTGAAACAATTGGGTGTCGATACACGTGTTCAAACAGCGATTGATATGAAATCTGTGGCAGAGCCTTATATTCGTGGCCGTGCCCTTCGTCACCTTGAAAAAGGGCGTATTGTTATCTTTGCAGCTGGTATTGGTTCACCATACTTTTCAACAGATACAACGGCAGCTCTTCGTGCCGCTGAAATCGAAGCCGATGCTATCCTTATGGCTAAAAATGGTGTTGATGGTGTCTACAACGATGACCCTCGTAAAAACGCTGATGCTGTCAAATTTGACGAATTGACACACGTAGAAGTTATCAAACGTGGTTTGAAAATTATGGATGCCACAGCTTCTACCCTTTCAATGGATAATGACATTGACCTTGTTGTCTTTAATATGAACGAACCAGGAAATATCAAACGTGTTATTTTTGGTGAACACATTGGGACAACCGTATCTAACAAAGCAGAATTACATAAATAAGAAAGAGAGAACTCATGACAAACGCAATTATTGAAAAAGCAAAAGAACGTTTTGCCCACTCACACGAGTCATTGGCCCGTGAATTCGGAGCTATCCGTGCAGGTCGTGCCAATGCATCACTTCTTGACCGCATCACTGTGGAATACTATGGTGCTCCAACACCACTTAACCAATTGGCTTCAATCACTGTTCCTGAAGCACGTGTTCTTTTGATTTCACCATTTGATAAAGGATCAATCGCTGATATCGAACGTGCCATTAATGAATCTGACCTTGGCATCAACCCAGCTAACGATGGCTCTGTAGTCCGCTTGGTTATCCCAGCACTTACAGAAGAAACTCGTAAAGAGTTAGCCAAAGAAGTGAAAAAAGTCGGTGAAAATGCTAAAATCGCTATCCGTAACATCCGTCGTGATGCAATGGATGAAGCTAAAAAGCAAGAAAAAGACAAAGAAATCACAGAAGATCAATTGAAAGCTTTGGAAAAAGATATCCAAAAAGCAACTGATGACGCTGTTAAGAAGATTGACAGCATGACAGCAGAAAAGGAAAAAGAACTTCTTACTGTTTAATCAATAGAAAAATAAGGAGAGTGGGACAGAAGCAAAAGAGCATGGACTATGTTAGCTTCCTTGTCCGACTCTCTTTTTAGAGGAAAAAAGATGAATACATTACTTGGAACGATCATTACTGCCCTAGTAACTGATGAAAATGATAAATTTTACTTTGTACAAAAGGACGGTGTGACTTTTGCCTTGTCTAAAGATGAGGGAGAACACGCCATTGGTGACATGGTGATAGGCTTCGCCTATACAGATAGTAAGCAAAAATCACGTCTGACTCAAAAGGAAATCAAGGCAACTCGCGATTCTTATGATTGGGGAGAGGTCACTGAAGTCCGCAAAGATTTAGGTGTCTTTGTAGACGTAGGAATTCCAGATAAGGAGATTGTTGTCTCTCTCGATGTTTTGCCAGAACTCAAAGAGCTTTGGCCTAAGAAGGGGGATAAACTCTACATCAAACTCGATGTTGACAAAAAAGACCGTATTTGGGGACTTCCTGCCGAACCTGAGGTCTTTCAACGCATGGCTGGACCTGCTTACGATAATATGCAAAACCAAAAATGGCCAGCCATTGCCTACCGTCTTAAACTGTCAGGAACCTTTGTCTATCTGCCAGAGAATAACATGCTTGGCTTTATTCATCCATCAGAACGTTATGCTGAGCCGCGCTTGGGTCAAGTCCTTGAAGCGCGCGTGATTGGTTTCAGAGAAGTTGACCGCACCCTTAACCTTTCTCTTAAACCACGTTCTTTTGAAATGCTCGAAAATGATGCTCAGATGATTTTGACCTATTTAGAGAGCAATGGTGGCTTTATGACTCTTAATGATAAATCATCACCAGCAGATATCAAGGCGACCTTTGGTATTTCTAAAGGACAATTCAAAAAAGCTTTGGGTGGTCTGATGAAGGCAAAAAAAATCAAACAAGATCAGTTTGGAACAGAATTAATCGGTTAGGAGAAGGCATGAGAAAATCCTTTTATACTTGGCTGATGACTCAACGTAATCCAAAATCAAATGAACCAGTGGCAATCTTAGCCGATTTGGCTTTTGAAGATTCAACCTTTCCTAAGCATACCGATGATTTTGAAGAAGTTAGTCGTTACTTGGAAGATCAGGCTAGTTTCTCTTTCAATCTAGGCCAGTTTGACCAGATTTGGGAAGACTATCTAGCACATTGATAGGGATAAGGTTTTACCATAGGTGTAATCGTTTTTTACAATTTTTATAAAGCGGTTAGCATTTGAATTGGGATGAATTGTTACATGTTTTTACAAATATCTCAGATGTTTTTCAATAAATTAGGCTTGTTACAACTAGTTAGTAATTGCTTTAAAGAGCAGTAAGTCACAACTTTTTTGATGGAAAGTGTGGTATTATTGTAGATATTAAAATTGTTAAAAAGGGATGAATTATAGATGTTATCAAAATCTAAAACTACAAAGGCACTTCTTTACTCGACTGCAGCACTTTCACTTTTTGCTGCTAGCCACGTACATGCCGATGAAGCTTCTAACTGGACAGCACGTTCAGTAGATCAAATCAAGGCAGATATCTCTGTAAATGATAATCAACAAACTTACACTGTTCAATATGGTGATACTTTAGGTAGTATTGCTGAAGCGATGGGAATCGATGTGAATGTTTTGGCTAACATCAATCAAATTACAAACATTGATTTGATTTACCCTGGAACAGTCTTGACAGCAACTTACAATTCTGATAATCAAGCAGTCTCTGTTAAAGTTGAAACTCCAGCTTCAGAAACATCAACCACACCTGTAGTTGCAGAAGCTAATTTGACAACTAACGAAGTGACTGTAAATGGTCAATCTGTAGTTGTAGCGGACTTGACAGCTCCAGTTGAAACAGTAAGCACAACAGCTACTCAAGTACCTGCTACAGAAGCATCAACTCAAGCTGTTTCAGAAGTAACAGAAGCTATCGCATCAGTATCAGAAGCACCAGCATACGCAGAAACTGAACAACCAGTTGCTGATGCTATTGATCATGTAACTGCGTCAGCAGAAACTACTCCAGCTGCTGAAACACCAGCACAACCTGAAGTAAAAGAAGAAGCTCCAGCAGCAACGTCAGAAGCGTCTTCAGAAGCACCAGCAACTTCAGAGGCACCAGCAGAACAGCCAGTTGCAGAGCCAGCAGCAACATCAGAAGCTGCCTCAGAAGCACCAGCAGCTTCAGAGGCGCCAGCAGAACAGCCAGTGGTAGAACCAGCAGCAACATCAGAAGTAGCATCAGAAGCACCAGCGGCTTCAGAGGCACCAGCAGCACAACCTGCATCAACAAATACACTTCCAACGGATCCACACCTTCAACCACAAGCTGAAGCTTTCCGTCAAGATGTAGCAGCAAAATTTGGTCTTACTGATATCGGTGGTTACCGTGAAGGTGACCCACAAGACCATGGTAAAGGACTTGCCGTTGACGTTATGGTACCAGTTGGTTCAGAAGTTGGTAATCAGGTTGCACAATATGCTGTAGACAATATCGCAAATGCAGGTATCTCATATGTCATCTACAGACAAAAATTCTATGCACCAGTAAACAACATCTACGGACCAGCCAATACTTGGAACCAAATGCCTGATCGTGGTAGCGTTACTGAAAACCACTATGACCACGTTCACGTATCATTCAATGCATAATTAAGAATTACAAAAAGTCACGCCTGGCGTGATTTTTTTGATATAATGGAGAAAAATACGAAAGAAAGAGGAACTCTATTTGCAAGAGTATTCTGTTGAAATTACCCTAAACCACCCAGATGACGTCTTGTCGCTTTTCGGGACTAATGAACGACATTTAAAACTCATTGAAGAAAACCTAAATATTATTATCCATGCCCGAACAGAGCGTGTGCAAGTCCTTGGGGATGACGAAGAAAGTGTCGAATTGGCCCGCTTGACCATTCAAGCCCTCCTTGTTTTAGTGGAGCGTGGGATGCTAGTCAACACTTCAGATGTTGTCACGGCCTTAACCATGGCTCAAGATGGTTCGATTGATAAGTTTGTTGCTTTATATGAAGAAGAGATTATCAAGGACAACAGTGGTAAGCCTATTCGAGTTAAGACCCTAGGGCAAAAGGTTTATGTTGATAGCATTAAAAGCCATGATGTGGTCTTTGGGATTGGTCCAGCTGGTACAGGTAAAACCTTTTTAGCGGTCACTCTTGCAGTAACAGCTCTTAAACGTGGCCAGGTGAAACGTATTGTTCTAACACGTCCGGCTGTTGAGGCAGGTGAAAGTCTTGGTTTTTTGCCTGGTGATCTCAAGGAAAAGGTAGATCCTTACCTTCGTCCCGTCTATGATGCTCTTTATCAAATTCTTGGTAAAGAGCAAACGACTCGTCTTATGGAACGTGAAATTATTGAAATTGCGCCACTCGCCTATATGCGTGGTCGTACTCTTGAAGATGCCTTTGTTATCCTTGATGAAGCGCAAAACACAACCATCATGCAGATGAAGATGTTCTTAACGCGTCTTGGCTTTAATTCTAAGATGATTGTCAATGGAGATATGAGCCAGATTGACCTTCCACGTCGTGTAAAGTCAGGTCTTATTGATGCTATGGAAAAACTAAAAGGAATCAAGGCCATTGATTTTGTTCATTTCACTGCTAGTGATGTCGTCCGTCACCCAGTTGTTGCTGACATCATTAATGCTTATGAAAAAGATGCACCTAAAGTTGACTTTGAGGCGAAACCAGAGCAATCTAATGAGGTTGAAGAAGCATCAGGATTGACCGAATACCCAGTCATTGGTGTTGAGGATGTTAAAAAGTAAATAGATGAAAAGAGGTTTGAGAGTAAGTGTTTTCTACCTCTTTTTTTCTTTTCTAGTCCAGTAACAGATTTTCTCTCTATTTTTGGTAAAATAGTACTAAAGAGTAGGCTAATATGGGGGAAAGATTTTGAAAGTATCAAGAGAGCTATATTCCAGATGGTGCCTAGCAGATGGTAAAAGACGAAGCTACTTAGGCATATTCAAATGAATTGGTAAATTTGACTTAGTGGAGAGAAAATAATGATAACTTGTATAAAGATTTTCTAGTTGTTGAGAACATGAAATGTCAATTTTATTATCTTTCTTATAGGGATGGGGAACCTTTTGTTTTACTATTTGAGCATGACGAAAAGCTACCACAGACTTTTGACCCCCATACAGGAACTTTGAAACAGGATTCAACAGTCTCTGAATATAAAGCCTTAGTGATTTCTCATATTGATAAGCTTTCTAAAAAGGGAGAGGAGTATTCAAGAGTAAAAGAAGTATCTGTCCGAAGGTGTGTGGATGTTTATAAAAAATGTTGACGCAAAAACGAACTTATGAAAAGCGTCCCAATGCTATCGTTCTGATTGTTTATGCTAATGATGGACATATTGAGTCGCGTAGAACTTTTAAACGATTGACTTCAGAGGAAGTTAAAGGGCTCATAAGTGGTTATGAGTGGGATTATAAGTATGCCTTGGATCATCATAAGGACTGAGATCAATATGGAAATTATCTCATCTGGCGCTGATAAGTAAACCGACCAAGCAGTTTTTTTTACTATGGAGAATAATATCCTAAAGATTTATTAAAGAAACTTACAGTCTTTATGATAATTGTCAAATACTATTTGGCCATTTATTTTAGTACAATAGGATAGTAGACCAATAAAAAAGGAGATTATTATGAACCAGCAAGAGTGGATTGAGTACTTTGAATTAGTCAACGGTCGTAAACCAACTCCGGCAGAGTTATCTCAAGCTCAAGCAACAGGCGAGTTTATCCTTGAGCGACCTAACGTTTTAAGCTCAAATGGACAAATGAGGGAGCAAAGACCGATTAAGCCAGCTGAACCTGTGATTGCTATGACGCAACAGCCTCAGTTTGCCCAAACAGTAGCAACTTTCCAACAAGTAGTTCCCCCTAAAAAAGGTATGTCTAAGAAAACTAAGATTATTTTGGCATCGTTCTTAGGATCCTTGGTAGCGATTTCACTTATCGTTGGTGGCTACTCACTATGGCGTTACCAATCAGGTAAGATTGCGGATGGAACATACGAGGTAGTAGCCTATTCTTATCGCGATGATGATAAAGACAAGATGGTTGATGGCATAAATGAATACAAGGACGAAGATTTGGATTTGCAGTCTTTTGTGGTTGTAAAGAATAATCAATCTAGAACCTACAATTTAGTAGAGGGTGACAATAAATCATATGTTAGTTTGATGGACTATGAGATAGATATTCCTCAGATATTTGATCCGTGGAATAAAACACAAAGTCAAGCTTTAAATGCGGACCAAGTCGAAGATATCACAAAAGACTTCATGAAAAAGATGAGAAAAGACTATTCGTTCTATACCAAAGAGGCAGCTGACAAAGTCGTTAAAAAAACAACAAGAGAATATAAAGATACCTTGAGGGAAAAACGTACTTATGTCAAACATGGTGATGAATACACTCTGACTACTTATGGTGAAAAAGGGAAGCTTGAGTCACGTATTACCTTTAAACGTCTAAGTAAATCTGATACAGACAAACGTTGGAATGATTATGAAGACGCTGTCAAGGATTATAAGAAAGAGCTGAAGTCTTATAGTGATCAATATGATAACTACAAGGATTACTTTGATTATGGTTATGGCTATAGTGACGACTATGGTAGCGATTCAAAATCAAGCTCTAGTGGTAGCAGTAGCAGTAAAAAGAGCGTTGATAGAATTTAACATTCATAAGTTTAATAAAGCAGTATCAGGCTTAAAGTCAGGTACTGTTTTTTCTTTTTATGAAAATGGTCAAATAGATTTTTGGCATTTTTCTGCTAAAATAGGAGTATCAATGAAAAAAGGGACTTTTATGAACGAAACAGAATGGTTAGATTATTTCGAAACAATCAATAATTGCAAACTAATCGAAGAAGAAATTCAACAATCCAAAGCGAACAGCGAATTTATAGCCTCAGAGCCTGTGGCAGAGAATAGTCAGCCACAAGTTTAGATGAGTGAGCCAGTAACTGAATAAGTGACACCAGTTGTGGCATCTAAAAAAGTCTATATTAAGACTTATAAGGAATTTCTTAAAGAGACGGTTCACTATAAGGTTAATGCCGATAAAATCAATGTCCTTACCTATGATAAAAAAGGCAAACTTTCAGAAGAAAAAGTCTTTAAAGGTCTAACAAAAGAAGAGAAAAAACTGGATTACGACTATGAGCGTGATGATAGGGACGATAAAAAACTTTCATTTCTAGGTGAATATTAAAAGATCAAAAATCAGCTAGTCTGGTTTTTTTAGTGTTTAAAACGTGCTATAATAAGATGTTATATCATCAGTGTTAGCCCATTTGTTAACACATGAAAGGAAATTAAAATGACAAAAACATTCTACATCACAACACCTATCTACTATCCATCTGGTAAATTGCATATTGGTTCTGCCTATACTACCATTGCCTGTGACGTCTTGGCACGTTACAAACGCATGATGAACTATGATGTCTTCTACCTTACTGGGCTTGATGAACACGGCCAAAAGATTCAACAAAAAGCTGAAGAAGCAGGAATCACACCACAAGAGTATGTGGATGGTATGGCTGTTGGTGTTAAGGACCTCTGGCAACTTTTGGATATCTCATACGATAAATTCATCCGTACGACTGATGATTACCATGAAAAAGTTGTTGCTCAAGTTTTCGAGCGTCTCTTGGAACAAGGGGATATCTACCTTGGTGAATATTCAGGTTGGTACTCAGTGTCAGATGAAGAATTTTTCACCGAAAGTCAGTTGGCAGAAGTTTACCGTGATGAGCAAGGGAATGTCATTGGTGGTGTGGCTCCATCAGGACATGAAGTGGAGCTAGTTTCTGAAGAATCCTATTTCTTTAAACTTAGCAACTACGCAGACCATTTGACTGACTTCTTTAAAGAACACCCAGAATTTATCCAACCTGATGGTCGTATGAATGAAATGCTTAAAAACTTCATCGAGCCAGGCTTGGAAGACTTGGCGGTATCACGTACAACCTTCACTTGGGGAGTTAAAGTACCATCAGATCCAAAGCATGTTGTTTATGTGTGGATTGATGCCCTTATCAACTATATTACCGCCCTCGGTTATGGGCAGGATGAGCATGGTAATTTTGACCTTTTCTGGCAAAATGATGAAAACCATGAAATCATCCACATGATTGGTAAGGATATCCTTCGTTTCCACTCAATCTACTGGCCAATCATCTTGATGGCACTTGATTTACCATTACCTACACGTCTTGTTGCTCATGGTTGGTTTGTCATGAAAGACGGTAAGATGTCCAAGTCTAAAGGAAACGTCATCTATCCAGAAATGTTGGTAGAGCGCTTCGGTCTTGATCCACTTCGTTACTACCTCATGCGTAGTCTTCCAGTTGGTTCAGATGGTACCTTCACACCAGAAGACTATGTGGCTCGCATCAACTATGAGTTGGCTAATGATCTAGGAAACCTCCTCAACCGTACAGTTGCTATGATTAACAAGTATTTCGGTGGTCAAGTGCCTGTATATGTTGAGAATGTTACAGACTTTGATGCTGATTTGGCTAAGGTTGTGGCTGAAAATATTGAAGAGTTCCACAAACAAATGAATGCTGTGGATTTCCCACGCGCCTTGGATGCCGTTTGGAACATCATTTCACGTACCAATAAGTATATTGATGAAACAGCTCCTTGGGTCCTTGCCAAAGAAGATGGTGACAAGGAACAATTGGCAGCAGTGATGGCTCACTTGGCGGCTAGCCTTCGTGTGGTAGCTCACCTCGTCCAACCATTCATGATGACCACTTCAAATGCCATCATGGAACAGCTCGGATTGCCAGTGGTATTTGACCTTGAAAATCTCGAACTTTCAGGTTTCCCAGAAAATGTGACAGTCGTTTCAAAAGGAACTCCAATCTTCCCACGTCTTGACATGGACGAAGAAATTGCCTACATCCAATCTCAAATGAACGCAGGCAAACCACAAGAAAAAGAATGGAACCCCGAAGAAATCGAACTTAAATCTGAAAAAGACCAAATCAAATTTGAAGACTTTGACAAGGTTGAAATTCGTGTTGCTGAAGTTAAAGAAGTTGAAAAAGTGGAAGGTTCAGACAAATTACTTCGCTTCCGTCTTGATGCTGGCGATGGTGAAGACCGTCAAATCCTCTCAGGTATCGCTAAATTCTATCCAAACGAACAAGAATTGGTCGGCAAGAAACTTCAAGTTGTGGCGAACCTCAAACCACGTAAGATGATGAAGAAATATGTCAGCCAAGGTATGATTCTTTCTGCTGAACATGACGGTAAACTCACTGTCTTGACAGTAGATCCATCTGTTCCAAACGGAAGTGTGATTGGGTAACAGTAATTCTGTTTTATAGTATTTCCTTAAGTGGGAGTGGGAAAACGAATTGATTTTGAATGATAAGTCTTCTGTTCCTTTCCTTATTTTGATTTCGCCGTATACCCCTACTCACCTAAGAGTAATCAAAACAAGATATTTTTAACATTAAAACGAGTTCAGTCGAACTCGTTTTTTTATGCACTATATTTCAATAAATGTTTAATCTGTTCTACGCTTCCATCAGGTCCATAGGTATTAGAGTATCTGTTTAGTTTACTAATAGCATCAAGGTCTCCTTAGTGTTGGGGTAGTAAGCTATCTCGGATTTCTTCGATAAATGCTTGAATAATTGTAGATTGTTTTTGTTTATTGTTGGTTACAAAACCCAAAGTGTGCTTGGGACTATCCTTAAGTGGGATTAGGACAATCTGATCCTTGATAAAACTGTTGACAATACCAAGGCCAGAAGCATAACTATCAGAGGAACATAGCAGATTCATGACACTGCCTCGGTCATTACTGTAG
>NZ_GL831112.1:1438363-1454796 GCF_000188295.1 Streptococcus vestibularis ATCC 49124 | reverse complement strand
TCGGTCATTACTGTAGATAACTTGCTGGTCAGGCAGGACCTCCAGCGGATCCTCGTCGAAATGAATTCCAGAGCTTTCCTGACGAAAACGGACTTGTGGATATCCCTCTAAATCCTTGAGATTTAGAGATTTTTTCTTGGCTAAGGGATGTTGACGTCCCAAGAAAATCTTGGTTTCAAAGTCTCCAAGTGGGGTGAAAGTCAAATCCATGTGTTTGAAACTGCGCTCTAGGATGTGGACATTGTCTTCATCAAGGTAAATAATCCCCAAGTCACTTTCGAAACTCTCTACGCTCTTGAGAATCTTTCTAGTTGTTGTTTCAATTAATTGAAATTCTTGATAATCACTACGAAAGCGTTTGGCAATATGAGCCATAGGAAGTGACAAAAAATCATAGTGGTGACTGGCAATAGTGAACGATTTCTTAAAGGACTTGCGATAGCGTCCTTCTAGTAGATCCAGCTCTCCAAGGATACGTTTGGCGTATTTGAGAAAATCATGGCCATCATCAGTCAGTTTGGCTCCCGTATTGGAGCGCTCAAAGAGTAGAACTCCCAGTTCTTCCTCTAAATCACGAATGGATGCTGAAAGATTGGGTTGTGTCAAAAAGAGCTTCTTAGCAGCCTTACTAAATGAGCCTGTTTCAGAGATAGTCTGAACATAGCGACATTGTTGAAAATTCATAAGCATCCCCTTTTTAAAATATGATTGTGACCTATATTATAACAAAATGAGAAGTCTAATATCAGTAAAATCCTGATAGGAATAGATGAAGATCTGATATGAAATTTTTATAAAGTCAGGTCTTATAGGAGTACTGATGGAATGCTGTATAAAGTGTCAGTTGCTAAGACGTCTAATGGCTTCCAATTTTTTAGGTCGAATGAGGAAGAGTACTATGGTAATCAGTAGTAACCAGAGAATGAAATACCAGATACTTGTAGCTGGAGTAGCCTGTGTCGCTTGTGACAGAAGAAAACTAGTAAAAATAACCCAAAAGTGCAGAACAATAGTCCATCAGAGGCTGCCAGTACGTAGATGAATAGTGGCAAAGAATATACCGATAGCCGAGGTATAGTAAACTTGAACCAAAGTTGCTTCTAAAGGTTGGTGGGTGAGATTTTCTAGATGAGCCAATCAAAAAAATAAGGATGATAAGAAGACGCCTTCTAAGACATGTTTTGAAGATCTAACACCATTTTGGAAGGCGAGTTTACGGAATAGTCCACAGAGACTACTTTTTTAAATGGAGAGGGAAAGAAAATAAAGCAGTCCTGTAAATAGATCTATCAGAAGGTGGACTAACCTTTTTTGATAGGTGGTATGTTTTGAGAGTGGCTATTTTAGCTGCTACTCTTCTAGAAAATAGTATTTTGTACGCAGTGTGACGTTTTGCACAAAAAGCGAGAGTGAAAGCTTTATTAGATTAACTGACTATTAATCTCGGGATACTTTGAATCTAGAGACCATTTTGGATCAACACGGTTTTGTATTTGTTGGTATTGAACTGTACCTAGGGAAATGGTGGTTCAATGTTAGTAAATAAGGATTTTGGATGGTAATTATCCAAATCTAAAAATTGTTTTATCTTGTTATTGACTAAAGGAAGTAAGTCCTTGATGAGAGTTAGGAACTAGAGGGTAAGAAACATATTGGGATGGTGTTTCAGAGACGGAATTTGACTAGGTGTTTGTGAGAGCATCTGTCTATGCTACATTGACTATTTTCAATGGTTGTATGGGATAGAGACTGTTTTTGGCTTTTAATTTCAGGGTGGATTGGGGGATTTTTCCTGAGAAATCGAGATTGTTGAAAAGAGATCAAAGGATTGAGCGTCACTTGGATCCCAAGGTAAGCAATACACCTATAAACCTAAGTTTCCATACAGCAGGGAGCAAGTTTCAGTTTAAATGGGGGAAGAATCTAGAGTAATCTAGATGTTTTTTATTTTGTGAATTCTTTTACGAATAAGTAAGAGAGTACACGAAGGAGAGAGTCATGTTAATTGCAAAAAATACGGAAGGAAAATTGGTTTCAGCTCTAGAAACCAGTTTGCAACGTAAAGAACCCTATAGCTGTCCTGGTTGCCAGGGAGTTGTCCTATTGAGGCATGGCCAGGTAATGTGTCCACATTTTGCTCACAAGTCTTTGCAAGATTGTCAGTTCTTCTCAGAGAATGAATCGGCCCAACATTTATCCCTTAAGGCAGCCTTATATAAATCTTTGGTTAATCATGGTGAAAAAGTAAGTATTGAAAAGGTTTTGTTCGAGATGGGGCAAATTGCAGATTTATTTGTTGGAGATTCCTTAGCCTTGGAAGTTCAGTGTTCTCGGTTATCCCAGCAACGTTTGAGAGAAAGGACATGTGCCTATCACCAAGCAGGTTACGAAGTGCGTTGGCTTTTGGGTGAGGAACTCTGGTTGAATGGTCGTTTAACAGACTTACAGCGGGACTTTCTCTATTTTACGGCTAAGATAGGATTTCACCTGTGGGAGCTTGATTGGAAGCGAGAGGAAATTAGACTTAAGTATCTCATCTATGAGGATATTTTTGGGAAAGTCTATTATTTAACTAAGGCCTGGCCGTTAACCGAAAATCTCATGACAGTTCTACGTTTTCCTTATCAAGTAGAGAAGGGTGAGACCTATAAAGTTACTCAGCGAAAGAAGGTCTCACATGTGATTCAACGAGAATTAATGGGGAAAAATCCAAGGTGGCTGAGAAGGCAGGAAGAAGCCTATCTTAAGGGAATGAATTTGTTATGTCTATCTGATCAGGATTTTTTTCCACAAGTGAGATTTCCTGAATCTAAGCAAGGATTTGTCCAAATTAGATTATCTATTGATGATTTTAAAAAGCTTTTCATGCAATATTATCGAAAAAGACATTTTTCTTACAAGCAAACCCTCTACCCTCCCACCTTTTATGCTAAAATAGTAAAGAATAGACACAATTAAGGAGAATATTATGTCAGACAATCGTACTCATTTAGACGAGAAATACACATGGGATTTGACGACCATTTTTGCGACAGATGCAGATTGGGAAACTGAATATGAAAGCACTGTTCAGGATTTGAAGAAGGTTAGTGCTTATGCAGGTCATCTCTTGGATTCTGCTAAGAACTTGCTTGAGGCAACAGAACTTTATATGAGCCTTATGCGTCGTTTGGAGAAAATATACGTTTATGCGTCAATGAAAAATGACCAAGATACAACGGTAGGTCTTTACCAAGAATACCAAGCCAAAGCCTCAAACCTTTACTCACAGTTGAGTGGAGCCTTTGCTTACTTTGAGCCTGAATTTATGGCCTTGGATGCTAAGAAATTAGCTGAATTTAAAGAACAAGAGCCAGGTCTTGGGCTTTATGACCACTATTTCGAACGTCTTTTGGCAAACAAGGACCACGTTCTTTCTCAAGAAGCAGAAGAACTCTTGGCAGCAGCTGGTGATATTTTCAATGGTCCAACGGATACCTTCAACGTCTTGGATAATGCTGATATCCTCTTCCCATGGGTATCGGATGGTCAAGGGGATGTGATTGAGTTGACACATGGTAATTTTATCACCCTCATGGAATCTAAGGACCGTGACATTCGTAAGGGAGCTTATGAAGCGATGTACGGTACTTACGAGCAGTTCCAACATACCTATGCACAAACACTCCAAGGTGTTGTTAAGGTTCACAATTACCAAGCCAAAGTTCGTCACTATAATTCGGCACGTCATGCAGCACTTGCGGCTAACTTTATTCCAGAAAGTGTTTATGACTCTCTCTTGGAATCAGTGAACAAGCATTTGCCACTTTTGCACCGTTACCTTGATTTGCGTAAGAAGGTCTTGGGGCTTGACGAGCTTAAGATGTATGACGTTTATACACCACTTTCTGAGACTGAAACTGCTCTTACTTATGAAGAATCCCTCAAGAAAGCAGAAGAAGTCTTGGCAATCTTTGGTGAAGAGTATAGTAAAGGGGTTCATGCAGCCTTTACGGAACGTTGGATTGACGTTCACCCTAACAAAGGAAAACGTTCAGGGGCCTACTCAGGTGGTGCCTATGATACCAATGCTTTCATGCTTTTGAACTGGCAAGACACTTTGGACAATCTCTTTACCTTGGTTCACGAGACTGGCCACAGTTTGCATTCAACTTTTACACGTCAGACTCAACCATATGTTTACGGAGATTACCCAATTTTCTTGGCGGAAATTGCGTCTACAACCAATGAGAATATCTTGACGGAAACGCTTCTTAAAGAAGTTAAAGATGACAAGACACGTTTTGCTATTCTTAATCACTATTTGGATGGTTTCAAGGGAACTGTCTTCCGTCAAACACAATTTGCTGAGTTTGAACATGCTATTCATGAAGCAGATGCATCTGGTCAAATCTTGACAGCAGAATTCATGAATAAGATTTATGCAGACCTCAATGAGAAATACTACAACCTTAAAGCTGAAGATAACTACGAAATTCAGTTTGAGTGGGAACGTATTCCGCATTTCTACATGAATTACTATGTCTACCAATACGCTACAGGGTTTGCAGCAGCAAGCTACTTGGCTGAAAAAATTGTTCACGGTACTGAGGAGGATAAAGAAGCTTACCTTACTTACCTTAAGGCGGGAAGCTCAGATTATCCTTTGGAAGTTATCAAGAAAGCTGGTGTTGATATGACCAATACCGACTACTTGGATGCTGCCTTCAAAGTTTTTGAAGACCGTCTCGTTGAATTGGAAACCTTGGTTGAAAAAGGTGTTCACCTTTCTTAAAAAAGTCATTATACTATATGAGAGAATCATTCTGGATAAGAGTGGTTCTTTTTACATCTAAAAAAACGAACGTTTACAGTGTTAAAGCTATAATTGATACGGAAAATTACCGATGAGCATATTTTTAGCTCATGGTTTATATTTGTGATAGACTAAAAACCTAACGTTTTATGTTTTATAAGTGAACAATGTTCAGAAATAGAAAGTAGGTTTTTGTGAAAACAACCAATCGTTATCTTGTAGCAACGTGTGGTGTCTTACTCCATCTTATGTTGGGGTCTACCTATGCTTGGAGTATCTATCGTAATCCTATTATGGTCCAGACTGGCTGGGATCAATCTTCAGTTTCTTTTGCCTTTTCATTGGCCATCTTTTGTCTTGGTCTTTCTGCAGCCTTCATGGGACGCTTGGTTGAAAAATTTGGTCCTAGAGTGACTGGAAGTATGTCGGCTGTTCTCTATGCCGGAGGTAACATTCTAACAGGAGTTGCCATTGCTCAGGGAGAGCTGTGGATACTTTATCTTGGTTACGGTATTCTTGGTGGTCTAGGACTGGGTGTGGGGTATATTACGCCTGTTTCAACCATCATTAAGTGGTTTCCTGATAAGCGTGGCCTTGCGACTGGCCTTGCCATTATGGGCTTTGGCTTTGCCTCGCTCTTGACTAGTCCAATTGCCCAATATCTGATTCAGGCACGTGGTGTTGAGCAGACCTTTTATATCTTGGGAGTCGTTTATTTTGTTGTTATGCTTTTTGTTTCACAATTTATTAAACGACCAAGTGTAGAGGAAGCACAACTGTTGGCTGACAAGAGTCCAAACCGTCAGGCTGCTGATTTGAGCAAAGAGGTTACGGCTAATGAAGCTC
The DNA here is from genome assembly GCF_000188295.1 of Streptococcus vestibularis ATCC 49124. Lineage (GTDB taxonomy): Bacteria > Bacillota > Bacilli > Lactobacillales > Streptococcaceae > Streptococcus > Streptococcus vestibularis. The sequence goes on along the minus strand of NZ_GL831112.1, from coordinate 1,449,155 downwards.
TGAAATCGTCAACTTTCTACTGGTTATGGCTTATCTTGTTTATCAATATTTCATGCGGCTTAGCCCTTGTCTCTGCTATTTCTCCAATGGCTCAAGATATGGTTGGGATGTCAGCGGAATCAGCAGCAGTTGTTGTCGGTGTTATGGGAATCTTTAATGGTTTTGGTCGCCTTCTGTGGGCAGGCTTGTCGGATTATATTGGGCGTCCGAAGACCTTTATCCTCCTCTTTGTGGTTAATATCGTTATGGCCATCCTCCTAATTGTCCTGCAAGTTCCACTTGTCTTTGTGGTTGCGATGGCTGTTCTGATGACTTGCTACGGGGCAGGTTTCTCTTTGATTCCACCATACCTTAGCGATATCTTTGGGGCAAAGGAATTGGCTACCCTTCATGGTTATATTCTGACTGCCTGGGCTATGGCAGCCTTGGTGGGACCAATGCTCCTGTCGGTAACCTATGAATTGACAAAATCTTACCAGATGACCTTGCTTGTTTTCATTGCTCTTTACGTGGTAGCTTTAGTTATTGCTTACCTCTTGAAAAAGAAGGTTATTCGTCAAAGTAGTCTAATGATGAGGATTTGAGTCATAGATAAGAAAAATCTCTAGCACTTGCTAGGGATTTTTTATATAATAAAACACATGGTTAAATCATATAGTAAAAACGCAAATCACAACATGCGTCGCCCAGTAGTAAACAAGGATATCGTGGATTACATGCGAACGCATCTTCAGGAAAATAAAGGGCATTTGGCTGAGCTGGAGGCCTTTGCTCGTAAGGAAAATATTCCAATTATTCAGCACGAAGTTGTTGCTTATTTCCGATTTTTGTTACAGACCTTACAGCCTAAGAAAATCCTTGAGGTAGGAACGGCTATTGGTTTTTCAGCTCTTCTTATGGCTGAGTACGCCCCTGATGCTCAGATTACGACGGTTGATCGTAATGAAGAAATGATTGGCTTTGCCAAGGAAAATCTAGCCAAGTGTGACAGTCGCAAACAAATTACCTTGGTGGAAGGAGATGCTGCTGAGGTATTGCAAGACTTAGACACAGATTATGATTTTGTCTTTATGGACTCAGCCAAGTCTAAATATATCGTCTTTCTACCTGAAATCTTAAAACGTCTTAAGGTTGGTGGGGTCATCGTCTTTGATGATATTTTCCAAGGGGGGGATATTGCCAAAGACATCATGGAGGTTCGTCGTGGTCAGCGGACGATCTATCGTGGCTTGCATCGCCTTTTTGATGCGACCTTAGATAACCCGGGTTTGACTGCTAGTTTGGTACCTATGAGTGACGGGCTTCTTATGCTTCGGAAAAATTCTGAAAATATTATCTTGCCAGATTAAGCATTATTTAAGTAAGTGTGGTATAATAACAAAGATATTGACAATTTAAGGAGTAGATAGAATGGCTAAAGAAAATGAAAATCTTGAGTCGACAGAAGAAACTGTTGAAGAGGTTGTAGCAGACAAAGACGCAGAACAAGAGCATCTTGATCGCCAAAAAGAAGAAGAGGAAAGCATCGCCCTCGCTAGTGAAAAAGCGAAAGAAAAAGCTAAACGTGCTAAAACGAAAAAGACACGTGATGCTGGTAAACCAAGTTCAGGTGGCCGTTTCCTCGGAGGTCTTGCCCTTGTAGCTGTTTCAGCCCTTGTTGGTGCTGGTGCTATGTATGTTTCTCTGGGGAACAAAACGACTGAAGAAACAACCTTGGTATCTATGAAAGGTGATACTGTTACTGTTGGGGATGTCTTTGATTCACTTAAAGGTAGCAACCAAACACAACAAAGTGTTTTGAGTGCAACGTTGCAAAAGGCTCTTGAAAAAGAATACGGTAGCAAGGTCAGCAAAGAAGATGTTGACAAAGCCTATAAAAAATCTTTAGAACAATACGGAGACCAATTCTCACAAGTGCTTGCAGCCTATGGTCAAACAGAAGAGTCATACCGCACTCAAATCCGCACACAAAAATTGGTTGAGTACGCTGTTAACCAAGCCGCACAAAAAGATTTGACGGAAGCAAATTACAAGGCTGCCTATGATAACTACACACCAAATACAGAGGTGCAAGTAGTTTCAACTACTGATAAAGCAGTGGCAGATAAAGTAGACTCTGAAGCTAAAGCAGAAGGAGCAGACTTCTCACAAGTTGCTAAAGATAACAGCTTGGAAGTGACTTCTAAGACAGTTAACTCAGCTTCTCAAGACTTCCCAACAGATGTTTTGACAGCGGCCTTCAAACAAGATGCTAATGCCGTTTCTGACGTAGTGACTGTTTCAAACAGCTCAACTGGTGCTGCAACTTACTATATCGTCAAAACTGTTTCAAAATCTGAGAAAAATGCAGATTGGAAAAACTATAAGGATGATTTGACTAAGGTTATCATCAATGGTAAGAAAGCTGATACTAACTTCACTAACTCAGTAATTGCCAAGGTTCTTAAAAAATACAATGTTAAGGTTGTAGATAAAGCCTTTAGTGCAATTCTTGACCAGTATGCGACTGGTTCTGGAGCTTCATCAAGTTCAACATCAAGCTCTAGCAAATAAATCATAAGATAAAGTTGATAATGTTGTTATCAACTTGACCTAAGACCTAAAACACGTTAAAATGGAAAGTAACAAAGAGTTTTAATGTTAGGAAACTCTGAGTCTGCCCTTTGAGAAAGGTAATCATTGCTTCGGATACAGAAAAATGGCGGTTGCTGCGAGCCATGGACGGATGGGATTACTTGCTACTCAAAGTTTACAATTTAAGAAAAATAAGAATGACAAGGTCATTGAATGAAGGTGGTACCGCGGTTCACGTCGCCCTTCGTTTAGTGGTCTTGTCTTTTATTCTTTTAGTATTTTCTAAATGGTATAAATTAAGAAATAATTAGGGAGAAACAATGAAACAACTTACTTCAGCACAAATTCGTCAAATGTGGCTTGATTTCTGGAAATCAAAAGGTCACGCTGTTGAACCATCAGCTAACTTGGTTCCGGTTAACGATCCAACTCTTCTTTGGATTAACTCAGGGGTTGCCACTTTGAAAAAATATTTTGATGGCTCTGTGATTCCTGAAAATCCACGTATTACTAACTCACAAAAGGCTATCCGTACTAACGATATCGAAAACGTTGGTAAGACAGCTCGTCACCACACAATGTTTGAAATGCTTGGTAACTTCTCAGTTGGTGACTACTTCCGTGATGAAGCTATCGAATGGGGTTATGAGCTTTTGACAAGCCCAGAGTGGTTTGATTTTCCAAAAGACAAGCTTTACATGACTTACTATCCAGATGATAAAGATTCATACAACCGTTGGATTGCCTGCGGCGTTGAACCAAGTCATTTGATTCCAATTGAAGATAACTTCTGGGAAATCGGTGCTGGACCTTCAGGACCAGATACTGAAATCTTCTTTGACCGTGGCGAAGACTTTGACCCGGACAATATTGGTATTCGCTTGCTTGAAGAGGATATTGAAAACGACCGTTACATTGAAATTTGGAACATCGTTTTGTCACAATTCAATGCAGATCCAGCTGTTCCACGTTCAGAATACAAAGAACTTCCTAATAAAAACATTGATACGGGCGCAGGTCTTGAACGTCTTGTAGCCGTAATGCAAGGGGCTAAAACAAACTTTGAAACAGACCTCTTCATGCCTATCATTCGTGAAATCGAAAAAATGTCTGGTAAAACTTATGATCCAGATGGTGACACAATGAGCTTCAAGGTCATCGCTGACCACATTCGTTCATTGGCATTTGCCATCGGTGATGGTGCCCTTCCAGGTAATGAAGGTCGTGGTTATGTCCTTCGTCGTCTTCTCCGTCGTGCCGTAATGCACGGCCGTCGTCTCGGCATTTCTGATGCTTTCTTGTACAAACTTGTTCCAACTGTTGGTCAAATCATGGAAAGCTATTACCCAGAAGTTCTTGAGAAGAAAGACTTTATCGAAAAAATTGTTAAACGTGAAGAAGAAACCTTTGCACGTACCATCGATGCAGGTTCAAGTATGCTTGACGAGCTTCTTGCTAACCTTAAGAAATCTGGTAAAGGTACGCTTGAAGGTAAAGATATCTTTAAACTTTACGATACTTATGGATTCCCAGTGGAATTGACAGAAGAGTTGGCTGAGGATGAAGGCTTCAAGATTGACCATGAAGGTTTCAAAGCTGCCATGAAAGAACAACAAGAACGTGCGCGTGCTAGCGTGGTTAAAGGTGGTTCTATGGGTATGCAAAATGAAACCCTCGCCAACATCACTGAACCATCTGAGTTCTTGTATGAAGCGGAAACTGCTGAAAGCCATTTGAGCGTGATCGTTGCTGATGATGCTCGTCATGATAGTGTTAACTCTGGTCAAGCACTCCTTGTCTTTGAACAAACACCATTCTACGCTGAAATGGGTGGACAAGTAGCAGACCACGGTACTATCTCAGATGCAGCTGGTACAGTCGTTGCGCGTGTTGTTGACGTTCAACGTGCACCAAATGGACAAGCCCTTCACACTGTTGAAGTTGAAGGTGAACTTGTTGTAGGTGCTAACTACAAACTTGAAATTGACCACACACGTCGTCACCGTGTGATGAAAAACCACACAGCGACTCACCTCTTGCATGCTGCTCTTCATAATATCGTTGGTGATCACGCAGTTCAAGCCGGTTCTCTTAATGAACAAGAATTCTTGCGTTTCGACTTCACTCACTTTGAGGCTGTAACTCCAGAAGAATTGCGTGCTATCGAAGAACAAGTCAACGAAGAAATCTGGAAAGCAACTCCAGTAACAACTATTGAAACAGACATTGACACTGCTAAATCAATGGGAGCTATGGCCCTCTTCGGTGAAAAATATGGTAAGAATGTTCGTGTTGTTTCAATCGGTGATTACTCTGTTGAGCTTTGTGGTGGTACACACGTTGCCAACACTGCTGAAATCGGTATGTTCAAGATTGTCAAAGAAGAAGGTATCGGTTCAGGAACACGTCGTATCTTGGCAGTGACATCACGTGAAGCTTACCTTGCTTACCGTGAAGAAGAAGATGCCCTCAAAGCAATCGCAGCAACACTTAAGGCACCACAATTGAAAGAAGTACCTAACAAGGTTGCTAGTCTTCAAGAGCAGTTGCATGCCCTTCAAAAAGAAAATGCTGCACTTAAAGAAAAAGCAGCAGCAGCAGCAGCTGGTGATGTCTTCAAAGACGTTAAAGAAGCTAACGGTGTTCGTTATATTGCTAGCCAAGTGGAAGTTTCTGATGCAGGTGCCCTTCGTACCTTTGCTGACCAATGGAAACAAGCAGACTACTCTGACGTCCTTGTCCTTGCAGCTCACATTGGTGAAAAAGTTAATGTCCTTGTAGCAAGCAAATCTAAGGGTGTTCACGCAGGTAATGTTATCAAGGTCCTTGCACCAATCGTATCAGGTCGTGGTGGTGGTAAACCAGATATGGCCATGGCCGGTGGTAGCGATGCTAACGGTATCCAAGATCTTCTCTCAGCGGTAGCAGAACAGTTTTAAGAAGTGATACAATAAAAGAAACTTAAAAAGGTAGGATGAAAATCCTATCTTTTTTCTTAAAAAAATTAGTAATAATATTGAAATAATTGTAAAAAATATTTCAAAGGGGTATAATAAAAGTGTGAAAACGGTTCCTATTTTTTATCAAACAGCCTAGAAAGTGAGAGTGATCAAAATGAGAAAGGCATATGTTTTTAAGGAACGTCAACGTTACTCAATACGTAAATATTCTTTTGGAGCTGCATCAGTCTTGATTGGTGCTAGCTTGATGCTTGGTGGACATGCTTTGGCTCAGGAACAAGCCAATAGCGTAAATTCCAACAAGGATAATGAAGTTATTGTAAATAATTCTGAAGCACTTCAAGTTGACCAGGCAACTCCAGAAGCTGTTACCGATGTCCTCAATCAACCAGCTTCAAGATCTGAAGCGCCGAGACCTAAGCTTGCTAACAGTGAAGTTGCTTCTTCTGAAACTAGTAGTATAGTGGCTAGCGAGGCTGCTTCTTTGGAAGTACCGGCAGAGGTTGCCCATTCTGCATCTGTTGTTGCTACTGTTTCTAGATCAGAAGTGGCTAGTCCACGTTCTGAAGTGTCATTAGTAGCTAGCTCTGAAGCAGCAAGTGAGACTGACCGTTCAGCGACTTCAGAAGTTGCTGAAGCTAGACCTACTGACCGTGAAGCTGTCGATACTAGTCTTCGGACTGTCTTAACTAATGCTAGTCAGCCTGGTGTAGATGGTCCAGTGACTGCTGATGGTTCTCTTGATATCCCATCAAACGGTACTTTCTATTTCCGTCGCACAACTGAAATTCGTACAGCGCCTATCATGGATATCAAACCTACTTTTGTCTTTAGTGCAGGCGACCATGTTATCTATGACAAGGTCTTGAAGAGGGATAGCCACCAATGGATTTCTTACATTGGTTACGACTCTGAACGCTACTACGCTGATATCGCAACTTTGAAGGCTGAAAGCACTAGTAGCACCACTGAAGTGACTAGAGATGAAACCATCCCTGAACGTGGTACTTATTATTTCACTAAGCCTGCAGATGTGAAGAATCAACCTAGCTTTACTGCCAAGACTGAGTTTAATTTTGATCCTGGTATGTCAGTCAACTACGATAGATCTTTGCTTGCTGACAACCACCGTTGGATTTCTTATGTGTCATACAATGGTACTCGTCGTTATGTCGACCTAGGTATTGTCGCAGAGTCTCTGGCTAAACCAACAGGAAATATCGCTATTGAAAGCCATGATAATGGTGGCTTTAGCGTGGTTATCAGTAATGTAGCAGATCAAAACGGTGTCCTCGGAGTGTCTGTTCCAATCTGGTCTGAAAAGAATGGGCAAGATGACATTATCTGGTACAATGCGACTCGTCTTAACAATGGTAACTACAAGGTTAATGTCAGTCTAAGTGACCACAAGAATGAACGTGGTCTCTACAATGTTCATCTTTACTATGTTGAAACTAATGGTAAATTAGTTGGTGTAAGTGGCACAACTTACACAGTTCCTGCCAAGGTTGAAGGAACTCATACAACTGCTAGCTATAGCCTTCCTGACTCAGGAACTTATACCTTCAAAGAACGCTCTAGCATTAAGGCAGAACCTCGTGTGGCAAGTCCAGAGTTGGCCTACTATGATACTGGCATGTCAGTCAACTACGACAAGATTGTCAGTGGTGATGGTTATCAATGGCTTTCTTACCTCAGCTACAGTGGCAACCGCCGTTATGTAGCTGTGGCTAAACTTGCTCAACAAGAAAGCAAACCAAGTGGTACTATCAATATTGAAAATCTCTCTAACCTCGGTTTCGACGTTCATATTACTAATGTTTCTAGTGGGGACAAAGCTATTCAAGGTGTAAGTGTTCCGGTTTGGACAGCTAAGAACGGCCAAGATGATCTTGTATGGTACCAAGCTGACAGACAAAGTGATGGTAGCTACAAGGTTCGCATCAATGTTACTGACCATAAGGCTGAAGCAGGCGAATACATTGTCCATCTCTACTATGTTCAAGATGGTAAGATGGTAGGCATTGGAGGCACTAGCACAACTGTTCCAGTACAAAGTGCAACCCGCCATAACCTTCCAGCTTCAGGTTCATATACCTTTACCGCTCGAACTGGCATTAAGACTCAACCTTTGTTAGCTAACCCAGATGTTAGCTACTACGATGCTGGTATGTCAGTCAACTATGACAAGGTTGTCAATAATGACGGCTATACATGGCTTTCTTATCTCAGCTATTCAGGACATCGTTTCTATGTGGCTATCGCACCAACGAGTGTGACTAAACCCGTAGAACAACCAGTCCAACCAAACACATCTTCATCTGGTACCTATACTTTTAAAGAACGTTCTAGTATTAAAGCAGAACCAAGTATGGCAAGTCCAGAGTTGGCCTACTATGATGCTGGTATGTCTGTTAACTATGACAAATTGGTGACTGCAGATGGTCATACATGGCTCTCTTATGTCAGCTATGGGGGGAATCGCCGTTACATTGCTATTGATGGTAAGGTAACAGCAGTTGCTCAACCAGCAAGCCCAAGCCTAGCGGCAACTGGCACCTATACCTTTACAAAACCTAGCTCTATTAAGGCTCAACCAAGTGTTGCTAGCCCAGAGTTAGCCTACTATGATAAAGGCATGTCCGTTCGCTATGACAAGGTCCTAACAGCTGATGGTCACACCTGGTTGTCTTATGTAACTTATAGTGGTGCGAGACGCTATGTGGACATTTCTTAAGATTCGTAACATCACTCTCTTTTGAGGGTGGTGTTTGCACTTTAGCAATTGAATCAATATACTATTGAATATATTTTGAAAATATTTGCCGTAAATTAGAGAAAGTTGTAGAATCAAGATGAAAGTATAGGATTCGTTCTATAAGTAGCTAATTCATCTATGACTTCAATGAAAAATTTAGTTGTTTTTGTGTTATAATAATCGAGTAAATTATCAGAAAAGGAACATCACTCATGAAAATTACAAGTAAACTTATTGGTTTAGTATTAGCTCTTATCGTAGTTATCCTTGCTGTCTTTTTGGTGACTAAATTCAACAGCCATGAATCAGCTCGTGTTAGCACAAGTAGCAGTCCAGTCAAAACGGTTAAGAAGTCATCTTCAAGCTCAAGTAAATCTACTAAGAGCGATAAGAAAAATTCAAACCCGCATGTAAAAAATGAAGACACAGAAGATGCAACCATTGCGGTTAGTGGGTCTTCTGTTGCCAAAGACTCTGCAACTAAAGACACTGATGAAACAGTCTTATCTTCAGGAGGAGTTTCTGAGACTACAAAAGAAAAAACAGGAGAAGAAACACAGGCTTCTTCATCGATTAATGGGAAGCAACTAAGTTCAGGTGACTTTAGTTCAATCGCTGGTACTTGGACCAACTCTCGAGGAGAATTTGTCACAATTTCACCAGATGGTACAGTACAAAATGGGCGTGGTTATACTTATCATCTCTATTCTGGACGTTTAAATAATGGAAATTTTTCAGGAACAATTGCTTCTGATGGTGATAGCGCAGCTTTTTGGGCTATTCCTGGAACTGGTAATGGTGATTTAGACCATCTTGTTATTGGTCAAAGTGATGATGCAGAAAATTATCCATTTTATCGTAATTGACATGAAAAAAGATTGCTATTTATTTAGTAATCTTTTTACTTTTGCTTTTATTGGAAAAACAACGAAAATGTAAGTATATGTTGGTCATTTTTTCGATTATGACGAAAATCGGATCGTTTATGATTTAAGTGGGAACAAGTCAAAAAATTTGGTATACTAGTGGACAAGTGAGAAATATTTAGTAACATTTTGTAAAATACTTGTAACATTTGTCGCTTAGTGTTACAATCAATCTGTAACATCAATTCGATAAAGAGGATAATTGATATGAAACGAGAAAAATTTTTACACGAACAACAACGTTTTTCCATTCGTAAATATTCATTTGGGGCTGCGTCAGTTCTTTTAGGAGCTAGTTTGGTCTTTGCGGGCCAAGCTTTGGCTGACGAACACCACGAAGTAGCAACAACCTCAGATGCCACTTTGCGTGCGACTTCAGATAGTGATGCTGTGATAGCAGCTGATATTTTCAGTGGTGTAGCAACAGATGGGGTAGTGTCAAGTGAGAAAGTTAGCCAAGTCTCAACAATTAGCCAAACCACTAGTGAAACTGCTACTAGCGAGGCTACAAGTGAAGTGAGTGCTGGTATCTCACAGGCAGCAGATAAAACATCTGAATCAACAGTTGCCAGCTTAGAAGCAGCAAGTGGTACAAATACTTCATCTGAAACAGCCACTAACTTTGATGTATCTGCCTTAATGAGAGCAGCTGTCAATACTAGTTTGGTGAGCCAACCGGATACAACTACAGCAAGCGATCTTCCAAGCCAAGGAACTTATGTCTACAAGGAACGTACAGAGATCAAGAATCAACCCAAGGTGTCTGCCAAGGCTGAATTTTATGTAAATCCAGGGGATAGCGTCTTTTACGATCAAGTTGTGACAGCTGATGGCTACCAATGGATTAGCTACAAATCATACTCTGGTGTGCGTCGTTATGCGCCAGTGAAACCAGTGGCAGCTGGTAGTGGTAACGGTAATAGTGGTAACGGTAATAGTGGTAATGGGGATGGTAAACCTTCTAATGGCGCTCAAGCTACAACAGGTGCTCTGGATATCCCAGCGACAGGAACTTTCTACTTTACACGTAACACAGATATTAAGAAAGAACCAAAAGCAGACCTCAAACCCACTTTTGTTTTCGGTAAGGGTGACCATGTCATCTATGATAAAGTTTTGACAGCTGATAATCACCAATGGATTTCTTACCTTGGTTATGACTATGTTCGCTACTATGCAGATATTGCGACTTTGACACCTGCCAAAGCTGAAACACCAACTGTTAAACCAACAGAGACTAATCAAGCAAAACCAGAAACTACTGGTGCTGAAAAGCTTCCAGCAAGTGGTACTTATAATGTGACACGTAGCTTGAATGTTAAAAATGAACCTAAGGCTTCTGCAGAAACACTTTATACCTTGGAAAAAGGCTACAAAGTGAACTATGACAAGGTCTTGACTGCGGATAACCACCAATGGATTTCTTACATTAGTTATAGTGGTACACGTCGTTATGTGGATATTGCGACCTTGAAAACTACTGAGTCTAAGCCACAAGAAAACCGTGTTTCTGGTAACCTTACTATCAACAATCAAACGTCTAATGGTTTTGATGTAGTCGTAACCAATGTTTT
>NZ_GL831112.1:1412981-1438227 GCF_000188295.1 Streptococcus vestibularis ATCC 49124 | reverse complement strand
CAAGTCACTGAAACTAAAGTTACAGGAAAATTGACAAATAACGGTTCTTACTATAGTGTTCATGGTAAATACGATGATATTATCATTGTCAATAAGAAACATGGTCTTTCTAAGGACTATAACCCAGGTGAAAATCCTACAGCTAAGGCAGCCTTTGTTCGCCTTCGTGACGATATGATTAACCAAGGTTTGAATGTTGGACGTTCATACAGTGGTTTCCGTTCTTATAACTATCAAAAGACTCTTTACGACAACTATGTTAGCCGTGATGGTCAGGCAGCTGCGGACCGTTACTCAGCTCGTCCTGGATATAGCGAACACCAAACTGGATTAGTCTTTGATTTGACCGATAAATCTGGTAATTTGCTTGAAGATTCACGTGCTAGCCAATGGCTTAAAGACAATGCACATAACTATGGCTTTATCGTTCGTTTCCAAGCAGGTAAAGAAGCTTCAACTGGCTACATGCCAGAAGCATGGCACATCCGCTATGTGGGTAAAGAAGCTAAAGATATTCACGATTCAGGCTTGAGTTTGGAAGAATACTTCGGTATCCAAGGTGGTGATTATGCTACTAGCAGCGAACCTGCTGAAAGCAAACCAGCCACTACAGGTGCCATCAATCTTCCAGCGACAGGAACTTATAGCTTTACAGGTCGTGCGTCAATCAAGGCGGAAGCCAAGGTTTCAAGCCCAGAATTGGCCTACTATGACAAAGGTATGAGTGTTAACTATGATAAGGTTCTGACAGCTGATGGCCGTCAATGGCTTTCATACGTAGCAGCAAGTGGTGCTCGTCGTTATGTTGACATTGCCGCAGCTAAAGCAGAGGCTAAGCCAGAAGTCAAACCAGTTGCTAAACCAGCGGATAAACCAAGTCTCCCAGAGTCAGGCCGTTATACCTTCATAGGTCGTGCGTCAATCAAGGCGGAAGCCAAGGTTTCAAGCCCAGAATTGGCCTACTATGACAAAGGTATGAGTGTCAACTACGATAAGGTTCTGACAGCTGATGGCCGTCAATGGATTTCATACGTAGCAGCAAGTGGTGCTCGTCGTTATGTTGACATTGCCACAGCTAAACCAGAAGTCAAACCAGTTGCTAAACCAAGTCTCCCAGAGTCAGGTCGTTATACTTTCACAGGTCGTGCGTCAATCAAGGCAGAAGCCAAGGTTGCAAGTCCAGAGTTGACCTACTATGACAAGGGTATGAGTGTCAACTACGATAAGGTTCTGACAGCCGATGGCCGTCAATGGCTTTCATACGTGACAGCAAGTGGTGCTCGTCGTTACGTTGACATTGCTTAATGAAGTAATGAATCAGGTTGGACAATGTGTCCAGCCTTTTTTGATAGGCTTTCTTTATCATGAGATTGGATTTTTCAATTTTTGTGACGTCTTTTGGAGTGCTATAATGGTTAATATAGAATCGAGGTTACTATGAAAATCGCATTGGTACAGATGGATGTTGCACACGGGCAGCCTGTGGAAAATAAAAAGCATGTGAAAAAAATGTTGGAAAGGGCGCTTGATGACAATCCTGATGTCATTGTACTTCCTGAAATGTGGAATACAGGCTATGCTTTAGATGAACTGGATGGGCTTGCAGATAAGGATGGTTTGGACTCTCAAGAACTCTTGTCTCATTTTGCTAGGAAACATGCTGTGGCTATTATCGGAGGGTCTGTTGCTATTGAGAAGGACGGCAAATTCTACAACACGACCTATGTCTACAATAAGTCTGGGGACTTAATCAATACCTATAGCAAGGTCCATCTCTTTGGCCTTATGGCAGAGGACCAGTACATGTCTGCTGGGTCGGGTGAGTCTGTTTTTGAGCTTGATGGTGTGACAGCTGCTAGTGTCATTTGTTATGATATTCGTTTTCCTGAATGGGTGCGAACACAGATGGCACAAGGAGCCAAGGTACTTTTTGTGGTAGCGCAGTGGCCAGAACCTCGTGTGCAGCAATGGGAGATTTTGTTAAAGGCGCGTGCGGTTGAAAATCAAGCTTTTGTAGTTGCTGTTAATCGTGTCGGAACAGGACCAGACGATGTCTTTTCAGGACATTCTATGGTTATAGATCCACTTGGAAATGTGGTCTTACAATCCAAGGAGCATGAGGAAGGCATTTTTACGGCCGATATTAATCTTGAAGAGGTAGATAAGGTTCGAGGTCAGATTCCTGTTTTTGAGGATCGTCGCACGGACTTGTATCATTAAGGAGCGTTTATGTTATTTGAAGAATCGGATTTATTGAAGGCATTGCCAGAACAGTTTTTTGCAGGTTTGGTTGCTAAAGTTAATGCTAAGGTAGCGGAAGGCGCAGATGTTATCAATCTCGGTCAGGGCAATCCCGACCAACCGACCTATGACCATATTGTTGAGTCGCTGTGTCTTTCAGCGAAAAATCCTGCTAGCCATAAGTATTCACAGTTTCGAGGCAATCGTCCCTTTAAAGAAGCAGCTGCTAGTTTTTACGAAAAACATTATGGGGTCAATTTGGATGCAGAGCGTGAGATTTGTGTCATGGGTGGAGCTAAAATTGGACTAGTGGAATTGCCTCTAGCTTTGATGAATCCTGGTGACCTCCTGCTCTTGCCTGACCCAGGTTATCCAGATTATTTATCAGGAGTGAGCCTAGGACGTGTAGCCTATGAGACCTTTCTTTTGACGGCTAAAAATGATTTCTTACCAGATCTAGATGCCATTCCTGAGGAGACAGCTCGCCGGGCTAAGTTTATCTATATCAATTATCCGAATAATCCTACGGGGGCTGTGGCGACTAAGGCTTTTTATGAAAAGTTAGTTGCTTGGGCTAAGACCTACGAAGTAGGAGTGGTGAGTGATTTAGCCTATGGAGCTTTGGGTTATAGGGGATATGAGAATCCTAGCTTTTTATCAACGCCTGGTGCTAAAGATGTGGGGATTGAGTTCTATACTTTCTCGAAAACTTTTAATATGGCTGGTTGGCGTTTAGCCTTTGCAGCTGGAAATGCTCGGATGATTGAAGCCTTGAATCTGATTCAAGACCATCTTTTTGTGGGAATTTTTCCCGCTTTGCAGGAGGCTGGGATTGCAGCCCTCTTAGATCCTAAATCTGAGGAGGCAGTGGCCCAACTAAATGCGGTTTATGATAGCCGTCGAGATGCTTTTACGCAATCAGCTGCTAAGATTGGCTGGCAGGCCTTTCCATCTAAAGGTTCCTTCTATGCTTGGATGCCTGTACCTGAGGGCTATACCAGTGAGAGTTTTGCAGATCTTTTGCTTGAGAAGGCCCATGTTGCTGTTGCACCAGGTAAAGGATTTGGTCCTGCGGGTGATGCTTATGTTCGTATTGGGCTTTTGGTAGAGCCAGAGCGTCTGGTCGAAGCGGTTGATCGTATTGCCAACTTGCATTTATTTAATAACTAGATAGTGATCATGAAAACAAGTAGTTGAAAAAGACTGCTTGTTTTTTATATTAATTACATTTTTCTTGACAAATGAATAAAAATGCAATAAACTGATTACATATTTATTCAAAAGGAGTACATAAATGAAAATTTCAATCGTTGGTATCACTGGTTATAGTGGTTTAGAGTTAGTTAAAATTTTGAATAATCATAAAAAAGTGGAACTTGTTTCTATTCACGCAACCAAAGAAGTGGGCCGACGATTGTCTGATGTGTATCCCTGTCTGACAGGTGTTTGTGACTTAGACATTGAAGCTTATGATGCGGAAAAGATTATGAAAAATGCGGATTTGGTTTTCTTTGCCACACCTTCAGGAGTTGCTAGTTCGCTAGCAGAGAAATTTGTTCTGGCTGATTTTCCAATTATTGATTTGTCTGGCGATCATCGCTTGCCAGCAGGTGTTTATCAAGAATGGTATAAAAAATCACCTGCTAAGCAGAGTGTTTTGAATAAATTTACATACGCATTATCAGAATATACAGATGTGAAGGATAAGAAATTTATTGCCAATCCTGGATGCTATGCAACAGCGACGGAGTTGGCCTTGCTTCCTTTGGTTGCTTCTGATCTGATTGAGACGGATAGTGTCATTGTGGATGCCAAGTCTGGTTTAACTGGTGCGGGTAAGGCTTTGAGTGAGTCTAGTCATTTTGTCAATGTTCACGATAATTACGTGACTTATAAACTCAATCATCATCAGCATATTCCTGAAATTGTTCAAACCTTGCGGACCTTTGATCCGGAAATGCCTGAGATTCAGTTCTCAACGTCGCTTTTACCAGTTAATCGCGGAATCATGGCTACGGTTTATTGTAAGTTGAAGAAGGACGTAGATATCTCTGATGTCGCTTCAGCCTTTGCAAAAGCATACGATGATAAACCTTTTGTACGTGTACAAGACAGCTTGCCAGAACTGCACAACGTTATCGGATCGAATTTTACAGATATTGGCTTTGCCTATAATGAAAAAACCAATGTTCTGACAGTCATTTCAGTCATTGATAATCTGCTTAAAGGAGCTGCTGGACAGGCAGTGCAAAATCTCAACCTCATGCAGGGGTGGGATGAGACGGAAGGTTTGCTTATGACACCGTCATACTTGTAGATGTAAGCATAGAGTTAGGAGAAAAAATATGAAAGTCATCGATGGAACGATTGCTAGTCCACTGGGATTCTCAGCAGATGGGCTACATGCAGGATTTAAAAAGAGAAAAATGGATTTTGGTTGGATTGTCTCTGAAAAACCAGCCAGTGTTGCAGGTGTTTACACAACCAATAAGGTTATTGCAGCTCCTCTAATTGTGACCAAGACCTCAGTTAAAAAGGCTGGAAAAATGAAGGCTATCGTTGTTAACTCAGGTGTAGCCAATTCTTGTACAGGGACTCAAGGTTTGGAGGATGCTTACACTATGCAGGAGTGGACCGCTGAAAAGCTAGGTGTTGAACCAGATTTGGTTGGTGTAGCTTCTACAGGGATTATCGGAGAGTTGCTCCCATTGGATACCTTGAAAAATGGTCTTTCCAAGTTGGTGGTTAATGGTAATGCTGATGATTTTGCCAAAGCGATTTTGACGACAGATACAGCGACTAAGACCATTGCTGTGACGGAGACCTTTGGACGTGATGTGGTTACTATGGCTGGTGTCGCTAAGGGCTCAGGCATGATTCACCCTAATATGGCGACCATGCTTGGGTTTATCACTTGTGACGCTAATATTTCTAGTGACACTCTTCAATTGGCCTTGAGCCAAAATGTGGAAAAGACCTTCAATCAGATTACGGTTGACGGGGATACATCAACCAATGATATGGTGCTTGTCATGTCCAATGGTTGCACGCTCAATGAAGAGATTCTGCCAGATACACTAGAATTTGATAAATTTTCAAAAATGCTTAATTTCGTGATGCAAGAGTTGGCTAAGAAAATTGCCAAGGACGGTGAAGGTGCCAATAAACTCATCCAAGTTGATGTGGTTAATGCCCCTAATGCCCTTGATGCTCGTATGATGGCTAAATCTGTTGTCGGTTCAAGTTTGGTCAAAACAGCCATCTTTGGTGAGGATCCTAACTGGGGACGTATTTTAGCTGCTGTTGGCTATGCTGGTGTGGATGTGCCTGTGGATAATGTTGATATTATGATTGGCGGACTGCCAGTCATGCTAGCTTCTAGTCCTGTTGCCTTTGATGATGAGGAAATGAAAGACGTCATGCATGTCGATGAAGTCACCATTACGGTAGATCTTCATGCTGGACATGAAAAAGGAACCGCATGGGGGTGCGATCTTTCCTACGATTACGTTAAGATTAATGCCCTCTACCATACTTAAGTTATCTATGACAAAGGAGTTAACTGATGACTACTGAATATATTGTAATCAAAATTGGTGGAGTAGCCAGTAAGCAGCTAACTCCTGAGATATTGGCTAAACTGTCCGAATGGCATCAGGCTGGTCAAAAAATTGTTATCGTCCATGGGGGTGGTTTCGCTATTAATCAGCTAATGGAGGCACATCATATTCCAATTCACAAGGTTAATGGTCTTCGTGTGACGGGTCAGTCAGATATGGCCTTGATCAAAGAAGCCTTAGTTGACATAGTTGGGAAAAACTTAGCAGGTGAGTTGACAACTGCATGTTTGCCAGCCTATCAGCTTGTAGATGAGCTTCCAGACCTTGTTCATGCTGATTTTTTGAACCAAGAGGTTTATGGCTTTGTGGGTGAGGTCAGCCATATCACTAATCAGACCCTAGTAGCACTCCTTGCTCAAGGTAAGATTCCCTTGATTCCTAGCTTGGGTTACAGTGAGCAAGGTTATTTACTCAATATCAACGCCGATTATCTTGCAAGGGCGGTCGCTATTAGTCTGGGGGTCAAAAAACTTATCCTCATGACGGATGTCAAGGGTGTTTTAGAGAATGGACGGGTTTTGAATCATTTGAATATTGTAGATGTTCAGAAAAAAATAGATTCAGGTGTGATAACTGGAGGCATGATTCCTAAAATTCAAAGTGCTGTTCAGACAGTTCAAGCCGGTGTCGAGCAGGTCATTATTGGTGATAACCTGACAGACGGTACCATAATCAAGGAGTAAGCAATGACAAAACTATTTTCAAACTATAAGCGGGCAGCGATTGATTTTGCTTCGGCACAGGGCAATTATTTGACAGATACAACTGGCAAGACCTACTTGGATTTTTCATCAGGTATCGGGGTAACTAATCTTGGCTATCATCCCCATGTCAATCAGGCTCTAACAGAGCAGGTGGGCAAGATTTTGCACCAGCCTAATCTCTATTACAATCAGTTGCAAGAGGATGTTGCTGATCTTTTAATTGGTGACAAGGATTATTTGGCCTTTTTCTGTAACAGTGGTGCAGAGGCCAATGAGGCAGCCATTAAAATCGCCCGTAAGGCTTCGGGCAAACAAGAAATTATTACTTTCCAAAATTCCTTCCATGGTCGAACGTTTGGAGCTATGTCTGCCACAGGTCAGGATAAAATTAAACAAGGTTTTGGTGAAGGCGTACCTCACTTTAGCTATGCCATTTTTAACGACATAGACAGTGTTAAGGCTCTAGCTAGCGAAGAAACAGCAGCTATTATGCTGGAGTTGGTTCAAGGGGAATCAGGCGTGCAACCTGCGAATAAAGACTTCGTTAAGGCTTTGTCTGATTTTTGTAAAGAGACAGGTATTTACCTCATTGTAGATGAGGTTCAGACAGGAATTGGTCGTACTGGCAAACTCTTTGCTTATGAGCACTATGATATTGAACCAGATATCTTTACTCTGGCCAAGGGCTTGGCAAACGGTGTACCAGTTGGTGCCATGCTTGCCAAGTCCTCTCTTGGGGCGGCTTTTTCTTACGGAAGTCATGGCTCTACCTTTGGAGGAAATAAACTGGCCATGGCGGCGGCCAAGGCTACGCTTGAAGTTATGTTGGCTCCAGCTTTTCTGGATACAGCCCTTGAAAATGGGAACAAGCTACAAGCAAAATTACAGGCGGCTTTATCTGATAAAGAGACGGTTACCACTGTCCGTGGCTTGGGTTATATGATTGGAATCGAGACTACTGGCAATCTAGGAGAATTGGTACAAGCGGCCAGAGATAAGGGATTGATTGTCTTAACTGCAGGGACAAACGTTATCCGTCTTCTGCCTCCAATCATTCTAAGTGATGCTGAAATCGAAAAAGGGGTGGCTACCCTATCAGAAATATTTGACTAGACAATAAAAATCACTTGATTTACAGTCAAGTGATTTCTTTTACTTATTGTCAGTAGTAATCTCGCTTAGAAGTCCTTTAGCTGTTGTTGTTGGCAGAATACGGACACGATTAAGTGAGAGGAGACCGTCCTTGGAACTGGCTAGACCTTCGTTGGTTGTTAGTCCTAACTTGTATGTTTTCTTAGCTAGGTCCAGTGTCGTTTGATTGTAGCGACCTGATGGGTAAGCAATGGTATTGACCTTTGTATTGAGTTTGTTTTCAAGGAAGTCGATAGAATCCGTTAATTCAACCTTTTGTGTCGCCTTGTCAGTGGCTGATAAATCAGGGTGGTTAACCGTATGAGACTGGAAGCTCATGCCGTGTGCCATCATTTCTTTCATCTGCTTGACGGTAAGATTTCCGGCATTTCCCTTCTTAACAAAGCCAGTGATAATATTATTGGTTGCCTTAGCCTTGTATTTTTTGAGAATAGGATAGGCAATAGTATAGAAATCTTCGTTACCATCGTCAAAGGTCAGCCAGACAACCTTCTTAGCAGGTAGGGCGTTTTCAGTGAAGGCTTTGTAGGCTTCTTCGGGAGTTAGGAAATAGTAACCCGCATCTACCATGGCCTTGATTTGTGCTTCAAAATTGTCCGGAGCAACAATCAGGTTGGCGTTAGAGGCCTCAGATGGATCCATAACGTGAACAGCATGGTACATGAGGATAGGGATTTGGACAGGCTCGTCATAGGTTTTCCACTTAGCTGCCGTCTTAGACTGACTGGTCTGAGATTGTTGTTGGTTGCTTTTCGACTGGTTCGGACGGTTTAACATAAAAACAGCCAGGATACCCAGAAGCACTAGATTGATGACAAGTAGAAGAAGATTCATCTTCTTTTGTTTAGGTTTGTTTGATTTTTGAGCTTGAGAAGTCATTGTATCCCCTTTCAAATAGGTCTAGCTATTATTCTAACAAAAATGGGGTAAAAATGCACAGAATTTTCAGTAAAAAAAGAATACTTGTCTCCTTAAATGGCAGAAATATTCTGTCAATTCCGACAGAAATATGGTACAATTAAAAAAATGTATGTTTTTAAGGAGAAATCGTAAATGTCTATTAAAATTGGATTGCTTGGCTTTGGTACAGTAGCTAGCGGTATTCCTTTCCTTTTGAAGGAAAATGGTGAAAAGGTTCTTGAAGCCTCACGTGACCAACTCGAAATTGCGAAGGTTTTGGTCAAAGATGACGAGGAAAAAAATCGTCTTATCGCTGCTGGAAACGACTATAATTTTGTCACAAATGTTGATGAAATCCTTAACGATGACGAGATTCAAATCGTTGTCGAATTGATGGGCCGTATCGAGCCAGCTCGTACCTTCATCACAAAAGCACTTGAAGCAGGTAAAAACGTTGTCTCTGCCAATAAGGACTTGATTGCTACTCATGGAAAAGAGTTGATTGCTCTTGCTCAAGATAAGGGTGTGGCTTTCTACTATGAAGCTGCTGTTGCTGGTGGTATTCCAATTTTGCGTACTTTGGCTAACTCTTTGACATCTGACAAGGTGACTCGTATCCTTGGTGTGCTTAACGGTACATCTAACTTTATGATGACTAAGATGGTTGATGAAGGTTGGTCATATGAGGACGCCCTCAAGACTGCTCAAGAACTTGGTTATGCTGAAAGTGATCCAACCAACGACGTTGAAGGGATTGATGCAGCTTATAAAGCCGTTATCCTTAGTCAATTTGGTTTTGGTGCTACAATTGATTTTGACGACGTTTCTCACAAAGGGATTACTAACATCTCTACAGATGATGTGGCTGTTGCTCAAGAATTGGGTTATGTTATCAAATTGGTTGGTGATGTGCGTGAAGTAGAATCAGGTATCTCAGCAGAAGTATCACCAACATTCTTGCCAAAAAATCACCCACTTGCTAGCGTCAACGATGTTATGAATGCAGTCTTTGTTGAGTCTATCGGTATCGGTGAATCTATGTACTACGGCCCAGGTGCTGGTCAAAAACCAACAGCAACATCTGTTTTGGCTGACATTATCCGTATTGCTCGTCGTCTTTCAGATGGCAATGTTGGTAAACCATTCAATGAGTTCCGTCGTGACTTGCCATTGGCTAATCCAGCGGACGTTAAGAGCAATTACTACTTTGCCCTTGATACGCCAGACGAAAAAGGTAAAATCCTTCACTTGTCTGAAATCTTCAACTCAGAAGATATTTCATTTGAGCAAGTTTTGCAACAAAAAGCAAATGGCACAACAGCTCGTATTGTTGTGATTACACACGCTATGTCTAAGACGCAACTCCAAGCTGTTACTGAAAAACTTGAAGCAGCGGAAGACTTCGCTGTTGTCAACACATTGAAAGTTTTGTCTAACTAATTGATAAGCCCATACTGGTGCGTATAAGAAAGGTATTCAAGGAGAAAAGTCACTAATGGCTTTCCTCCTTTTGGTGTGTTATTATGAAAATTACTGTTCCAGCAACATCTGCCAATATTGGTCCAGGTTTTGACTCTGTGGGTGTTGCCGTTTCTAAATATTTGACAATCGAGGTGCTTGAATCAGCAGATGCATGGCATATCGAACATGATTTGGGAGATATTCCTTCAGATGAAAATAACCTACTTATTTCAACAGCTTTGCAAGTTAAGTCTGATTTGCAACCCCATAAACTGGTTATGACATCAGATATTCCCTTGGCGCGTGGGCTTGGTTCTTCTAGCTCAGTTATTGTCGCAGGGATTGAGTTAGCCAATCAATTGGCAGACCTTAAGCTCTCAGATGACGATAAACTTGATATTGCAACCAAGATTGAAGGTCACCCGGACAATGTTGCCCCAGCTATCTTTGGGAATCTCGTTGTAGCCTCTTATGTGGATGAACATGTTAATAGCATCGTTACAGAGTTTCCAGAGTGTGCTTTTGTCGCCTTCATTCCGAGCTATGAGCTTAAGACGTCTGATTCACGTGGAGTTCTTCCAAGTGACCTGTCTTACAAAGATGCTGTGGCTGCATCATCTATTGCCAACGTTGCCATTGCAGCTCTTTTTGCAGGGGATTTGGTCAAGGCGGGACGTGCTATCCAAGGAGACATGTTCCACGAACGCTACCGCCAAAAATTGGTCAAGGAATTTGCGACCGTTAAGGAATTGTCAGGCCAATACGGTGCCTATGCAACCTATCTCTCAGGTGCTGGTCCAACAGTTATGACCTTAACACCACATGATCAGTCTGAGGCTCTTAAAACGGCTATCGATGGTCTTGGATTAGACGGTGAAACCTTCATCCTATCTGTAGACAAAGCAGGTGTTATCGTTGACTAGAAAGAATCAAGGGTTGCTCTTTGGACTTGCAAGCTATATTCAATGGGGATTTTTATCCCTTTTTTGGAAGCTTTTAGCAGGTGTTTCAGCCTATAACACCTTTTCATGGCGGATTGTCTTTACTGTAGTGACCATGCTGGTTTACGCGCTAATAGCTAATCAAACTACACGTTTTAAAGGGGAACTTGTGGGACTTTGGCAGGATAAGAAGGCCTTGCTTCGCATGCTGCTTGCCAGCTTTCTCATAGCAGCTAATTGGTTGATTTATATCTATGCTGTAGGTCATGGTCAAGCGACACAAGCCAGTTTGGGCTATTACATTATGCCCATTGTGTCTATCTTATTTGCTCTTGTTTTTCTCCGTGAATCATTGAGCAGAAGTATGTGGGCAGCAGTAGTATTGGCCTTCATAGGAGTACTGGTTCTTGTGGCCAATACAGGAAAACTTCCCATGGTTTCATTGGGGTTAGCTCTGAGCTTTGGTTTCTATGGTCTAATCAAAAAAGGGGTTAGGCTCTCCAGTGACGTAGCCATGCTAGTAGAAAGTGGCTTGCTACTACCTTTTGTAGCTATCTATCTCGTTTTCTTTTCTCCAGAAGCATTTTCTTCCTATTCGAGCATGGAAATGTTTCTCCTAGCCATCTCAGGTATAGTGACGGCTGTTCCCTTGCTTTGCTTCTCAGAAGCAGTCAAAAGGGCACCGCTTAACCTTATCGGGTTTATCCAGTACCTCAACCCTACGATTCAACTGCTCGTAGCCATTCTCATTTTTGGTGAGACGGTTAGCTTTGGAGAATTGAAAGGTTTCCTCTTTATCTGGGTAGCCATCCTAGTCTTTGTAACTGGCCAAATTTTAAATCTTCGTAAGAGTTCTTGATATCTGTCAGAGACTTTTTATGACATCATCCTAAAAACGGACCAAGTTTTTCTGACAATTTTAGAACTTTAAGATATAATAGTAGTATCAGATTAAAATAGCGGAGAATTTTATGCGAAAAATAAAAAAACTAGTGGGCTATCTGATTCTGCTCGCTATCCCAGTTGCCATCGCTGCAGCCTTGTTTGTTTTTAACGGCTCAGGTTATCGCTTGTCAGAACAAGATGCTGCAGACATTGCTTACAAAAATGCAGGTGTCAAAACTTCTGAGATATCTCAATCAACAGTCTCAAAATCACGTTCTGGATTCCATGGAAGTTATGAGATTAGTTTCACAACGTCAGACAATCGTTTTGAGTATACGATTGACGGTCTGTCAGGGTCTATTTTGAAACATAAGAGTGACCATCCAATGTCTAAAGATGAGGACGATGCTCAAAAAGGTGAAGAGTCTAAAGACGAGACTCAAGCTAGCGAAAGTAAGGACGAGACAGCGGTGTCCAAGGAAACTGCACAAACAACAGCTCTTAACCATGCTGGCTTAACTGAAGGATCTGTGACAAACTTGAAAACGGATTTGAAGACTGAAGGAGACGGTAAAGTCTACAATATCAGTTTTGATTATGCTGCTAGTGGTTTACGTTATAAATACGCGGTAAATGCTGATTCAGGAGCTATTGTAGCCTATACGACAGAGTATCTCACAGGAGCTACTGCAGCTGCGCAATAGGTCGTAGATAGTGGGAAAGTTCTCCTTGTTTATTAAGGAGAAACCTTGCAATTTCTCTGAAATGGTGTAAACTTAAAGTGAAAACGGTAACAGTGATTTTAGAGAGTACCGTAGAATCAAGGAGGTTTTGACCATGAAAGAATTCCAAGCATTTAAAGATACGCTTAGCAATACGGCTCTCAAAGCCATTTACGAAAAAAGTAAATTGGAAGCCCAAAATGAAACAACTGAAGGTACGGAAGCCTTTTCAGTTGCTTTGGCAACCCAAATGGCTATAAATCTACTTGAAAGTTATGAACAATGGCTAGAAGAAGAAAGAGCTAAGGAAGAAAAATAAGATGAGATCCTTGTCGACAGACAAGGCTTTTCTAATGAGAATAAAATGAGGGATTGGATTCATCTTTCAAGGTAAAATCGCTAGTCTAACTTATTTGCAAATTCAGGTCCCCACAATTTCATTTGTCTTGAGATTAAAAATGTGATAGAATAAGACTATTCAGAGGTGCTTTGAAGCTCATTTGTCACAGGAAGCGGTGGTACTGAGAAATCCGCACAAATGTCAATGCTGGTTGCTGATGGTCAAATTGAATCAAGAAAGCTGTGAGTGGTTGCCACTCAAAACTGGGTGGTACCGCGGATACATATTCGTCCCTGTCATGTTTATGGCAGGGATTTTCTATAGCTTTTAAAGAACCAAGACCGAAGGTCGCAGGTGAATTTAAAGATATTGATGCAGTCGGAGCGAAAGCGAGGTCTACATTGCTATCAAAGGAGGGTGACATGAAGCAATCTTTTGAGACTAGTAAATTGTATTATGGTTTTCCTATTTTTATCTTGGGTTATCAGGATCAGACCTACGGTTATAATGTGACGACCTGTAGCTCTTCCTACAGTTTAGGAGATTGGCTTGTCATCGGGGTAGGTAGCGAGGAAAATGCGGCAGACCAGATTAAACATTATCAGAAGTTCACTGTGAATATTCCTAATGAAAGTTTTATGCTAGAAATGGAGCAGGCTGGATTTATTAGTCACCGTGAAAAAATTGCTAAACTCGGCTTAGATTTCCAATCTTCTAAATTGACACAAGCACCTATCTTGGATGCCTGCCCAGTCGTTCTGGATTGTAAGGTCGACAGAATTATTGAGGAAGATGGTATCTGTCATATCTTTGCTAAAATCCTGGACCGTTTGGTTGAATCTGATTTGTTGGATGACAGGGGACATTTTAAAAATGACTGCTTTGCACCGACTTACTTTATGGGTGATGGTCATAAGCGTGTCTATCGATATCTAGATGACCGAGTCGACCCCATGGGAAGCTTCATCAAGAAAGCGAGGAAGAAGGATGACAAGAACGGTATTACCTGATCGAATCGAGACGGAGCGTCTTGTTTTACGAGTCCGTACAGTGGCAGATGCTGAGGATATCTATGCCTACGCTAGTCTGCCAGAGGTTTCTTATCCAGCTGGCTTTCCACCCGTCAAGACCTTGGAAGATGAGATTTATTACCTAGAGTATATCCTTCCTGAGTGTAATCAAAAGGACAATCTCCCAGCTGGCTACGGTATTGTGGTCAAAGGGACTGATAAAGTTATCGGATCTGTTGATTTCAACCATCGCCACGAAGACGATGTACTGGAGATTGGCTATACCTTGCATCCAGACTATTGGGGCTGCGGCTATGTCCCAGAAGCGGCGCGTGCTTTAATTGACTTAGGTTTTAAGGATTTAGGCCTTCACAAGATTGAACTGATTTGTTTTGGCTACAATGTCCAAAGTCAACGTGTCGCTGAGAAACTTGGTTTTACCCTTGAAGCTCGTATCCGAGACCGCAAAGATGTGCAAGGCAACCGTTGTGACAGTCTGATATATGGATTGCTGAAGAGTGAATGGGAAGTACAAGACCAACATTAAAAATAGAAATAACTAGAAAGGACACACATATGTCTAAAGAACTTTCACCTAAATACAATCCAGCCGAGGTTGAGGCTGGTCGTTACCAAAAATGGCTTGACGAAGATGTTTTCAAGCCCTCAGGTGATAAAAAGGCTAAGCCTTATTCAATCGTCATCCCACCACCAAATGTAACCGGTAAACTTCACCTTGGTCACGCTTGGGATACAACTTTGCAAGATATCATTATCCGTCAAAAACGGATGCAAGGTTTTGATACACTTTGGCTTCCAGGTATGGACCACGCAGGTATTGCCACTCAAGCTAAGGTTGAAGCGCGTTTGGCTGAAGACGGCATCTCTCGTTATGACCTTGGCCGTGAAAAATTCCTTGATAAAGTCTGGGAATGGAAAGACGAGTATGCCTCAACTATCAAGCAACAATGGGGCAAGATGGGGCTCTCTGTAGACTATTCTCGTGAGCGTTTCACCCTTGACGAAGGTCTATCAAAAGCTGTTCGTAAGGTCTTTGTAGAGCTCTACAAGAAGGGCTGGATCTACCGTGGTGAATTTATCATCAATTGGGATCCAAAAGCTCGTACAGCCCTTTCTGATATCGAGGTTATTCACAAGGATGTCGAAGGTGCCTTCTACCACATGAACTACATGTTGGAAGACGGTTCACGTGCCCTTGAAGTGGCAACAACACGTCCTGAAACCATGTTTGGGGATACAGCCGTAGCGGTTAACCCAAATGACGATCGTTATAAAGACTTGATTGGTAAAAATGTTATCTTGCCAATCTTGAACAAGCCAATCCCAATCGTTGGAGATGAACATGCAGACCCTGAATTTGGTACTGGTGTGGTTAAAATCACTCCTGCTCATGATCCTAACGACTTCTTAGTTGGTCAACGCCATAACTTGCCACAAGTCAATGTCATGAATGATGATGGTACCATGAATGAATTGGCTGGCGAATTCAACGGTATGGACCGCTTTGAAGCACGTAAGGCTGTTGTTAAGAAATTGGAAGAAATCGGTGCCCTTGTCGAAATTGAAAAAATGACTCACTCAGTTGGTCACTCAGAACGTACAGGTGTGCCTGTTGAACCACGTTTGTCTACACAATGGTTCGTCAAGATGGACCAATTAGCTAAGAATGCCATTGCCAACCAAGACACAGATGATAAGGTTGATTTCTACCCACCTCGTTTCAACGATACCTTCCTTCAATGGATGGAAAATGTCCACGACTGGGTAATCTCTCGTCAGCTATGGTGGGGTCACCAAATCCCTGCTTGGTACAATGCTGAGGGTGAAATGTACGTTGGCGAAGAAGCACCAGAAGGTGACGGATGGAAACAAGACGAAGATGTCTTGGATACTTGGTTCAGTTCTGCCCTCTGGCCATTCTCAACTATGGGTTGGCCTGACGTTGAAGCAGAAGACTTCAAACGTTACTTCCCAACTTCAACCTTGGTAACAGGTTACGATATCATCTTCTTCTGGGTGTCTCGTATGATCTTCCAATCATTGGAATTCACAGGACGCCAACCATTTAAGAATGTCCTTATCCACGGTCTTATCCGTGACGAGCAAGGACGTAAGATGTCTAAGTCACTCGGTAACGGTATCGACCCAATGGATGTTATCGAGAAATACGGTGCGGATGCCCTTCGTTGGTTCCTTTCAAACGGTTCTGCACCAGGTCAAGACATGCGTTTCTCTTACGAGAAAATGGATGCGTCATGGAACTTCATTAACAAGATCTGGAACATCTCTCGCTATATCCTCATGAACAATAAAGGGTTGACCTTGGATGTGGCACGTGAAAATGTGGCTAAGGTGGTTGCTGGCCAAGCAGGTAATGTCACAGACCATTGGATTCTCCACAACCTCAACGAAACAATCGGTAAAGTCACTGAAAACTTTGACAAGTTCGAATTTGGTGTGGCTGGTCACATCCTCTACAACTTTATCTGGGATGAGTTTGCGGATTGGTACGTTGAGTTGACTAAGGAAGTGCTTTATAGCGACAATGAGGACGAAAAAGTCATCACTCGTTCTGTCCTTCTATATACTTTGGACCAAATCTTGCGTCTCCTTCACCCAATCATGCCATTCGTAACTGAAGAAATCTATGGCCAAATCTCTGAAGGAACAATCGTGACTGCTGAATATCCAGTGATTCGTCCAGAATTTGAAAACGAAGAAGCAGCAGCGGGTGTTGAAGCTCTTAAAGATGTGATTCGTTCAGTCCGTAACTCACGTGCGGAAGTAAATGTTGCTCCAAGCAAGCCAATCACAATCTTGATCAAGACTAGCGACAGCAAGCTCGATGCCTTCTTCAATGACAATGTCAACTACATCAAACGCTTCACAAACCCAGAACACTTGGAAATTGCAGAAGATGTGGAAGTACCTGATTTGGTTATGTCAAGCATCATCACAGGTGCAGAAATTTACTTGCCACTCGCTGACCTTCTAAATGTTGAAGAAGAATTGGCCCGTCTTGAAAAAGAATTAGCCAAATGGCAAAAAGAACTTGACATGGTTGGTAAGAAACTTAGCAACGAACGCTTCGTAGCCAATGCCAAACCAGAAGTCGTCCAAAAAGAACGCGACAAACAAGAAGATTACCAAGCTAAATACGATGCAACAGTCGTACGTATTGAAGAGATGAAGAAATTGGTTAAATAAAGAAAGAGACACGGCGGAATGCCGTGTTTTTTATAAAAAGTAAACGCTTACGCAAATTTAGTGAAAACGTTAGGCAAAGTCAGTGAAAACGTCTAAAAAACCGTCAATTCGTTGACTTTCGTGGAAAATAGGACTAAAATAGCATGGTAAAAATAATTAAAAAGGAGAATTCTACTATGAATTTAACTATCTTAGGCCTCGGTTTGGCCGTTATGGGTGTATCTATTGGTGAGGGTATCCTCGTTGCCAATGTCGCTAAAGCTGCAGCTCGCCAACCTGAGATGTTTAGCAAACTTCAAACATTGATGTTTACTGGTGTTGCCTTTATCGAAGGTACCTTCTTCGTATTGTTTGCCCTTAGCTACATTGTCTAATAGACAAATAAAAGATGAAGGAGGGATGAGCAGTGGAAACTACAAGTAATCCAACCGTCTCATTATTTGGGATTGATTTTGACTTGACTGTCCTTGCCATGTCTCTCTTGACAGTAATTATCGTTTTTGGAGTGGTTTTTTGGTCAAGTCGTAAGATGACCATTAAACCAAAGGGAAAACAAAATGTGCTTGAGTTCATCTATGAGTTTGTGAACAGTACCATTTCTCAAAATCTTGGAAAATTCACAAAAAATTATAGTTTGCTCTTGTTTGTAATTTTCACCTTTGTGTTTACAGCAAACAACCTAGGTCTGCTTGTATCTGTTAAAAGTGAGCATTACAATTTTTGGTCTTCTCCAACATCGAATTTCGGTGTTACTATCACTCTTTCTTTAATTATTACCCTCGTTAGTCATATTGAGGGAATCCGTAAAAAAGGGCTTAAAGGCTATCTAAAGGGCTACCTTTCACCATACCCAGCTATGCTCCCAATGAACATTTTGGAACAATTAACCAACCTTGCTTCATTGGCCTTGCGTTTGTTTGGTAACATTTATTCTGGTGAGGTACTTACTGGCTTGATTCTTCAATTGGTGACATGGTCTGCCTTTGCAGCACCTGTATCCTTTGCTTTGAACCTTGTCTGGGTTGCCTTTTCAGCCTTTATCGGCTTCATCCAAGCCTATGTCTTTATTATCCTAAGTTCAAACTATATTGGTGATAAAGTCAACGAAGAATAATTAAGAAAGGGAGAAATGAAATGTCATTACTGATTAATAGTACGACACTTGGTAATATCATTATCACACTCGGCTCAGTTTTTCTCTTGTATTACCTCATCCGTAAATTCGCATGGGATCAAATTACAGGAATCTTTGCTGCTCGTGAAAAGAAAATTGCCACAGATATTGATAGTGCTGAAAATGCTCGTCAAGAAGCAGAAAGCTTGGCACAAAAACGTCAAGATGAGTTAGCAGGTGCTCGCACTGAGGCAGCTCAAATTATTGATGGAGCCAAGGAAACTGGTAAAACTCAAGAATCAAAAATCATTGCAGAAGCACATGATGAAGCTAAACGCTTGAAAGAAAAAGCAAATCAAGACATCGCCCAAAGCCGTGTGGAAGCACTTGCTGGAGTTAAAGGTGAAGTTGCAGACTTGACTGTCCTCTTGGCGGAAAAAGTTATGAAACAAAACCTTGATGCTAAAGCGCAATCTGACTTGATTGATAGCTATCTTGATCAATTAGGAGATGCTTAATGGATAAGAAAACACAAGCTCTTGTTGAGCAGTATGCCAGAAGCCTGGTAGAAGTCGCTTTTGAACAAGACGCCGTGTCAACAATCCAAGAAGAAGTAAGGCAAATCCTAACAGTTTTTGCTGAAACAAATCTAAAAAACTTCTTGTCGCAGGAAAATGTGACAAGTGAAGCTAAAAAAGAAAGTTTGAGCTTGTTTCAAGAGTCTTGTTCAGTGTATATGAACAATTTTCTTGAGGTAATCTTACTCAATGACCGTGCCAACATTCTCTATGATGTGTTGAAGTTGGTCCTTGAGCTCTTTGATCAAGAGGACAATACTTACGATGTCACTGTGATATCAGCAAGTCCCTTGTCTGAGGAACAAAAAGCCAGACTTTTGGCGATTGTTTCACAAAAATTTGAGATTAAGACACGTCGTTTAGTGGAAAAAATTGATGAGGACCTCATCGGAGGATTCGTCATCAAAGCAAAAAATAAGGTTGTTGACACGTCAATTCGCAGTCAATTGCAAACCTTTAAAACGAATTTGAAATAGAAAGTGGTGTGACTTTTGGCAATTAACGCACAAGAAATTAGCGCTTTAATTAAAAAGCAAATTGAAAACTTCCAGCCAAACTTTGACGTCACTGAAACTGGTGTCGTTACCTATATCGGTGACGGTATCGCACGTGCTCGTGGTCTTGATAACGCTATGAGTGGTGAGTTGCTCGAATTTGAAAATGGTGCCTATGGTATGGCCCAAAACCTTGAAACTAATGATGTCGGTATCATTATCTTGGGGGATTTCGTAGCAATTCGTGAAGGCGATATTGTTAAACGTACTGGAAAAATCATGGAAGTTCCAGTTGGTGAAGCCCTTATTGGTCGTGTAGTAAACCCACTTGGGCAACCAGTTGATGGTCTTGGTGACATCGAAACAACAGGTTTCCGTCCAGTTGAAACACCTGCTCCAGGTGTTATGCAACGTAAATCAGTTTCTGAGCCATTGCAAACTGGTCTTAAGGCGATTGATGCCTTGGTTCCAATTGGACGTGGTCAACGTGAGTTGGTCATCGGAGACCGCCAAACTGGTAAAACTTCAGTAGCCATTGATGCTATCTTGAACCAAAAAGGACAAGATATGATTTGTATTTATGTGGCTATTGGTCAAAAAGAATCAACAGTTCGTACACAAGTAGAAACTCTCCGTAAACACGGTGCTCTTGATTACACAATCGTTGTGACTGCCTCAGCATCACAACCATCACCATTGCTTTACATCGCACCTTACGCTGGTGTTGCAATGGCTGAAGAGTTCATGTATAACGGAAAACACGTATTAATTGTTTATGATGATTTGTCTAAACAAGCCGTGGCCTACCGTGAACTTTCATTGCTTCTCCGTCGTCCACCAGGTCGTGAAGCCTACCCAGGGGATGTCTTCTATCTCCACTCACGTCTTTTGGAACGTTCAGCTAAAGTTTCAGATGATCTTGGTGGTGGTTCAATTACTGCCTTGCCAATCATCCAAACGCAAGCCGGAGATATCTCAGCTTATATCGCAACAAACGTTATTTCTATCACAGATGGACAAATCTTCTTGCAAGAAAACTTGTTTAACTCAGGTATTCGTCCAGCCATTGATGCGGGTTCTTCCGTATCACGTGTAGGTGGATCAGCGCAAATTAAAGCGATGAAGAAGGTTGCAGGTACGCTTCGTCTTGACTTGGCTTCATATCGTGAACTTGAAGCCTTTACGCAATTTGGTTCAGATTTGGATGCTGCGACTCAAGCAAAATTGAACCGTGGTCGTCGTACAATCGAAGTTTTGAAACAACCGCTTCATAAACCACTTCCAGTTGAGAAACAAGTTGTTATCCTTTACGCTTTGACACACGGTTTCTTGGATAGTGTTCCGGTTGATCAAATCTTGGATTTTGAAGAAGCACTCTATGACTACTTTGATAGTCACCATGAGGATATCTTTGAAACTATTCGTACAACTAAGGATCTTCCTGAGGAATCTGTACTTAATGAAGCTATCCAAGCTTTCAAAGATCAGTCAGAATACAAATAGAAATAGGGAGGACAGCATATGGCAGGCTCTCTAAGAGAAATCCAAGCAAAAATTGCTTCAACAAAGAAAACAAGTCAGATCACAGGAGCCATGCAAATGGTTTCTGCCTCAAAGTTGACACGTTCTGAGCAAGCTGCTAAAGATTTCCAAATCTATGCCTCAAAAATTAGACAGATCACAACAGATCTTCTACATTCAGAATTAATTAATGGTTCGTCAAATCCAATGTTGGATGCACGCCCAGTTCGTAAGACAGGTTACATTGTCATTACTTCAGATAAAGGACTTGTTGGAGGTTATAACTCAACAATTCTTAAAGCTGTGTTGGACATGATTAAACGTGACCATGATTCTGAAGATGAATATGCTATCATTTCTATTGGTGGAACAGGTTCAGATTTCTTCAAGGCTCGTAACATGAATGTTGCTTTTGAGCTGCGTGGTCTTGAAGATCAACCTAGTTTTGAACAAGTCGGAAAAATCATTTCTAAAGCAGTAGGAATGTATCAAAATGAACTTTTTGATGAACTTTATGTGTGCTACAACCACCATGTCAACAGTTTGTCTAGTGAGGTTCGTGTTGAACAAATGCTTCCTATCGCTGATTTGGATCCCAATGAATCAGAAGGTCATGTGTTGACCAAGTTTGAATTGGAACCAGATCGTGACACTATTTTGGATCAACTCTTACCACAATATGCGGAGAGTCTTATCTACGGTGCGATCGTAGATGCCAAAACAGCTGAGCACGCAGCGGGTATGACTGCAATGCAGACAGCCACTGATAATGCTAAGAATGTGATTAACGATTTGACAATCCAATATAACCGTGCGCGTCAAGCTGCCATCACTCAGGAAATTACTGAAATCGTTGGTGGTGCAAGTGCACTTGAATAGCTAGAGATTTGTCTTAATTAGACACACATGAAAAAGGGATGATTATCATCCAAAAAACTATCATAAGGAGAAAACAATGAGCTCAGGCAAAATTGCTCAGGTTGTTGGTCCTGTTGTAGACGTAGCGTTTGCAGCCGGTGATAAACTCCCTGAGATTAACAATGCATTGGTCGTTTATACTGATGAACAAAAGTCTAAACGTATCGTGCTCGAAGTAGCTCTTGAACTTGGAGAAGGTGTGGTTCGTACCATTGCGATGGAATCTACTGATGGATTGACTCGTGGACTAGAAGTTCTGGACACTGGTCGTCCAATCAGCGTTCCTGTTGGTAAAGATACCCTTGGACGTGTCTTTAACGTTCTTGGTGATACCATTGACTTGGAAGCACCTTTTGCAGACGATGCAGAGCGTGAACCAATTCACAAAAAAGCACCAACTTTCGATGAATTGTCAACATCTACTGAAATCCTTGAAACAGGGATTAAAGTTATCGACTTGCTTGCCCCTTATCTTAAAGGTGGTAAAGTCGGACTCTTTGGTGGTGCCGGTGTTGGTAAAACCGTTCTTATTCAAGAGTTGATTCACAACATTGCCCAAGAGCACGGTGGTATTTCCGTGTTTACAGGTGTTGGTGAACGTACACGTGAAGGTAATGACCTTTACTGGGAAATGAAAGAATCTGGCGTTATCGAGAAAACAGCCATGGTCTTTGGTCAAATGAATGAGCCACCAGGAG
The DNA here is from genome assembly GCF_000188295.1 of Streptococcus vestibularis ATCC 49124. Lineage (GTDB taxonomy): Bacteria > Bacillota > Bacilli > Lactobacillales > Streptococcaceae > Streptococcus > Streptococcus vestibularis. Next base: position 1,415,700 of record NZ_GL831112.1, on the reverse strand, counting down.
CACGTATGCGTGTTGCCCTAACTGGTTTGACAATTGCGGAATACTTCCGTGATGTCGAAGGTCAAGACGTGCTTCTTTTCATCGATAATATCTTCCGTTTCACTCAAGCAGGTTCTGAGGTTTCTGCCCTTCTTGGTCGTATGCCATCAGCCGTTGGTTACCAACCTACACTTGCTACTGAAATGGGTCAATTGCAAGAACGTATCACATCAACTAAAAAAGGTTCTGTTACATCAATCCAAGCCATCTACGTTCCAGCCGATGACTATACTGACCCAGCGCCAGCTACAGCATTTGCTCACTTGGATTCAACAACTAACCTTGAACGTAAGTTGACACAAATGGGTATTTATCCAGCCGTTGACCCGTTGGCATCAAGCTCACGTGCTCTTTCACCTGAAATTGTTGGTGAAGAACACTATGCTGTTGCGACTGAAGTTCAACGTGTGCTTCAACGTTACCGTGAATTGCAAGATATTATCGCTATCCTTGGTATGGATGAATTGTCAGACGAAGAAAAAACATTGGTTGGACGTGCTCGTCGTATCCAATTCTTCTTGTCACAAAACTTTAACGTTGCTGAACAGTTTACAGGTCAACCAGGTTCTTATGTTCCAGTTGCTGAAACCGTTCGTAGCTTTAAAGAAATCCTTGAAGGTAAATATGACAATCTTCCAGAAGATGCCTTCCGTAGCGTAGGCCCAATTGAGGATGTAGTAGCTAAAGCTAAAGCTATGGGCTACTAATGAGGTGAAGATATGGCACAAATGACCGTACAAGTGGTAACTCCGGATGGTCTGAAATATGACCACCATGCCAGCTTTATCCACGCGGTTACTAAAGATGGTCAAATTGGTATCTTGCCAGGCCATATTAACTTGATTGCGCCACTTGAAGTGGATGAACTCAAGGTTCGTCGTGTGGATGACGAGAGTCACGTCGATTGGATTGCCGTAAACGGTGGTATCATCGAAGTTAAAGATGATTTTATTACTATCGTTGCCGATTCAGCAGAACGTGAACGCGACATTGACGTTTCTCGTGCCGAACGTGCCAAGCAACGTGCCGAACGTGACTTGGAAGAAGCAACTAAATCTGACCGTATTGATGAAGTTCAACGTGCTCAGGTTGCTCTCCGTCGAGCACTTAATCGTATCAGTGTCGGTACAAAATAAGATAAAAAAACGGGGCCTAAGTCTCGTTTTTTGTTTATCCTTAAAGAAAATATGAGAACTAGCAATATTGCCACAGAAAGCTAGTTGCCAAATGAATTTGAGTATAAAAGATTAAATAAAAGTTTCATCAATGAAAACGGTTAATTTAGCTTTTACTTTAGTTTAAGGTATCAAAGTGTTATAATATAAGCTGTTAGCTTTATATTTTAAGAGAAAATGTAGAGTAACGTAATAGAAAGTATGAGTTTTTTAAAGATATGAAAATTGAAAAGAAGCATCTTTTAGATTACACCATCTTGATACCTTATTTAATCTTATCCATAGTTGGTTTAATAGTAGTGTATTCAACAACAAGTGCTCGTTTAGTAGCCTTGGGAGCCAATCCCTTCGCATCTGTTATAAACCAAGGAGCCTTTTGGTTGGTATCCTTGTTCTCTATTTTTTTCATCTACCGACTGAAATTGAACTTTCTCAGGAAAGATAAGCTTTTGGGTGTTGTTATTGCCTTTGAGATTTTACTTTTGGTCATTGCCAAATTTTTCACTAGGGAAATTAATGGTGCCAATGGTTGGATTGTGCTTGGTCCCTTGTCTTTCCAACCAGCGGAGTACCTTAAGATCATTGTTGTCTGGTTTTTGGCGCACACTTTTTCAAAACAACAGTCTGCTATAGAACGTTATGACTATCAGGCCTTGACTAAGAATAGGTGGATACCGAGGAATAAAAAAGAATTTAATGACTGGCGTTACTATTTGCTGGTAATGATTGGCTTAGTTGCCATCCAACCGGACTTGGGGAATGCGGCTATCATCGTATTGACAACAGTTGTCATGTTTTCAATTTCTGGTGTTGGCTATCGCTGGTTCACGGCACTGTTTGCTGGCATTGTAGGGCTGTCGTCTGCTTTTCTTGGATTGATTGCTTTGGTTGGAGTACAAAACATGGCTAAGGTACCTGTCTTTGGATATGTTGCCAAGCGTTTTGCAGCTTATTTTAATCCTTTTAAGGATTTAACAGGTTCAGGACTTCAGTTGTCTCATTCTTACTATGCTATGAGTAATGGGGGGTGGTTCGGTCTTGGTCTCGGAAATTCGATTGAGAAAACCGGTTATCTCCCAGAAGCAACGACAGACTTTGTGTTTTCAATTGTTATTGAAGAGTTAGGTCTCATTGGAGCAGGTTTGATTCTTGCCCTTCTCTTTTTCCTTATTCTTCGTATTATGATTGTGGGAGTCAAGGCACGAAATCCTTTTAACTCTATGATGGCATTGGGTGTAGGTGCCTTAATGCTAATGCAGGTCTTCGTTAACATCGGAGGAATCTCAGGGCTGATTCCATCAACAGGGGTTACCTTCCCCTTCCTTTCGCAAGGAGGTAACTCTCTTTTAGTGACTTCAGTTGGGATAGCCTTTGTCTTGAACATCGCTGCTAATGAAAAGCGTGATAATATTGTTCAAGCGATTGAGGATGAGTTATCTCAGACTCAAGAATTGGAAAATCAAGATGAAAAAATCGTACCTTTAAGAGGAAGTCGTTAATACGGC
>NZ_GL831112.1:1410599-1412101 GCF_000188295.1 Streptococcus vestibularis ATCC 49124 | reverse complement strand
GTAGTGTTTTTGCATTAGCAAGGGGATTATTAAAAGCTTATAGAAGTAGTAGAAATAGAAATACTGAAAGGAATATTTGTAATTACTCTAAAGAAAAACTGAAAACTATATAAAATACTTGCAATTCTATGACATTTTGATAGAATAGTAGAGTAAAGTTAGACTGTATTGCCTACTGTCTATCTATAAAATATATTTTATTGGAGGCTTTTCCTAAATGGCAAAAGAAAAATACGATCGTAGTAAACCACACGTTAACATTGGTACAATCGGACACGTTGACCACGGTAAAACTACTTTGACAGCTGCTATCACAACTGTATTGGCTCGTCGTCTTCCTAGCGCAGTTAACACACCAAAAGACTACGCTTCAATCGACGCTGCTCCAGAAGAACGTGAACGCGGTATCACAATCAACACTGCACACGTTGAGTACGAAACTGAAAAACGTCACTACGCTCACATCGATGCGCCAGGACACGCGGACTACGTTAAAAACATGATCACTGGTGCCGCTCAAATGGACGGTGCGATCCTTGTAGTAGCATCTACTGACGGACCAATGCCACAAACTCGTGAGCACATCCTTCTTTCACGTCAGGTTGGTGTTAAACACCTTATCGTCTTCATGAACAAAGTTGACTTGGTTGACGATGAAGAATTGCTTGAATTGGTTGAAATGGAAATCCGTGACCTTCTTTCAGAATACGATTTCCCAGGTGATGATATTCCAGTTATCCAAGGTTCAGCTCTTAAAGCTCTTGAAGGTGATTCTAAATACGAAGACATCATCATGGACTTGATGAACACTGTTGACGAATACATTCCAGAACCAGAACGTGACACTGACAAACCATTGTTGCTTCCAGTCGAAGACGTATTCTCAATCACTGGTCGTGGTACTGTTGCTTCAGGACGTATCGACCGTGGTGTTGTTCGTGTTAATGACGAAGTTGAAATCGTTGGTCTTAAAGAAGAAATCCAAAAAGCAGTTGTTACTGGTGTAGAAATGTTCCGTAAACAACTTGACGAAGGTATTGCCGGAGATAACGTCGGTGTCCTTCTTCGTGGTATCCAACGTGATGAAATTGAACGTGGTCAAGTATTGGCTGCACCTGGTTCAATCAACCCACACACTAAATTCAAAGGTGAAGTTTACATCCTTTCTAAAGAAGAAGGTGGACGTCACACTCCATTCTTCAACAACTACCGTCCACAGTTCTACTTCCGTACAACTGACGTAACAGGTTCAATCGAACTTCCTGCAGGTACTGAAATGGTTATGCCTGGTGATAACGTGACTATCGACGTTGAGTTGATCCACCCAATCGCCGTTGAAAAAGGTACAACATTCTCTATCCGTGAAGGTGGACGTACTGTTGGTTCAGGTATCGTATCTGAAATCGAAGCTTAATTAATATTAAGTTCCCAATACAATTATTCGTCAGACAATAATTGAGAGAGTCGAATTTACTCGGCTCTTTTTGGTTTTTAAAAATATC
>NZ_GL831112.1:1362536-1409836 GCF_000188295.1 Streptococcus vestibularis ATCC 49124 | reverse complement strand
ATACAGAAATTATAGAGCCAAAATATCTGAGAGTCTTCTTTATTTGCATTTAGTTGACTAAACTTAGGTTTTATAGAGAACAATCTTAATAAAGCAAGTCGAGTTTTCGGAATTTTCCTAAAATCCTAGTAATAGTAAGGGATTTGTGATAAAATAAACGAGTAAATAAATAAAAGAAGAGGTATGTGAAATGTCACGTAAACCATTTATCGCTGGTAACTGGAAAATGAACAAAAATCCAGAAGAAGCAAAAGCATTCGTTGAAGCTGTAGCATCAAAACTTCCTTCATCAGATCTTGTTGAAGCTGGTATCGCAGCTCCTGCAGTTGACTTGACAACTGTTCTTGCTGCTGCTAAAGGTTCAAACCTTAAAGTTGCTGCACAAAACACTTACTTTGAAAATGCAGGTGCTTTCACTGGTGAAACTAGCCCACAAGTTTTGAAAGAAATCGGTACTGACTATGTTGTTATCGGTCACTCAGAACGTCGTGACTACTTCCACGAAACTGATGAAGACATCAACAAAAAAGCTAAAGCAATCTTTGCTAACGGTATGCTTCCAATCATCTGTTGTGGTGAATCTCTTGAAACTTACGAAGCTGGTAAAGCGGCAGAATTCGTAGGTGCTCAAGTTTCAGCTGCTTTGGCTGGATTGACTGCGGAGCAAGTAGCTTCATCAGTTATTGCGTACGAACCAATCTGGGCTATCGGTACTGGTAAATCAGCTTCACAAGACGATGCACAAAAAATGTGTAAAGTTGTGCGTGATGTTGTAGCAGCTGACTTCGGTCAAGAAGTTGCTGACAAAGTACGTGTTCAATACGGTGGATCAGTTAAACCTGAAAACGTTGCTGAGTACATGGCTTGTCCAGACGTTGACGGAGCTCTTGTTGGTGGTGCATCACTTGAAGCTGAAAGCTTCTTGGCATTGCTTGACTTCGTTAAATAATGAATAAAAAGTTCGAGAACTGTTCTCGGCTTTTTTGTTTGTAAACATGTGTCTAAAAAACTAAACCTAATAAGATAAATATGTGGTTTATATAAATAGAGTTTTGAAATGTTTTGTGGTTTTGATGACATGCCAAGATGTACACTTTTTTACCATAGGCTATATACTTTCTGAGATTGTTCTTTTAGCCTAAAATTTGATAAAATAGAAGGTAACAAAATAAAAAAGGAAGTATCATGTCAAAAGGGTTATTAATCTCAATCGAAGGGCCAGATGGTGCTGGAAAGACTACAGTTTTGGAGGCGCTTTTACCTCGTCTTAGAGAAGCCTATCCAGCCAAAGTCGTGACGACACGTGAACCAGGTGGAGTCGCTATTGCAGAGCAAATTCGTGAGGTTATTTTGGATGTAAATAATACGGCTATGGATGCTAAGACAGAGCTCTTGCTCTATATTGCGGCTCGCCGTCAACATTTGGTTGAGAGGGTTTTGCCAGAGCTTGAAGAAGGCAATATGGTCATCATGGATCGTTTTATTGATTCATCAGTTGCGTATCAAGGGACTGGTCGTGGCTTGAATCAGGATGAGATTGCCTGGTTAAATGCCTATGCGACTGATGGGTATAAACCTGATGTGACCCTATTGTTTGATGTGGATTCTGAAACTGGTTTGGCCCGTATTGCAGCTAACGGCGAACGCGAAGTCAATCGGTTGGATTTAGAGAAGCTTGACCTACATCAGCGTGTACGTCAAGGTTATTTAGATTTAGCACAGGCTGAACCAGAACGTATCAAAATAATCGATGCCTCACAGGCTTTTGAGGATGTTGTAGAGGAAGCTTGGAAAGTAATTAAAGGCTATTTATAAGGAGCAAGATGAAGTTAGCTGAGAGTCAAAGCAAACTATTTGAAGAGTTTTCACAAATTATCAGAGAAAATCGTTTGAGTCATGCTTATTTGTTTTCGGGTGATTTTGGAAGTCTCGATATGGCTATTTGGCTAGCACAGAGTCGGTTTTGTGTGACTCCTGAGAATGGTCTACCTTGTGGTCACTGTCGTCCCTGTCGTTTGATTGCACAGGGGGACTTTTCTGATGTTAAAATAGTAGAGCCACAAGGACAGATTATTAAGACGGACACGATTCGCCAGTTGACTAGAGAGTTTAGTCAATCGAGTTTTGAGGGGCAGGCTCAGGTTTTTATCATTCGTGATGCAGATAAGATGCACGTCAATGCTGCTAATAGTCTATTAAAGTTTATTGAAGAACCTCAAAGTCAGATTTATATTTTTCTTTTGACAGCTGATGATAGTCGTATGTTACCTACGATTAAAAGCCGAACTCAACTCTTTTATTTTCCTAAGAATCGGGCTTATCTGGAAGAATTGCTTCAGAAGGAAGGTTTGTTGTTGACACAAGCCAAAGTGTTGGCAGATTTTGCTAAAGATGATGTTCAGGCTTTAGACTTAGCTAAAGATAATAAGGTTCTTGATCTGATTAATACAGTAGAGCGTTTCACACAGTCCCTGCTATCTAATCAGGACCTGCTTTATTTGGACGTTGCAAAACTGGCTGTCCAGTGTAGTGAAAAGTCGGAACAAGAGATAGTCTGGGCTTTTTTAACTTATCAATTGGGGAAGGATATACAAAATCCACAAGCAAGACGATGGCTAGACTTAGTTTATGAGGCTCGAAAAATGTGGCTTGCTAATGTCAGCTTTCAAAATGCGATGGAGTATATGGTATTATCATGACAGAAGTCATTGGAATAAAATTTGAAGAAACTGGAGCAGTAGAATACGTTGTTCCTGATAAAAATTACGCCAAAGATGACTTTGTAGTCGTTTTGGAGAAAAAAGATAAGCGCCTAGCCCAGGTTGTCATGGAGAACACAGATTTTCCTGAGGTTAGTTTGCCTGCGGATTTGAATCGGGTTGAAGGATTGGCAGGAGAGAAAGATTTTGCTAGATATGATGAAAATCTTTTGAAGGCTGAAAAGAGTATGGGAGTAGTGGCTGATTTAATTGCTCAAAATCAGCTTGATATGAGGGTGGTGGATATTGTCTTTCCCCTAAATAGCTCATACGTGCGTATCAGTTTTGTGGCTGAAAAGCGGGTAGATTTTCGTCAGTTGCTCAAGGATTTGGCGACTTACTTTAAGACACGTATTGAGTTACGTCAGATTTCAAGTCGTGAGGAATCAAAAATCTATGGTGGCTTAGGACCTTGTGGTCGGGCACTTTGTTGTTCTAGTTTTTTGGGTGAATTCCCACCAGTATCGATTAAGATGGCTAAAAATCAGAGTTTATCTTTGAATTCTGGTAAGATGAATGGGGTCTGTGGTCGACTTATGTGTTGTCTCAGTTATGAAGATGACTTTTACCGAGATAGCAAGGCAAGTTATCCTGACTTGGGTGATGAAATTGAAACCAAGGATGGCACGGGTCAGGTCGTTGCCATTGATGTGATTGCAGGGACTATTAAGGTTGTATTTGAAAAAGGGCGTGCGCCCCTAACTTATGGAGTGGAGGAAGTTCAGCTAAATGGAAAAGCGTGAATTGTATGATAAATTCGAGGAATTATCACAAAATTTGATGTCGATGTTGGCAGAGGTAGAAGCAATTAAGGCGAACTTCTCAGGGATTCTCGATGAAAATACGGCTCTCAAGTTGGAGAATGACAAGTTACGTGAGCACTTGAGTCAAGTAGTTCAAGAGGAGACAGGGACTAAAATGTCTCATGGCAAGGTGAACCTCGAGGCTATTTATGATGATGGATTCCACATTTGCCCAGATTTTTATGGTCAACGTCGTGATAATAATGAAGCTTGTGGCTTCTGTGCAGAATTGTTGTACGGAGATTAAGTATGCAGGTTCAAAAGAGTTTTAAGGGGCAATCTAATTATGGTACCCTTTATTTGGTTCCCACACCTATTGGTAATTTGCAGGATATGACTTTTCGCAGTGTGCAAATCCTGAAAGAGGTGGATCTTATTTGTGCGGAGGACACGCGTAATACAGGTCTCTTGCTCAAACATTTTGAAATTGAAACCAAGCAGTATTCTTTTCATGAGCACAATGCTTATGAAAAAATTCCAGATTTACTGGAACGCTTGAAGTCAGGTCTTTCTTTGGCTCAGGTTTCTGATGCGGGTATGCCTTCCATTTCGGATCCTGGGCATGATTTGGTCAAAGCCGCCATTGCTGAGGATATTCCTGTGGCGGCCTTACCGGGAGCATCAGCTGGTATTACAGCCTTGATTGCTAGTGGTTTAGCACCGCAACCTCATATTTTTTATGGATTCCTGCCTCGTAAAAAGGGACAGCAGATTGATTTCTTCAAGGGAAAAGTATCTTATCCTGAGACACAGATCTTTTACGAGTCACCCTACCGTGTGGCGGATACCCTTGAAAATATGCATGAGGTCTATGGTAACCGTCAAGTAACTCTAGTTCGAGAATTGACCAAGCTTTATGAAGAGTATCAGCGAGGGTCAATTTCAGAAATTTTAGATTATATTGCTAGTAATCCTCTCAAGGGAGAATGTTTACTGATTGTGGCTGGAGCTTCTGAGAATGGTAGGAAAGAAAATCTAACATCAGATGTTACGCCAGTGAAGGCTGTTGAAGCTTTAATTGCTTCTGGTATGAAACCTAATCAGGCTATAAAAACCATTGCTAAAGAGCGAAAAATAAACAGACAAGAGCTTTATAACCTTTTCCATAGGGTTTAAGAGGCTCTTTTTTTGTGGCGACATAATATGTCAGAAAAGAAAGAATTATCAAAAAATTCCGTAAATACACTTGTTTGTCTCATATTTTTGTGTTATATTTTCTAACATAAAATATTTTGTGAATTGGAGTGGTTTTATGGATACAGGTAGCAGTGCCTTTATATTGATTTGTTCAGCCATGGTTTGTTTGATGACACCGGCCTTGGCCTTCTTCTATGGTGGTCTTGGGCGTCGAAAAAATGTCATTAATACTATGATGATGTCTGTTCTTCCCTTAGCTATAGCCTCTCTCTTGTGGATTGTTGCTGGCTACTCGCTTTCTTTTGGCGGTCATGGGAATTTCTTCGGTAATTTCAGTCACCTTTTTTAAATGGTGTGTCTGAAACGATTTCAAGTCGTGGTCTAGCTATTCCTGATCTCTTATTTGCGGCTTTTCAGATGATGTTTTCCATTATCTGTGTGGCGATTTTGACAGGTTCAGTAGTAGAACGTATGCGCTTTACTCCTTTAACTATTTTCGTAGTCTTTTGGTTATTTTTGGTCTATTATCCTTTTGCACATATGGTATGGGACGAAGGGCTCCTTGCTAAATGGGGGACAATTGACTTCGCAGGTGGTGATGTGGTTCATATTACCTCGGGTGTATCGGCCTTGGTTCTGGCAATCGTTGTTGGTAAACGTCGTGATTTTGGCATTTTAGAACACCGTCCTCATAATGTTCCTTTTGTCCTATTGGGAGCGGGTCTCCTTTGGTTTGGCTGGTTTGGTTTCAATGCAGGCTCAGCCTTGGCTGCTAATGGCTTGGCAGTTCACGCGCTAGTAACCACACATGTTTCTGCAGCAGCTGCCATGTTTTCATGGTTGGCTCTTGAAAAATATGTGACAGGTCATCCATCTTTGGTCGGTGGTTCGACTGGTTTAGTAGCTGGGCTTGTTGCCATCACGCCTGGAGCCGGTTTCGTTTCCATCTGGAGTGCCATTCTAATTGGAGCTATGGTTAGTCCGGTTTGTTTCTATGCTATCTCTGTCTTAAAAAAACGCTTTGCCTATGATGATGCTTTGGATGCTTTTGGTTGCCACGGCGTTGGAGGTATCTTTGGTGGTTTGGCTACTGCGATTTTTACGACACCAGATTTAGCCCTAGATAAGGTCAATATTGGCTTGATTTATGGGAAGGCCCATCTGTTTATTGTGACCATTTTGGCTATTATCTTTACAGCTATTTGGTCTGCTCTTGTGACCTATGGTATTATTAAAGTAATTGCTCATTATATGCCTTTACGTGTCACTGACCGTGATGAAGCTATTGGTCTTGATGACTGTGAACACAAGGAAACAGCCTATCCAACCTTTATGGGCTTAGATTCGTAGGAGAATACAGATGAAAAAAGTAGAAGCGATTATTCGTTCGGATAAATTGGAAGATTTGAAAAATGCCTTGACTGGTAGTGGTTTAGCCAAGGGAATGACTGTAAGTCAAGTTCTGGGTTACGGTAATCAACGGGGCTTTGCAGAGTTTGTTCGTGGACAGCGCATTGTTCCTACCTTATTAGCTAAGGTCAAGGTTGAGATTGTAGTTAAGGATATGGCAGTTGACGAGGTTGTTGATGCCATTCGGAGCGCCGTAGCGACGGGAGAAGTTGGTGATGGGAAGATTTTTATTGTTCCTATTGATGATGTTATCCGTATTCGTACGGGTGAACGTGGTGGAGACGCCATTTAATATATGAAGGCTTAAACCGGTTGGTTTGGGTCTTTTTTAGTGAATTTTGATATACTTAGAGGAGTTAGTATGATTGAGGGGGTGACCGATTGGCGAAAGGAAAAAAGAAAACTAAGTCGAAAGCTAGACCTAAGAAAACTAAAAAGAAAAAGAAGTCTTTCTTGCTTTTTCCTAAATTTTTCCAAAAGTGGAGTCTGATTTTTATGGGTCTATTTGCCTTATTGGGCCTCCTAGCTAGTTTAAATTTTCCAAGGTTGACTATGGAAAAAAATATGACGCCTACAGATGAGACGACGGTTGCTTTTATTGCTGAGATTGGCGAGACATCGCGCTATTTGGCAGCTAGAAATGATCTTTATGCATCTGTCATGATAGCTCAGGCTATTCTAGAATCTGATTCTGGCCAATCAAGTTTGAGTCAGAAGCCATCTTACAATTTCTTTGGAATTAAAGGAGAATACAATGGTCAAAGTGTAACCCTACCGACCTGGGAGGATGATGGTAAGGGAAATCCTTACCATATTGATGCGGCCTTTCGTTCCTATGGTTCCGTGGAAAATTCTTTACAGGATTATGTGGACTTCCTTGAGGGAAGCTACTATGTAGGAGTGCACCGTTCCAAGACAAAGAGTTATAAAGATGCGACGGCAGCCCTAACAGGCGTTTATGCTACCGACATAACCTATGGGGATAAATTGAACAGCATCATAGAACAATATCAGTTAACTATTTACGACACATATTAGGATCAAGGAGAATAAGAAAAATATGAACCAGAACCAAGTGAAACTCATTGCAATTGACATGGACGGGACACTCTTAAATAGCCAAAAAGAGATACCTGAAGAGAACATCAAGGCTATTCAAGATGCGGCTGCGGCAGGTATTAAGATTGTCCTTTGTACGGGTCGCCCACGTTCAGGCATTGTTCCCCATTTTGAAAAATTGGGTCTTAGTGAAGAAGAGTACATTATCATGAACAATGGGTGTTCAACTTATGAAACTAAAAATTGGACCTTGCTTCAATCTGAAAGTTTATCTCGCTCTGAAATGGAAGCACTCTTGCAGGCTTGCGAAGACTTCCCAGGGGTGGCTCTAACCTTTACTGGTGAAAAAACTTACTATGTTGTGGGTAATGAGGTACCTGAGCTAGTAGCTTATGATGCTGGGACTGTTTTTACAGAAGCGAAAGCTAGGAGTTTGGAAAAAATCTTTGAGGAAGGGCAAGTGATTTTCCAAGCTATGTATATGGCTGATTCTGAATCTTTGGACGCCTTCCAAAATGCTGTGCAAGATAGACTTAATCAGAGCTATAGCACAGTTCGCAGTCAAGATTATATCTTTGAAATTATGCCACAAGGAGCAACCAAGGCCAGTGGACTGAAGCATTTAGCTGAAAAGTTGGGTATCAATCCCGAACAGATTATGGCTTTGGGAGATGCTGCTAATGACCTTGAAATGCTTCAATTCGTCGGTCAAAGCGTTGCCATGGGTAATGCGAGTGACGACATTAAGGCTTTGTGTAAGTATGTGACTTTGACAAATGACGAGGCAGGTGTGGCACACGCCATTCGTACTTGGGCTCTATAAGAAAAAGACCTTTAGCTTTATTGTTTGCTAAAGGTTTTTCGATTTCTGATAATGGCAATGAGAGTAGTAAGTGTGATAGTGACATCAGTGATGGCAGCTGGGTAAGCCTGAATGGTCAAATCGTAAATTAGCCAGAGTAACATATTCTCAATAATGACCCAGCGAAGCCACTGAAGGTTTGGTGTGGCAGCAATAGCTAGGCTATAGGAAACTGAAGAGATGATTGGCAAATAGCCAATAACCCCAAGTTGATTGAGATAAGATCCTACGATGATTTGAAGAATGATGAGGATGGTCAAGATAGTCTTGGTCATTTTCTTTTTGATCATCAAACGATTTCTAATGATGGAAATACTAATGGTTAAGGCACCGGTATAGCCACCCAATAAGAGGTTAGCAGTGGCAGTGAAAATATAGTCGGTAATTTGCCAGGCGAGCATCTTATTTTTTGATTTTGCAAAAGAAGATATGGCAACACAGAGGGCTCCAATGGCTGAGAATACTTGTGCTAGAAGGTAGATTATCATGATTCAACTTCCAATTTTTTCCTTTATTATATCACAAGAAAGAAGGATTTATTTCGATAATATCTATCCGTTATTTTGAGGTTACAAAAGATGAAGGAACAACTAAAAAAATCATCTCCCAACGGATGATGGTATTGCTACGCTAGGGTTCCATTTATGAAAATCTCCAAACACTGCTAGTAATGTTTTTCTGACTGGTTTTGCTTGAAATCTGGTGACAAGTATCAGATAAAAACGCAGCATACTCGAGACGGGCATTGATGGCTTTCTGATATGAGTATCTGATCTTTTTATTATTTTTGGGAAAAGTCTTGTTTATTCCTTAATAAATAGATACAATAGAAGAGTCGGTCTTACCGAAAATTTTATATAATGAGGACAAAAATGTGTCAGTAAATTGGCAGGATATTGCGTTTTCTTTCCTCGGTGGTTTGGGACTTTTCCTATTTAGTATTAAGTATATGGGTGATGGTCTTCAACAAGCGGCCGGAGATAAACTACGCTTTTACATCGATAAGTACACCAGTAACCCATTTTTAGGTGTTCTGATTGGCATTGTCATGACGGCCTTGATTCAGTCGAGTTCAGGGGTAACCGTTATTGTCGTAGGTCTGGTTTCGGCAGGGCTCTTGAGTCTTCGTCAGGCTATTGGTATTGTCATGGGGGCGAATATCGGGACAACCGTAACCTCCTTCATGATTGGTTTCAAGCTTGGTGATTATGCTCTTCCAGTGATTTTCCTAGGGGCAGCGTTTCTCTTCTTTACGAGTAATAAGAAGCTCAATAACCTAGGACGTATCTTGTTTGGTGTTGGGGGGATTTTCTTTGCCCTTAACCTGATGGGAGATGCGGTAGAACCTTTGAAGTCAGTAACAGCCTTTAAAGATTACCTGGCAACTTTAGGTGACCGCCCAATTATGGGAGTTATCATTGGTTCTGGTTTGACCATGTTGATTCAGTCTTCGGCAGCTACCATTGGTATTCTTCAGAGCCTTTATTCAGGTGGTTTGCTTGACCTACAAGGGGCTCTTCCAATCCTCTTTGGGGACAATATCGGAACAACTATTACAGCGGTTCTTGCGGCTCTTGGTTCCAACATTGCGGCCAAACGTGTGGCAGGGGCTCACGTACTGTTCAACGTTATTGGAACGGTCTTGTGTTTGGTTCTTCTGGTACCATTCACAGCTCTGATTCAATGGTTTAAGTCTATGCTTGGTTTGACACCAGAGATGACTATTGCCTTTGCCCATGGTACCTTCAATATTGCAAATACTATCGTGCAATTCCCATTCATTGGGCTTCTTGCTTATCTTGTAACTAAGATTATTCCTGGTGAGGATGAAGTTAACAAGTACGAAGCGCTTTACTTGGATCGTTTGCTTATCACACAAGCGCCAGCCATTGCCCTTGGTAATGCTAAGAAAGAGTTGGTTCACTTAGCGTCATATGCCATTCAATCTTTGGAGGCTTCATACGCTTTCTTTGATAAAGGTGATGAGAAATACTTTGACAAGGTTGAGAAGTATGAAACAGCTGTTAATAGTATTGACGAAGAGTTGACAACCTACTTGATTGACATCTCTAATGAATCTCTAAGCGTTTCTGAAAATGAAGTGTTGGCAAGTGTGCTTGACTCTGTTCGTGACTTGGAGCGTATTGGTGATCTGGCAGTTGCAAGCGCCAACCTTTCACAACATATTCATAATAAGGGGATTGAATTCTCTGAGACTGCTAAGACCGAGCTTGGGGATGTTTATAACCGTACGCACCGTATTGTTCTCGATAGTATTCGTGTTGTTGTGGATGATGACAAGGTGCTTGCAGGTCAAGTCATCCTTCGTCATGAAGAATTGGAAAAACTTGAAAAACAATTGCGTAAAACACATACCAAACGTCTTAACAATGGTGAATGTACTGCGCAAGCAGGTATCAACTATGTTGATTACCTCTCACATTACACACGTATCGCAGACCATGCGATTAACCTTGTTGAAAAGGTTACAGAAGGTGTGATTTAATAGAGAAAGTCGAGAAAATTTCTCGGCTTTTTTGATATAATGAAAGCGTATTAAGAATATAGAAAAATGATGAGAGGTGGTCCTATGACCTATTATATTTCAGCCAAACGTTTTTACTTTGAGAATAAAATCAAGGAAGGGGGTTACCTAGCGGTTGTGGATGGTCGTTTCGGTGACTGGTCGGAAAAGGTACCAGAAGGTGCAGAAGTACTGGATTACAGTGATTATCAGATTGCTCCGGGTCTTGTAGATACTCATATTCATGGATTTGCGGGTTATGATGTCATGGATAATTCTGAGGAAAGTCTTCTTGGCATGAGTCAAGCCTTGCTTTCAGCAGGTGTGACTTCTTTCTTACCGACAGCATTGACAGCACCATTTGAAGAGTTAAAAGCTATCTGTCAGACAGCAGCAGAGACGGCTGGTAAGGAGCCTGGTGCTAAAATTCAGGGACTCTTCTTTGAAGGACCTTATTTCACTGAGACCTATAAGGGAGCGCAAAATCCTAAATATATGGGCAATCCAAGTATAGAACAGTTGCAAGCCTGGCAAGAGGCGGCTCAAGGCAAATTAATCAAGCTGGCCTTGGCTCCTGAACGTGAGGGAGTAGTTGAATTTATCAAAGAAGCGACTGGGCAAGGTGTGACAATCGCTCTAGGTCATTCCAATGCTACTTACGAGGAAGCTGTAGCGGCTGTGGAAGCTGGGGCATCTGTTTGGGTTCACGTCTACAACGGTATGCGTGGGTTTACGCATCGTGAACCTGGAATGGTTGGAGCAGCCTTCGATAGTCCAGAAACGATTGGTGAGTTGATTGCAGATGGTCATCATGTGGTTCCTGCAGCTTGTAAGGTTCTTATCAAGCAAAAGACTCCTCAAGGAGTTGCCCTTATTACAGACTGTATGTCAGCGGGAGGTTGTCCAGATGGCGACTATATGTTAGGCGAACTTCCTGTTATTGTTGAAAATGGTACTGCCCGCCTCAAAGAAGGTGGTAACCTGGCTGGTTCTATCCTACAACTTAAAGATGGTGTCAAGCACGTCGTTGATTGGGGACTTGTGACGGTTGCTCAAGCTTTACAAATGGCGAGTCATGTTCCAGCTAAATCTGTTGGTCTTGAAAATACTTGTGGAAGTCTAAAAGCAGGTCTACCAGCTGATTTTATCGTCTTAGATGACTCCTTGGACTTGCAAGCAACCTATATTGATGGACGAAAAGGTTGGGAAAAATAAGAGTATAAGTAGCACTTTCTTATGAAGGTGCTGTTTTTAATTGATTTTTACAAAGGTGTCAGAGTAGTGTAAAATAGAAATACTTTATATTTTATAGGAGGTAATATGTCAAAACGTATTTGGAGCATTGCCCTGGCCTACGTCGGTGTAATGATTGGTGCAGGGGTATCTTCAGGGCAGGACCTCTTACAGTATTTTGTTAGTTTTGGAGCCTGGGGACTGATAGGTGTTATAGTTCTAGGAATTTTGCATGTTGGCTTTGGGCGACTCATGATTGCTCTGGGAAGTTATTACCGTTCAGATGATCATTCAGTAGTCCTGGCAGAAATCAGTCATCCTGTGATTTACCGTATTTTGGATATCGCTTTGATTATCACTTGTTTCCTGTTTGGTTTTGTGATGACAGCTGGTGCAGGGGCTAACCTAAACCAACAGTTCGGCTTTCCGATTTGGGTAGGTGCCTTCCTGTGTACAGCTCTGACTATCTTTGTGAGTTTCCTAGATTTCAAAAAAATCATCGGTGTTATTGGAGTTTTTACCCCTATGATTTTGGTTATGATTGCTATGATATTCGTGACCAATGTTCTAGGGCGTCACTGGGATTTTGCAGAGATGGATAAGGTGTCGCAAACCATTCAATCTCCCTTCCCAAGCGTTTGGATGTCTGTGATCAATTATTTTGCTGTTTGTGTCATGTCAGCCATAGCCATGGCCTTTGTAATGGGTGGATCTATTCTCAAAATCAATGAAGCCGAAAAGAGTGGAGCCTGGGGAGGATTTATGGTTGGTGTGATTTTCTTCGTCACGACCTTGATTCTCTTTGCTAACAGTGATAAAGTTGCTAGCTCGGATGTTCCTATGCTGGCTATTGCCAAGGAAGTGAACCCTATCTTTGCGACACTCTACGCCTTAGTGATTTTTGGCTTGATTTTCAATACCGTCTTTAGTCTCTACTATGCCCTTGGGAAACGCTTCTCAGCAGGTAGTGATAAACGCTTCAAGTTCTTTGTGGCTGCATTTGCCCTTGCTGGTTTTGCTATTTCCTTCGTGGGCTTCCGTCAATTGGTAGCGGTTATGTATCCTATTATCGGTTATCTGGGAATACTGATGTTGGTTGTGCTAGTTGTAGCTAGCTACCGCAAAAAAGCCAAAATTCGTAAGGAAAAGGAAATTCGAAATCATCTCTTGTCTATCGTCGAGAAAGCTTATGATCCCAATCAAGACTTAACCCATCAGGACAGGAAAAAGGCCCAAGAACTTCGAGAAGCTTCAATTATTGATAATGATATTCTTCATGAAGATTCCCATGCACATGTTCGTCAGGAAATGGGAATCAGTGAGAAGGATTAGAATTTTATTTTACAAGTTTCTCTATTTCTGCTATAATACTGACAAGAAAGAAGGGCTTATGGCGTTTTTCTAGCGAGCTTGGGATAGTGAAAGCCAAGTAGAGCAAAGTAAGCAAGTGGCGCTTTCTCTCAGCAAAGAGCTGAAGACAAACAGATAAAATGAAGTAATAAATTAGGGTGGAACCGCGTTTCTGACGCCCCTAGTCGCAAGGCTTGGGTGTTGAAATTCGGTTCTTTTTGAATTCGTCTAATACCTAAGTAGAAAGGAGTACAATGCTTAAAGGATCTTGTTTATGTAAAGCAGTGACTTACACTCTAGATGAGGAATTATCTGAATTAGTTTTTTGCCACTGTTCATTCTGTCGGAAAGCAACTGCGTCTGCCTATACAGTTAATGCTAAAGTTAGCAGTAAAAATCTAGTATTGCATGGAAAAGAAAAGCTTGTTACGTATAGTTCTTCTCCAGGAAAACAGCGTTATTACTGCCAGAACTGTCATAGTCAAATTTTCACTGTTCAAGAAAATATACCAGAAGTCTGTGCTTTGAAATTAGGTACAATAGATGAATGCGATCAGAATTTACAAACTGTTCCCAAACGTCATATTTTTCAGGATCCAGCTTTTTCTTGGTTGCTTGATAAATAAACCTAAAAAGATAATATAAATTAAAGGAGTAAATAATGTCTAAAAAACTAACCTTCCAGGAAATTATCCTTACTTTACAACAATACTGGAATGACCAGGGTTGTATGCTCATGCAGGCTTATGATAATGAAAAGGGTGCAGGAACCATGAGTCCTTACACCTTCCTTCGTGCCATTGGGCCTGAACCATGGAATGCGGCTTATGTAGAGCCATCTCGTCGTCCAGCTGATGGTCGTTACGGGGAAAACCCAAATCGTCTCTATCAACACCACCAATTCCAAGTGGTTATGAAACCATCACCATCAAACATCCAAGAGCTTTACCTTGAGTCATTGGAAAAATTGGGGATCAATCCTTTGGAACATGATATTCGTTTCGTTGAAGATAACTGGGAAAACCCATCAACTGGTTCAGCTGGTCTTGGTTGGGAAGTTTGGCTTGACGGTATGGAAATCACTCAGTTCACCTACTTCCAACAAGTTGGTGGATTGGCAACTGGTCCGGTAACTTCTGAGGTCACTTACGGATTGGAACGTTTGGCTTCTTACATCCAAGAAGTAGATTCTGTTTACGATATTGAGTGGGCTCCAGGCGTTAAATACGGAGAAATCTTCCTTCAACCAGAATATGAGCACTCAAAATACAGCTTTGAAGTCTCAGACCAAGATATGCTTCTTGAAAACTTTGAAAAATTTGAAAAAGAAGCAGGACGTGCTTTGGAATTGGGTCTTGTTCACCCAGCCTACGACTACGTATTGAAATGTTCACATACTTTTAACTTGCTAGATGCTCGTGGTGCTGTTTCTGTCACAGAACGTGCCGGTTATATTGCCCGCATCCGTAACTTGGCCCGTGTTGTAGCCAAGACCTTCGTTGCAGAACGTAAGAAACTTGGTTACCCACTTCTTGACGAAGCCACACGCGCAAAACTCCTAGCAGAAGAGGAAGAATAAACAGAGCGTATT
Organism: Streptococcus vestibularis ATCC 49124; assembly: GCF_000188295.1. Lineage (GTDB taxonomy): Bacteria > Bacillota > Bacilli > Lactobacillales > Streptococcaceae > Streptococcus > Streptococcus vestibularis. The sequence goes on along the minus strand of NZ_GL831112.1, from coordinate 1,395,108 downwards.
AAAAAGGATTGGCTAATAGAGTAATCCTACAGAACCAGTTGCCGCAGTGATAAAGGTATCGTTAGAGAAACTAACGATACCAGGCAAAATTGGAGACATAGGCTCCAATTTTAGCAATGAAACGACGCAGTCGGTTGCTTGCGTGACAATCACATAAGGCAAACTGGAAAAAAATATTTTTCGGAGAAAAAACATGACAAAAAACTTATTAGTAGAACTTGGACTTGAAGAATTGCCAGCCTACGTTGTCACACCAAGTGAAAAACAACTCGGGGAGAAAATGGCAGCCTTCTTGGATAACAATCGTCTTTCATACGAAAGCATTCAAACTTTCTCAACACCGCGCCGTTTGGCAGTCCGTGTCATTGGATTGGCTGATCAACAATCTGATTTGACAGAAGATTTTAAAGGACCTTCTAAGAAAATCGCCTTGGATGCAGAAGGTAACTTCTCAAAAGCGGCACAAGGATTTGTCCGTGGAAAAGGCTTGACCGTTGATGATATCGAATTCCGTGAAGTTAAAGGTGAAGAATATGTCTACGTGACGAAACATGAAGCTGGAAAACCTGCCAAAGAAGTCTTGGCTGGCGTTCCAGAAGTGCTTTCTTCATTGACTTTCCCTGTTAGCATGCACTGGGCTAACAACACCTTTGAATACATCCGCCCTGTTCATACTTTGGTTGTCCTTTTGGGCGACGAAGCGCTTAACCTTGATTTCTTGGATATCAAGTCAGGTCGTGTGAGCCGTGGTCACCGTTTCCTTGGGCACGAAGTGGAAATCACCAATGCAGATTCTTATGAGGAAGACCTTCGTACCGTGTACGTGATTGCGGATAGCAAAGAACGTGAAAACATGATTCGTGAGCAAATCAAAGCCATCGAATCAGAACAAGGTGTTCAAGTCCAAATCGAAGAAGGACTTTTGAATGAAGTCTTGAACTTGGTCGAATACCCAACAGCATTTATGGGAAGTTTCGACACTAAGTATTTGGACGTTCCAGAAGAAGTCTTGGTGACATCAATGGAAACGCACCAACGTTACTTTGTTGTACGTGACCTTGACGGTAAGCTTAAACCAAACTTCATCTCAGTCCGTAATGGTAACGCTGAGCATTTGGAAAATGTTATCCGAGGAAATGAAAAAGTATTGGTGGCCCGTCTTGAAGATGGTGAATTCTTCTGGCGTGAAGACCAAAAACTCAAGATTGAAGATCTCGTTGCTAAATTGGCTAACGTGACTTTCCATGAAAAAATCGGTTCTCTCTCAGAACACATGGCCCGTGCTGGTGTCATTGCGGCTTCCTTGGCTGAGCAAGCTGGTTTGACTGCTGAAGAAAGGGCAGCCGTAGCGCGTGCAGCTGAAATCTACAAATTTGACCTCTTGACTGGTATGGTCGGAGAGTTCGATGAATTGCAAGGAATCATGGGTGAAAAATACGCCCTCCTTGCTGGTGAGGATGCTGCGGTTGCGACAGCTATCCGTGAGCACTACCTTCCTGATTCAGCAGACGGAGCTCTTCCAGAGACTAAGGTTGGTGCCATCCTTGCGCTTGCAGATAAATTGGATACCCTCCTTTCCTTCTTCTCAGTTGGCTTGATTCCATCAGGTTCTAATGACCCTTATGCGCTTCGTCGTGCAACGCAAGGGATTGTTCGTATCTTGGATGCTTTTGGTTGGCACATCCCTATGGATGAGTTGATCGACAGCCTTTACGCCCTTTCATTTGATAGTCTTTCTTATGACAATCAAGCAGAAGTTATCAACTTCATCAAGGCACGTGTGGACAAGATGATGGGACGTACATCAAAAGATATCAAAGAAGCCGTTCTTGCTGGTTCAAACTTCGTGGTTGCGGATATGCTTGAAGTAGCTGACGCCCTCTCAGCAGCTGCTAAGGCTGATGGTTACAAGGCAGCTGTTGAATCACTCTCACGTGCCTTCAACTTGGCAGAAAAAGCAGATGATTCAGTAGCAGTCGATGCCAGTCTCTTTGAAAATAATCAAGAAAAAGTCCTTTCTAAAGCAATTGAAGAGCTTGAATTGACTGGTTCAGCTAGTGACAAATTGGCTCAGCTCTTTGCTCTTAGCCCAGTCATCGATGCCTTCTTTGACAACACGATGGTAATGGCAGAGGATGAAGCTGTTAAAAATAACCGTTTGGCCCTTCTTTCGAGTCTTGTGGCTAAAGCCAAAGCTGTTGCAGCCTTTAACCAATTGAATACAAAATAGAGGTAAGAGGAATGGATTCTAAAAAAATTGCTCGAATCAATGAGCTTGCAAAAAAGAAAAAACAGAAGGTTTGACTCCAGAAGAAGCAGTGGAACAAGCAAAACTTCGTGAAGAATACATTGAGGGCTATCGTCGCTCAGTTCGTCACCATATCGAAGGAATTAAAGTGGTTGATGAAGAGGGTAACGATGTGACACCTGAAAAACTACGTCAAATACAACGTGAAAAAGGTTTGCATGGCCGTAGCCTTGATGATCCTGAATCATAATAACGATGTACAAGGGTTTGGAATTTTTCCAAGCCCTTGTTTCGAAGTATAAAATTCTGAATATTCTGTATAAAATTGACCAATTATTTCAAAAATGGTAAAATATAAGTTATGTTAAAAATGGCATGATTCAATGAGTCGTGCTAAATAGAATTGGAGTGAAAAAAATGTCGCAAAAGCAACATCATAAAGACGACGAAAACCAGACTGAGAATGGGATGGTGCGTGGTCTTCAAAACCGTCACGTCCAGCTGATTGCCATCGCTGGTACAATCGGTACAGGTCTCTTTCTTGGGGCGGGGCGTTCCCTATCCCTAACAGGACCTTCAATCATCTTAGTATATATACTAACTGGTATCTTCATGTATCTTATGATGCGAGCGATCGGTGAGATGCTCTATATGGATCCTGACCAGCACACCTTTATCAACTTTATTACCAAATACCTTGGTAAGGGCTGGGGATTCTTCTCGGGTTGGTCTTACTGGGTATCGCTGATATTCCTTGGGATGGCAGAAATTACGGCTGTATCGACCTATGTGCAATACTGGTTCCCGAGTTGGCCTGCCTGGCAGATTCAGATTGTCTTCTTGATTATCCTGAGTTCGGTTAACCTAATCGCAGTTAAGATTTTCGGGGAAGTTGAGTTTTGGTTTGGGATGATCAAGATTGTCACCATTCTTGCCTTGATAGCTACAGGGATATTTATGGTAGCAACTAACTTTGAAACGCCAGCTGGACATGCTAGTCTTACCAATATCACACAAGGATTTCAGATGTTTCCTAAAGGTTGGGTGAGCTTTGTCATGACCTTCCAAATGGTCTTCTTTGCCTACCAAGCCATCGAATTTGTAGGGATTACAACATCTGAGACAGCAAATCCACGTAAGGTGTTGCCAAAGGCAATCAAGGAGATTCCGATTCGTATTGTCATTTTCTATGTGGGTGCCCTCATTGCCCTCATGGCTATCTTCCCATGGCAAAAACTTCCAGTTAATGAATCACCCTTCGTAACGGTCTTCCAAATGGCTGGTATCAAGTGGGCAGCGGCTTTCATTAACTTTGTTGTTTTGACAGCAGCGGCTTCATCATTGAACTCAACGCTTTATTCTACAGGTCGTCACCTTTTCCAAATTGCTAAGGAGACACCAAATAGTAAAGTCATGAAAGCTTTGAAGCTAGATACTTTGTCACGTAATGGTATTCCTTCACGTGCTATCATTGTTTCAGCCATTGTAGTATGTGTTTCAGCCTTCATCAACGTCTTACCTGGTGTATCTGATGCCTTCGCTTTGATTACGGCATCATCATCAGGTGTCTACATTGCCATCTATATTTTGACCATGCTTGCTCATCTCAAGTACCGTAAGTCTCAAGAGTTTATGGCAGATGGCTTCCTTATGCCAGCCTATAAGATTCTTAATCCATTGACTATCCTTTTCTTCATCTTCGTCTTTGTTTGTCTCTTCTTGCAAAAGTCAACAGTTGTCGGAGCTATCGGAGCAACCATCTGGATTGTAGTGTTTAGTATCTACAGTAACTGGAAACACAGTAAATAAATCGATTTAGCTCACCTTATGGTGGGTTTTTTAGTTGCCAAAAAAAAGGACACAAGGTGTCCCAGTTATTAGTTATGCAATACTTTCTTGGCTTCCATGGTGAAAGAAACCGCTTATGAGGTCCTTACTACGATGGAAAATAGCGGGCTTGTGATCGTTGTGCGAACGGCCATTAACATCAAGTTTAGCCCATTCAAGAGCCTGGTGGGCATTTCGGTCTGAGACTGTAGATGTCCCAATATAGCTATAGATGCCTGCTTGAGCGAGAATAAAACCTTGCAGTTGACGAATATGTTCATCATTGAGGGCTTCGGAAAAATGAATCTTAACTGTCTTATAAGTTAAAGCTTGGACAGACTCGACGATAGGCGACTCTGCTAGGAGGTGCAAAAGTTCTTGATGCTTAGTAAAGTACTTATCATAGTTCATTGGAAGAATGATAGTATGGGCAATCCAATCTTCCAAGTTGGCTTTAGCTTTTTTACTGAGACCTCTTGCTGTGATACTGAGATCATCCATATTGAAAGGAAGCTGGTCGATGTGAGCAGTGTTTGAACCATATGCCTTTCTGAAAAGCGGTGTACTTGATAGAATATGTCCAGTGGGAGAAATAATAGCCAAGGCAGTTTCCTTGGTTTGGTAACCAAGCTCGTGGCATTCCATGCTAGCGTATGTGTCTTTAAATTCAATAATTGCTCTTGTCTTCATCGTGTAACTCTCTTTCTGTTAGTTTATAAACTAACAATAGTTTATCATGACTTATAATCTTGGTCAAGATTATACCTTCAAAAACAAAAAAATATTTTTGTAAGGGTTTGCAAAAAATATTTGAACTCTGATATTATATAACCATAGCAAAAGGATTGTTACTGGTCAGCAGGCAAAACCTAGATAAATACGAAAAACTAATGGGAGTAGTGTATACTCATCTCAATTGGTTCTTGGTATTTATTTAGGTTTTTTTCGTTGAAAAAGCCTCAAAGAAAATTAGGATCCTAGACAAGAAAGGAGACCTTATGGCTAAATATACTGAATTAGCTGAGGACATTCTCAAACACGTTAGTGGCAAGGAAAATGTTAATAGCTTGAAACACTGTGTGACACGTTTGCGCTTTGATTTGAAAGATGAATCTAAAGCAGATGATGACTACCTTAAGAACCGTGACGGAGTTGTTACTGTTGTTAAAGCAGGTGGACAATATCAGGTGGTGATTGGTAACCATGTGCCTGATGTTTATGCGGAGGTTCTCCAAGTTGGTGGTCTTCCAGCAGGTGGAAGTCTTGATCTTGATGAGGGGGATGCACAAAAGGGTAATCTCTTCGATCGCTTTGTATCCCTAGTCTCAAGTATTTTCCAACCTTTCCTTGGTCCATTGGCTGCGGCCGGGATTATCAAGGGTGTAGTTGCTATCATGGCAGCATGTGGTCTGTCAGCTGCAACAAGTCCTATTTATGTCATCTTGAATGCAGCAGGAGATGGTTTCTTCCAGTTCTTGCCAATCTTGATTGCATTAACATCTGCCCGTCGTTTCAAGGTTAATGAGTTTACAGCTATTGCGATTGCAGGAGCGCTTGTTTACCCTGATATTGCTACACTAGTGACTGCTCTTCAAAAGGCTGGTCAAGGACATGTTCTAGGAGTTATTCCTTTTGCACTTCCTGCAGGAGGTTACCTCTCAACTGTAATGCCTTCTATCTTGGCAATTTGGGTGGCTTCATACATTCAAAAATTCTTTACCAAGATTACTCCAGATGTGATTAAAGTCTTCGTAGTGCCTTTCTTTACATTACTCATTACCGTTCCATTAACATTCTTGGTGGTGGGACCAGTTGCCAATACTTTCTCTAATGGATTGACAAATCTTTTCCAAGCAATCATGAACTTTAATCCGATTGTCTTTGGTCTTGTACTTGGTGTTTTGTGGCAAGTCTTGGTTATGTTCGGAATGCACTGGGCACTTGTTCCCCTTGCTATCTTAGATGTGGCAACAAACGGAAGTTCTATTATTCTTTCAGCAGCTATTCTTCCATGTTTCACGCAAACAGGTGTGTTGGGAGCTATCATGCTTAAAACGAAAGAAGAAAAAGTCCGTACCATCTCTATGCCAGCCTTCATTTCATCTATTTTTGGGGTTACAGAACCTGCTATCTATGGGGTAACTCTTCCAATGAAAACGCCATTCTATATTTCATGTGGTGTTTCAGGACTTATGGGGGCTGTCATGATGGCCCTAGATATTAAGGCGTATTCAATAGGTGGTCTGGGTGTCTTTGTCTTCCCAAGCCTTATTGGGCCTGACGGTAACCTTTCTAAAGTTATCTTTGCCATTATTATTGCCATTGTGGGTGGTGTTCTTGCCTTCCTCATCCAACTCTTTGTACGAGTACCAAATCTATACGGTGGTGGATCAGCTAAGGGTGAAGAAAAAGCTGAAGAAGCTGCACCTGCTCCTAAAGAAATTCAACAAGAAATCATTGCTAGCCCACTTATTGGGAATATTGTCCCACTTGACCAAGTTCCTGACCAAGTCTTTGCCTCAGGAGCTATGGGTAAGGGGATTGCTATTGATCCTACCGATGGTGTAGTTGTTGCACCAGCTAAGGCAACGGTTAATTTAGTCTTCCCTACTGGCCATGCTATTGGTTTGACAACTGAAAATGGTGCAGAGCTTCTCATCCATATTGGTATGGATACTGTTTCTCTTGCTGGAAAAGGGTTCAAGACCTATGTGGAAGCAGGGGATGTCGTAGAAGCGGGTCAAAAACTTATAGAATTTGACCTAGCAACTATTCGAGATGCAAAATTACCAGTTATCACACCAGTCATTGTGACAAACACTGCTGACTTCGATGATGTCTTAACTACTAAAGAAGCCCGCGTTAACACTGGTGATTATCTCTTTACTGCTGTCAAATAAAAATAAATCCGAGGATCAGCTTCTCGAATTTATTTGAATTTGTAGTCTTTAACGACTTCTACTGAATTAACTATTACATTTTCTTTTGGTTTGCTATTGTTATCAACTTCAAGGTTAGCAATAGTATCAACGACATCCATGCCTTTGATAACTTGTCCAAAGACAGTATATTTCGTATCACCAGCAGGGTAGCCTCCTTTTTTGTAGGCGTCAATGATAGGTTTTGGATAGCCTGCGTTTCCTAGTTGCTTACTTTGGTCATCCTTGTTTTGAACGATGAAGAATTGGCTGCTGTTTGAATCTTTAGCACCGGTATTAGCCATAGCAAGTGCGCCACGGATGTTGTAGAGGAATGGTGTAGGTTCAACAGCGAAACCTTTCTTCCAGATAGATTCTCCACCGGTACCATCTCCCTTAGGATCACCACTTTGAATCATGAAGTCCTTGATCACACGGTGGAAGGTAAGACCATCGTAGTATTTATCCTTGGTGTGCTTCAAGAAGTTTTCAGAAGCCTTAGGAGCAAGCGTAGGGAAGAGTTTAACAGTGATATCACCTTTTGAAGTATGGAGGATAACTTCAGCTTCGTCCTTGTCGACCTTGTCTGTCAACTGTGGAAAAGCCTCTTTTCCAGATTTTTGAGCTTTTTCTAATTGTTTAGTGAATATCTTACTATCCACGTAAGCATCTCCACGAACAGCACGTGAAATGTTCTCACGGTAGATAAATCCTAGTACAGCGAGAACAAGTACAATAATTAATGGAATGTACTTTTTAATGTTTTTCATATAAACTCCTTTGGTGCATTATACCTACTATTGTAGCAGAAAAAAACTTTTGGGAAATGGTTAACAGAGGTCTTTAGATATGGTAGAATGGGATTATCAACAAGAAAATGAACAATGGGATTAGATATAGGAAAAAGGTTGCCTCAGGCTAAAAGGTGAGGTCTGACTTTTGAAAGGACGCATGCTACTTACTCTTATCAGAGATAGCTGTCTAAATCCTAACTATAGAAAACTTCGCCAAGTCGAAGGGACCTCTTGTTTGGATTTCTTGAAAAAAGGAGATTTTTATGTCAACTAAAGCAGAATGGGCTGAACTCTTTGAGTCGGTACATGGGCGTAAGCCTAGCCCCCAAGAATTTTTGGACGCTAAAGCAGCTGACTTTGATACTAGCGTTTTGATTGCTCAAGTAGCATCTGTGCAAGAAGCAGCTAATGAACCTGTCGCTGAAGAAGTGCCAGCAGAACAAGCAAGCAGTGAATCACCATTTGGAGATGCAGCCTTCTCAGAAGCACCTGCTCAACAACCGATACCACAATTTGATTCAAGCATGTTTGAAAAAGCATCTATCCCTACAGCTAAAGGATTTGGAACTGTACCTAATCCCGTAGATAGCTCAGCGGATAAACTTCTCTTCAACCTTATCTTACCAATCGTTACGATTACTCTTGCAGTAATCTTTGCCATCTTGGCATGGATTGTCAGTCCTGCTTGGCTCTTCATTATTTTGACAGTGCTTGTAGTTGCTGTGGCAGTGGTTTCACTTATCTTCAGCCTTAAATCAAGCAAGAAATTGCTCTCGATCATCGCAACAGGTGTTGCTGGTCTTATGCTCTTTGTGTCTATCGGTGGTTTTATTTTTCAAATGGCTCAAAACTCTAGTGATAGTACAAGCTCAAGCAAGACATCAAAAGTTGCTGATAAAGATGATGATGACAGCGATTTAAAATCTGACTCAAAAGGTGACAGCACTGATGTCAACGATTATATTGACAAAAATGCTAAATTTGACTGGAATGAATCTAAGTTCAAAAAGTTGAAAGCAGGTAAAGACTCTGTTAAATCAATCATTAAGACATACGGCAAGGCGTCAAATGCCGAGATGTCAGGTGATGAGTTGAAGTTAACATACTCTGGTAAAGACTATGGTGAAAGTGTCTACCTAAACTTTAAGAAACAATATGATGGTACTTTTATCTTGTCATATGCTTCAGGTAGCTTCCCTCAAGATAAGGTAGAAGTTGACAACTCTTACAAGTCTGACTGGACGAAAGAGCAGTACGAGGCACTTACTGAAGGAGACTATAGTGACCCATCTAATGGTACGAAACTAAAGGATGTCATTAAAGATCACCCTAAAGCTTCAAACGCTGATTACACTATCTCAACATCTCGTGAAGGTGAGTTCAAGAAAGAAATGACTCTCTCTTATAGTGACTTTGATGCAGAAGAAGGAAAACTTAAGAGTGTTTACTTGTCATTTGATGCCAAAGAAGGTGAAGATACCTTCTACCTAGCTTATAAATCAGGTTTGGGAGATGACTAAATAAGGAACAGGAGGGGAAAACTTCCTGTTTTTTCTTGATAAAAGGAGAAAGTTATTGAAATTTCGCACCTACTTTTACATGGTAGTCTTACTCGCTATCTTTACATACAGAAGTTAATGTCGTAGTATAAAAGTTTATGTAAATATAGACTTTAAAAAAGTACGGTTTAATTATTGCAATTTCTTATAGTCTTTATAGATTTTGTAAGCTTAGTTTCGGAATTAAGAAGGATTAGTTGCTTAACTATAAATATAAAAAACTAGTCTTACTAACACCAGACTGTATATATGTGCAAGATTTTTAAAGGATGAAGTTGTGTCAGTAATCTATTCAAAAGTAAAAATGTCAAATAATATTTTTGAAGCTTGTAAATTGGTAAGAAGCTTTATTAGTCTACCAATTGGTGAAATAAAAGAATAGGATTCAAAAGGGAAAAGTTTTATTAGGATATGATTATTTAGATTTAGAGGATTTAATAAAAATGGATACTCTCTTAGAAAATCTTAAAAACTTAGGTGCTTATCTATATTTATATGAGGGTGATTGTGAGGTAAATATGGAATTCCGTAGTAATACAAACGAGTCATATAAAGGCATTGCTGAGGAATAAATAATCCATTATTTGACCTGCACCACAAACAGTTAGACAGAAAAATCTAACTTTTGGGTGCAGTTTTTCGTCTTTCGTCAATTTTCACGAAATAGCTTGTCACTTAAGCGTCTCAAGCAGTTTTAAAAAATATCACTTTATCCGACTTTATTTTCATAAGACCAGATTAAAGTATGATAAAATAAAGAAAAAGAGATAAAGGAGTCAGCTATGGCAACTAAAGAAGAATGGGTGCGTCACTTTGAGGACGTCAATGGTCGTAAACCAAGTCCTGAGGAGTTTATGGAGGCTAAGAAAGAGGATTTTGTCATCGCTACTGAGGATGAAACTGCCCAAGTGTCTGAGCAAATTGAGGCTCAGCAGGTGGATAGCTCTGAAACTACTGAAGAGGTGTCTGTTGACTCAGTAGCAGATACGCAACTAGACGAAGTTCAGGTGACATTAGAGGAGGAAGCTCCTAATCACATGCCTGAGTTGAATCTGGAGAAAGAGCAAGAAAAAGAAACTCCAAAGACAAGTCAGATACCTTTGGAAAACCCTTATTACAAGCCAAAAGTAACCAAGAACAATGCTTTTGTTAATATTGCTTTGCCAATTATTATCCTAGTTTTGGGGATTCTATTTGTCGTTTTGTCTTGGACGCTTCCTATCGGTTTTGTCTTTACTTTCCTTGCTTTCTTCCTTATCATTTTGGCGATTGTGACTTTGGTTTTGAGTCTGAAATCGACACGCAAGGCACTATCTATTATTGCCCTAGTCATGTCAATTATCTTCTTCATGACTTCGCTTGCTGGAGCAGGTTATCAAGCGGTGAAATATGTCATGAACCATGCCGATCAGTTTGAGGCTGATCTTCGTTACAGAGCAAATAAATATATTAATAAAGATTATCAATTTGACTGGACAGAGGACCAGTTTAAGGACTTGAAGGTTGACTCTTTGACTTTGGATGAGGTCCTAGATGCTCACGGTAAGGCTACGGATGCCGAGTGGCGCAATGAGGGTGAGACACTGACACTAGACCTTACTTATTCAAAAGAGGGAACAGGTAGTGATCACTTTGTCCGTTTGACCTTTAAGTCTAAAGATGGTACTTACATCCTAGAGCATGCTTCCGCAGATTTTGGCTATGATAAAGTTAAGGAAGTTAGTGACTATCATAGCAACTGGACAAAAGATGACTATGAAAAGTTGTCTGTAAGTACACAAGCTGATTTGCTCAAGGGGACACGACTTTCTGAGGTGGTTGAAAAACACCCAGAGGCTAGCTTTACTTATCATGAAATGACACAAACCGAACAAGGAGATCTCACTCAGTCAGTGAGTCTTAGCTACCGTGATTATAATCCAGAAAGTGATAAGTTAGATACTGTTCGTTTGACCTTTGACTATGATAAACGTGAAAACGAGTACTTCTTGACAGACAAATCAGACGAATAAGACTATTTTTTAGTAATTCAAGCTCAGGGTTGCCTGAGCTTTTTACTATCAACAAAAGAGGATAAAATCTGGTATAATAGAACTGATTGATTTTTCAAGAAAGAAGTGTCACATATGAACATACAACAACTACGTTATGTCGTAGCCATTGCCAATAGTGGAACCTTCCGCGAGGCGGCCAGCAAGCTCTTTGTGAGTCAGCCTAGTCTTTCAGTGGCTATCAAGGATTTGGAGCAGGAGTTAAATTTTAAAATTTTCACCCGTACAACGACGGGGGCAGTCTTGACCAGTCAGGGCATGACCTTTTATGAACGCGCGCTTGAGGTTGTGCGCAGTTTTGATAGTTTTGAAAATCGCTATCTTAATGCTTCTGAAAAAGGGAACCAGTTTTCTATTGCCAGTCAGCACTATGACTTTTTGCCACCTTTGATTACGACTTTTTCAGAACGTTACCCTGATTACAAGGATTTTCGTGTCTTTGAGTCTACGACCATTCAAATTTTGGATGAAGTAGCCAAGGGGCACAGTGAGATTGGAATTATCTATTTGAATCGTCAAAATAGTAAGGGCATCCAACAAAATATGGACAAGCTTGGGCTTGAGGCTATTGATTTGATTCCATTTAAGACTCATATTTATCTTCGCAAGGGCCATCCACTGGCTCATAAAGAGAGTTTAGTCATGGAGGATTTGGCGCACCTACCTACCGTACGTTTTACTCAGGAGAAGGACGAGTACCTGTACTATTCTGAAAACTTTGTGGATACATCAGATTCGTCTCTTATGTTTAACGTGACAGACCGTGCGACTTTGAACGGTATCTTGGAGCGTACGGATGCTTATGCGACGGGTTCTGGTTTCCTAGATGCTCAAAGTGTAAACGGTATTACAGTTATTCCACTTGAGGATAATTTGGATAACAAGATGGTTTATGTCCGTCGTAAGGGGATTAACTTATCATCTTGTGCTCTCAAGTTTGTCAATGTTATGTTTGACTACTTTGATACTTACAAACCATAGGAGGACTTATGCGTAAGGTTGTGATTCCTTTGGCTATTCTAGCTCTGATTGGTTTGGATCAGTGGGTCAAGCATTGGGTTGTGGCAAATATTGCCCTTAACCAAGTTATCAAGGCTATTCCTGGGCTTTTCAGCTTGACCTATCTACAGAACCGTGGTGCTGCCTTTTCGATTTTACAGGGTCAGAAATATTTCTTTGTGATTTTGACGGTTCTAGTGATCGGTGCTGCTTTGGTCTATCTGGTTAAGAATTACCAGAAGAGTCTTTGGTTGGTGCTATCTTTGATTTTGATTATCTCAGGTGGTATTGGCAACTTTATCGACCGTTTGTACTTGGGTTACGTGGTTGATATGGTTCAGCTTGATTTTATTGATTTTGCAATATTTAACGTGGCAGACTCCTATCTAACGGTGGGTGTGCTGCTCTTGATTTTAATCTTATGGAAAGAGGAAAATGGAAGTCATCATTAAAGAGGCGGGAAACCGTCTGGACAAGGCTTTGGCCGATTTGACAGAATTGTCACGTAGTCAGGCCAATGAAGCAATCAAGGCTGGAACAGTCTTGGTTAATGGTAAGTCGGCCAAGGCTAAGTATGCGGTTAAAGAGGGTGATGTCATTACCTATGTATTGCCTGAAGAAGAGGTCTTGGAATACAAGGCTGAAGATATTCCTTTGGATATTATCTACGAGGATGCGGATGTGGCAGTGGTCAACAAACCTCAAGGTATGGTGGTCCATCCATCAGCTGGCCACACGTCTGGCACCTTGGTCAATGCTCTTATGTATCATGTCAAGGACCTTTCGTCTATCAATGGTGTGGTTCGTCCTGGGATTGTTCACCGTATCGATAAGGATACGTCTGGTCTCCTTATGATTGCTAAGAACGATAAGGCCCACAATGCTTTGGCTGCGGAGCTTAAGGATAAGAAGTCCCTTCGTAAGTATGTGGCTATCGTGCATGGCAATCTACCTAACGATAGGGGCGTGATTGAGGCTCCGATTGGGCGTTCGGACAAAGACCGCAAGAAGCAGGCAGTAACAGCTAAAGGAAAACCTGCAGTTACACGATTTACCGTTCTTGAACGTTTTGGCAACTATACCTTGGTAGAGTTGCAACTGGAAACAGGTCGCACGCACCAGATTCGTGTGCACATGGCTTATATCGGTCACCCGGTGGCGGGAGATCCTCTTTATGGGCCACGCAAGACCCTCAAGGGCCATGGCCAATTTCTACATGCCAAGACTCTTGGTTTCACACATCCTACGACTGGAGAATTGGTCGAATTTACAGCGGAAGAACCTGCTATTTTCAAGAAAACCTTGGAGAAGTTGAGAGAAGCTTAACAGTTATCAAACGGATAGTCTTTCTTGGGAGAGGCGTCCGTTTTTTTCTTGTAAAAGAGTCTGAAATTTGCTATAATTTACCTAATTAAATAAGTCCTTTAATCACTGTCCAGAGAGGCAGGCAAGGAGCCATGAGAAGCGCGCGGTTGAACTGTGCCATGTTTTTGTGTATCTCCTTGTTTCAAGGGGATTTTTTGTATTTAGAAAGGTTCTTTTTATGAAGAAAAAAGAGATCGTCGATGACGTAACCATGAAACGTGCCATTACACGTATCACTTATGAGATTATTGAGCGTAACAAAAATCTCGACAAGATTGTCTTGGCTGGTATTAAGACACGTGGTGTTTATATTGCCCAGCGTATCCAAGAGCGCTTGAAACAGTTGGAAAACCTTGATGTACCATTGATTGAGCTTGACACTAAGGCTTACCGTGATGATGTTAAATCTGAACAGGACACATCCCTTATTCCTATCGAAATTGATGGTACGGATGTTATCCTTGTAGATGATGTGCTTTACACAGGTCGTACTATCCGTGCAGCTATTGATAATATCGTTAGCCATGGGCGTCCGGCGCGTGTTGGTTTGGCTGTCTTGGTTGATCGTGGTCACCGTGAATTGCCAATCCGTGCGGACTATGTTGGTAAAAATATCCCAACTAGTGAGTCAGAAGAAATCGAAGTTTTGGTGACAGAAGTTGATGGTAAGGATAGTGTCAACATTATCGATCCAAGCTAAGTTGACTGACGGATAGGGTGAAACGCCCTTTGTATCTTGTTAAATGAACACGCCCTAAGCCTTGTGCAAAAAAGATCAATATTCTTAGGAGCTGGCGCTCCGTCATCATATTTCCTATCTTTGCTTTAGGCCTTATACGGGCGTTGTATCTTACTTAACTGAACACGGGACTCATTTCTTAGGAAAAAAGATAAGTCTCCTAGCACAATTTGGAGTGCGTTGTCGACTTCGATTTTTCTACAGAAATGTTTGGCTTAGCCAAAACGTCCCTTTGTATCTTATTAATTGAACACGGTCTAAGAGCTGTGTAAAATAGATAAATCTTCCTAGAAGCTAAAGCTTCTGCGTCAGATTTCCTAATTTTACTTTGCTCTTTATACGCCCTTTGTATCTTAATTTTAAGGAGTACTTTGATATCGTGAATAACGTAAAATATGATGTGAATGATATGCCCAAAGCTGGTTTATTGGTGGGTTTGTCATTCCAGCACTTGTTTGCAATGTTTGGTGCGACGGTTCTTGTACCGATTTTGGTAGGGATTGATCCCGCTATTGCTCTTTTCTCATCTGGTTTGGGAACTTTGGCTCACTTGACGGTGACTAAGTACAAGATTCCAGCTTACATGGGGTCTAGTTTTGCCTATATTGCGGCTATGCAGATGCTTATGAAGACTGACGGTATCGCAGCGGTGGCTCAAGGTGCCATGGCTGGAGGTTTGGTCTACTTGATTGTTGCCTTGGTTGTTAAGTATGCGGGAAATGCTTGGATTGATAGAGTCCTACCGCCAATTGTGGTTGGTCCAATTATCATCGTCATCGGTTTGAGTCTTGCGGCTAATGCTGTCAAGGATGCGACAATGGTTAATGATACCTATAGTATCTTTAGTCTTGTGATTTCTATGGTAACTCTCTTTGCCGTCATCCTCTTTAACATGTATGGTAAGAAAATCATCGGTGTTATCCCAATTTTACTTGGTTTAATCGTGGGTTACATTTTTTCAGTGGTTCTTGGTTGGTTGACGGGACATGAGTTTGTTCAATTTTCAAAAGTTGCGGCTGCTCATTGGTTCCAAGTTCCAAGTTTTGACATTCCGTTTGTGAATTATGACTTCAAACTCTATCCAAGTGCGATTTTGACCATGGCTCCGATTGCCTTTGTGACAATGACTGAACACTTTGGGCATGTTATGGTTTTGAATAGTTTAACTGGACGTGATTACTTTAAAGATCCAGGTCTTGATCGTACTCTAACTGGTGATGGTTTGGCACAGATTATCGCTGGTTTCTTTGGAGCTCCACCAGTAACTTCTTATGGTGAAAATATTGGGGTTATGGCCCTTAGTAAGGTATACTCAGTTTACGTTATTGCGGGTGCAGCGGTGATTGCGGTCTTGATGAGTTTTATCGGTAAGGTGTCTGCTCTCTTGAGTTCAATACCAACAGCTGTTTTGGGTGGAATTTCAATTGCCCTCTTTGGGGTTATCGCTGCTAGCGGTTTGAAAATTTTAGTTGAACATAAGATTGATTTTGATAATAAAAAGAATCTCTTGATTGCTAGCGTTATCTTGGTATCTGGTATCGGTGGTTTGATGATTGACCTTGGTGGTCTCCAAATCACGGGTGTGGCAACCTCAACCATTCTTGGAATATTGCTTTACCAAATCTTGCCAGATCCTAACAAAGGTAGCAAGGACTAATCAATCATTAAAAAGGAAAAACTATGGCGATTGCAGATGGAAAAGTGTCACTAAAACATTTGGTGACTATGGAAACCCTCACGAATGAAGAGGTTTTGGGCCTGATTCGTCGAGGTGGAGATTTTAAAAACGGCAGAGCTGATTTCCAGCTGGATCGACAGTATTTCGCTGCCAATCTCTTTTTTGAAAATTCAACACGAACACACAAGTCCTTTGAAGTGGCCGAGAAAAAACTAGGCTTGGATGTGATTGAGTTCGATGCTGGGACTAGCTCGGTGAATAAGGGTGAGACCCTCTATGATACCATTTTGACCATGTCTGCCTTGGGCGTTGACATCTGTGTGGTTCGCCACTCGGAAGTCGATTACTACAAGCAGTTGATTGATAGTAGGACTATTCAGACCTCTATTGTTAATGGCGGTGATGGTTCAGGGCAACACCCAAGTCAGTGTTTGCTTGACTTGATGACCATTTACGAAGAGTTCGGAACCTTTAAAAATCTTAAGATTTGTATTGCAGGTGATATTACGCATTCGCGTGTCGCTAAGTCCAATATGCAGATTCTCAAGCGTTTGGGTGCTCAGCTTTATTTTGCTGGTCCTGCAGAGTGGTATTCGAATGAGTTCGATGTCTATGGTCAGCATGTGGCTATTGACGACGTCATTGAGGGCTTGGATGTACTCATGTTGCTTCGTGTTCAGCACGAACGTCATGGGGACGATAAAGGATTTTCAAAAGAAGACTACCATGCTCTCTATGGTTTGACTGAAGAACGTTATGCCAAGTTATCTGATCAGGCGATTATCATGCACCCTGCTCCGGTTAATCGTGATGTGGAGATTGCTGATAGCCTGGTTGAGGCGCCTAAGGCTCGTATCGTTGCTCAGATGCAAAACGGGGTCTTTGTCCGTATGGCAATTATTGAAGCTATTTTAAATGGCAAAGCGTAAACTACGTTAACCGATTCCTGAGAGAATCAGACGAAAAAGAACATGGGCTAAATCTTTGAAAAGAGACAAATCTTCCTAGAGGCTAGAGCTTCTTTGTTAGATTTGATTTTCATTCAAATGTTTAACGCCCTTTGTATCTTAGTGAAAGGAACAATTTAGTATAATGGCAAAACGTTTACTTATTTTGGAAGACGGCACTATTTTTGAAGGTCAGGCCTTCGGTGCTGATGTGGATGTGACGGGTGAAATCGTCTTTAATACTGGTATGACAGGTTATCAAGAATCTATCACAGACCAGTCTTACAATGGTCAAATTTTGACTTTTACTTATCCACTTGTTGGTAACTACGGCGTTAACCGTGACGACTATGAGTCAATTAAGCCAACGACCAAGGGTGTCGTTGTGTCAGAGGCTAGCCGTCGTGCTAGCAATTGGCGTAACCAAATGACCTTGGATGAGTTTTTGAAAGCTAAAAACATCCCGGGTGTTTCTGGTATTGATACACGTGCTTTGACTAAGATTATCCGTCAACATGGTACCATGAAGGCGACTTTGGCTAATCCTGGAGACAGCATTGGGCACTTGCAAGATCAATTGCGTGCCACTGTTTTGCCAACGAACAATATTGAGCAGGTATCGACTAAGACAGCCTACCCAGCACCTGGTGTTGGTAAAAATATCGTTTTGGTTGACTTTGGTCTCAAGCACTCTATCTTGCGTGAGTTTTCAAAACGTGACTGTAACGTGACTGTTGTGCCACATGATATCACTGCTGAAGAAATTCTCCATCTTAATCCAGATGGTGTGATGTTGTCGAACGGTCCAGGTAACCCTGAAGATGTACCGTATTCACTTGATATGATTCGTGGCATTCAAGGCAAAATTCCAATTTTTGGTATTTGTATGGGTCACCAGTTGTTTAGTTTGGCGAATGGTGCCAAGGCCTACAAGATGAAGTTTGGTCACCGTGGATTTAACCATGCGGTTCGTGAAATTGCGACTGGTCGTGTTGATTTCACCAGCCAAAACCATGGTTATGCCATTGACCGTGACACTCTTCCAGAGTGCCTCATGGTAACGCACGAAGAAATTAACGATAAATCAGTTGAAGGTGTTCGTCACCGTGACTTCCCTGCATTCTCAGTGCAATTCCACCCAGATGCAGCACCTGGTCCACACGATGCTAGTTATCTCTTCGATGAGTTCTTAGAATTGATTGATGCTTTCCAAGCTGAAAAAGCACGTCATTAATTGCAACTGTCTAGTGACTATAGTGGGGTGTAACTCCTGTTTGCCCCAGTCTACTACCTTATTTAATGACAACCAGAGAGTTGTCAAATAGAAAGGAGAAGATACAGGTTCACGGAAGTGAACACGCCCTAAGGACTGTGTAAAAAAGATAAACGGTGACTAGACGCTTAGGCGTCGTCGTCACGTTCCCTATTTTCACTGGGTCCTTAACGGGCTTTGTATCATAAATTATGCCTAAACGTTCTGATATTAAAAAAATCATGGTTATCGGGTCTGGTCCTATCATTATTGGTCAGGCTGCTGAGTTCGACTACGCTGGTACGCAAGCTTGCTTGGCTTTGAAAGAAGAAGGTTACAGTGTTGTCCTTGTTAACTCTAACCCTGCGACAATCATGACTGATAAAGAAATCGCAGATAAGGTTTATATTGAACCAATTACGCTTGAATTTGTCACACGTATTCTTCGTAAAGAGCGTCCAGATGCCCTCTTGCCAACACTTGGTGGACAAACTGGTTTGAACATGGCAATGGAATTGTCAAAAGCTGGTATTCTTGAAGAGCTTGGAGTAGAGCTTTTGGGAACAAAATTGTCTGCCATTGACCAAGCCGAAGACCGTGACCTCTTCAAACAATTGATGGAAGATTTGAAACAACCAATTCCAGAATCAGAAATTGTAAATACGGTTGAAGAAGCAGTTGCCTTTGCGACAGAAATTGGTTACCCAGTTATCGTGCGTCCTGCCTTTACCCTTGGTGGTACTGGTGGTGGTATGTGTGCCAACGAAGAAGAACTTCGCGAAATCGCTGAAAATGGATTGAAATTGTCACCAGTAACACAATGTTTGATTGAACGTTCAATCGCTGGTTTCAAGGAAATCGAATACGAAGTTATGCGTGATGCCGCAGACAATGCTCTTGTGGTATGTAACATGGAAAACTTTGACCCAGTTGGGATTCACACAGGGGACTCAATCGTATTTGCTCCAACGCAAACCTTGTCAGATATTGAAAACCAAATGCTTCGTGATGCCAGCTTGAAGATTATTCGTGCCCTTAAAATTGAGGGTGGATGTAACGTACAGTTGGCGCTTGACCCTAATAGCTTCAAGTACTATGTTATTGAAGTAAACCCTCGTGTATCACGTTCATCAGCCCTTGCCTCAAAAGCAACTGGTTATCCGATTGCCAAATTGGCAGCTAAGATTGCTGTTGGTCTGACACTTGATGAAATGATTAACCCAGTCACTGGTACAACCTATGCCATGTTTGAACCAGCTCTTGACTATGTGGTTGCTAAGATTCCACGTTTCCCATTTGATAAATTTGAACACGGTGAACGTCGTCTTGGTACTCAGATGAAAGCAACTGGTGAAGTTATGGCTATCGGTCGTAACATCGAAGAGTCACTTCTTAAAGCCTGCCGTTCACTTGAAATCGGTGTTTACCACAATGAGATGTCTGAACTTGCGGACGTCACAGACGATGCTTTGGTTGAAAAGATTGTCAAAGCTCAAGACGACCGTCTCTTCTACCTTTCTGAAGCCATCCGTCGTGGTTACACTATTGAAGAATTGTCAGAGTTGACTAAGATTGATATCTTCTTCCTCGACAAATTGCTCCATATCTTCGAATTGGAACAAGAATTGGCTACTCACGTAGGCGATGTTGATGTTCTGAAAGAAGCTAAGCGTAACGGTTTCTCTGATCGTAAGATTGCTGATCTTTGGAATCAAACAGCCGACCAAGTACGTGCAACACGTTTGGAAAATAACATTGTTCCTGTTTACAAGATGGTTGATACCTGTGCGGCTGAGTTCGAGTCATCAACACCATATTTCTACTCAACTTACGAGTGGGAAAATGAATCAATCAAATCTGATAAAGAATCTGTCATCGTTCTTGGTTCAGGTCCTATCCGTATCGGACAAGGGGTTGAGTTCGACTATGCGACAGTTCACTCTGTAAAAGCCATCCAGGCTGCAGGTTACGAAGCTATCATCATGAACTCTAACCCTGAGACGGTTTCAACAGACTTCTCAGTTTCAGATAAACTTTACTTCGAACCATTGACCTTCGAAGACGTGATGAACGTTATCGAATTGGAACAACCTAAGGGTGTCGTGGTTCAGTTTGGTGGTCAAACAGCCATCAACTTGGCAGAGCCATTGTCTAAAGCTGGTGTGAAAATCTTGGGTACACAGGTTGCTGACCTTGACCGTGCCGAAGACCGTGACCTTTTTGAACAAGCCCTTAAAGACCTCGATATCCCACAACCACCAGGACAAACAGCGACAAATGAAGAAGAAGCGGTTGAAGCAGCTCGTAAGATTGGCTTCCCAGTTCTTGTTCGTCCATCATACGTTTTGGGTGGACGTGCCATGGAAATCGTTGAAAATGAAGATGACCTTCGTTCTTACATGCGTACAGCCGTTAAGGCAAGTCCAGACCACCCAGTCCTTGTTGATAGCTATATCATTGGACGTGAGTGTGAAGTGGATGCTATCTCTGATGGTAAGGATGTCTTGATTCCAGGCATTATGGAACACATCGAACGTGCAGGGGTTCACTCAGGGGACTCAATGGCGGTTTACCCCCCACAAACTCTTTCTAAGAAAATTCAAGAGACTATCGCTGATTACACTAAACGCTTGGCTATCGGTCTTAACTGTATCGGTATGATGAACATCCAGTTTGTTATCAAGGACGAAACGGTCTATGTTATCGAGGTTAACCCACGTGCCAGTCGTACGGTACCATTCTTGTCTAAGGTGACTGATATCCCAATGGCTCAAGTTGCTACAAACTTGATTCTTGGTAAATCATTGGCTGAGCAAGGTTACAAAGATGGTCTATACCCAGAAAGCAGCCATGTCCATGTCAAAGCACCAGTCTTCTCATTCACAAAATTGGCTAAGGTAGATAGCCTCCTTGGACCTGAAATGAAATCAACTGGTGAAGTTATGGGGACAGATGCGACTCTTGAAAAAGCCCTCTATAAAGCCTTTGAAGCTTCTTACCTCCACTTGCCAACCTTTGGTAACGTTATCTTCACTATTCATGATGATACTAAAGAGGAAGCCCTTGACTTGGCCCGTCGCTTCGATGCTATCGGTTATGGTATCTACGCCACTGAAGGAACAGCCAAGTTCTTGAATGAACACGGAGTTCACGCAACCCTTGTTAACAAATTGGGCGAAAATGACGACAATGACATTCCAGCCCTTGTTCGTACTGGTAAAGCGCAAGCTATTATCAATACGGTTGGTAACAAACGTACTTATGACGAAGATGGAGCAGCTATCCGTAGCTCAGCTATTGAAGCTGGAATTCCACTCTTCACAGCGCTTGATACAGCAGATGCTATGGTGCGTGTGCTTGAAAGCCGTAGCTTTACAACAGAAGCTATCTAAATATGATATTGAGTCTCAGCCTTGCTGGGGCTTTTTTCTTACACAAATGTAAGCTCAAAAATTAAAATGAAAGCTAAGACGATGGTTTTGTTTCCGAAGATTCTGCTATACTAGTAGCATGATTATTACCACATCTTTACGTGAAAACGAGGCCTTGATTGCACGTGCCCAAGAACTAGCTTACGAGCTAGGAGCTGACTACCAGCCTCGTCGCAAGTTATCCTTGGCAAAATGTTTAGAGCGATTTGGAGCTTTTTATCTTCTATATGAAGATAGATTGTCTTTTGTTAATGTGAATGGTAGTGAGTTGTCCTTTCATCCAGATACGGCGGTTCTTCGCATTAAGGCTCTGCATGATGCTTTAATTAGTCTTTTGGGGCAGTCTCCCAAGTCTATTCTTGATACGACCATGGGGCTGGCTTCAGATAGTCTAGTGATGACAGCAGTGGGAAATAGGGTGACAGCCCTTGAGAGTCAAGAGGTGATTTTTCAGGTGGTTTCTCGTGGTCTAGCAACTTACCAGACAGATGACAAGCGGCTTGAAAAAGCGATGCGGTCTATTAAGGCTATTAAGAGCGATAGCTTATCCTTTTTGAAATCCCAGGCTGATCACTCTTTTGATATCATCTATGCCGATCCTATGTTTTCAGAGACTATCAAGGAATCGGAAAATCTACAAGCTATCAAACCTCTAGCTAATGGCAGTCGTCTGACAGAAGAATGGCTCGATGAGGCTAAACGTGTCGCACGAGAAAAAATTATCATCAAGGCACATTTTCGTGACCCTATTTTTGAGGAACTAGGGTTTGAACGTCAGGTTCGTCCCAATCAAAAGTTGCACTATGGCTTTATGTATTTAAAAGGCGGTCATTGACACTGAAATTTAAAAGTATTACAATTGTATTATCTATAAAGTACAAATAGAGGAAGAGAGATTTATGCGAAAGAAAATCAGTCCAAAGTTATTTAAAAATAAAAAAAGAATTTGGATTATTGGAGGAATTGGCTTTCTTGTCATTTTGATTTTAGGTTTTAACCTTTTTGGAGGAGGGGGTCAAGATGATAAAGCGTCAGAGAGTCCCACAGCGAGTAAGGTAACAAAGGGTCAACTGGCCTCGTCTACTCTTCTAACTGGCATGGTGAAGGCTCAGTCGGAACAGTACGTTTATTTTGACAATACCATTGGACGCAATGCCACTGTGACAGTCTCTGTTGGTGAGGAAGTTAGTGTTGGTCAGCAACTGGTCCAATACGACAGCACCTCAGCCCAAGCAGCATATGATACGGCTAGTCGTGCCTATAATAAGGCAGTTCGTGACCGTAATTATTTCCAACAGTATGGAACAGCTCCTTCGGCTTCAGCACAAACAAGTAGTGATTCGGATGAGGATGATTCGACGACTACCGTTAGCCCTCAACAGCGTCAGCAAACCGAGGTAAGTAATTACCAAACCTTGCAGGACTATAATGATGCCATTGCTAATGCAGCATCAGAGCTAGAAAAGGCACAAGATGTTCTCAATCAAACAGTAATTGTTTCAGATGCTAATGGGACAGTAGTAGAAGTCGCGGACTCTGTGGACCCTGCTTCAAAAGAGAGCCAAACCCTAGTTCATGTGACAAGCGAAGGCCAATTTGAGATTCAAGGAACCTTAACAGAATATGACATTCCAAATATTTCAGTGGGGCAAAAGGTCAAGATTACTTCCAAAGTATACCCAGACCAAACTTGGACAGGGAAGGTCAGTTATGTTTCCAATTATCCTAAGCAAAATGCTAGTCAGTCAGCTAACGCTTCTGGCAACTCAGGTCAGTCAGGTTCTCAGTATGAATACAAGGTTCAATTGACCAGTCCTATCGGAAAACTGAAACAAGGTTTTAATGTCTCTCTTGAAGTGACAAAGGATGATGATGCCTTGTTGGTTCCTGTAACTGCTGTGAGCAAGAAAGGCTCTGACAATTATGTCTGGGTGTACGATGATAAGACTCAGAAAATCAAGCAAGTTAAGGTCAAACTTGGTAATGCAGATGCCAAGCAACAAGAAATTGCATCAGGGCTAAAAGAAGGTCAAAAGGTTATCACCAAGGCCGAAAAATCCTTTAAGGATGGGGAGACCCTAAAGAATGTGACGGATGCTAGGGGTAAAAAGTCCAAAGACACTAGCGGAGAAGAGGTGAAGTCAATTGACTAAGCCAGCTCTTATGGTTTTAAAAGGTATCACCAAGTCTTTCAAAAATGGTCAAGAGTCCTTGCAGGTACTCAAGGGGATTGATTTATCAGTTGAAGAAGGTGACTTCGTGGCAATCATGGGTCCTTCTGGTTCAGGAAAATCAACCCTCATGAATATTATCGGCCTCCTTGATCAACCGACGACAGGTTCCTACCAACTCGAGGGCGAGGATGTGGCTGATCTCTCTGAAAATCGTTTGGCCAAGGTACGAAATGACCAGATTGGCTTTATCTTTCAACAGTTTTTTCTATTGCCAAAGTTAAGTGCCCAAAGGAACGTAGAGCTTCCCTTGATTTATGCAGGGAAATCTCCACGCGAACGTAAGCAAAGGGCAGAGCAATTCTTGGAAAAAGTCGGCTTGTCAGACCGTAGCCATCACCTACCGTCAGAGTTGTCTGGGGGACAGAAGCAGAGGGTTGCCATTGCGCGTGCACTGTCTAACGATCCGGCAATCATTTTGGCGGATGAACCTACGGGTGCTCTTGATACCAAGACAGGAAACCAGATTATGGAGCTCTTAACCCAGCTAAACCGTGAAGGGAAGACCATTGTCATGGTTACCCATGAACCCGAGATTGCAGACTATGCCCGACGTAAGATTGTCATTCGTGATGGTGAAATCACTCAGGACACGACTGATAGCGTTCGGATTGACTAGGAGGTAAGAATGGAAAATTGGAAATTTGCTCTTAGTTCTATTCGTTCACACAAGATGCGGTCCTTCCTGACCATGTTGGGAATTATCATTGGTGTTGCTGCGGTAGTACTTATCATGGGGCTAGGAAATGGGATGCGTCAGAGTGTTACCGATAGTGTGACAGGTGATAAGGATACTGTTCAAGTCTACTATGAAGCCAAGGGTGAGGAGTTAGATCCTGCCTATGCAGACTTGTCACAACCGACCAAACCGGTTAAAGAAGTTTGGTTGGAGCAAGTGGCTAGGCAGACACCTGGTATCGATAGTTATTTTGTGACCAACAGCCTAACGTCCTCTATCTCCCTCCAAAAAAAGACTGTGAAGAATGTTAATATCACAGGTGCCAGTCAGGGCTACTTTAAAGCTAAAAAGTTAGAGATGTTGACAGGACGTTCCTTGAAAGACAATGATTACAAAAATTTTTCGCGCGTCATTGTCATTGATCAGATGGTAGCCAAAAAACTCTTTAGGACGAATGAGGATGCCCTTAATCAGGTGGTTACTATTGGAAATAATGATTATCGTGTGATTGGTGTTTATAAGAATAAAGACACAGCTATTGGTGCCTCTGGTGAAATTGGGACAGCGCTTGTAGCCAATACCCAGTTAGCAGCTGAGAACAATACTGATCCTATTGGCCAGATTTTTTTCCATGTGACCGATGTGAAAAATAGTAGCAGTGTCGCTAAGGATGCCGCTAAACGTTTGACCCAGTTGTCCCAAGCTGATAATGGAGAGTACAAGGCGGCAGATATGAGTTCAGCCTTAGATCAGGTGAACACAATCTTTGGAACCATTACCACTGTTGTCGGTGCTATTGCTGGGATTTCACTCTTAGTTGGTGGAATCGGTGTTATGAATATCATGCTGGTTTCGGTAACTGAGCGGACAAGAGAGATTGGTCTTCGTAAAGCTTTAGGTGCCACACGTCGTAAAATCTTGACTCAGTTTTTGATTGAATCGATGGTCCTTACCATCCTGGGTGGTCTGATTGGTCTAGGTTTTGCGGCCCTTGTAGTTGGACCAATTGGGAGTGCAATGAATCTTAAAGCTACGGTCTCTCTTAGCGTAGCCATGGGAAGCATAGCCTTCTCAGCAGCCGTAGGAATTATCTTTGGTCTCCTACCGGCTAATAAAGCTTCGAAACTCGATCCTATCGAAGCTCTTAGATATGATTAGAAAAGACCTCTTGAAATCTTTGGATTTTGAGAGGTTTTATGGTGTTCAAAAAAGATAGAGAAAAAATCCAAAAAAAGTTGTATTTTTCTCTTGACGTCTGATTCAGGTCATGGTATCCTATATAAGGTTTGAAAAAAACTGACCTAAGACAGTTGGGGAGCTAGACTCGTAAACATCCAACCGAGGCACAAAACGTAACTATTTTTTGTAACGTATTGTACTTTCGTGTCTAGGTTTAGGTGCGATTTTTTTGTGCCTAGCCCAAAAATAAAAACGGAGGTAAAACTACTAATGAGTGAAGCTATTATTGCTAAAAAAGCTGAACAGGTTGCTATTGTCGCTGAGAAAATGAAAGCAGCAGCATCTATCGTTGTTGTTGACTCTCGTGGACTTACAGTTGACCAAGATACAGTTCTTCGTCGTAATCTTCGTGAATCAGGCGTTGAATTTAAAGTTATCAAAAACTCTATCTTGAGCCGTGCAGCTGAAGAAGCAGGTCTTGAAGACCTTAAAGAACTTTTTGTTGGTCCATCTGCAGTAGCATTCTCAAACGAAGATGTTATCGCACCAGCAAAAGTTATTAGCGAATTTGCTAAAGACGCAGAAGCTCTTGAAATCAAAGGTGGTGTTGTTGACGGTGCGTTCACTTCAGTCGAAGAAATCAACGCTCTTGCATCACTTCCAAACAAAGAAGGTATGCTTTCTATGCTCCTTTCTGTACTTCAAGCGCCAGTGCGCAACGTTGCATACGCTGTCAAAGCTGTTGCAGAAAGCAAAGAAGACGGTGCTGCATAAGCTCGTCTTCACAACTCGTAGCTTAAGCTACGTTTAAAACACTATATTAAAAACACATTTGGAGGAAATCACAATGGCATTGAACATTGAAAACATTATTGCTGAAATTAAAGAAGCTTCAATCCTTGAATTGAACGACCTTGTAAAAGCTATCGAAGAAGAGTTTGGCGTAACTGCTGCTGCTCCTGTAGCTGCTGCTGCAGCTGGTGGTGCTGACGCTGGTGCTGCTAAAGATTCATTCGACGTTGAATTGACATCTGCAGGTGACAAAAAAGTTGGTGTTATCAAAGTTGTACGTGAAATCACAGGCGAAGGTCTTAAAGAAGCTAAAGCTATCGTTGACGGTGCACCATCAGTTCTTAAAGAAGGTGTTGCTGCAGCTGAAGCTGAAGAAATCAAAGCTAAACTTGAAGAAGCTGGAGCTTCAGTTACTCTTAAATAATAAGGTAACGACTCAAGTCGCTTAATAAAGGAACCAGGGCATTAGCTCTGGTTTTTTATTGAGATAAACGATTATGAGAAACTGTTTGAATTAATGGGGTTCCCTACCTAAAAACTGCCAAATTTATTTTTGGCAGTTTTTTGTTTTTCTATTTTAGACTGATCTTGTTTATCATATCTTCTACTATGGGATTAAAATATGAACGATTTTTCGATTTATTATTTTTTACTTGAAACAATTAAAGCATGTAAGAATAGACTGTCGCCTACATCATAATTTATATCTGATACTCACCTTTTTTTAATATATTGGAGTTTGCTTGCTATTCTTAGGTAGAAAAATTTAGGAATTTCTTTTCTCTTTGCGGATGCCTATTCATTCTGGTAGAGAGGAGGCAATGAAGAAGCAAATGCTTACTAAGAGAATATTTCCCCCCAAAAAACAGATTTAGCCACTAACTATGATGAGGTTTTGAACAAGGTCTTATATGATATCAATCACCGACCACGGAAATGCCTAGCTTACAGAACTGCTTGTGAAGCTCTAGTGGATGAGTTCGAGTAAATGTTGCACTTATACTTGCAATTTATCATTTCAAAAATTATAAAAAAGTTGTATTTTCATATTATATTATTTGATTAGAGTAGAGCAATTTGATAAAATAAATAGCACATGTGAAGGAATAAAAACTGAAAATTATCTTCTGGACTATTTTTGATGATATTCGGAAGTTTTTTAGTTGAGGTATTTCTGAGAACATGAAAATAAATAAAAGGAGGTTGTTTGACTCGATGAAAGGCAAGCAACAACAAGATTTTAGGGTAGAAAAATACATCCGTTACGGTATTCGTAAATATAGTTTTGGAGCGGCATCGGTAGCTATTGCGGCTGGTTTGATGTTCCTTGGAAATGGAGCAGTATCTGCTTCAGAAACGTCAGTTAATGGGAATACTGCAGATTCATCAGTAGTAGCTTCTAATCCAGAAAATGATGGGACTTCGACGAAAGCAGAAACTCCAGTAACTGAAAAAGAAGTAAAGGCAGAGGAGCCTAAAAAGGAAGATACTTCAGTTCAAAAAGAAGCAGAAGAAAAAACACCAACAGAAGCTCCTAAAGCAAATACTGAAAAAACTGCTGAAAAGGTTGCTGCCAATAAAACAGCACTCTATGAAGCAATTTCAAGCTTAGAGAACCGTATCGCTGTAGCTAAGAATGCAGATGCAAGTGCTCTTTCTGCTGCAAAGGAAGCTTTAGCAACCGCAAAATCGGTTTTTGCGAATCCAACAGATGGACAATCAGAAGTTGATAGTCAAACAGAAGCACTTAAGGCTTTAGCGACAGTTCTTGTAGAATCAAACGCTGCTGAAACTGCAAAGAAAGAAGAAGCGGCTAATCAAAATCAAGACAATCCTACAGTAGACACCAAGGTTTTGAACCAAACTTTATCTGAAGCAGAAGTTACCAACCAATTAGCTTATTCAGAGATGAATAAAAAGGATCTTTCTGATGAGAGTAAAGGTGCTATCGAGGCAGCAATTGCTAAGAACAAAGTTGTCCTTGCGGAAACAACCAAATTGTTGGCTGATAAGAGCTTAGCACAAGAACAAGTGGATGCTCAGTTGAACCGTTTGAACGAGTCAATTCAGGCAGTCTATGACGAATTGAAACGAAACGGTATCGGCCAAGATGGGAAATTCGCTGTAGCTCTCTCAGCTAACGAAGGATACACAGCTTCTTCTACAGAATTAAGAAAAGAAAATGGTGAATTTCTTGGTTCTACAGGTAAATCTTACAAAGTACTAGATGGCAACGACAACTATAAAATTTATGTTCATGGCTATCAATCTGAGAACACTGATGTGCCTGCGGCAAATAGTGGACAAGCAGGAATAAGTGGTCGTACAGATATTCCTTTATCAAAAACTGAAGCTCAAAAACTTGGACGAGAAGCTGCTCTATGGAAAGGTAAAATTCGTGCTACAGGAAAAGCTAATGGGAACACAACTTGGGGATCTGGTGGAGCTTATGAATACATAGCTACAGAAATCTACGGATATACTTATGAACAAGGAAATCACTATGTATATCTTACAGATGTGAAAAAACGTTTTAGTTTATCTGATGAGGCAACTGCTGCAGGTTACAAAATCACAAACGTCGCCTTAAGCAACTTAATTCCAGGATTAGCTTATAATGAAGCTACAGATACTGTAGAAGGATATGTAGCATCTTCTCTTCAAAACGGTGTATATGACATGCGTTATATTGTAACTGTAGAGAAAGATGGAGCTACTCAGCAGGTTACTTTCAGGGATTTAACGGCTGGATGGATAGGATGGCAAGATACATCTGCACCACTTATTCAAGGATCTTCTAAGTTAGTTACAGTAGGTGACGAAGTAAGTCATAACATCAAATATGTTGATAATGATGGAATGAGTCGTGATGAAAGAACTGGTTATGTATACAGAAGTAATGGAGAAAAAGTTGTTGCCGGTTCAAAAACTGCTCCTGGAAGCACGAGTGGAGCAACCTTTACTGCAGTTGATGGATCTAAAGTAAATACCGAGAACGGACCACAAACTGTCACAGCCCATACATCCCTAAACGGTAATTATACAGGAAGTCAAACTTCAATAAACGATGTCGTACCAGGATTAAATTATAATCCACAAACTGGAGATATTACTGGGACAGCAAGTGAAGCTGGAATTTTCACAGCGGCTGTTTATGCGAAAGACTATAATAATACAACCAATGCGAAAAATCAGGATTGGAATATGTATGGTCAAGAAGCTCATGAAAATATTACAATCGCAGTAGCACCTAAGATTACTGTTAAGAATGTTGAAGCTTATGCAACAAATATACCTGTAACAATCTCAAATGGAGCTAACAAAGCAGAAATTACAATGCCAGATGGAACAGTTACTAAATTAGTAGCTAAGAACGGAAACTGGGTAGTAGCTGCAGGTACTACAAATACAGCAGTTCAAGAAGGAGCAGTATTAGCGCCAGTTGCAACTTCAGGGGAATCAACTATTAACTTAACAGTGACTCCGAAATCTACAAAATACGTTGGTGTGGATAATATTGCGGCTAAAGCAACAACTGACAAGGTAAAAGCAAATATTCAACGTGAATTTGCTATGGTAACTGACGCAGCAGGTAATACGTACAAAGCGGTATTTAACCATGCAACAGGTAAATATTCGTTACCTACTGAAAAAGCTTATGAATTAAAAGACAATGGTAATGGTACATCAACTCTTATTGAACGTCGTGTTTATACAGATGCGCAAGCAAATGGTGATGTTAAATTCGTTGTTTATGAGTTTGAACGTACATGGAATACAACATCTTCAGCATCAACATTAGAGGACAAGATTGCAGAAATCCGTAAAAATGGTGAGGTAACTGCAGTAGGTAATGTTACGCGTACAGAGACTCTAATCAAGAAAGATAACACATCATCAGAACAAGGGATGGTAGTTACAGTAAGTTACGACTCAGTAACAAACCAATGGACATCTTCTGACGGTACAGCGGTAACAGCTAAAGAATCAAATGCAGGTTGGGAAATCGAAACAGCATCTGGATTCAAAGGATATGTATCATACCGTGAAGCAAGTTCAACAGATGTAGCATCAATCCAAAATGCTAAACCAACAGGAACCTCAACAAGCTATTCAGAAGCAAAAGGTACATCAGTAGACTTAATCAAGTCAACTAAAGCAAATGTAGCATTCGCAGATACAATCGATGATAAAACATCAGCAACAGATTCTGATACGATTAAAACAAAAGTAACAGCAACTGCACCAGATGGCTCAGTAACTACTTTTGATGGAGCTCAAGCAGAAGAAACAGCTTATATCCAAGCACAACGTACAGCAGCAGCTAAAACTCAAGCGGCAGCAACAGCTGTAAAAGAACAACAAGATACACAAAACGAATTAGCTCGTCTTCAAGAACTACTAGACCGTCAAACACGAGTAGTAGAAGATGCTCAAAAGGCATTAGATGACTTGAAATTACGTACAATTTCACCAACAGCTCAAGAATTAGCAGAAAGAAAACTTGCTAATTCTAAAGAGTTTAAAGCATCTATAGAAGAACAATTAGCAACAGCTAAGGCAAATCTTACTACAAAAACAACAGAGGTAGAAACAGCACGTACTGCAGCTTTAGAAGCTGAAAAAGCGGTAGAAACAGCACGTACAGCTCTTAAAACAGCAGCAGAATCAAACTTAGCTAAAGCTAACGCTTATGTACTATCTCAAAAAGGACGTTACAAAGTAACAGCCAGAGCAGTAGACTCAAACGGTGTTGTAACAACTCCAACAGTAGATGGAACAGATGCTGGAGAAGTTACAGAAGATGCAGTAGCAGAAACAACTTACTACATCGTAGTAACAGAACCAGAGAAATCATCAGGTGCTCAAGCTCAAAAACAAACTGACTCAATGGCCGACAATTTCAATGATGGAAAAGAAGGAACTACAGTATCAAATTATAAACTAGTAGATCCAAAAACAGGAGCAAAAGTTGAATCTTTAACAACTGAAGAAGGAACATACACTGTAGATCCAACGACTGGTGAGGTGTCATTTACACCAGCTGAAGGATTTGTTGGTACAGCAGCTCCTATCACAGTAGCAGCAGATGTGACATTTAATGACGAGTCAGGTAACCCAGTAACAGTACCAGTTTCAAATACATATACACCAACTGTATACGGAATTGACCCAGCTGATGATGAAACTACTGGTAAACAAGGTCAAACGCAGACATCTATTTCTGGAAAAGAACGTTTTGAAGAACTAAACACTGCAACTAATACACCTGATGGAACAAATGTTGACTGGACAACAGCTGCCTACTCATTAGAAGGAGCTAATGCTGAAGGTAAAGTGGTAGTTGATGGAGAAGGAACATACTCAATCGATCCAACAACAGGTGTAGTAACATTTGAACCACTTCCAACATTTACAGGAAAAGCTAAAGGTGTTAATGTACAAGTATCAGTAACAGCAACTGACTCAGAAGGAAACAAAGTTCCAGTTACTTCAAAAGGGTCTTATACTCCAGAAGTAACACCAGTTAAGCCAACAGGTGAAGGTGTAACTTCAAGTGGTAAACAAGGTCAAGAGCAAACAGGAACACCTAAATTTACTCAAGGTGATGAAACAGCGCCAATCACAATCAACGAACAGCAACCGGCTAAATTCGTAGTAAATGGACAACCAGTAGAAGACAAAGAAATTCCAGCTACAAAAGATGGAAAAGAAGTTGGTAAATACGTAATCGATCCATTAACAGGTGTTGTAACATTTAAACCAAACAAAGACTTTGTTGGTACTCCGGATCCAGCAACTGTTGAAGTTAAAGATAAGAATGGAACTCCAGCAACAGCTACTTACACACCAACAGTAACGCCAGTAACACCAACAGCAGAG
>NZ_GL831112.1:1355323-1361641 GCF_000188295.1 Streptococcus vestibularis ATCC 49124 | reverse complement strand
TGAAGACAATAATAGTCTAGTAGCACTTGGGCTTCTTGGAGTATTGAGTGGATTTGGTCTTGTAGCTCGCAAGAAGAAAGAAGATTAATTAAATCTTTCTGATAAACGAATATAGCAGAAAACCAATGATGTAAAAATCATTGGTTTTTTGAAATTCACAAATGTTTTCTGAAAATAGGTTTGCTAACATTTAATAAAATGGTAAAAATTATTTTAATATTACTAAAAAGAGGATAGATACTTAAAAACAAAAATATATTTACTACTATAAATAATTTTGAAAAATAAAATTTATTTATTATAGTCTAAATTTTAAATTTAATAGTTTGCTTACAATACGGAAGTGTGATATCATTGAGACGTATCGGAGTGCATAATTTTGGCATAAAAACATTGTTATATTAAATGTTAAAAATGTCGGATTTTTTTGTGCTAAGTACATTGAAAAGTGAAATAATTTATAAGGAGGTTGTTACTCGCATGCAAGGGAAACAACAAGATTTTCGAGCGGAGAAGTACATTCGTTACGGTATTCGTAAGTACAGCTTTGGAGCGGCATCAGTAGCGATTGCAGCTGGTTTAATGTTCTTAGGTAATGGTGTAGTATCAGCGACGGAAGTACAATCAGCTGAAACAGCTATTACAACATCTGCTTCTAGTCAAGGTGACAAAGAGACGGAAAAGGCTGAGCCTAAAGCCGAAACAGTAGAGACTGCGAAGCCAGAAACTGTGAATACAGAGACTGTTAATCCAGAAACTGAAAAAGCTACAGAAGTGAAACCTGAAGTTAAAGTAGAAGATACTAAAAAAGTAAACAAGGCTATCCTTGAAGCAAGTATTGCTACTTTGGAGTCTAAACTTTCAACTGCTAAATACGCAGATGCTACAGTAGTAAACTCAGCTAAGGAAGTGTTGGCAACAGCTAAAGCAACTCTAGCTAAGGGAGACGCTAGCCAAGCAGATGTAGATGCACAAGCAGAAACTGTATCAGCGTTGAGCACAGTTGTAACTGAGTCGAATACTGCTGGTTTCGACAAGAAACAAGCGTCTGAAGAAGAAGTAGCAAAAGCTGAAGCTGAAAAGAAAGCTACTCCAGCTGAAAAAGATCTTTCAGTAGCAAAAACAACTCTAACACAAGTATCATCAGAAGCTGAAGTAACTAACAAATTGGCTGAGACTGAACTAGCTAAGGCTGATGTCAAAGAAGAAAACAAGGCAGCAGTTACAGAAGCAGTCGCTAAAAACAAAGAGGTTATTGCTAAAACTAAGACTCTTCTAGCTGATAAGAGTGTGACAAAAGAGCAAGTAGATGCTCAATTGGAACGCCTTAACGAGTCAATCCTTGCAGTTTACAATGAGTTAAAAAATGCAGGAATTGGCCGTGACGGGAAGTTTTCAGTTAACTTGGCAGATGCACAAACAACAGCACTTAAAGATGCAAGTACTGAAACAGGTAAAAAATGGTTAGAAGATCACGGATATTCTTCACTATCAGATATCAAAGTAAAAACTAAAGAAGATAATCTAAAAGAAATTAAAGATTTAAACGACCAAATCCAATGGTTAGACTTTGGAGATACAAATGCGTGGACAGGGTTAAACGCAAATAACCAACTTCAAATCGGTTCTACTTATACAAAAGAATTGATTCCTGGTTATATCGTTACTATGAAGGTTAAAGAATTAAAACCGTTCGAATCAACAGAAATATTCAAAAATCGTGTTGCTGGAACTGATTTAGAAAGTTCTTATCAACCTGATAAAGAAAATAAATTCAATCCAGAAAATGGTGCAACAGGATTAGGTGCGAATCCTCAGAACCAGTGGACACACGTTGCCAATTCTGGTTTGACAACTGGTAATGCTAAAACAACAATCGCAGGAACTAACCCTGCGGGTCAACCTAAAAACGGTCAAGCAGCTGGGGTTAAATTTGAAGTAACAGCGACTTATAACGGTAAAGCTGTTAAACCTGGTATCGTTATGACTTCTGGGGAAGACGTCGGACCGCTTGAGTCTGAAATCTATACAACAGATGGTACACCATGGGACTTAGCTGCAATTGTTGGATATAAAACAAATAAAAATGCTTATCGTCCACTTGATCAATTTAAAGATATGAATGGTGGTAAAACTGCTGTCCTTAAATGGCAAGATGAAAAATTCTATAATGCCTTAAGTGGTGGAAAATTTGCTACTCCTGATGCTGCTACTGCAGGTCTTGGATCTCAAGTGTTTGGAGGTGCTCTAAACCAAAACGGATCAGGAACAGCAATATTATCTACTGCCAATGTAACAGAAGTAGGACTATACATCATGTCTTCTGGACAACAATCTTCTATGATTGGTATCAAGTTCTCTGACTTTGGAGATCTTCCAGAATCTTATGGAATGGCTGAACACTACTTAAGAACACAATCTATAGATTATGACACAAAAGCAATTAAACAGATTCAACAACCATATTTAGGTAAAGTAAAAGCGGATATTGACTCTGCGCCAGGTACTCGTGTAGTTGGAGTAGATTCAGATGATGCAAAAGATAATGCTGATGAAGGTGTAGATCAACTTATTGCTCCAGATAACTTTAAACAAAATAAAGATACGGGTCTTCCAGAGGTACAATTAGTTAAAGCTCCGGACAATACTTATAAAGTTAAGGTTATTGCTTCGGCAAATGGTAATGACAAATACACAGATACTGTTGCACCAGCTTATGTGCGTGGATTTATTGATTTCAACGGAAATGGTAAATTTGATAAAGGTGAAGAATCTAATATCGCTACAGTAACTGGAAATGGTCAAGAAGTAGAACTTACATTTACAAATACCCAAGTCATCGATACTAGTAAGGATGTTGTAAACTTCCGTGTTCGTATCGCAAAAGATGAAGATCAAGTAGAAAAAGCTACAGGAATTGCATACTCTGGGGAAGTTGAAGATAACCAAATCCGAGTTTCTCACCCACCACGTGGAGACTATGAAGAAACTACTGGTAAACAAGGTGAAAAACAAAATATCGGTATTGAATTTGTTAACCGTGTAGAAGCTGATGCATCTGAATTAGGTTCTAACAATGGTAAAACTACATTCAATGCTTATGGTAAAATCGATTACACTGAACAACGTAATTCAATTAGTTTAGCATCAACTAAAAAAGTGCAAACTGAAGGTGTAATGATTGTTAAACCAGATGGAACTTTAGCTAAAACTTACACTAAAGAGGGTCAAGGTACGTATGAAGTAACTGATACAGGTGTAACATTTACTCCAGAAGCTAACTTCGTAGGTAAAGCTGATGGTATCGTACTTCGTGCGGTAGACGCTAATGGTCAATCAACTGGATGGACTTCATTGACAGATCAACACGGTCTTGTCAACATCAATGATGGTACACATACAACTACTACAAAAACTATGGACGCAGTTTATGTACCAAACGTAACTCCAAAAGAAATCACTGCCGATCCTGAAACATCAACTGATGTTCAAGGAAAAGCACAGAAGAAAACTCCAACATTCAAAACTGATGCAGGAACTGATAATGCTGCAACTGTAACACCAAGTGCTACATACCCAGCTAAATTAGTAGATCCAAAAACTGGAGCTAAAGTTGACTCTGTAACTGTAGATGGAGAAGGAACTTACACAATCAATCCAACAACAGGTGAAGTAACATTCCAACCACTTCCAACATTCAAAGGAACTGCAACAGGTGTTGACGTAACATTAACAGCACCAGTAGGTCAAAATAAAGATGGACAAGATGTAACAGCTACAGCTACTACAAAATACACTCCAACAGTAACAGCTGTAGAACCAACAGCTAAACCAGCAGACTCTGCAGGAGTACAAGGTGAAACTCAAAAAGGAACACCAACATTCACAGCAGGAAATGCAGAAGTACCAATTAAAGAAAACTCTGTAAAACTATTGAATCCAGATGGAACAGAAGCAAATGGTCCAGTAGATGCATTAGATGAAAAAGGAAACAAAGTAGGGGAATACACCGTAAACCCAGCAACAGGTGAAGTAACATTCACACCAACTGACAAAACTTACACTGGTAAAGTAACTCCAGCTAAAGTTCAAGCAGAAGATAAAAATGGAACTAAAGTAAACACTACTTACACTCCACACATCGTAGGTGTAACACCAACAGCAACACCAGCGGAATCTTCAGGAATCCAAGGTGAAGTACAAGATGGAACTGTAACATTTGCACCTGGTGAAACAACAGTAGAAGGTGTTAAAAAATCAGTACCAATCAAAGCTAACTCAGCGGTTCTTCTTGATGCTTCAGGTAACCCAGTAGTTCCTGGTACTCCAGTAGACGCTTTAGATCCAGAAGGAAACAAAGTAGGGGAATACACAATTGACCCAGCTACTAACAAAGTAACATTCACACCAACTAACAAAGCTTACAAAGGTAAAGTACAACCAGTTAACGTACAAGCAGAAGACGAAAACGGAACTAAAGTTTCGACAACCTACACACCAACAATCGTAGGAGTAACACCAACAGCAGATCCAGCTAAATCTGTCGATGTTCAAGGTGCAACTCAAACAGGTAAACCAGTATTCCAAGGCGGAACAGCTATGGTTAACGGTGAAGAGAAGATTGTTGAAATTGATGAAGATAAACCAGCTAAATTGGTGGATCCAAAAACAGGAGAACAAGTTGATTCAGTAACTGTAGAAGGCGAAGGAACATATACAGTAGCTCCAGACGGAACAGTAACCTTCAAGCCAGAACCACAATTTACAGGAGTAGCCAAAGGTGTTGAAGTCGTTCGTCAAGATAAGAACGGCACACCGGTTAAAGCTTCTTACACACCAGAAGTTAAACCTGTAACTCCAACAGGAACAGATACTGTAACTGAAGATATCCAAGGTTCAACTCAAACAGGTAAACCTGAATTCAAGGGTGGAACAGTAACAATTGATGGTAAAGAGAAAACTGTAGAAATCAACGAAGATAAACCAGCTAAATTGGTAGATCCGAAAACAGGAGATCCAGTTGATTCAGTAACGATCGAAGGCGAAGGAACATACACAGTAGCTCCAGATGGAACAGTTACCTTCACACCAGAGAAGAACTTCACAGGAAAAGGAACAGGTGTCACAGTTCAACGTGAAGATAAAAACGGTACACCAGTCACAGCTAAGTATACACCAGTTGTTAAGAAAGCAACACCAACAGGAACAGACGCTGTAACAGAAGATATCCAAGGTTCAACTCAAACAGGTAAACCAACATTTGAAGGTGGCAAAGTAACAGTTAACGGTGAAGAAAAAACTGTAGAAATCAACGAAGATAAACCAGCTAAATTGGTAGATCCGAAAACAGGAGATCCAGTAGATTCAGTAACTATCGAAGGCGAAGGAACATACACAGTAGCTCCAGATGGAACAGTTACATTCACACCAGAAAAGAACTTCACAGGTAAAGGAACAGGTGTCACAGTTCAACGCGAAGATAAGAACGGCACACCAGTTAAAGCTACTTACACACCAGTTGTAAAACCAGCTACACCAACAAGTTCAGATGTTATCACTACAAATGTTCAAGGTGCTACTCAATCAGGAACACCAACATTTGAAGGTGGCAAAGTAACAGTTAACGGTGAAGAAAAAACTGTAGAAATCGACGAAACTGTTAAACCAACATTTGACGATGGCACAACTGAGAAGCAAGTCCCAGGTGAAGGAACATACACTATCGATGAGAATGGTACAGTAACATTCACACCAGAGAAAACATTCACTGGTCAAGCGACAGGAGTAACAGTTAAACGTGTGGATAAGAACGGCACACCAATCACAGCTAAGTACACTCCAGTAGTCGTTCCAGTAACACCAACTTCAAAAGATTCTGAATCAGAAGGTCCTAAAGGACAACCTCAATCAGGAACACCAACATTTGAAGGTGGCAAAGTAACAATCAACGGTAAAGAAGTACCAGTAGAAATCGACGAAACTGTTAAACCAACATTTGACGATGGCACAACTGAGAAGAAAGTACCAGGAGAAGGAACATACACAATCGATGAGAACGGTAAAGTAACCTTCACACCAGAACCTGACTTCGTAGGTAAAGCATCAGGTGTAACCGTTAAACGTATAGATAAGAATGGAACACCAGTCACAGCTACTTACACTCCTACAGTTCGTCCTGATACCTCATTCGTTGATAAAGATGGTAACCCACTTTCGCCAACAGAAGATGGAACTAAACCAACTAAAGATATCCCAGGATACAAGATTATTAAGACTGAAGTAGACGAAAAAGGAAATACAAAACACATCTATGAAAAA
>NZ_GL831112.1:1348857-1354677 GCF_000188295.1 Streptococcus vestibularis ATCC 49124 | reverse complement strand
CGACGTTCCTACAGACGTAGTAGAGTTGGCGTTCCAGTTTTGCTTGAACCTCGATGTAGATATCTTTTTCAAAAACAAGAGAAGTAATGATGTTAGGGTCTTTAATTCCGATTAATTCTGTGGTATTCATTCCTAATGATGGTTTGGTTGCTTTTCATTATAGTTCTTATGGGACTTTTTGTGTACATTTAAAAAGCTCTATAAATCTACAGTGGTTTTACCCACTACAGAAATTAGACTCCTTGTCAACTGTAGTGGGTTGAAGAAAAGCTAAGTTTTCGAAATGAGGAAATCCGTTCTTTTGTGAATTTTTATGCAATATATATATATATATATATATTGCAATAAAAAACCAATTATTATTTTGAAGAAGCTTGTTGTTATCATTTTTTAGTATCTAGAAAACAAAAAAATAATATAAATAAATTGAATAAAACGAGACAAATTAATTGACAAATTAATATGATTTGAGTTATAGTTAAATTACTTTTATAACAGCAATACATACTTTTATATGTAACTGTAAAATTTTTTATTTGACATTAAGAGGAGAAAACATGTATTCAAGAATGGAAAAATTCCATGGTAGAAAAGCTCAACGTTTTTCTATTCGTAAATATAGCTTTGGTGCTGCTAGCGTTCTTTTGGGAACGGCACTCTTTTTAGGTGCTAATGGAGTACGAGCTGATGAGGCTACGCCTTCAGTAAACCCAGCTACTTCTGGACTATCAAATTCAGATAAAAATGTTTCAGGTTCTACCTTGTCAACACCTGTTGTAGAGAAACTTCCAGAATTAAAGATTGATGCTGTAAAAGCAGATGAAAACGCTGAAGTTAAAGAAGAATCTAAAAATGAAGTAACAACTGTAGCAGAAAAAGAAGTTACTGAAGCGACTACAGATAAAACTGATAAAAAAACAGAAACAGATGTAAAAGAAAAATCTGATAAAGAGCACGCTGACAAAACAGAAGCAGATAAAGAAAAAACTGAAAAAGTTGAAACAGAAAAAGCACAAGATGATGTTAAGACA
This sequence comes from Streptococcus vestibularis ATCC 49124, assembly GCF_000188295.1. Classification (GTDB taxonomy): domain Bacteria; phylum Bacillota; class Bacilli; order Lactobacillales; family Streptococcaceae; genus Streptococcus; species Streptococcus vestibularis. The sequence continues at coordinate 1,353,646 of NZ_GL831112.1, read as the reverse complement.
GTTCTTACTCAATTAACTTCAGAAGCTGATGTTATGGCAACAGTAGCCTCAAACTTTTCAGATAAAGAAGTGACAGGTGTTGAAGATAAACAAAATTTGTCAGCTGCAATTACTGCAGTGAAGCTTGAAGCAACAGCGTCTAAAGAATTGCTCTTATCTGATGCTTCTAAAGACCAGATGGTAGCTCAAGTGAATCGTCTTTCTGACGCAATCGAAGCAGTCTATGCTGAAATGAAGCGTGCAGGTCATGCAGGAAAAGTTGAAGCAGTGATAGATGATGCAACAACCCAAGACCAAAAAATCGTAGGTAAAGATGTTGTTAAAGATGGACAAAAAGTTAAATCTGTAACAAATGGTTATATTACTATGAATGCTGACAATACAGCTCCTAAGGCGTGGGGATTTGATTCAACATTTGATACTTCAGATTTACAAGCAGGAGACATTACAAAAATTGAAGTAACAAACTTAGCAGAGTTTGGTGCGGCATTTCCTGTTGGAAAAGAAATTACAGCAGCAGATGGTACCGTAATTGGTAAAGTTAAATCTATCGACTATAAAACATCAACAGGAAACAACAATAATAAATCTGTACCATATTGGGCACAACGTACTCAACGTGGAATGACTTATGATGAGCGTGTTGCTGAACAACCAGCTATCGCTAATGAAACTGGGACATACACTTATAACATTGAATGGAATGAAAAAGCGAAAGATTACCCTAATATTTCATTCGGTGCTGAAAACTTATCAGGTGGTGGTTACTTAGCTCCACAAATCTCAAAAGATACAGATTACAAAGCAACTATTAAGATCGATGGCAGAACGGTTGTTGAACACACCTATACACGTAAAGGTCAACAAGCAACTTTCTCAAAACAAGGGACATCAGCTTCATTAAGAACAAATAATGGTTTAGGATATGTTTCAAATGAACTGAAAAGTAAGAGTGATACGTTAGAGATTAATACAGACTCAGACATCCGTTATGGAGTAGGGTCTAAATTTACTATTAAATTACCTAATTCTGAATTTACAGAATTTAAAGAACTTGAAGGAAGTACTAACTTTGTAAATGGTTTAAATACAGCTTCAACTCTTAACCCTAACAAAGGAGACAGTATTACATACCGTCTTGCTAACCGTTGGGCAAACGTTAAAGCTAATGAAAATAATGTTTGGATTCTTCAAGATGGTCGTGAAGGTGGATTTACATTAACTCCAAAACTGATCTCTCCAACAGAATTAGAAGTAACTGTAACAGAAGGATACATCCAAGAAGGTTCTAATATCTCGTTATCTCTTCAATCTTTAGGTGTAGAGAAAGTAATTAAAGATAAAACTTTAACAAGTGAATTCTCTAACGTTACGTATAATGAATTTGGGATTATTACAGGTGGAACAGCAGGGAACGATAAAACTGCAGCTACTCTTACAGTATCAGGTGGTACATCTATTAACGGTGAAAAAGAAGATGTTACTACAACAGTTGCAAATGGTTGGGAAATCAACGCATCTGGAACACCTTTAGGAGAACCACCAACAGGAGCAGTAGTAATTGGACTTAAAGATCTTGAGACTGGTAAAATTATAGGACATGCTACTACTAAATACGATGGTAATCGTCCGTTAAATGAAGATGGTACAAAGGATAATACTAATGTCCTAGGTAAAAAATACGATGTATCTGACTATATTCCTCCATTAATAAAAGAAGTGGATGGAGAAGAGTACATCCTTGCAAACATTCCTACAACAGGAATTGAAGGTACGTTAAGTGTAACGAACACTAGAGCTCGTGATTTATATTCTACTGAAGAATTGAAAGAGAATGGGCTTAATGCATCAGCTTATGTTACGCCTGTAGATTACAATTACGTTAAGAAAACAAGAGTAGAAGAAGTAAATCGTACAATTAAGTATGTGTATGCTGATGATGCACAAGGTCTTGCAGGACAACAAGTATTTGATCCAACGACTCAGACTGTAAGCTATAAAGGAACTGTTAAGACAAATGCTGAGGGTAAAGCAGAAATTGGTTCAAATGATAAACCAATCTACATTAACTGGAAAGGTATTGGAGATACAAATCTTCCAGAAGTAACAGTACCTCAAAAAGAAGGTTACATTGCAAGTGTAGAAAAAGTTCCTGTACAGCCAACAACTGCAACAGATGAAGATTACGAATATGTAGTAACTTACTCACCAATCCAAAAAGCTAAAACAACATTTGTCTACCAAGACAAAGATGGTAATGTTAAGCAAGTGGAAGGTAACACGCCAATCTCTGAAACAGGTAAAGGTGGAGACAAACTTACAAAAGCGGATGAAATTGCTGCGAAAATCAAAGAAGCTCAAAATAAAGGATATGAATTAGTATCTAATACATATCCAACAGACGGAGCATTCGATAAAGATGTTAACACTGACCAAGAGTTCACAGTAACACTTAAAGAACGTGTTGTACCAGTAACACCAGATCAACCAAAAACATCAGGAACTCCAGTGGATCCAAACAACCCAGACGGACCTAAATACCCAGCTGGTTTGGAAGAAAAAGATCTAAACAAAATAGTCACACGTACAATTACTTATGTCTATGAAGATGGAACTCCAGTATTAAACGAAGATGGCACTCCAAAAACAGTAACCCAAGAAGCTAAATTCACACGTGAAGCGAAAGTTAACTTAGTTACAGGTGAGGTTACATACGGAGATTGGACACCAGCTCAAGACTTGTCTGAAGTGACATCACCAGTAGTTAAAGGATACTTAGCTGATAAAGCAACTGTACCAACTGTAAATGTAACTGCGGATTCAAAAGATACTACAGAAGTAGTAACCTACAAACCACTAGGATCATGGGTACCAAACATCCCAGGACAACCAACAAACCCAATCAAATATCCAAACGATCCACAAGATCCAACAAAACCAGGACAACCAACAGAAACATTACCATATGTACCAGGATTCACACCGAAGGATAAAGATGGAAATCCACTTAAACCTGTAAATCCAAACAATCCAGAAGAAGGATATATCGTACCAGATCTTCCAACAGATCCAAGTCAAGACACTCCAATCAACTACGTAAAAGATACGCAAAAAGCTAAAACAACATTCGTAGATGAAAAAGGAAACCCAATTCCAGGAGTAGACGCTATTACTGAAGAAGGTGATTCAGACACACCGTTAACAAAAGAAGCTGAAGTAAAAGCTAAGATCAAAGAACTAGAAAACAAAGGATATGAATTAGTATCTAATACATACCCAGAAGGTGGTAAGTTCGATAAAGATAAAGGCACTGATCAAGAGTTCAAAGTAACACTTAAAGCTAAAGAAGTTACAGTAACACCAGATCAACCAAAAACACCAGGAACTCCAGTAGATCCAAACAACCCAGACGGACCTAAATACCCAGCTGGATTAGAAGAAAAAGATCTAAACAAAACAGTAACACGTACAATTACATACGTATACGCAGATGGAACACCAGTGTTAAATGAAGATGGAACACCAAAAACAGTAACACAAGAAGCTAAATTCACTCGTGAAGCTAAGGTCAACTTGGTAACAGGTGATGTTACATATGGAGATTGGACTCCAGCACAAGACTTAGCTGAAGTTAAATCGCCAGTAGTTAAAGGATTCTTAGCTGATAAAGCAAGTGTTGCAGTAGTGAATGTAACAGGTGATTCAGAAGATATTAAAGAAGTAGTAACATATAAACCATTAGGATCATGGGTACCAAACATCCCAGGACAACCAACAAGTCCAATTAAATATCCAAACGATCCAACGGATCCAACAAAACCAGGACAACCAACAGAAACATTACCATATGTACCAGGATTTACACCAGAAGATAAAGATGGAAATCCACTTAAACCGGTTGATCCAACAGATCCAACAAAAGGATATGTAGTACCAAACATTCCAACAGATCCAAGTCAAGATACAGTAATTAACTACGTAGCCAACAAAGCTAAACTAGTAGTTAAATATGTAGATGAAAATGGCAAAGACTTAATCCCTGCAGAAACAACAGAAGGAAAAGTAGGCGATGAGTACACAACAAGTGGAAAAGTGATTCCAGGATACGTACTTGTAAGAGTAGATGGAGAAGCTAAAGGTAAGATTGGAACAGATGGTTCAACAGTAACATATGTTTACACACCACTAGGATCATGGGTACCAAACATTCCAGGACAACCAACAAGTCCAATTAAATATCCAAACGATCCAACGGATCCAACAAAACCAGGAAGTGATAAACCAGTTCTTCCATACGTACCAGGTTATACACCTGTTGATGGAAACGGTCAACCACTTAAACCGGTAGATCCAAACGATCCAACTCAAGGATACGAAGTACCAAACGTACCAAACGATCCAACTAAGGACACGCCAATCAACTATGTTCCAGCACCACAACCAAACCCAACGCCGGCTCCAACTCCTAAACCAGAGCCTAAGCCGGAACCAAAACCAGAAACTCCACAACCTGTAACACCTGCAGATAATGGAGATAACAACGGAAATAATAATGAAACTCCAACAACTCCAGCTCAACCGGCAGCACCTTCGACACCTCAATATATGGATGGCCAACGTGAACTTCCAAATACAGGTACAGAAGACAATGCTAGCCTAGCAGCACTTGGACTTCTCGGAGTATTGAGTGGATTTGGTCTTGTAGCTCGTAAGAAGAAAGAAGACTAATCTTTCTAATTGATATGATTTGTTTGCAATGAACATATCTTCCTTAAAACTGATGAATCAA
>NZ_GL831112.1:1324619-1348740 GCF_000188295.1 Streptococcus vestibularis ATCC 49124 | reverse complement strand
TGAATCAAATGATTCATCAGTTTTTTTCACTTTATCTATAAAAGGAATATGTACACATTGAACTAAAGAAAGTATCATTTAATTGAAATAAAATGATACTTATTTATTCTTGGTAAAAAACAGATACTGTCAATAATTTTGTGTAAACACTCAAGTAGAGTTACGGAGTGTTAATCAAATAAGCTTTCAAGTGTATCAGAACATTGGCCAAATCCTCTATGGATGAGTTGACTTTGCTTGAAATTATAATCTTCAAACAGGGTAACTAAATAACCTTCCAGAACCTCCTCAGTATCCTTCCTAAAAATTGTCAAAATGTAAATCCATTAAATAAATTCAGCAATATCAGTAATTAGAATAAGTCTGCTTCAATTACTCTTAAAATAATAAGGTAACGACTCAAGTCGCTTAATAAAGAAAACCAGGGTGTAAGCCCTGCTTTTTTCTATTGCTTTTAATATTTCCATTTGTTAGAATGTAGGTGATGTGCGTGCTTGTCACGCCCTTTTCTGTACTTTTTAATGTTTCGGAAGTTGGTATCGACTTTTGAAAACGTAAGAGTATAGCTTAATGAAGAAGAAAAGGAGAAATTTATGGCTTATATTTGGTCTTATCTCAAGCGTTATCCTAAGTGGCTAGCGATGAATTTTACGGCGGCCATTTTATTTGTTATTGCCAATTTGGGGCTGCCGACGGTTCTTGCCAGAATGATTGATGAGGGAATTAACCGTGGGGATGCAGACAAGCTTTATACCTATGCTTGGGTCATGTTTGGTGTGGTCTTAACTGGTATTGTTGGTCGTGTGCTTCTGGCCTATGCGGTTGGTAAGTTGACCACTACTATGGTGCAAGTCATGCGTAATGACATTTATGCTAAGCTTCAGGAGTATTCACACCATGAGTACGAACAAATTGGGGTATCTTCTTTGGTGACTCGTATCACGTCGGATGCTTTTGTTCTCATGCAGTTTGCAGATCAAGTTCTCAAGCTGGGTGTTATCACTCCTTTGATGATGGTTTCCAGTGTCTTTTTGATTTTGACGACAAGTCCATCTTTGGCTTGGATTGTGGCAATTTCCTTGCCTTTCCTAGCCGTAGTTGTCTGGTATGTGGCGGTAAAAACGCGTCCGCTTTCTGAAAAGCAACAGACAACGCTCGACAAGATTAACCAGTATGCTCGTGAAAATCTGACTGGACTTCGTGTCATCCGTGCTTTCGCTAGAGAAGATTTTCAAGAGAAGAAGTTCGCTTCTGAAAATGCTGTCTATGCGGATAATTCAAACAAACTTTTTAAATTGACTGGTTTGACTGAGCCACTTTTTGTGCAAATCATCATAGCCATGATTGTGGCAATTGTTTGGTTTGCTCTTGAGCGGTTAGGTTCTGGGACTTTGGCAATCGGTGACTTGGTTGCCTTTATTGAGTACAGCTTCCATGCACTATTGTCTTTCCTTTTCCTAGCCAATCTCTTTACCATGTATCCTCGTACAGCGGTATCTAGTGAACGTCTGCAGGAAATTATGGACATGCCGATTTCTATCAATCCAAATGAAGATGGCGTGACAGAAACCGAGACTAAGGGATATTTGGAGTTTGACAATGTGACCTTTGCCTATCCTGGTGAAACTGAAAGTCCTGTCCTACACAACATTTCTTTCAAGGCAAAACCTGGTGAAACCATTGCCTTTATTGGGTCTACGGGTTCAGGAAAATCATCACTTGTACAGTTGATTCCACGCTTTTATGATGTAACACTTGGACGCATTCTTGTGGATGGTGTGGATGTCCGTGACTACAATCTTAAGGCGCTTCGTCGTAAGATTGGCTTTATTCCACAAAAAGCTCTGCTCTTTACTGGAACTATCGGTGAAAATATTCGTTATGGTAAGGAAAATGCCAGTCATGAAGAATTGAATCAAGCTACTGATGTGGCTCAAGCCAAGGAATTTATCGAAAGTAAGGAAGAACGCTATGATTCTCACTTGGCTGAAGGTGGTAGCAACCTTTCTGGGGGACAGAAGCAGCGTTTGTCAATTGCACGTGCGGTGGTTAAACGTCCTGATCTCTACATCTTTGATGATTCCTTCTCTGCCTTGGACTACAAGACTGATGCGACCTTGCGTCGTCGTCTAAAAGAAGTGACCCAGGATGCGACGGTCTTGATCGTGGCTCAACGTGTGGGAACTATTATGGATGCTGATCAGATTATCGTTCTTGATAAGGGTGAAATTGTTGGTCGTGGTCGTCACGAAGAGCTTATGGAAAGTAATGACATTTACCGTGAGATTGCTAATTCACAATTGAATCAAAAGAGTCTTACGGAAGACTAGAAGGAGGTCAAAATGAAGAATAATAAAAAGAAAACAACTCATTCCTCAAGTTTTGGCCGCCTTTGGTCATACTTGCAGGTTTACCGTTTCCCACTTTACCTAGCTATTTTCCTGAAAATTATTAGTGTCACCATGAGTGTCATTGAGCCGGTGGTCATTGGTTTAGCCATTACGGAACTGACTAAAAATACACTGGACATCATTAAGGGGGTAGAAGGGGCTCATATCAACGTTTCCTACGTTGGTTTAGTTTTGGTCTTTTACCTCTTGCGTGGTCTCATCTATGAGTTGGCTTCTTACTATTCCAACTATTTTATGACCAATGCTGTGCAAGCAACGGTTCAGGATATGCGAAATGAGATGACTGAGAAAATCAATCGTACTTCAGTGTCATACTTTGATAAGCAACAATTTGGAGACCTTTTGGGTCGCTTTACTAGTGACGTCGAGACAGTTTCGAATGCCTTGCAGCAGTCATTCTTGCAGGTTGTCAATGCCGTCTTTACTCTAGCCTTGGTTATTGGAACAGTGCTGTACCTTAATCTTCAGTTGGGAGCTGTGGTTGTTATCACTATTCCGATTACTTACTTTGGTGCTCGTTTCATTATGAGTAAGTCTCAACCTTACTTTAAGCAGCAGGCTGATGCCCTAGGTACTCTTAACGGTTTTGTTCAGGAAAATCTGACTGGTTTCAATGTGCTTAAACTTTTTGGGCGTGAGGATAGGTCTTTAGACGACTTTAAAGAAATTACGGAAGACCTTCAAAAGGTAGGTTTTAAGGCCAATTTCATTTCAGGACTCATGATGCCTGTCCTTAATGGTTTATCTGACTTGACCTATCTAATTGTCGCCGTCCTAGGTGGTTTGCAAGTCTTAGCTGGTCACTTGACGATTGGTAATATGCAGGCTTTTGTTCAGTACGTTTGGCAGATTAATCAACCTATTCAGAACTTGACTCAGTTGGCTGGACAATTGCAGAGTGCTAAATCTTCCTTGGACCGTATTTTCCAACTGATGGATGAACCAGACGAGGTTAATGATGCTACTGAGGTGCTTGAAGGAGAATTAACTGGCCAAGTTAGCTTTAATCATGTGGAATTCCAGTATGTGGCTGATAAACCTTTGATTCGTGACTTTAATCTTGAAGTCAATCCTGGTGAAATGGTGGCCATTGTCGGTCCTACCGGTGCTGGAAAATCAACCATTATTAATCTTCTCATGCGTTTCTATGATGTTACTGCAGGTTCTATCTCGGTTGATGGTCATGATATACGCAACTTGTCGCGTCAAGATTATCGTAAACAGTTTGGTATGGTGCTTCAGGATGCTTGGCTTTTTGAAGGAACTATCAAGGAAAATCTTCGTTTTGGTAATCTTGAAGCAACTGATGAAGAAATTGTTGAAGCCGCTAAGGCTGCCAATGTGGATCACTTTATCCGTACGCTGCCTGGTGGTTACAATATGGAAATGAACCAGGAATCAAGTAACATTTCACTGGGACAAAAGCAACTTTTGACCATTGCTCGTGCGCTTCTGGCTGACCCTAAAATCTTGATTTTGGACGAGGCAACCTCATCAGTTGATACTCGTCTGGAACTCTTGATTCAAAAAGCCATGAAGACCCTCATGCAAGGCCGAACAAGTTTTGTCATTGCTCACCGACTATCAACGATTCAAGAGGCAGACAAGATTTTGGTCCTTAAAGATGGACAAATCATTGAACAAGGGAACCATGAATCCCTCCTTGCAGATAAAGGTTTTTATTACGATTTGTATAATAGTCAATTTTCGGAGAAATAAACAAGAAAATCCATCAGTTCATCATAACTGGTGGATTTTTTCTGAATGTGACGTGCAATAAAAGAGACTTCCCCAGTAAGAGAAGTCTCAAAATAACTCTTATTTCCCCGCACGTTGTGTTACGAACATGGCATCTCCGAAACTGAAGAAGCGGTAGCGTTCTTGGACGGCGTGTTTGTAGGCATCGAGGACGAATTCACGACCAGCAAAGGCTGAAACCAACATTACCAAGGTTGACTTTGGAAGGTGGAAGTTGGTTGAAAAGGCATCTACGACTGTGAATTGATAACCTGGTTTGATAAAGATATTGGTCCATCCTGAGTCGGCTTGGAGTCGGCCATTGTATTTATTGCCGATTGTTTCCAGTGTTCGGATTGAGGTTGTTCCAACAGCAACAATGCGACCTCCAGTGGCTTTGACGCTATTAAGGGTATCGGCAGCTTCTTGGCTGAGGGTGTAAAACTCTGAGTGCATTTCATGCTCGTCGACATTATCGACAGAAACAGGTCGGAAGGTTCCCAGTCCAACGTGGAGGGTGAGGTAGACCAATTTTACGCCTTTAGCTTCAATATTTTGAAGCAATTCAGGAGTGAAATGGAGGCCAGCTGTTGGAGCAGCGGCAGAGCCATTTTCCTTGGCATAGACTGTTTGGTAACGGTCGCGGTCTTCCAATTTTTCATGGATATAAGGTGGCAATGGCATCTCACCCAAGCTTTCCAAGACCTCAAGGAAGATACCGTCGTAGCTAAATTCTACGATTCGTCCACCGTGATCTAGTTCCTCAGTGACAGTGGCAGTCAAGCGACCATCACCAAAACTGACTTTAGCACCTACTTTAAGGCGTTTCGCTGGCTTAGCCAAAACTTCCCATTGATCACCTTGGGTATTTTTCAAAAGGAGAAATTCCACGTGGCCGTGTGTATCATTTTTTTCACCGTAGAGGCGGGCAGGAAGCACGCGCGTATTGTTCATGACCAAGGCATCGCCAGGGTTAAGCTGGTCAATGATGTGGTCGAAGTGGGTATCAGTCATTTCCTTGGTTACAGGATCAATGACTAAGAGTTTAGAGGCGTCACGTTGTTCCAATGGGGTTTGGGCAATTAGTTCTTCTGGTAGTTCAAAATCAAAATCGTTTGTATTCATTTCTTTCCTCGTTTAAAAATTTTCAGCCTTTTTATTATAGCACGATATAGGGCGACCGTCATTAAAGGAGTTGAGTGAAAGCGCTTGACAAAAGCGTTAAAAAAAGAGATAATAAAGAAAAATGGTATATACCAATATTGAGGTGAATAGAATGAAAAAGATTTTAGTTAAGAATCAAGTTGAGGGAGGCCAAGTTGCCTTTGAACTTCTAAAAGAGAGCCTTGCAGCGGGTGCTCAAACATTGGGATTGGCGACAGGTAGTTCCCCTATCGCCCTTTACCAAGAGATGGTTGAGAGTGATGTGGATTTTTCGGAACTTTACAGCGTCAATTTGGATGAATACGTCGGACTAGCACCAGACCATGAGCAGAGCTACCATGCCTTTATGAAGGCTCAACTCTTTGACGCTAAGCCATTTAAAGAGAGTTTCATGCCTGACGGCATGGCTGAAGATTTGGAGAAGGCGGCTAAGGACTACGATGACATCTTGTTGCATCATACCATTGACCTGCAAATCCTAGGAATCGGAAGTAATGGGCATATTGGTTTTAATGAGCCAGGTACGCCTTTTGATAGTCAAACTCATGTGGTCGACTTGACGGATAGCACCATTGAAGCAAATAGCCGTTTCTTTGCCAGTCGTGATCAAGTCCCTACAAAGGCTATTTCAATGGGAATTGCTTCTATTATGGCTGCTAAGAAGATAATATTGTTTGCCTATGGTGACAAGAAGGCAGATGCCATTTTCAAGATGGTCAAGGGTCCGGTGACAGAGGAAGTGCCAGCTAGTGTCTTGCAAAATCATCCAGACGTGACTCTTATCTTGGATCAAGCAGCTGCTGCGAAATTGTAATACTATCTTGTGGAAAAACAATCCGACGGAACTCAGGTTGAGGCATTTGGCACTCAGCCTTTTTCTTCTGTGAAAATGTGCTTCCAAGCAAATCAATTGCCTAGTCCTCTTTGATAGCGCTATAATAATTAAGTTGAATTTGACTATCAAACAACAAATATAGATATTTCATAAAGAAAGAGGAAATACAATGGCAAAACCTATTCGAGTATTGCTTTATTATAAATACCTTCCCATCGAAAACGCTGAGCAATTTGCGGCTGACCACTTGGCTTTTTGTAAGTCAATCGGTCTAAAGGGACGTATCTTGGTTGCTGACGAGGGAATCAATGGAACGGTTTCTGGTGACTATGAAACCACTCAAAAATACATGGACTACGTTCACAGCCTTCCAGGGATGGAGGACCTTTGGTTCAAGATTGATGAGGAAGAGGAGCAAGCCTTCAAGAAGATGTTTGTTCGCTACAAGAAGGAAATTGTTCACCTTGGTTTAGAGGATGACAACTTTGACAGCGACATTAATCCACTTGAAACGACAGGTGCTTACTTGTCACCAAAAGAGTTTAAAGATGCTCTTTTAGATGAGGACACTGTTGTCCTCGATACACGTAACGACTATGAGTATGACCTTGGTCACTTCCGTGGAGCCATTCGTCCTGACATTCGCAACTTCCGTGAATTGCCACAATGGGTCCGCGACCATAAAGAAGAGTTCATGGATAAGCGCGTGGTTGTTTACTGTACTGGTGGTGTCCGTTGTGAGAAATTCTCAGGGTGGATGGTTCGTGAAGGCTACAAAGATGTTGGCCAATTGCACGGTGGTATCGCGACTTACGGAAAAGATCCAGAGGTTCAAGGGGAGCTTTGGGATGGTAAGATGTATGTCTTTGATGAGCGCATTGCTGTTGATATCAACCATGTAGATCCTATAGTTGTCGGTAAGGATTGGTTCGATGGCACACCTTGTGAACGCTATGTCAACTGTGGTAACCCATTCTGTAACCGCCGTATCCTTACTTCAGAGGAAAATGAAGACAAGTACCTTCGTGGCTGCTCACATGAATGCCGTGTTCACCCACGCAACCGTTATGTCTCCGAAAATGGTTTGAGCCAAGAAGACGTTGTCGAACGCCTTGAGGCTATTGGTGAGAGCTTGGATGTAACACCTGCCTAAGTTAAACGAGTTAAGAAGCCGAGAGAAATCTCGGCTTTTTCAAATTTCTTATTTGTAATCATTCTAAATAACTGTTATAATATTTTTTAGAATGATTCTAAATAAGGAGCAAATAAATTGGAAGATAAGAATTTTGCAGAACGTTTGAATATTTTGAGAGCTGGCGTGTTGGGTGCTAATGATGGTATCATTTCCATTGCAGGAGTGGTTATCGGTGTGGCCAGTGCGACATCTAACATCTGGTTTATCTTGATTTCAGCCCTATCAGCGATTTTTGCTGGTGCCTTTTCGATGGCCGGTGGCGAATATGTCAGTGTCTCAACGCAAAAAGATACCGAAGAAGCTGCCATCGCTAAGGAACAAGCTCTCCTGGATCGCTCACCTGAAGCAGCTAGAGAGAGTTTGTACCAAACCTTCCTCAGTCAGGGGGATTGCGAAACAGCAGCGGAAGTTAAGGTCAATCAGGCCTTCAGTAAAAATCCTATCAAGGTCTTGGTTGAGGAAAAATATGGAGTTGATTTAGAAGAAATCACAAATCCATGGCACGCTGCCATCTCTAGTTTCTTTGCTTTTTCAGTGGGTTCTTTGCCACCAACACTAGCCATCATGCTTTTCCCAGAGCCTTATCGTATTCCTGTAACTGTGGTTGTGGTTGCACTGACTTTGCTCTTGACTGGCTATATCAGTGCCAAGCTCGGAAAAGCACCTATTAAACAAGCTATGTTGCGTAATTTGACAGTAGGACTCTTGACCATGCTTGTGACCTATGTGGTTGGACAGGTCTTCCATGTGAATGTGTAATTTTTAGTAATATGAGTCTACCTTCTTAGGTAGGCTTTTTTAGACTATTAGACTATACTTATCCATGGTACAATAGGGCTATGCGTTTAGATAAATTATTAGGACAGGCGGGCTATGGTTCTCGCAATCAGGTCAAGAAGCTCATTCGTAGTCGTCAGGTATATGTAGATGGTGTCCTGGCGGATCGAGATAATCTTAATGTGGATGCTAGTCTTCAAAGCATCACGGTTTCTGGTAAGGAACTGGAGCATGCGCCAGAAGTTTACTATCTCATGAATAAGCCAGCAGGTGTAGTGTCAGCTCGAAGTGACAAGAAGCACCAGACAGTTATTGATTTGATTAAGCCTGAAGATCAGCGAGAGGGTCTTTATCCTGTGGGCCGATTGGATAGAGATACGGAAGGCCTGGTGCTGATTACCAACAATGGTCCCTTGGGATTTGCCATGCTTCACCCACGCTATCATGTGGCTAAGACTTATTATGTTGAGGTTAATGATATTCTGGGGCCTGATACACCTGCATTTTTTGAGTCAGGTGTTGTCTTTGAGGATGGTACTATTTGTAAATCAGCTCAGCTAGAAATTCTAAGTTCTGCGAGCGACAAGAGCTGTGCTAGAATTACGATTTCGGAAGGTAAGTTTCATCAAGTGAAAAAGATGTTCTTGGCTTATGGGGTCAAGGTGACCTATCTTAAGCGGATTTCTTTTGGAGCGTTTAAGCTTGATGAAGGGATAGCAGTAGGATCCTACCGAGCGTTAACGGAAGCAGAAAAAGTGATTTTGCGTACTTATCTGGGCTAGTCATTTCTTCCTACTAAAGTATGATAGGAACTTTCAATCTCCTGATAGGTCCATCCTATCACTAGGCTTAATACTGTAAGGCCCATAACGACGGTCTTTTCTAGGGGTATAAGTAAAACTTATGACATTCTATAAGTTTTTTTAATTTCTCAAGCCTTGTTTCTGGTGGTATGATGGAATCAATTCGATTGAGAGTTTTAAAAAAGGATTGACAATCCAAAACTGATCAGAGACGGAGGTTCATTATGACAGAAGCATTTTATGATCATTTAGCAAAGACGCGTCATCAGATTCACCAACATCCAGAGGTCTCTGAGGAGGAGCATGAGACGACAGTCTTTTTGAAAGCTTATTTGAAAAATCTAGGTATTGAGCCTTTAAATTATCCCTTGAAGACAGGACTTATCGCTGAGATTGGGTCAGGTTATCCGATTATTGCTTTGCGTGCTGATATTGATGCCCTACCGATTAAGGAAAAGACAGGACTTCCTTATGCCAGCGACAATGGGGCTATGCATGCCTGTGGTCATGACTTTCACCAGACCTCTCTTCTTGGAGCTGCTCAGCTTTTAAAAGAAAGAGAAGCAGAGCTTAAGGGGACCGTTCGCTTGATTTTCCAACCGGCTGAGGAAAATTTCCAAGGGGCCTATCAGGTCATTGAAGCGGGCGGTATTGAAGGTGTGTCAGCTATTATCGGTTATCACAATAATCCTCACTTGAAACCTGGTCAGATTGGTCTTCGTTCTGGTGCTATTATGGCAGGCGTGGAGCAGTTTAGGGTTGATGTCAAGGGTGTTTCATCCCATGCGGCCCGTCCTGACTTAGGTGTGGATACGGTCTTGGTTACTACGACTATCATTAATAATTTACAGCAAATTGTGGCTCGGACGGTATCGCCCTTTGAATCAGCTGTATTGTCAGTCACTCATATCGAAGTTGGAAATACCTGGAATGTTCTTCCAGCAGCTGGCTTTTTCGAAGGAACGATTCGTACCTTTGAACCTAAGGTTCGTGAATCTGTTATTGCTCGTTTTGAAAAGGTCGTTCAGGCGACAGCAGACCAGTTCGGTGCTGAGGTAGAGATAAGCTGGGGTAATTCGCCTTACGTGACCTACAATGACCAGACGCTCACACCTCTCATCTTTGAAAATTCTAAATCCTTCGCAGAAGTGATTGAAACGCTGCCATCAACAGGCGGAGAAGACTTTGCGGCCTATCAAAAGGAAATACCAGGAGTCTTTGCCTTTGTCGGCTCTAATGGTGAGGAGGATGCCCCAGACTGGCATCATGATGATTTTCTTGTGAAAGATGAGGCCTTGCCTGTAGCTGTTAATTACTATGTAGAAAACGCTCTTTTCCTACTTGATTATTTTAAGGAGCAAGACGACTGACTATTCCCTTAATTGGAATTACTAGTAATGAAGAACCTGTTACGGAAGGAAGTCCAATCATACAGAGTTTCTCTTGAGTCATAAGCAATTAGCAGATCAAGGACTCTTAGATTATTTTGTTAAGAGTTTTAAATAAGGCTTTAGGACTTTACATTGGTACCACTTTTGAAATTGAAAAGGAGGACGTGCCTAAGGAGAAATATTCTTTTGATCATTTAGTTTACACTTAAGAACCCAGCCGCTTGGTTGGGCTCTTTTGTCGTATTTTAGAAGCAAGATTTCAAGATTTAAAAAGGAGGGAAGATTTTTAACTTGCTATTTTTGAGCTTTTTAGACAAAGTGAAAGCGTTATCATATCAATCCCGTTTTAAAAAATTATATCTGATTAATAGGCTACTTTTAAAGTCTGCGAGTAAAGAAAAACGCAATCGCTTGTCCGACTCTTGTTCTGGGAGCTAAAAAAGATCTGGTTCTATGAGTAGATGGTGTGAGAGAACTTGCCAACAACATTCCCCGTGCTTCCTATTATGAATTTGGCAAACAGGGTCACGCGGCCTTTATCGAAAGTAAGCAATTTAATAAAATTATATTAGAATTTCTGCGAGAAAAGGCTTAGGTAGTGGAATTATGGAAATCTATTAAAAACAGATGAGAAAGGGGTTACAATAAAAGCTGTAGCTTTTTTATTTTCCAGTTCAGATATGTGCAGTCTGAAAAATTAAATGATAGAATGGCAGTATATAGGAGGATACAGAAATGGTAAACTATGATTTGATTGTTATCGGTTTTGGTAAAGCCGGTAAAACTTTGGCTGCTAAGATGAATGCGGCTGGTAAGAAAGTTGCTGTCATCGAGCGCAGTAAAGCTATGTATGGTGGTACTTGCATTAATATTGCGTGTATTCCAACCAAGACAATGATTGTAGCGGCAGAGAAGGGCTGGTCATTTGACGATACCATGAAAGAACGTGGTGCAGTGACTGGCCGTCTTAATGCTAAGAATTATAAAATGTTGGCAGACAATGGCGTTGATGTCATTGATGCAGAAGCACATTTCGTGTCAAATAAGGTTATCGAAGTGGTGGCTGGTGATGACCGTCAAGAGCTTACAGCTGAGACTATTGTCATCAATACAGGTGCTGTGTCTAATGTCTTGCCTATTCCTGGCTTGACAACAACTAAGCATGTCTACGATTCAACTGGTATTCAGACCCTTGAAGCCTTACCAAAACGTTTGGGTGTCTTAGGTGGTGGTAATATCGGTCTTGAATTTGCTGGCCTTTATAACCGTTTGGGAAGCCAAGTAACTGTTTTAGATGCAGCGACTAGCTTCTTGCCACGTGTGGAGCCATCTATTGCTAAGTTGGCCAAGGAATACATGGAAGAGGACGGCATTGTCTTTGAGCAAGGTGTTAAAACTTCCGAAGTTAAGAATGATGGCGATGAAGTTGTCGTTGTTACTGACAAAGGTGAGTTCCGTTTTGATGCGCTCCTTTATGCGACAGGACGTAAGCCTAATATCGAACCTCTTCACTTGGAAAATACTGATATCGCCTTGACTGAGCGCGGTGGTATCCAAGTCAATAAACATTTGGAAACAAGTGTTCCTGGTGTCTTTGCAGTGGGTGATGTTAATGGTGGTCTTCAATTTACCTATATCTCACTAGACGATTTCCGTATTGTCTTTAATTACTTAACAGGAGATGGTAGCTATAACCTTGAAACACGTGGAGTTGTTCCAACAGCTATGTTCCTCAACCCACCTTTGGCTCAAGTTGGTCTTACTGAAGACCAAGCCAAGGAACAAGGCTTGCCAGTAGCAGTTAAAGAAATGCCAGTGGCAGGTATGCCTCGTGGTCATGTGAACGGTGATTTGCGTGGAGCCTTCAAAGCTGTGGTAAATCCTGAAACTAAGGAAATTTTGGGAGTGACCCTCTTTGGTCAAGAATCTCATGAAATTATCAATCTAATTACCCTTGCTATGAACCATCATATTCCATACACAGATTTGGCTAAACAAATCTTTACTCACCCAACTATGGCTGAGAACCTAAACGATTTGTTTGCGATATAAGATAAAAAGAGCCGAGAGGCTCTTTTTTTATGTAGAAGAAAAATTTTTAAGACTTTCCTTAGGTGAGTACGGTCGTCAGCGACCTTCTTCGAAGTTCCATGACTAATTTTTGAGCCCCTTCACTTTTTAATTTCTAGGCTCAGGCTAAAACAGTTTCCCGAACTGTTTTACTCTCAAAAATTCCGAGTTTCAGAAACTTTTCTCACAGCGGAAAGTATTGTAAAAAGTAAATCTCAAATCATAGTTTAATCTATTTGATAAATTCTATAGAAATGTTTGGCCAGAATGTGTTCCAATTTTTCTTTTTTACTCTCTCGTTATAGACCGTTTGTCGGTCCTTGTCTGAAAAGTAATGCGGTGTGGGAGAGACTCTGAAGTTAACTAAATCGTCTATTCCAAAGGGAATAAAAACCTCTAGTTCCTGATTGTCATTTAGTCTAGCAGCTATGGCAGTACATTTTTCGGGAAATTTTGAAACAGCATCTGTAGAGCTGACATACTTTTCAGTATTAGGGCTATGTTTATTCATATAATACTGATTTTTTATTTCCCAATTGTATTCAGGATATTTTCCCTTTATTTGATTTTCTATTTCAACAGTTTGCTCATATGATATGTTTTTATCAAAGAAAATGACATCGATATCTGAGAAATTGATATTTGAAGATGTATTTCCGGTGCTTAAGTAGTCCCAAATATAATTGCGTAAAGTTCCAGCACAAAGCCAACAGTCATTAAGTTGGAAAGAGTGGATAATCTTTAATAGTGCCATTAGTTCGGAGTTCTGTTTAATTAGTTTTTCGACATCAATCATTTTTTAACCTCATTGGCATTGTACTAGTTTAAGATAGAAATATCAATTTAGGACCATATCTCTAATGCAAAGCGACACTCTAGGTTAGATGTCGCTTTTTTTGCGCTTTGATGATAAGATAGAAGTGACATAGGAAAATTCCTTAGATTGGTGCTCTTAATCCACTCAGGGAGGTTGATAGACCTTGAGTTACCACTAGAAACTGTATGAAAAACTTAGAAAGATACTCGTATGCCAATTGGTCTGTGGGTGTGTATAACTTATGACTAAGAAAGTAGGAGTGGGCAAGGCCCACAGTAAGATTATTTTGATGGGGGAGCACTCGGTAGTTTATGGTCATCCTGCCCTTGCTCTACCTCTTAAGGATATTGAGGTTGTCTGTCAGATTCAGGCGGCTGATACTCCTTTGACGCTCAAGGCTCAGGATCCCTTGACGACAGCGATTTTTTCAGCGCTTAATTATCTGGAAATCAAGAATCAGCCTATCAGCTATGATATTTCGTCTAGCGTCCCTGAAAAGCGTGGCATGGGGTCATCTGCTGCAGTGGCCATTGCGGCTATTCGTGCGGTTTTTGATTATTTCGACCAGGAGCTTAGCCAGGAGACCTTGGAAATGCTGGTCCATCAGGCAGAGACTATTGCCCATAGTAAACCTAGTGGCTTAGATGCTAAGACCTGTTTGAGTGACCAAGCCATCAGCTTTACGCGAAACATTGGTTTCAAGGAAATCGAGGTCAATTTAGGTGCCTATCTGGTCATTGCTGATACGGGCATCCATGGAAACACCCGTGAGGCTGTGGAGAAGGTTGAGGCTATCGGGCTAGATGCCTTATCAGACCTGAACCGACTGGGCGAATTAAGTCAGCAGGCAGAACTAGCCCTCAAAGCCAAGGATCAAAAGCTTCTTGGTCAGCTCATGTCTCAAGCCCATAATCATCTTAAATCTTTAGGTGTATCTTGTGACTTGTCGGACCTTCTAGTAGCAACTGCTCTGGATCACGGTGCACAGGGAGCAAAGATGTCAGGCGGAGGACTGGGTGGTTGCATTATTGCCCTAACAAGTACCAAAGATCAAGCCCAAACGATTGCTAAAAAACTTCAAGAAAAAGGAGCCGTAAACACGTGGATAGAAAGCCTGTAAGCGTCAAATCGTACGCAAATATTGCTATTGTCAAATACTGGGGTAAGGCAGATGCGGAGCGTATGATTCCTTCAACCAGCAGTATCTCACTGACTTTGGAGAATATGTATACGGAAACCAAGTTGTCTTTTCTGCCTGAGGATGCGACTGGTGATGTCATGTATATCGATGATGAGCTCCAAGGGGAAAAAGAAACAACCAAGGCCAGCAAGGTCTTAGATCTCTTCCGTACCAATCCAAACCAACATGTCAAGATTGAAACTTGTAACAACATGCCAACAGCTGCAGGTTTATCATCAAGTTCCTCAGGTCTTTCTGCCCTAGTTAAGGCGGCTAACGAACTCTTCCAAGTAGGAAAAACGCAGTCTGAATTAGCTCAAATTGCCAAGTTTGCCTCAGGCTCGTCATCACGGTCTTTCTTTGGTCCATTGTCAGCTTGGGACAAGGATAGTGGTGAGGTTTATCAAGTTGAAACAGACCTTAAATTGGCCATGATTATGCTGGTTTTGACAGATCAAAAGAAACCTGTATCAAGCCGTGATGGTATGAAATTGTGTACCGAAACATCGACCTCCTTCCCAGAGTGGATTAAACAGTCTGAGCAGGATTACAAGGATATGTTGGCCTATCTCAAAGCAAATGATTTCCAAGCGGTGGGTGAGCTCACTGAAGCCAATGCCCTTCGTATGCACCAAACCACAAGTACGGCTAACCCTCCATTTTCATATCTAACGGAAGCCTCTTACCGGGCAATGGACAAGGTTAAGGCCCTCCGAGCCTCTGGTGAGCAATGTTACTTCACTATGGATGCAGGACCAAATGTTAAGGTGCTCTGTCTGGAAGAAGACCTGGACCGTCTGTCAGACCACTTCCGTAAGGACTATCAGGTCATCGTTTCACGCACCAAGGAGTTGCCAGATGCTTAAGCAGTCGGTCAGTCGAGCCAGGGTAAAAACAGGTGGGAAACTCTACATTGCTGGAGAATATTCTGTCTTAACACCTGGACAGACATCCCTAATTCAATTTATTCCTATTTTTATGTCAGCAGAGATCAAGAAAGCCCAAACTACCCAGTTGACCTCAGACATGTTTGACTACAGTGTGGACCGTGAGCCAGACGTAAATTACGCCCTCATTCAAGAGGCCTTGAATACTTTTGAGGCCTATTGTGGTGAGAAGTTGCCCGCTCTGGACCTTTCAATCACTGGAAAGTTGGAACGAGATGGGGTTAAATTTGGTATTGGCTCATCTGGTTCAGTTGTGGTATTGACCTTTAAGGCCTTGGCAGCAGCGCTTCAGAAAGACTTATCCAAAGACAGTCTCTTTAAGCTAGCTAGTTACACCCTCCTCAAACAAGGAGACAATGGTTCTATGGGTGATTTAGCTTGTATCGTATACGAGGATCTGATTTCCTATCGTTCCTTTGACCGTGCAAAAATAGCAGAGCTTATAGACCAAATGACTTTATCCGAGCTCTTGGAAATAGACTGGGGTTATCATATTAGTCCAGTAGTGTCAGTACTTAAAGCTCGCTTCTTGGTGGGGTGGACCAAGCAAGCTGCTATCTCAAAAGACATGGTTAAGATGGCCAAATCTCGTATATCAAGCAAGTATCTAAGTGAAACAGAAGTTGCCGTCCAAGATGCCATCAAGGCACTGGAAACAGGAAATAAGAATTTGCTTAAGAGCAGCCTTCAAACAGTTAGTGACCAGCTAGAATCATTGAGTCAAAATATTTATGTGGACAAGTTGAAAAAACTCAAAGAAGCTGAACAAGGGCTTGATGTTATCGCTAAATCCTCTGGAGCTGGAGGTGGTGACTGTGGTATCGCTTTTGCCTTTGACCAAGCTAGCCGAGATGCTCTAGTTGAGCGATGGCAACAGGCAGGCATAGAGCTCTTGTATGAGCTTTAGGGTCAGTTTAGTAGATATAATCACGCAAGAAAGTAAAGAAATAACCTATGACAAATCGTAAAGACGATCACATCCATTATGCCCTCAAGTACGAGTCGCCCTACAATAGTTTTGACGATATGGAACTTATCCACAAGTCCCTACCGACTTATGATTTAGATCAGATTGACTTGTCCACACATTTTGCGGGACGAGATTGGAAATTTCCCTTTTATATCAATGCCATGACAGGTGGTTCGGCCAAAGGTGGCGCTGTCAATCGAAAACTAGCTGAGGTAGCCAGCCGAACAGGTATTCTCATGGTGACGGGTTCCTACAGTGCTGCTCTAAAAGGAGAGGCACCAGAATCCTTTGACTATCGTCAAGAGTTTCCAGACTTAGACCTTGCGACCAATATCGGTGTTGATAAGTCTGTGGACCTGGGGCTTAAGACGGTGGAAGCTATGGATCCAGTCTTTTTACAGCTCCATGTTAATCTTATGCAGGAGCTTCTTATGCCTGAGGGAGAGCGTATTTTCCACACTTGGAAGGAAAATGTAGCGACTTATGCACAGAAAATAGAGGTTCCTCTTGTGCTTAAGGAAGTTGGCTTTGGTATGGATGAGAAAACCATTCGCTACGCCATGTCTCAGGGCATTAAGACTGTGGATATCTCAGGTCGTGGTGGAACTAGCTTTGCCTATATTGAAAATAGTCGAGGCGGCAACCGAGATTACCTCAATGACTGGGGACAAAGCACCGTTCAGACCCTCTTGCAATCCCAAGACCTTCGTGAAGATGTGGAAATCCTAGCCTCTGGTGGCGTGCGAAATCCACTCGATATGGTCAAATGTCTGGTCCTAGGAGCAAAAGGTGTAGGTCTATCGCGAACAGTCCTTGAATTGGTGGAACGTTATTCTGTGGATAAAGTTGTGGCTATTATCAATGGCTGGAAGGATGACCTTCGTCTCATCATGTGTGCCCTTGATTGTCGGACTATTGATGAGCTCAAATCTGTAGATTATATCTTACATGGCAAGTTACAAGGGACTTATGTCAAACAAGAGAAGTCATAAAGGTGATATCACTTTAACCCTGGTAAAGGATAAGTAACCCTAATCTTGTTTAGACTTGATTTAAACGAGCATTTAACGAGACTTTCCGCTGTGAGAACAGTTCTTGAAACACTAGTGGTTCAAGAACTCGGAATTTTTGAGAGTAAAACAGTTCGGGAAACTGTTTTAGCCTGAGCCTAGAAATTAAAAAGTGAAGGGGCTCAAAAATTAGTCATGGAACTTCGAAGAAGATCGCTGACGTCCGCACTCACTTCAGGAAAGTCTAAAAAAATCCATTTTACAAAAGAATATCTTACAAAAAAGAGCGGAAGCTCTTTTTTTATTACCCACTCAAGCAAAAAGTAACTTTTCCCCTTGACAAGTTACTGCCTTAGGAGTATTATTTTCAGTGAAATACGGTAGGTGAGGCTACCACAAGGATACGGATGACTACCGCAAAGCAGTGGAGACACTACTCGTTGGTCAACAGTCCTGATCGCCAAGGTCAAGACTAAGCTCATTTCATCGCCTTGCGGAGCTAAAGCTTGAACGGTCCATTTTTTGACAGAATCTATTAAAAAATCAACCTCGAGTTTATAGAGTCTCACCTGTATATGGGTAGGACTCTTTTCTTTTGTCTGAGGTCCACCCACTATGTAAAAAAATGAAAGGAGAAACCTATGAGACTAATCGACGATCACCCCGAACCGCACCTAACCAGTCAATCGCTGATTAGTGTCTTAGGGACTCCATAAGTGATTGGCTCCTGATTAAATAAGGAGATTCCAATGTCAACAAATAAAGAAAGACTTATTGCTGCTCTTCAAGAGCCACTTGAAACAACCCTTACTCGCTACAAGACTCATTTGGATGGCTTGAAGGAAGACCAAGTAGAAGAAAACCGTGCCCTTTATGGGGAAAATGTCATAACCAAAGGACAAG
This sequence comes from Streptococcus vestibularis ATCC 49124, assembly GCF_000188295.1. Taxonomy (GTDB): domain Bacteria; phylum Bacillota; class Bacilli; order Lactobacillales; family Streptococcaceae; genus Streptococcus; species Streptococcus vestibularis. Next base: position 1,330,530 of record NZ_GL831112.1, on the reverse strand, counting down.
AGGATTCTATCATCAAAAAGATTTATGAATCTATCATCAATCCCTTTACTGTTATTCTCTTAGTCATTGCTCTGGTTTCCTTTATCACCAATGTCTGGCTTGCTAAACCGGGTGAAGAAGACCCAACGACTTCTATCATCATTGTCACTCTAGTTTTGATATCTGGTGGTATCCGTTTTATTCAAGAACTTCGTAGCGACAAGGCTGCCAGTAATTTGTCTCGCATGATTGTCAATACAGCAACAGTACTTCGAGATGGCAGTGAGCAAGAAATCCCAATTGATGAAATTGTGGTTGGAGATGTGGTCAAACTAAGTGCGGGAGATATGATTCCGGCTGATGTGGTCTTACTAGATTCTCGTGATTTCTTTGTTCAACAGTCTGGCTTGACAGGTGAAAGCGATGCTGTGGAAAAAGCTTGTCTGGCTAAAGCAGATGGTCAAAATCTAGAGAGCCTGCTTGAAAGTGAGAGCCTTGCTTTCATGGGAACTAATGTTATCTCTGGTCGTGCAACAGCCTTGGTTTTAGTTGTTGGTGATGAGACCATGATGGGAGCAATTGAGCAGACCATCAATACTTATGACGAACAAACTTCATTTGAACGTGAGATGAATTCCATTTCTTGGCTCTTGATTCGACTCATGTTGGTTATGGTTCCTGTTGTTTTTGTGATTAACGGTTTAACAGATGGGGACTGGCTTGAAGCCGGCGTCTTTGCCCTTAGTGTGGGAGTCGGTTTGACCCCAGAAATGTTGCCGATGATTATCACAGCCAGTCTTGCCAAGGGTTCTATCATTATGGCCAAGGAAAAGGTGGTCATCAAAAAGCTTAATGCTATTCAAGACCTAGGGGCTATCGACATCCTTTGTACGGATAAGACAGGAACCCTGACTCAGGATGAAATCGTTCTTGAGTACCCTCTTGATATCCATGGTGACCTTGACCTATCAGTACTTCGGAGAGCCTATCTTAATTCTTATTTCCAAACTGGCTTAAAAAATCTTATGGACCGTGCCATTATTAGCCGAACTGAAAGAGAAGCTAAGAAACATGACATCGTTCGTGACCTTGACCAGACCTTCCACAAGATTGATGAGCTACCTTTTGATTTTGAACGTCGTCGCATGAGTGTCATTGTTCAAGACACTGATGGATTGGTTAGCATGGTGACAAAAGGTGCCCTTGAAGAAATGCTCTCTGTTTCTAACTATGTGGAATACAAGGGAGACATTATCCCATTGACTGACGATGTTCGTGAGGAAGTCCTTACGGAAGTTGCACAGTTGAATGAACAAGGTTTGCGTGTTCTCGGTGTTAGCTACAAATCACAGCTTAATGAAAATGACGTCTTTAGTGTCGAAGATGAAAGTGATATGATTTTGACGGGATATCTTGCCTTCCTTGACCCACCAAAACCATCAGCAGCACCTGCTATCAAGGCTTTGGCGGAATATGGTGTGACCACAAAAATTTTGACTGGAGACAATGATAAGGTGACACAGGCTGTCTGTGAAAAAGTTGGTCTAGATGTGACGCACATTCTACTTGGAAGTGATCTTGATACCATGTCAGATCAAGATTTGGCTAAGGCTGTGGAAACGACAACAGTCTTTGCTAAGTTATCCCCAGACCAAAAGGCACGAATTATCCTAAGCCTTAAGGAAAATGGGCATAAGGTAGGCTATATGGGTGATGGTATCAACGATGCCCCATCCATGAAGGTGTCAGATGTGGGGATTTCTGTGGATACAGCTGTTGATATCGCCAAAGAAACTGCAGATGTTATCTTGCTTGATAAGGATTTAATGGTCTTGGAAAAAGGTTTGGTTGAAGGACGGAAGGTCTATGCTAATATGACCAAATATATCAAGATGACCGTTTCTTCAAATTTCGGGAATATCTTTTCTCTCCTCTTTGCCAGCATTTTCTTACCATTCCTACCAATGGCACCTGTGCATTTGATTGTCCTAAATCTTGTCTATGATATCTCTTGTATCGCCCTTCCATTTGACAATGTGGACAAGGAATTTCTTAAAGAGCCACATATCTGGGAAGCCAAATCAATCATGCGTTTCATGGCTTGGATAGGACCTATTTCGTCCGTATTTGATATTTTGACATATATCTTGCTCTATTTCATCATTGTGCCAATGATTTTGGGGCATGGCTATGTTCATGGTTCACCAGAAGCAGCAGCCTTTATCATTATTTTCCAAACAGGTTGGTTTATCGAATCTATGTGGTCTCAAACCATGGTTATCCACATGTTACGTTCACCAAAACTACCATTTATTCAAAGTCACCCAGCACTATCAGTTGTTGTGACAACCTTATTTGCTGCTTTCTTTGTGACTGCTCTTCCATACAGTCCATTGGCTGATCTCTTAAAACTCAGCCATCTAAACGGTCTCTATTTCATTCTCTTGTTTATCATCATTACTTTGTATATGCTTAGTGTTACCTTTGTGAAGCATATCTATATTAAGAAATACAAAGAATGGTTATAGGATAACTATACTTAGAAAAAGAGCGGAAGCTCTTTTTTTCAATACCGTCCACTCTGCCAAAACTTTCTTATTTATGGTATAATAGGGCGATTATAGATAATCAGACGCCGTTAAAAACGGTTATTCTGAAAGATATATTTTCTCATAAATGAGAAATTGTGCTTTTTCAAGCTCTCCTTTCTTGAGTTGGCCATCCCAGTGGGAGGATAAGGTCCTGAGATTTGGGGATCAAGGTTAAGACCGTCACGAAAGAAATCATTACAAAAAATATTAAGAAGGAAAAAGAAAATGAGTAATTACGCTATTATCCTTGCTGCGGGTAAAGGAACTCGCATGAAATCAGATCTTCCAAAAGTATTGCACAAGGTTTCAGGCATTACTATGCTTGAGCATGTTTTCCGTGCAGTTTCAGCTATTGAACCAGCTAAAAATGTTACTGTTATTGGTCACAAGGCTGAGCTTGTTCGTGAGGTTTTGGATGGTCAATCTGTCTTCACTATGCAAACAGAGCAGTTGGGGACAGGTCACGCAGTAATGATGGCTGAAGAAGAGTTGGCTGGACTTGAAGGACGAACGCTTGTTATCGCTGGGGATACACCTTTGATTACCGGTGAAAGCCTTAAAAACCTTATTGATTTCCACGTTAATCACAAAAATATTGCCACTATCTTGACTGCAACTGCCGACAATCCATTTGGATATGGCCGTATCATCCGTAATGAAAATGGTGAAGTCACTAAGATTGTTGAGCAAAAAGATGCAAATGAGTTTGAACAACAGGTTAAAGAAATTAATACAGGGACTTATGTCTTTGACAATAAACGTCTCTTCGAAGCGCTTAAAAATATTAATACTAACAATGCTCAAGGGGAATACTATTTGACGGACGTCATCTCTATTTTCCGTGAAAATGGTGAAAAGGTAGGTGCCTTTACCCTCCGTGACTTTGAAGAAAGTCTTGGAGTTAACGACCGTGTTGCCCTAGCTACAGCAGAAGATATTATGCGTCGTCGTATTAACAAGACTCACATGATTAATGGTGTTACTTTCCAAAATCCAAATGCGACATACATTGATGTAGATGTGGAAATTGCACCGGACGTTGTGGTTGAAGCTAATGTTACTCTTAAAGGACAGACTAAAGTCGGAGCAGAGTCAGTGTTGACCAACGGCACTTATATTGTTGATTCAACTATCGGTGCCAATACCGTCATCACTAACTCAATGATTGAGCATTCAGTAGTTGAAAAAGGTGCTACCGTTGGTCCATTTGCCCATATTCGTCCGGATTCAATGCTCAAAGAAGGCGTTCATATCGGTAACTTCGTCGAGGTTAAGGGTTCTACTATCGGTGAAAATACTAAGGCTGGTCACTTGACCTACATTGGTAATGCGGAAGTTGGTTCTGATGTTAACTTTGGTGCAGGGACGATCACTGTAAACTATGATGGTCAACATAAATTCAAGACTCAAATTGCTAACAACGTCTTTATCGGAAGCAATTCAACCTTGATTGCACCGCTTGAAATCGGGGACAATGCACTTACAGCAGCTGGTTCAACCATTACGGATAATGTTCCAGCTGACAGCGTAGCTATTGGACGCGGCCGTCAGGTCAATAAAGAAGGCTACGCTATTAAGAAACCTCACCACCCAAGCCAACAAAAGTAGGCTTAAGCCTATCTAAGTCTTGCTTCTATTGAAGAGATGAATTAGATTGGGCTCATAGATTAAAGGAGTCAAGTCATGGAGTTTGAAGAAAAAACACTCAAACGTGAGTCAAAATTTAAGGGACATATTTTTGAAGTTGCAGTGGATGAAGTTCTCTTGCCAGACGGTAAGACAGCTGGCCGTGAACTGATTTTCCACAAGGGAGCAGTGGCCGTTTTAGCTGTTACCCCTGAAGGGAAAATTATTATCGTCAAGCAATACCGTAAGGCTATTGAGGCCGTTTCCTACGAGATTCCTGCGGGTAAACTGGAAGTCGGTGAGGCTGGCGATGAGATGGCTGCAGCAGCGCGTGAACTTGAAGAGGAGACTCAGTATAGGGGCGAACTTAAATTGATTCATGAGTTTTACACAGCCATTGGTTTCTGTAATGAAAAAATTAGGCTCTATGTTGCTACAAATCTCCAGCCTGTTGAAAATCCACGTCCACTTGACGAAGATGAGTTTCTTGAAATTTATGAGTTGACTTATGAGGAGTGTATGGAACTCGTAGCTTCAGGTGCTATTCAGGATGCTAAAACCATCATTGCTCTCCAGTACTATGCACTTCATTTTGGAGGAAAATAAGTTATGAGTAAGCCACTTTTGACTGACGAAGTCATTGAGCAGGCCAAGCGTGGGGAAATTGACTTAGAGGATTATCCTTATTATCAGGACTACGAGGAAGAGTTCTATGCAGAGGACTATGAGGCTAATTATCAGCCTTCTGCATACAAGAGCCGCCGGATTGAGAATGCTAAACGTAATCAATTTCAGCACAAGCTTAATCGCATCCTCTTTTGGATTGTCGTCCTCTTGATTATTCTCATTGTTGCTGTCTTTTATTTCTAAAAAGTCTGTGAGTTGGATGGATGTATTTGCTGAACTCTGATAAGATTACAAGTAAAAAAGGAACTATATGAAAATCGGAATTATCGCTGCCATGGAGCAGGAATTAGTGCTTCTAGTGGAGCAATTGGAAAATAAAGTTGAAGAAATTGTTTTAGGCAACACCTACTATACAGGACGATTGGGTAAACATGATGTTGTTTTGGTGCAATCAGGTGTAGGAAAGGTCATGTCAGCCATGTCTGTGGCTGTTCTAGCAGACCACTTTGAGGTTGATGCCCTAATTAACACTGGCTCTGCAGGAGCAGTAGCACCTGGACTTAAGATTGGAGACGTGGTTGTGGCATCAAGATTAGCCTACCACGATGTTGATTTGACAGCATTTGGCTATGACTATGGGCAAATGTCTATGCAACCACTCTACTTTGAAAGTGACTCTACCTTTGTAGAGACTTTTGAAAAGGTTTTAGCTCAAGCCTCTATCGACTCTAAAATTGGTCTTATTGCGACAGGAGATAGCTTTATTGCGGGTCAGGATAAGATTGATGCTATTAAAGGGCATTTTCCAGAAGTCTTAGCCGTGGAAATGGAAGGAGCAGCCATTGCTCAAGCTGCACACAGTGTCAAGAAACCTTTCATCGTTATCCGTGCTATGAGTGATACAGCAGCCCATGACGCTAATATTACCTTTGACGAATTCATTATTCAGGCGGGTAAACAATCAGCTGCTATCCTAGTGGAGTTTCTCAAAGAACTTGCTTAAGTAGTATAAATGAGTCTTAAGGCTCACCTTCTTAATAAGGTTAAAATCTACTGTCATTCTTAAGAGAATGACAGTTTTTTGTGTC
>NZ_GL831112.1:1280733-1324569 GCF_000188295.1 Streptococcus vestibularis ATCC 49124 | reverse complement strand
TTTTGACTTGTGCTTTTCTACCCTATCTCATTAAATGAGAAATCAAGATAAAGTTAACTGCAAGATGAAATTTCGTACAAATTAAGCTATAATTATGAGTATGAAAGTTCTACTTTATCTTGAAGGAAAATCGGTTCTTGAAAAATCAGGAATCGGACGGGCTCTTCACCATCAGATGCGTGCCTTAGACTTGGCGGGGATTCCCTATACAACAGACATCTTGGGTGATTATGATGTTGTTCATATCAATACTTATGGACCACGCAGTTTGATGTTGTTACATGCCGCAAAACGTCGTGGAAAGAAGGTCATCATGCATGGTCATTCGACACGTGAGGACTTTGAAAATTCATTCATTGGTTCTAACTTCATGGCACCACTTTTTGGGAAATATTTGGCCCACATGTATCAAAAGGCTGATTACGTGATTACGCCATCTGAGTATTCCAAAAAATTGATTCAGTCTTACGGAGTTACCACACCAATCATTGCTGTTTCAAACGGGATTGATCTGAAAAAATACGGCAAGGACCCACGCAAGGAAGAAGTTTTCCGAGATTACTTTGGTATCGAGAAAGGACAGCCAGTGGTTATTTGTGCAGGTCTTTACTTCCAACGCAAGGGAATTGAAGATTTTGTCAAGGTTGCTGAGAAGATGCCACATGTTCGTTTCATTTGGCTAGGCAGTATTAGTAAATGGCTAATTCCTAAAAAGATTCGAGACATTGTCAATGGTAAGCATCCTGATAATGTCAGCTTCCCAGGTTATTTCAAGGGAGCTGTCTTTCAGGGAGCTATGAGTGGTGCCAACGCCTTCTTTTTCCCATCTTATGAAGAGACAGAGGGAATTGTAGTACTTGAAGCCTTCGCTAGTCACCAACATGTGGTCTTACGTGATATTCCTGTTTATGAGGGCTGGGTTGATGAGAAATCTGCCTCATTTGGGCACAATGTGGATGAATTTGTAGTGGCCTTACAAGATATTATCGATGGTAAAGTGGACAAGCGTGAAGCAGGATACAAGGTTGCGGAAAGTCGCTCGATTGATGATGTCGCTCAAAAACTTGTTAAAGCCTACAAAGAAGTATTGGAGATTTAAATGCGTATCGGATTGTTTACAGATACTTATTTTCCACAGGTATCCGGTGTTGCGACTAGTATTCGCACACTGAAGACGCAGTTGGAAAAAATGGGGCATAATGTCTTTATCTTTACTACGACTGATAGAGATGTTGATCGCTATGAAGACTGGCAGATTATTCGTATTCCTAGTGTTCCTTTCTTTGCCTTTAAGGATCGCCGAGTGGCTTATCGTGGTTTTTCTAAGGCTCTAGAGATTGCAAAACAGTACAAGCTTGATATTATTCATACGCAGACAGAGTTCTCCTTGGGGCTTCTAGGGATTGCCATTGCGCGTGAACTTAAGATTCCTGTTGTACACACCTATCACACCCAGTATGAAGACTATGTCCGCTATATTGCCAAAGGTATGGTCATCCGTCCAAGTATGGTTAAGTACATTGTTCGTGGCTTTATGAGCGATCTGGATGGGGTTATCTGTCCGAGCGAGATTGTTTATGACCTTTTACTCAAGTACAAGATTGCTGCTGAAAAACGGGTCATTCCAACAGGCATTGAACTTGAGAAATTCCAGCGTCCAGAGATTACTGAGGAAGATGTGGCAGACTTGAGAGCCAAGCTTGGTATAGCTTCGGATGAAACCATGTTGTTGAGCTTGTCTCGTGTCTCTTATGAGAAAAATATCCAAGCAGTTCTGGCGGCTCTACCTTCGGTTTTAGGGGAAGACGATAAGGTTCGGTTAGTTGTTGCTGGCGATGGACCTTACCTACCAGACCTGAAGTCCCAAGCCAAGAAACTTGGTGTTCTGGATAAGGTGGTTTTCACAGGTATGATTGCACCTGGCGAAACAGCTCTTTACTATAAGGCTGCTGATTTCTTCATCTCGGCATCAACCAGTGAGACCCAGGGTTTGACCTATCTGGAAGCCTTGGCTAGCGGTACTCCGATTATTGCTCATGGAAATCCTTATTTGGATAATGTGATTACGGACCAGATGTTTGGAACGCTTTATTATCATGATAATGATTTAGCTGGGGCAATTTTGGAAGCGGCTATAGCAACGCCGGAAAAAGATGAGACAAAGTGGGCTGAGAAGCTCTATGAAATTTCTGCGGAAAACTTTGGAAAACGTGTCTATGAGTATTACTTGGACCTTACAATTTCTAAGGATTTCCATAATGATCTTAATGGTGAAGGTAGCACTATGAAACGCTTGACCCGTATGGTGACTTACTTGCCAACTAAGGCTATCACCTTGCCTGTTAACGGCTCTGTTCGTATCATCAAAGGCTCTGCTAAACAGGTCAAGAAAATCAGAAATATCACAAAACTTTTGGATTAGGAAAGCTATCACATTTTCCTAGTCAGATAAAATCTTAGAATTGATTAATAAAAGAGATAATTAGCTTGAAAAATTACAGTTTCATGCTATAATAACGCATAGAGACATATCAGTCATGGGAAATCTTTCAGAGAGCGTGTGTCGCTGGGAATCACGCAGAGGACATGGTTGGGACTACTCGATTGACTTTTTATGCAAACATAAAACGGTGGCCACGTTAGAGCCAATCAGAGGTGTAAGACAGACTTATTTTTTGTCGTACACGAACTAAGGTGGAACCACGTTGCGACGTCCTTTTCAGGATGTTGCAATTTTTTTATGAGGAGTCTAACTATGGACTTGCAAGAATTAGTGGAGCGTAGTTGGGCAATCCGACAAGCTTATCACGAGCTGGAAGTTAAGCATCATGATTCCAAGTGGACGGTAGAAGAAGACCTTTTGGCTTTATCTAATGATATTGGAAATTTCCAACGATTAGTGATGACCAAGCAAGGACGCTACTATGATGAAACACCCTACACACTGGAACGAAAACTTTCAGAAAATATCTGGTGGCTAGTGGAACTTTCTCAACGTTTGGATATAGACATTCAGACGGAAATGGAAAACTTCCTCTCTGATATTCAAAAGTCAATGCTTAGAAACTATGAAATAATAAAAGGAGAAAATTATGATTAACATTACTTTCCCAGATGGCGCTGTTCGTGAATTCGAATCCGGCGTTACAACTTTTGAAATTGCACAATCTATCAGCAACTCTTTGGCTAAGAAAGCTCTTGCTGGTAAATTCAACGGTAAATTGATCGATACTGCACGTGCTATCACTGAAGATGGAAGCATAGAAATCGTGACACCAGATCACGAAGATGCCCTTCCAATTTTGCGTCACTCAGCGGCTCACTTGTTTGCACAAGCAGCTCGTCGCCTTTTCCCAGATATTCATTTGGGTGTAGGTCCAGCTATCGAAGATGGTTTTTATTATGATACAGACAATCAAGCTGGTCAAATTTCTAACGAAGACCTTCCTCGTATCGAAGAAGAAATGAAGAAAATCGTTAAAGAAAACTTCCCATCAATCCGTGAAGAAGTGACTAAAGACGAGGCGCGTGAAATCTTCAAAAATGACCCATATAAATTGGAATTGATTGAAGAACACTCAGAAGACGAAGGTGGTTTGACTATCTACCGTCAAGGTGAATACGTTGACCTTTGCCGTGGCCCACACGTGCCATCAACTGGTCGTATTCAAGTCTTCCACCTTTTGAATGTTGCAGGTGCTTACTGGCGTGGAAATAGCGATAATGCTATGATGCAACGTATCTACGGTACAGCTTGGTTCGATAAAAAAGATCTCAAGGCTTACCTTAAACGTCTCGAAGAAGCTAAAGAACGTGACCACCGTAAACTTGGTAAAGAGCTTGATTTGTTCATGATTTCTCAAGAAGTTGGTCAAGGGCTTCCATTCTGGTTGCCAAACGGTGCGACAATCCGTCGTGAGTTGGAACGTTATATCGTTGATAAAGAAGTAGCAGCAGGCTACCAACACGTTTATACGCCACCAATTGCATCAGTTGAACTTTATAAAACTTCAGGTCACTGGGATCATTACCGTGAAGACATGTTCCCTCCAATGGATATGGGAGATGGGGAAGAATTTGTCCTTCGTCCAATGAACTGCCCACACCACATCGAAGTCTACAAACACCATGTCCACTCTTACCGTGAATTGCCAATCCGTATCGCTGAAATCGGTATGATGCACCGTTACGAAAAATCAGGTGCTTTGACAGGTCTTCAACGTGTTCGTGAAATGTCACTTAACGATGGACATACTTTTGTTGCTCCAGAACAAATCGAAGATGAATTCAAGAAAATCCTTCAATTAATCATTGATGTTTATGAAGACTTTAACTTGACGGATTACCGTTTCCGTTTGTCTTATCGTGACCCTGCAGATAAGCACAAATACTTTGACAATGATGAAATGTGGGAAAATGCGCAACGCATGTTGAAAGCGGCTGTTGATGATATGGGTGTTGAGTACTATGAAGCCGAAGGAGAAGCAGCCTTCTATGGACCAAAATTGGATATCCAAGTGAAAACAGCTCTTGGTAAGGAAGAAACTCTTTCAACTATCCAATTGGACTTCTTGCTTCCAGAACGCTTTGATCTTCATTACATTGGAGCAGACGGGGAAGAACACCGTCCAGTCATGATCCACCGTGGGGTTATCTCAACCATGGAACGCTTCACAGCTATTCTGATTGAAAACTACAAGGGTGCCTTCCCAACATGGCTTGCCCCTCACCAAGTAACCCTTATTCCAGTATCTAACGAAAAACACGTGGACTACGCATGGGAAGTGGCTAAGGAACTTCGTGATCGTGGTGTCCGTGCCGAAGTGGATGAACGTAATGAAAAAATGCAGTTCAAGATTCGTGCTTCTCAAACGCAAAAAATTCCTTACCAATTGATTGTTGGTGACAAGGAAATGGAAGACGGAACTGTTAACGTTCGTCGTTATGGTCAAAAACAAACACACACTGAGACTGTTTCAGAATTTGTAGAGAATATCCTTGCTGATATCGCTCGCAAATCACGCCCAGATGCCGAATAAAAAAGGGTCGGTTAGCTAAGCTAACTGGCTTTTTAGTAGGATAAACCATGCATGTTTTCTATGAAAAGACTTTTATTTCTGATGGGATTAGTTCTGTTCTTGTTACTGGCGAGCTTTACTTACCATAGATTGGGCTTGCAAAGAGAGAAGGCCTCTCTTAGCCCTTTAGGGCGGATGGTAGCTGTCAATGAACACAAAATGAGCGTTTTTGTAAGGGGGCAGGAACGGCCTCTCCCATTCTATATTTTAAAGACTTGTATGATGGGCTTTCTAAGCAGTATAAGATAGTCGTTGTAGAGAGAGCTGGCTGTGGTTATAGTGAGGACACCTCTAAGTCCAGAGATGTTTCTGAGGTTCTTTCAGAGACACGTCAAGCCCTAGCCAAGGCCCATGTATCGGGTCCTTACATTATCCTTTCTCATTCGATGGCCTCCTTAGAGACACTTCTTTGGCAGGAAAAATACCCAAGTGAAATCCAGGCAGTCATTGTCTTAGATTGGGCTCTACCAGAGAGTTACTATCAAATAAAAATGCATCCCCAGATGTTATCTATGGCTCGTTGGGAAAGTCAATTAGGTCTATTAAGGTATTTACCAAGTCGCTTATATATGCCTAATGAAAATCTAAGTAGCAGTGACCGACGCCTCTATCAACGAATAGCTTATCGTCAAATACTGTCACAAGCTATGTTAATGAGAGTCTATCTGTTAAGGGAAATGCTAAAAAGGTTGATACTAAGATAAATTCGCAAATCCCAACCTTGCTTCTAGTTTCTAATGGAGAAGGCATGGGTTTTAGCCAGGAGGAGTGGCGACATTATGCGACTAGATTTGCAAAGGACCAGGAAAATATCGAGCTGACTTTTTATGATGCCCCACACTATCTTTATCACTATCACACCAAAGAGGTAGTTGCTAAGATAGAGGACTTCATAAAGGAGACCACTGATTAAACTAACTGATGTTATTGAGGAGAGATGAGATGCTCATAGGCTCAAAAGCCTTTTCTAGCTTATGGAAGGAATGGCAAAAGGAATACCAGCCACTGCAGGTGCTGAAGTTATTGCTGGCTTATATAGAGATGCCAGAGGATCTATCTGGGGAGATAGAGGAAACTCAGCGTTTATTATCCTATTTTGACCCTGACTTGGCGCCTCATGATGCTTTCTGGAAGGATGTTGCCAGGTTAGTAGATCTGGCTTTTCCTGGTGATATCTTGTCTCAGGAAGGCCTTGTAGAGCGACAAATCCATCAGTTACGTTACTTGATTTCTAGTCAACAGGCTCAGTATGTGAGGACACATTATAAAAAAACAGGGATGACAGACAAAGAAGCTTTAGCTGTCTATCTCAGATGGAAACCTTTCACCATGTTTGATCAGGGGCGTCTGCACCAAAAGATTTCTTTCTGTGATGGCAAGGGGATTTATCCAGATGGGATTCCTAGTGTTAATCTCAAGATTCTCCTTTATAATCGTGTAGAGTTTATTTTAGATAGTCAGGGAAATTTTCTCAATGAGGTCGATGCGGAGCAGGTGACTGAGAGTGGAGTGGTTAATGGTGCTAGTTTCAACTATGGCAATTTCAAGCGCCACTGGCAACTGGATGTGGAGCCGGTTCAACCACATGATCCTGATTTTCGTAATCGGATGACCAAGGGTTTTCGTTCACCAAACAAATTGAGAAAGAAGTTGGGCCGAAAAGAGCCTGAACAATTTGATAAATCTTTCTACAATCCAAAAGGTATCTATGCCCAGTCTCATAGGTCTTTGGCAAATGATGTCAAACGCCAAGTCAGACTTTTTCTCGCCATGGTTTATGGCTTTAAACCAGTTCAGAAAAAGCAAACAAAGGAGGTTCATATGTCTAAACAACCACAAAACAATAAAGGAACAGCAGTTCTAGGATCACTAGTCTTTATGGCCTTATACGCCCTAGGTATTTGGCACAATGCTGTCCGAGGAAATATTCCTTTCCTTATTCTTTGGAGTGTTTTACTCCTTGTTAATATCAGTTATTTGATTTTCCGCTTGAAAAAATAAAAAAGAAAGTGATACAGACCTAAATGGTAAGAATTTAGATCTGTGTCACTTTTTGTATATTCAATTGTAACTTACCACTTGCTTTCTTCTGGGATAATAATCCAGCAAATGATGTAGAAAAGAAAACCTGTTCCAAATAAGAAAATCGCTGCAGCCCAGATGAGGTGAATAATGACAGGATCGATATCAAGATATTTAGCGATACCAGAACAAACACCGGCGATGATTTTGTTGTTAGGATCTCGTCTGAGTTCTTTTTTCATATGATTTACCTCCGTATGGCCTTATTATATCATAACTGTTTGAAGCCTGGTATTTGTTTTAAGGAATCATGAAATAGACAATACCCAGATATTGGAGAGCCGAAGCCAACATGATGAAGAGGTGCCAAATCATGTGGAAGTATGGCTTTTTCTTAGCATAGAAAGCTGCACCAACCGTGTATGACAATCCTCCAGCAAGCATGAGTCCCCAAAAGGCAGGTCCTGTCTTAGTGACGATAGCTGGAATAATGAAGATAACCAACCAGCCCATCATTAGATAGAGGAAGAGGGAGAATTTTTCATTGATTTTTTTAGCAAAGATTTTGTAGAGAATACCAAAAATCGTTGTTCCCCATTGAAGGATAATGATGCTGTAACCTAGCCAACCGCCAACTAGAGATAGGGCAACAGGGGTGTAGCTTCCAGCAATGGCGATATAAATCATGCTGTGGTCAATAATTCTTAGGACCATCTTGTGAGGCGAATTGTAATCCATGGCATGATAGATGGCTGAGCTCAAGAACATGAGGAAGAGGCTAATGACAAAAACAGACATCCCGACAGCAGCAGTCATGCCGTAGCCGTTGTTGGCATGAACAGCAGTAATTGGCAATAAGGCCAGCATGGCCATAGCTCCGACGGCGTGAGTCACGCTGTTAGCCACTTCCTCACCAAAGCTAAGTTTTTTACTGAGTTTGAGGTTGGGAGAAGCATTAAAAGTAGCAGTATTAGACATTGTTTCCTCCTTCAAGGTCGTTCAAAAGTTGATGGGTAGCTCGGTAACATTGAAGCGTCTGACAGGCTGAGAGTATGACTTGCGGAGCCTCTTGGGAAAACTGACCATTCATACAGGCTACAAAGTCATTGTAGTAACTCTTTTGACTTTCAGCATCTGTTCGTAGGATTTCCAAGGTTTTAGCAATCTCAGAAATCTCAAAGACGGTCTTCAGACTAGTGATGACAATAAGTCTGGCTACCTGAGCAGCATTATATTTTTTCTTGATGGGTTTTGCGACATGGCCATGTTTGACATAATTGTTGACCATAGAGGCGGTTAGCCCCTTGTCGTTTGGCCCCAAAGTACTTTGGGTGACCTGGTTGACATATAGCAAAACCTGATCCAAATAGAGTTCAATCTCTGGTAATTCTTCCCAGAGAGGGTATTGTTGTGTTGTCAAATTATAAAAACCTCTTTATCTAGTTTCCATAGCCAGATTATAACATTATAGAAATTTAAGTCAAGTCAGAACTTACGGGAAATGAAAAAGATGTTGAGATAATATGTTCAACATCTTTATTTCTTATGTGATATGGTAGAGTTATTTTTTAAAACTGCTTCAGTATCTCTTTTTATGGGGTTCTAAGTTTCTTCAAAATTGCTTGTGCAGTTTCTTGATTCATATGTTTGGCCTTGAGAAGTTCAGCCAAAACGTGAGGTATCTCTTCAGGACTAGCACCGGCTAGTAGGGCTAGAGATTTGGCCTGAAGTTTCATATGTCCTGCTTGGATACCTGTTGAAGTCAGAGCTTTGAGAGCAGCCAGATTTTGTGCTAAACCAAGAGAAACGATGATACTAGCTAGGGTTTTGGCATCTAGATGGTTAAGTAAGTCGTGGGCGATAGAAACACTAGGGTTAAGTCCGATTGAACCGCCACGGGTTGCAATTGGCATGGGGAGGGTTAATTCTCCCACCAATTCTTTAGTCTCCTGGTCATAAGTCCATGTGGACAGGCCACGGTAGCTACCATCCTTGCTAGCATAGGCATGACTACCAGCCTCAACTGCTCGCCAATCATTGCCAGTCGCAATAACTAGGGCATCGATACCGTTGAAAATACCCTTATTATGGGTGGCTGCTCGGTAGGGGTCCACCTGGGCCAGTTGGCTAGCCATCTCCATTTTCTTGGCTAGGTCATGTGCTTCGTCCTTATTGCGGCTGAGGAAGCGTGTGTTAAGACGGCAAGTCGCTGTCACAAGGCTCTCAGTGGCTAGATTTGAGAGAATAGCCATGAGGCTTTGACCTTCCGAGAGATTTTCTAATTCTGGTACCAGTGCTTCCATCATGGTGTTGACCATATTGGCTCCCATAGCTTCTTGGGTATCAACGGCTAGATAGACAATGAGGAAGTCTCCCTTAATCTTAGTCCAGAGCTTGCGAGGACCTCCCCCACGCTTAACAATAGAAGGATGGGCCTCTTTGGCAATCTCTATAAGGTCCTGACTGGCTGCTTGAATTTTACTTGAAGCAGCGGCTTTATCAGGAACGTCAAAAAGGGCAACTTGGCCAATCATTTGACGATTATGAATCGTAGTCGTGAAACCGCCAGAGCGTTTAATGAGCTTGCTAGCATAGGAAGCAGCGGCGACAACAGAAGGCTCCTCAGTAACCATGGGAACCTGATAGGTTACACCGTCTACCAATACATCTGGGCAAACGGCAAAGGGAAGTGTAAATCGACCAATGACATTTTCAGCCATTTGATTGGCTGTTTCAAGAGTAAGTTGTTGGTCCTTATCCAGAAGTTCTTGATTTTCCTGAGACAAAAGAGCATTCTTTTTCAAATGCTCTTTGCGTTCTTGCGGTGTCTTCTTGGAAAAACCAGTCCAAGAGAGTTTAGTCATTTTGATTTCCTTTATAGATACGTTGATGTTCAGAGATTTCAGTCAAACGGAAAGATCCAGTTTGATAAGTAGCGAATTGGGTTGATCCGGTGTCATCCAACTGAGCCTCTTCGTAGAAAAGTTTTTCATAGTCAGCGACGCTCAAGTTATGACGTTGGGCAAAGGTATCTAGGCGATCAGAACGAAGCATGTCTTTGTAGCCTTCCACTAAACGTCCTGAGAAAATTTCAGAGACAGCTCCAGAACCGTAAGAGAAGAAGCCAATCTTATCTCCGGCTTTAAGGTCTTGCGACTGTTCTAATAGAGAAAGGAGTCCAAGATAAAGTGATCCTGTATAGATATTTCCAATTTGTCGACTATAAGTAATGGATGCATCAAAGTGGTTAATTAATCGCTCTTTATTCTCTGCATTCAAATCTTTGGGAATAATCTTATTAAGTCCCTTAAGAGCTAACTTAGGATAGGGAAGGTGGAGGCAAAATGCTGAGAAATCAGCGAAATCGGCTTGATGACGTTCCTGATAAGCTGCCCAAGTTGTCTTCAAACTGTCAAGGTACTGCTTGGTTGAATAGATGCCTTGAACATAAGGCGTTGAACTGTAGTTTGGACGCCAGAAGTCCATGACATCACGAGTTTGCGCCACATTATCATCAGCAAGCTCCAAAATACGTGGATTCTGACTGACTAGCATAGCTACAGCACCAGCTCCCTGAGTTGACTCCCCAGAAGATCCGACACCATAGCGAGCAATATCACTAGCGATAACCAGAACTTTGCTATCTGGGTGAGTTGCCACATGCAACTTAGCATAGTTAAGTCCGGCTGTTGCAGCGTAACAAGCTTCCTTCATTTCAAAAGAACGGGCAAAAGGCTGAATACCCAAAAGACTGTGAACATAGACAGCAGCAGCCTTAGACTGGTCAATGGAAGACTCAGTAGCCACGATGACCATATCGATAGCTTTTTTGTCGTCGTCATTTAAAATATCAGCCGCTGCATCAGAGGCAAGCGTCACGATATCTTCTGTAATCGGCGTAATACTGGTTGCATCAAGCATCAGCCCCTTGCTGAATTTTTCAGGCTCCGCCCCACGGGCAAGAGCGAGATCAGCCATGTTTAGAACATATTGACTGGTTGCAAAACCAATCTTATCAATTCCAATAGACATATGATGTTTCCTTTTATTCTTCATTGTAGAGTATCCAGAAGATACTAATCTATAGTGATTTTACCATAAAAGAGTGCTTTCGCCTTGAAAAAAACTTTGATAGTTAGTAATATCTTATTTTTTGATAAGTGCTATAGGATTTCAAAAGACTCACTTTTGCTATTCCTATAGCTTTTAGTTCTCATTTGCACCAGAATAAGGTAAAATTAAAATGAAAAGCAACATTATTTACAGCTATAATTAGATAAGCAAAATTATTTCTACTTATTATGTTGCGAGTTTTTAGTGAGACTTTGTTTTCAATAGAATAAAGAGGAAAATCATGACAAAAGCAGACACTATTTTTAAAGAAAATATCACCAAAATCCTGGAAGAAGGTGTTTGGTCTGAGCAAGCACGTCCTAAATACAAGGATGGCACAACAGCCAATTCCAAATACATCACTGGAGCTTTTGCAGAATATGACTTGAGCAGGGGAGAGTTTCCAATTACTACTCTTCGTCCTATTGCTATCAAATCTGCCATCAAAGAAGTGTTTTGGATTTATCAAGACCAGACAAATAGTCTAGATGTCCTTGAAGATAAGTACAATGTTCACTATTGGAATGACTGGGAAGTTGAAGACGTACCTGCTAATAATGGGGACAAGCGTTCGATTGGTCAGCGTTATGGGGCCGTCGTTAAGAAGCACGATATTATTAACCGTTTGTTGGCTCAGTTGGAGGCTAATCCGTGGAATCGCCGTAATGTCATCTCTCTTTGGGATTACGAGGCCTTCGAGGAGACAGCAGGACTTCAGCCTTGTGCCTTCCAAACCATGTTTGATGTTCGTCGTGTGGGTGAGGATATTTATTTGGACGCCACTTTGACGCAACGCTCTAACGATATGTTGGTGGCTCATCATATTAATGCCATGCAGTATGTGGCCCTTCAGATGATGATTGCCAAGCACTTTGGTTGGAAAGTTGGTAAATTCTTTTATTTCATCAACAACCTCCATATTTATGACAATCAATTTGAGCAAGCTGAGGAACTCCTCAAGCGTCAGCCGTCTGATTGCCAACCACGCTTGATTCTCAATGTTCCTGATGGAACTAATTTCTTTGATATCAAACCAGAAGATTTTGAATTGGTTGATTATGATCCTGTCAAACCTCAACTCAAATTTGACTTAGCAATTTAATAAATGCTTATGATTTAAGCCTATAAAGAGCTGGCAAAGTTTTTCCGAGCTCTTTTTGTCTTTTTTTGTTAGAATGGATTGTAAACTTAAAAAGAAAAGGAAATACCGTGTCTAAACAACTCATTGCTATTTGGGCGGAAGCTCATAACCATGTTATTGGGAAGAATCACACTATGCCTTGGCATCTGCCTGCTGAACTGGCACATTTCAAGAAAACGACTATGGGTTCAGCAATTCTTATGGGACGTGTGACCTTTGATGGCATGAACCGTCGTTGCCTGCCAGGACGTGAAACCTTGATTTTGACACGAGACAAGGACTTCGACTGTGAGGGTGTAACGACCGTTACGAGTGTTGAGGAAGCCCTAGCTTGGTTTGAACAGCAAGATAAGGATCTCTATATTGCTGGTGGTGCTGGTGTCTACAAGGCTTTTGAGGGATATTATGATGCACTCATCAAGACAACTGTTGAGGCTGATTTAGAGGGAGACACGTATTTTCCACAACTAGATATGACGGCATTTAAAGAGGTATCATGTGATCGCGTGGCCAAGGATGATAAAAATGCCTATGACTTTAGTATAAGTCGCTATGAAAAAGAAGGAGACTAGGTTCATGCAACGTAGTGTTTTTGGGTTATTTACTGCATTATTGGGGGTGCTTTGTGTCCTCTCTGCCATTCCTGCCTTTCGCAAGAAACGTTATGGGTTAGCAGTTTTTCTCTTTTTAAATGCTTTTACCAACCTTGTCAATACTATTCACGCCTTCTATGGCACCCTATTTTAGAAAAGAGTGAGGAATAAATGGCTGGAAATCGTAATGAAGAAATGGTTTATTGTTCATTTTGTGGCAAAAACCAAGAAGAAGTAAAGAAAATTATCGCTGGGAATGGCGTCTTTATCTGTAACGAATGTGTGGCCTTGTCACAAGAAATCATTCGTGAGGAAATGGCAGAAGAAGTTTTGGCTGACTTGGCTGAAACACCAAAGCCAAAAGAACTTTTAGATATTTTAAACAACTATGTCGTGGGGCAGGACCGTGCCAAACGTGCCTTGTCGGTAGCTGTTTACAATCACTATAAACGTATCAATTTCACAGAAAGTCGTGAAGACAATGATGTGGATTTGCAAAAATCAAATATTCTCATGATTGGACCAACTGGTTCAGGGAAGACTTTCTTGGCTCAGACCTTGGCTCGTAGCTTGAATGTTCCATTTGCGATTGCGGATGCAACATCATTGACAGAGGCAGGTTATGTGGGTGAGGATGTGGAAAATATCCTCCTCAAACTGATCCAAGCGGCAGACTTCAATATTGAACGTGCGGAACGTGGGATCATCTATGTCGATGAGATTGATAAGATTGCTAAAAAGGGTGAAAACGTATCAATCACTCGTGACGTTTCAGGTGAAGGGGTTCAACAAGCTCTCTTGAAGATTATCGAAGGAACAGTAGCCAGCGTTCCCCCTCAAGGTGGTCGTAAACACCCTAACCAAGAGATGATTCAAATTGATACTAAGAATATTCTCTTTATCGTGGGTGGTGCTTTTGATGGTATCGAAGATATCGTTAAGCAACGTCTTGGTGAGAAAATCATTGGTTTTGGTCAAAATAATAAGGCAATTGATGATGACTCATCATACATGCAAGAAATTGTGGCTGAAGATATCCAAAAATTTGGTCTTATCCCTGAGTTTATCGGACGTTTGCCAGTCCTTGCGGCCCTAGAACAGTTAACGGTTGACGACTTGGTTCGTATCTTGACAGAGCCTAGAAATGCCTTGGTTAAACAGTATCAAACCCTCTTGTCTTATGATGGGGTTGAACTGGAGTTTGACCAAGATGCTCTTGAAGCTATTGCAAGTAAGGCGATTGAACGTAAGACTGGTGCTCGTGGGCTTCGCTCTATCATTGAGGAAGTCATGATGGATGTCATGTTTGAAATCCCTAGTCAGGAAGATGTGACTAAGGTTCGTATTACCAAAGAAGCCGTTGATGGTACAGCTGCTCCAGTTTTGGAAACAGCGTAAGGAGGACCTATGGCTGAAGAACAAGTCCTAAATACGCACAATGCTGAGATTTTGCTCAGTGCGGCGAATAAGAGCCACTATCCCCAAGATGACCTCCCTGAGGTTGCCCTAGCAGGACGCTCGAATGTTGGTAAATCAAGCTTTATCAATACACTTCTTGGTCGTAAAAACCTAGCACGTACTTCTGGGAAACCAGGGAAAACTCAGTTGCTCAATTTCTACAATATTGACGATAAGCTTCGTTTTGTGGATGTGCCAGGTTACGGTTATGCCCGTGTGTCTAAAAAAGAACGTGCCAAGTGGGGGAAAATGATTGAAGAGTACCTTGTGACTCGAGACAATCTTCGTGTGGTTGTTAGCTTGGTTGACCTCCGACATGAACCAACTCAAGACGATATCCAAATGTATGAATTTCTTAAGTATTATGAAATTCCAGTTATCGTTGTGGCGACTAAGGCTGACAAGATTCCTCGCGGAAAATGGAACAAGCACGAATCTATCATTAAGAAAAACTAAATTTTGATAAAAATGACCATTTCATCGTCTTTTCATCTGTCACACGTGACGGTTATGATGAAGCATGGGATACGATTTTAGCAGAATTATAAAAAGAGCTTGGAGAAATCCGAGTTTTTTTCTTGTGATAGTTTTTGTCTATCTCTTTGATAGCTTCAACCTATTATCCAAAGGGCTTTTATTGTGATAAGCTTGTTTTATCATATCTATTGGAGGAATCTATGGAAAACCATAATTATGAAAATGAAGGTCAGTTCCAACGGAAGATGTCCTCACGCCACCTCTTTATGCTATCGCTGGGTGGTGTTATCGGTACTGGTCTCTTCTTGAGTTCGGGTTATACGATTGCACAAGCAGGTCCCTTTGGTGCGATCCTCTCTTACCTTGTGGGGGCTGTTGTCGTTTACTTGGTTATGCTTTCTTTGGGGGAGTTAGCAGTAGCTATGCCAGTAACGGGATCCTTTCACACCTATGCTACTAAATTTATCAGTCCGGGAACCGGCTTTACGGTAGCTTGGCTTTATTGGATTTGTTGGACGGTAGCCTTAGGAACAGAATTTCTGGGTGCTGCCATGTTGATGCAACGTTGGTTTCCATCAGTTCCGGCTTGGATGTTTGCGGCCTTCTTTGCCTTGGTGATTTTTGGGATTAATGCTCTAAGTGTGAGGTCTTTTGCGGAAGCGGAATCTTTCTTCTCTTCTATAAAGGTTATTGCTATCCTGGTCTTCATCATACTAGGTCTAGGAGCTATGTTTGGTTTGGTGAGTTTTGAAGGTCACCATGAGGCCATTATGTTTAAGCACTTGACGGCCAATGGTCTCTTTCCAAATGGTTGTCTTGCTATTGTGTCAGTTATGTTGGCTGTTAACTATGCCTTTTCAGGAACAGAGTTAATCGGTATTGCAGCTGGTGAAACAGATAATCCTAAGGAAGCTGTTCCACGTGCTATTAAAACAACTATTGGCCGTTTGGTTATCTTCTTTGTCTTGACCATTGTGGTCTTGGCTTCGCTTCTTCCAATGAAAAAAGCAGGAGTTTCTTCAGCACCTTTCGTTGATGTCTTTGACAAGATGGGGATTCCATTTGCGGCGGACATTATGAATTTTGTTATCCTGACAGCTATTCTTTCTGCTGGAAATTCAGGTCTTTATGCGTCAAGTCGTATGCTTTGGTCTCTGGCTAATGAGGGAATGCTTAATAAACAACTAGTGAAAATTAATAAGCATGGTGTTCCAATGATAGCCCTTTTGATTTCCATGGCTGGAGCAGTTTTATCGCTCTTCTCAAGTATCTATGCCGCGGATACGGTTTATCTAGCTCTAGTATCGATTGCTGGTTTTGCAGTTGTTGTTGTCTGGCTCTCCATTCCTTTGGCACAAATCAACTTCCGTAAACAGTGGAATTTAGAACATTCTGATGATGAGTTGGATTATAAGACACCGTTTAATCCAATCCTACCTTATATTACAATCATTCTGTTGGCCATTTCTGTTCTCGGTATTGCTTGGGATAGTTCACAACGTGCGGGACTTTACTTTGGTATTCCTTTCATGATTTTCTGTTACCTTTATCACTATCTTCGCTTTAAAAAATGGTAAGGAGGCCTTTTATGGCAACATTTAAAGATTATTTGGAAAATAATTCTCCCCTTATTCTTCATGGGGCTCTAGGAACAGAGATGGAAGCCCTGGGGTATGATATTTCAGGTAAGCTCTGGTCAGCTAAGTATCTTCTTGAGAAGCCAGAAATTATCCAAGAAATTCATGAAACCTATATAGCTGCTGGGGCTGACTTGATTACCACGTCATCTTATCAGGCGACCTTACCTGGCTTGGTAGAGGCAGGACTTACCGAGAAAGCAGCGGAGCAGATTATTGCCCTAACGGTCCGGCTAGCAAAGGCTGCACGTGATAAGGTATGGGTAGTATTAGATGAGACTGAGAAAGCAAAACGACCATATCCTTTGATTTCTGGAGATGTTGGTCCGTACGCAGCTTATTTGGCTAATGGTTCTGAGTATAGTGGTGATTATGGTCAAATTACTATCGAAGAGCTTAAGGATTTTCATCGCCCTAGGATTCAAATTCTCCTAGATCAAGGTGTGGATTTGTTAGCTTTGGAAACTATTCCAAATCGTTTAGAAGCACAAGCCTTAATTGAACTTCTAGCTGAAGAGTTTCCTGAAGCAGAAGCCTATATTAGTTTTACAGTCCAAGAACCAGGCACTATCAGTGATGGGACTTCTCTAGATGAGATTGCCAAGCTTGTTTCTCAATCAAATCAAATCTTGGCTGTAGGAATCAACTGTAGCTCACCTCTTCTTTATAACCAGGCTCTAGCTATTCTTAAGAATGCTGGCAAGGTGCTCATTACTTATCCAAATTCAGGTGAAGTTTATGATGGCAACAGTCAGACTTGGAAAACCAAAGATAAGGACGCTTTAACCCTAGTTGAACATAGCAAAGATTGGCATGCTCATTTTGGCGTGAAAATTTTGGGTGGTTGCTGTCGAACACGTCCAAATGACATTAAAGCCTTATATCAAGAATTTAGAACCTAGTCAAATTTCTAATTATCTGTTATAATAAGAAATTGTAAGGCTATTAGCTCTACACACTATTAGTAGAAAATGAAGCCAGCGTTAAGCTGGTTTTTAAAATGAAGAGGAAAATATGACCTACGAACAAGAATTTCTAAAAGACTTCGAAGCCTGGGTTGTTACCCAAGTTAAAGTAAACGAAACGGCCTTGGCCGCTAGCAAGAAAATCTGGGAAGAAGATGGCGATGAGCGTGCACGTGATGCAAGTTTCCGTTATGAGGCTAAATTAGATGCCTACAATTTCCTAATTGGTAAGTTTACCAATTATCGTGCGGGTAAAGGTTTCCATGATATGCCAGATGGCCTGTTCGGGGAACGTCACTATTAATAGAGAATAAAAAAGAAAATGACAACCGTAATTTATAAGAAAAAGTCGTCTGTCAAAATAGGAGAAAACTAGACATGGCTAAAGTAAAAAATAAAAAGAAAGCTTTTAAACACCGTTTGAAAAAACAAGGACTTTTCAATAATCTTAAAGCCCCTGTTCCACCAGTAGCACCACAACCTCTTGCTGAAACTAAGACAGTTGCCAAGGAAGAAGTAGCAGCCAAAGACCTTAGTCTTGAAACTTTCGCAGAACTTCCAGAAGTTGAAGGCCTTCGTTCAAACCTTGTAGAAACTCTTTATAATGAAGGTTTGACTTCAGTAGAGGCTTTTGCTACTGTGACTGAAGAAGAAGTTCTTGCCCTCAAGGGTGTTGGACCTGCAACAGTTAAAAAATTAAAAGAAAATGGTGTTAGCTTCAAAGCTTAAGCCTTAAAAAGATCCGAGGTGTAGCCTTCGGATTTTTTATTGTTTTAGAAAGCATTGCTTGATTAGAAAAACAAGAAAACCACTAGCTTGGCTAGTGGTCAATAGTCATTAATGATTTATTTCTTTGGATTTTGTTTGGTTAAGTTAAGTCCAAAAGGTACTAAGTTTTCTTGGTGCCTACGGATTCGCCCCATATTTTCAGTGTGACGGAAAATAATCACTAAAGCCATGATGATAAGAACAGTGCTAAAGATTGGGTCATATCCATCTAGCAAGAAGTGGATAGCTGGAAACACAGCTAAGGTAATAAGTCCAACAATTGCTGCAGTGACACTTGAAAATGAAATCATGCTGGTTAGATAGAGTGTTAGGACAAAGACCAGGAGTAGGAAGACGCAGTATAGGGGAGCAAAACCAAGAAGCACCCCTGCACTTGTTGCAACAGCTTTTCCGCCTTTAAATCCCGCAAAGATTGGAAAAACATGCCCGATAATTGCAAAGAAACCAATGATTAGGGGTGATACTTCCGTGACACCCAGCCAAATAGGTAAGAGCACTGCCAAAGTCCCTTTAAGCATATCCACTAAGAAAGTGATTGTGCCAGCAGTCTTACCAAGAACACGGAAGGTATTGGTTGTTCCAGTATTTCCAGATCCATGCTCCCGAAGATTAGTATGAAAGAAAACTTTTCCAATCCAGAGACCAGTCTGGATGGAACCTAACAAGTAGGCGATTAGGATTAACAATAAGATTTTCATGAGATAATTATAGCATACAGCCTAGTAATTGACAAAGCTAGTCAGCATAAAGATATCCTTTGAGCTTTCCTGATTTCCTTTGCAAATTCTTCTGAAAACTTATAAAATAATAAGGATGAAAATTTTGGAGGTCACTCTTGGCTAAAAAAGAAATAAATGTAAATAATTATAATGATGATGCCATTCAGGTACTGGAAGGGTTAGATGCTGTTCGCAAACGCCCAGGAATGTACATTGGCTCAACAGATGGGACAGGTCTTCATCACCTGGTGTGGGAGATTGTCGACAATGCGGTCGACGAAGCTCTCTCAGGCTTTGGTGATGTCATTGCTGTCACCTTAAATAATGATGGTTCCGTTTCCGTTTCTGACTCTGGACGTGGGATGCCGACAGGGATGCATGCCATGGGTAAACCAACAGTTGAAGTTATTTTCACTGTTCTCCACGCAGGTGGTAAATTTGGACAGGGTGGTTATAAGACTTCTGGAGGTCTTCACGGTGTGGGTTCCTCAGTTGTTAATGCACTGTCTAGTTGGCTTGAGGTAGAAATTACCCGTGACGGTAGCGTTTATCGTCAGCGTTTTGAAAATGGTGGTCACCCTGTAACAGGGCTTGAAAAGATTGGTAAAGCGCCTAAGTCTAAGACAGGTACAAAAGTTACCTTTATGCCTGATGCGAGTATCTTTTCAACGACTGACTTTAAATTTAACACTATCTCAGAGCGTCTCAAAGAATCAGCCTTCCTTCTTAAGAATGTCACTATGACATTGACAGACTTGCGTGGCGAAGAAGAAGTTCGTGAAGAATTCCACTATGAAAATGGGGTTCAAGACTTTGTGTCATACCTGAATGAGGACAAGGAAACGTTGACACCAGTCATCTATATTGATGGAGATCAACAGGAATTTCATTTAGAGGTAGCCCTTCAGTACAATGATGGTTACTCTGATAATATCCTTTCCTTTGTCAATAATGTCCGTACTAAGGACGGAGGGACCCACGAAACAGGTTTCAAATCTGCCATTACCAAGGCTCTTAACGATTATGCTCGTAAAACAGGTCTTCTCAAAGAAAAGGATAAGAACCTCGAAGGGTCGGATTATCGTGAGGGTTTGTCAGCAGTTATCTCGCTCTTGGTTCCTGAGGAACACCTTCAGTTTGAAGGACAAACCAAGGACAAACTTGGATCTCCTTTAGCACGTCCCATTGTCGATAGTATCGTTTCAGAGCATCTGACTTACTTCCTTATGGAAAATGGAGATTTGGCTTCTAACCTGGTGCGTAAGGCTATCAAGGCCCGTGATGCCCGTGAAGCTGCTAGAAAAGCGCGTGATGCTAGTCGAAATGGCAAGAAAAATAAAAAAGACAAGGGGCTCTTATCAGGGAAACTGACGCCAGCTCAGTCTAAAAATGCTAAGAAAAATGAACTCTATCTAGTCGAGGGTGATTCTGCCGGTGGATCAGCCAAACAAGGCCGTGATCGTAAATTCCAGGCTATCCTGCCTCTTCGAGGTAAGGTCCTAAACACTGAGAAAGCCAAAATGGCTGACATTCTCAAAAATGAAGAAATCAATACCATGATTTACACCATTGGTGCAGGTGTTGGAGTTGATTTTAACCTTGACGATATCAACTACGACAAGATTATCATCATGACCGATGCCGATACCGATGGGGCTCACATCCAGACCTTACTTCTTACTTTCTTCTATCGTTATATGCGTCCACTGGTTGAAGCAGGACACGTTTATATCGCTTTGCCTCCTCTTTACAAGATGTCTAAAGGGAAAGGTAAGAAGGAAGTTGTCGAATATGCTTGGACGGATGGGGAACTTGAGGAACTTCGTCAAAAATTTGGTCGTGGAGCTATTCTCCAACGTTACAAAGGGCTTGGTGAGATGAATGCTGACCAGCTCTGGGAAACAACCATGGATCCTGAGACAAGAACCCTTATCCGAGTAACGATTGATGACCTAGCGCGTGCTGAACGTCGTGTCTCAGTCCTTATGGGAGATAAACCAGCACCACGCCGTCAATGGATCGAAGATAACGTTAAATTTACCTTGGAAGAAACGACAGCGTTTTAGGGAGTGTGAGTAATGGATCTATACTTAGGTTTTCCTTTATTAGTTTTTTTGTCCTCAATTTTTCTTGTAATCATCATGAATCGTCGATGAATTAGACTTTTAGTATTGTATACACCGATAGTATTTCGTCTATGCATACTTAAGGTAATTGAATCCAATATTGGAGATCCAGAAAGTTTTTTAGAGGCAAGCTTTCTCATGATGATTGTACAGGAAAGTGTGATTGTCTAAAAAGATGGGGTTTGCCTACAATCATAAAGAGGATGAGAGATGACGGCTTATGATAAGGAGAAACTCCCTAATCACTGATTCAATAATCTATTTTAAACACTTTAAACTACAGAAAGGGTCGTTTGGTTACTGAATGTAACTGAACACGGGACTAATTTCTTAGGAAAAAAGATAAATCGCCTTGGGCTTATCGAACCCTACATCGATTTCCTATTTTTCGACAGAAATTTTCGGCAAGCCGAATCGTCCCTTTGTATCTTATGTCTAATATTCAAAACATGTCCCTTGAGGACATCATGGGGGAGCGTTTTGGACGCTACTCCAAATACATTATTCAGGAGCGTGCGCTTCCTGACATTCGTGACGGTTTGAAACCCGTTCAACGTCGTATTCTTTATTCCATGAATAAGGATGGCAATACCCATGATAAGGGCTATCGTAAATCTGCCAAGTCGGTGGGGAACATTATGGGTAATTTTCACCCACATGGCGATAGTTCCATTTATGATGCCATGGTTCGTATGTCTCAGGATTGGAAGAATCGTGAAATCTTGGTTGAGATGCACGGTAACAACGGTTCTATGGACGGTGATCCACCAGCAGCCATGCGTTATACAGAGGCACGCTTGTCAGAGATTGCGGGCTACCTTCTTCAAGATATCGATAAAAACACAGTCCCATGGGCTTGGAACTTTGATGATACAGAGAAGGAACCAACAGTCTTACCTGCAGCCTTTCCAAACCTTTTGGTCAATGGTGCGACAGGGATTTCTGCTGGTTATGCCACAGACATTCCACCGCATAATCTATCAGAAGTCATCGATGCCGTTGTTTACATGATTGATCACCCATCTGCTAAACTGGATAAATTGATGGAATTCTTGCCTGGTCCAGATTTCCCAACAGGGGCTATCATTCAGGGTAAAGATGAGATTCGCAAGGCTTACGAAACTGGTAAGGGCCGCGTCGTTGTGCGTTCATGTACTGAAATTGAACAACTCAAAGGTGGTAAGGAGCAAATCATTGTTACTGAAATTCCTTACGATGTTAATAAGGCAGTTCTTGTTAAAAAAATCGATGATATTCGTGTCAATAACAAGGTTCCTGGCATTGCAGAAGTTCGTGACGAGTCTGACCGTACAGGGTTGCGTATTGCTATCGAGCTTAAGAAAGATGCTGACAGCCAAACCATTCTTAACTATCTTTTGAAATATACGGATCTTCAAGTCAACTACAATTTCAACATGGTGGCCATCGACAATTTCACCCCACGCCAAGTGGGCTTGCAAAAGATTTTGTCAAGTTATATTGCCCACCGTCGTGATATTATCGTTGCTCGTTCAAAATTCGACAAGGAAAAAGCTGAAAAACGTCTTCATATCGTTGAAGGGCTAATCCGTGTCATCTCTATTTTGGATGAGGTTATTGCCCTTATCCGAGCTTCTGAAAATAAGGCAGATGCCAAGGAAAATCTTAAAGTCAGCTATGATTTTTCAGAAGAACAGGCCGAAGCTATCGTGACCTTGCAACTTTATCGTTTGACCAATACGGATATCGTTACTCTCCAAAATGAGGAAGACGATTTACGTGAGCAGATTGCGACTTTGGCTGCCATCATTGGAGACGAGCGTACCATGTTTAATGTCATGAAGCGTGAGCTCCGTGACATTAAGAAGAAATTTGGTAATGACCGTCGTTCAGAGTTGCAAGCGGAAACCAAGACCATTGAAATTGATACTGCAAGTCTGATTGTTGAAGAAGAAACCTATGTCAGCATCACTCGTGGTGGCTATGTCAAACGTACAAGCCCACGTTCTTTCAATGCTTCAATGATTGATGAAGTCGGAAAACGTGATGATGATGATTTGATTCTGGTTCAGCAAGCTAAGACGACACAACACCTCTTGATTTTCACTAATCAGGCCAATGTGATTTATCGTCCAATTCATGAGTTACCAGACATTCGTTGGAAGGATTTGGGAGAGCATTTATCACAAACTATAACTAATTTTTCGAAAGATGAAGAAGTGCTTTATGCAGAAATCCTGGATGATTTTGAAACGGGTACTTACCTAGCAGCTACCAAGCTTGGTCAGATTAAACGTTTCGAACGCAAGGAATTTACACCATGGCGTACCTACAAGTCTAAGTCGGTTAAATACGCTAAACTCAAGGATGATAGTGATTTTATTGTTACAGTCACTCCGATTCAATTGGATGATATCATGATTATCACTCAAAAGGGTTATGCCCTTCGCTTTAATGCGGACGAAGTGCCGGTAGTTGGTGCCAAGGCAGCAGGTGTTAAGGCAATCAATCTCAAGGATGATGATACCGTCCAGGCTGTCTTTGTGGCAAATACTCAAAGTTTCTACCTTCTGACACAAAGAGCTAGTCTCAAACGTGTGGCTACAGCCGATATTCCGCAGGCTAAGCGGGCTGGTCGAGGTCTCCAAGTTCTTCGTGAGCTTAAGACGAAACCACATCGCGTCTTCACTGCGGGTCCAGTCTTTACGGAAAATGCTGGTGGCGAGATAGATCTTCTAGCGACACCAGTAGAAGAGACTCCTCAGACCTTGCTTGTAACAGCTACAACAGGTGAAACGGCGGAGGTTGACTTGTCCCTTCTAAATCTTTCAGACCGTACTAGCAACGGTAGTTTCATTGAAGGATTAGCAGACAAAGAAGTCTTTTCTGCCAAGATTATTGAAAAATAAAGATAAGAAAGCTTTGTTCTCTTACTAGAGAGCAGAGTTTTTTTCTTTGTTGGGCAAAATAAGTGTTTTAAAAAGAATTGTCAGAATTTTGCAACATAACCTTGAAATTTTCAATGAAAAGTACTATACTAGAAAGCACATAGTAACAGAAAAGAGGACATAAACATGACAGTTGATTTAGACTGGAAAAATTTAGGATTTAATTACCGTAAACTTCCATTCCGTTATATTTCATATTACAAAGACGGTAAATGGGATGATGGGCAATTGACTGAGGATGCAACCTTGCACATCTCAGAAGCATCTCCAGCCCTTCACTATGGTCAAGAAGCTTTTGAGGGTCTTAAAGCTTACAGAACTAAAGATGGTTCTATTCAATTGTTCCGTCCAGATGAAAATGCCAAACGTTTGCAACGTACTGCGGATCGTCTTTTGATGCCACAAGTTCCTGTTGACAAATTTGTAGATGCATGTAAACAAGTTGTACGTGCAAATGAAGAATATGTTCCACCATATGGTACTGGTGCAACACTTTATCTTCGTCCACTCTTGATCGGGGTTGGTGACATTATTGGTGTTCACCCAGCAGATGAGTATATCTTTACAATTTTTGCTATGCCAGTAGGGAACTACTTCAAAGGCGGATTGGCTCCAACGAATTTCCTTATCCAGGACGAATATGACCGTGCTGCACCACATGGTACAGGTGCTGCTAAGGTTGGTGGTAACTACGCGGCAAGTATGTTGCCAGGTAAGATTGCACATGACAGTAACTTCTCTGATGTTATCTACCTTGACCCAGCAACCCACACTAAGATTGAAGAAGTCGGTTCTGCAAACTTCTTTGGTATCACAGCTGATAACGAATTTATTACACCACTCAGCCCATCTATCTTACCATCAATTACGAAATTCTCATTGCTTTACTTGGCTGAAAATCGTTTTGGTATGAAAGCTATTCAAGGTGATGTTAAGATTGCCGAGTTGGATAAATTTGTCGAAGCCGGTGCCTGTGGTACAGCTGCTGTTATCTCACCAATTGGTGGTGTCCAACACGGTGATGACTTCCATGTCTTCTATTCAGAAACAGAAGTCGGACCTGTAACACGTAAACTTTATGATGAGTTGACAGGTATCCAATTTGGTGATGTTGAAGCTCCAGAAGGATGGATTGTCAAAGTTGACTAATTCTAAGTAAATAAATGGTTATTTTAAAGCTTGCTCTTGCAAGCTTTTTTCTTTTTCGGTAAAATTAAGAACATATACTAAGAAAGGATGGCTCGATTTAGGTATCGGGTATAAATCTATGAGTAAAAAAGACAAAAAAATTGAAATCCAAATCAAAGATGCCAAAGTCATTGTAAACAAAGCAACCATTGAAGGTTTTGAGCTTCTTGTTGGTAAGAAAGTCATCGGACAAATTGTAGAAATCGATGGGAAGTTTGCCGTTGTTGATAAAGAAAACGTAGCAGGTTTCCACAATAAAATGGATGATGCAATAGCTGCCATTATCGAATCCTACAATCTTAATCATTAAAATCCAAAGTAAAGGCTTGCTTTGGTCAAGAAACTGTGTTATACTATTTCTTGTTCTTAAGGAGAGATAGCGAAGAGGCTAAACGCGGCGGACTGTAAATCCGCTCCTTCGGGTTCGGGGGTTCGAATCCCTCTCTCTCCATGTCTAAGAAACTGAATCGGAATATTCGATATCAAGTGCTTAGATATTTTTTTATAGCATTTTGCTATTGGGGTATAGCCAAGCGGTAAGGCAAGGGACTTTGACTCCCTCATGCGTTGGTTCGAATCCAGCTACCCCAGTCAAAGGTATCGGGTGCATTGGCACCGTCTATGTTAATAATTGTCTTTGCGGGTACCTTGAAAAATATATTGTTATCAAGGGTCAGAATTGGCTGGCTCTTGTTGGAGGATCTTTTTAGAATGAACGAATTTGAAGAATTGCTAAACAGTGTTAGCGAAGTTAACACAGGTGACGTTGTAACAGCTGAAGTTATCTCAGTAGATAATGATCAAGCAAATGTTGTTATCGAAGGAACTGGTATCGAAGGTGTTTTGACACGTCGTGAATTGACAAACGACCGTGACGCAAACGTTGCAGACCTTGTTAAAGTTGGTGAAACACTTGAAGTGCTTGTTCTTCGTCAAGTTGTTGGTAAAGATACTGATACTGTAACTTACCTTGTATCTAAAAAACGCTTGGAAGCTCGCAAAGCTTGGGATAAACTTGTTGGTCGTGAAGAAGAAGTTGTTACTGTTAAAGGAACACGCGCTGTTAAAGGTGGACTTTCAGTTGAATTTGAAGGTCTTCGTGGATTTATTCCAGCTTCAATGATCGATACTCGTTTTGTTCGTAACACTGAACAATTTGTAGGTCAAGAATTCGACGCTAAAATCAAAGAAGTTGATCCAGCTGAAAACCGTTTCATCCTTTCACGTCGTGAAGTTGTTGAAGCCGAAGCTGCAGAAGCTCGTAAAGAAGTCTTCTCTAAACTTGAAGTTGGTTCAATCGTAACTGGTAAAGTTGCTCGTTTGACAAGCTTCGGTGCTTTCATCGACCTTGGTGGTGTTGACGGACTTGTTCACGTGACTGAATTGTCTCACGAACGTAACGTTTCACCTAAATCAGTTGTATCTGTTGGTGATGAAGTTGAAGTTAAAGTTCTTGCTATCGACGAAGAAGCAGGACGTGTATCGCTTTCACTTAAAGCAACAACACCTGGACCATGGGATGGCGTTGAACAAAAACTTGCTGCTGGTGATGTAATCGAAGGTAAAGTTAAACGTTTGACTGACTTTGGTGCTTTTGTTGAAGTATTGCCAGGAATCGATGGACTTGTTCACATCTCACAAATTTCACACAAACGTGTTGAAAATCCAAAAGATGTTCTTTCAGTAGGCCAAGACGTTACAGTTAAAGTTCTTGAAGTAAACGCTGACGCAGAACGTGTATCACTTTCTATCAAAGCTCTTGAAGAACGTCCAGCTAACGCTGAAGGCGAAAACAACGAAAAACGTCAATCACGTCCACGTCGTCCAAAACGTCAAGAAAAACGTGACTATGAGCTTCCAGAAACTCAATCTGGATTCTCAATGGCGGATCTTTTCGGAGATATCGAATTGTAAGATAATAAAGAGGCATGTAAACATGTCTTTTTTTATATTTTAGAGTATGCTATAATAGTATACTGTTAGCACCCTTAGTGTAATGGATATCACGTAAGATTCCGGTTCTTGAGATAGGGGTTCGATTCCCTTAGGGTGCAAAGAGGAAACGTTGAGAGAGTAATGCTTTCAGCGTTTTTTAGTTGTTAAATTTATCAAGAGTACTCTGTAAATTCAGGGAATGTTAGAAAAGGTAAATGAGATATAGTATCTTTAGAGTTTAGGGAGAAAGTCATTGAATAGTAATTTGTAATAATAACCGAATTATCTATTTCTGTAAATTGGGTAGAGAGCTAGATGCTAATAAATCGTACATAGTCTATACTTTTGTGTATATTTTGGTAATCTTTTGCTATTTATTAAAAATTTTGCTATAATACTCAGTATCTCATATTGGGGTCGTTACGGATTCGACAGGCATTATGAGGCATATTCTGCGACTCGTGTGGCGACGTTAACGCTCAGTTAAATATAACTGCAAAAAATACTAATTCTTACGCTGTAGCAGCCTAAACACCTGCTCGCGTGACTTCTAGCAGATTGCTTATGTTTGCTTAGAGGTTTTATTGATTTATAAGCTACGTTTGACCATTGCCTAGCTGGTCGAAAAGAGATTTATAGGCTCGCATATAGAAGGCTTGAGTTATGTGTCGTCTATCTGTTAAATGAAAGACATAACCTATGGTTGTAGACGAATATGTTGGCAGATGTTTGGACGTGGGTTCGACTCCCACCGGCTCCATAAAAAACTTGAGGCGTCAGCCTTTTATTTGTGTATAGGAACTTATTATGAAAAAACTTTTGTCTTTGACCGTTTTAGGTCTCTCACTTTTTTCCTTAGCTGCTTGCGGAAATTCTTCGTCTAAGACTGAGACGAAAGGATCTTTGGATAATGAAGCATCCAAGATTTTGACTGTTAAGCATGGAAATGTTCGTCAGAACTTTGATAAGATTACCATGGCAAATGCTTCTCAGGAGTTTTCTGGGGGATCAAATCTTGATAGTTTGAAGGGGTTGTTTGGTGAGCCAACATCAACTAGTCAGGAGCAGGCAGGAGACGCGACGCTTGATGTCTATAATTGGCAGTATGATAATGTTGTTGTTACAGCAAAACTTTTTAACAATAGTACCGTTGTTAAGTCAATTTCAACTTTTTCTTACGTTCGGGATTCTAAAATCACTTTGAAAATGTATGAAGATCTTAAAAATGGAACTAGCTATGATAATGTGGTCAAAACACTTGGGGTACCAGATGTTTATTCTATCGCTGTTTCTTCTGATGCGACAATGACACAAGCACTTTGGTCATCTAACCTTGTAACTAAGAAAGGGAAAACAGGTAGCCTTACTCTTAACTTTAAAAATGGTGCCTTGGAAAACAAGTCTCAAGAAAATTTGATTAACAAGTAATCACAGTAAAAGATGCCTTTCTAAATCAATGAAGGTATTTTTTTGTTATAATAAAAGGAGTGATTAAATTTGTGGAAATATAATGACTAAAAAGGGTGTTTTTTATAGGGATAGCAGGTTTAATTCTGGTATTCTTATGGTCTCTTTTAAATAACTTTATCCCCTAAATCAAGAAGTGGACCAATGCTAATCATGATCAAGTCTTTTTAAAAGAGGTTTTTAAGCAGGCTAAATTCCAAAACGAAATGATACTTCTTAGTCTAATGATTCTGTCATCAGCTATTCCTGGAGTTTCAAGTTCTATTTTTTGCATTTTTGTTGGGCTACTCTATGTCCCTTTGCTTGTGATTCCGATGAATATTATTGGGAATACTTTTGGAAATTTGACTAGTTTTGAAATTCTGAGAAGACTTGAGAGGTCTAAACGTATGGAGAAACTCCTAAACTATGTTGAGTCCTTTAAACATCGCTTTATTGGGATTTCACTGGCCTTTTCTACTCCTTTTATCCCATCAGCTTTGGTCAATTATGCTTGTGTTCAGATGAAATTACCCACAAGAACAAGGATTTTAGCGACACTAATTGGAGTGGCACCACTCTCTGTTGTTTATGCAGTCAGTGGGGACTTGTTGCTTAATATCCGTCCAATCCGAATACCATTAGCGTCAGTACTTGACCTCTTGCTGTTTATCTTACTCGTCATTTACTTTATCCATTTTAGGAAGGAAAAAAATGAGCTTCATTCAAGTAACTAAAGAAGAATTTAACACACATGCTCAACAAGTGTCTGAGCGTTCTTTTATGCAAACTGAGGAAATGGCTAGGCTTCTTGAAAAACGTGGGTTTAGCATTAGCTATGTCGCTTGGAAAGAAGGAGACCAGCTAGAAGTCTCAGCAATTGTCTACAGCATGCCTATGACTGGTGGGCTTCGTATGGAGGTGAATTGTGGACCGATTCACTCAAATGCAGCTCATCTGAGCGACTTTTACCAAGGTTTGAAGGATTATGCTAAGGAAAATGGTGCTCTTGAACTATTAATCAAACCTTATGATACTTATCAAACTTTTGACAGTAATGGTGACC
Organism: Streptococcus vestibularis ATCC 49124; assembly: GCF_000188295.1. Classification (GTDB taxonomy): domain Bacteria; phylum Bacillota; class Bacilli; order Lactobacillales; family Streptococcaceae; genus Streptococcus; species Streptococcus vestibularis. The sequence goes on along the minus strand of NZ_GL831112.1, from coordinate 1,294,889 downwards.
CAACTAGTGATGAGCAGAAGCAGTTGATTAGTCAATTGACTGATTTAGGTTATAGCTTTGATGGTTTACAGACAGGCTATCCTGGTGGTGAGCCTGATTGGCATTATGTGAAGGACCTATCAGGGATTGCGGAAAAAGATCTCATCAAATCATTCAGTAAAAAAGGGAAACCTCTTGTAAAAAAAGCCAAAACATTCGGGATTAAACTGAAAAAATTGAAACGCGATGAGTTATCGATTTTTAAAGAAATCACTTCAGCGACCTCTGATCGTCGTGAGTACAGTGACAAAACTTTAGATTATTATCAAAATTTTTATGATGCTTTTGGTGATAATGCTGATTTTATGGTAGCTACCCTGAATTTTCAGGATTACTTTGATCATTTGGAGAGTGATCAGGCAAAGTTAGGAGCTAGAATTGTCAAATTGCAAGCTGATTTAGAGGCCAATCCAAAATCTGAGAAAAAGCAAAACCAATTGCGAGAGCTATCAAGTCAGTTTGCGACCTTTGATGTTCGAAAGGGCGAAGCGACTGCCTTTATTGACAAGTATGGTCAAGAAGATATTGTCCTAGCTGGAAGTCTCTTCGTCTACACACCTCAAGAGGCAGTCTATCTTTTCAGTGGCTCTTACCCTGAATTTAATAAGTTTTATGCACCAGCACTCTTGCAAGAGTATGTAATGACACAGGCTATTAAACGTGGCGTCAGCTTCTATAACTTCCTTGGTATTATGGGAATTTTTGATGGTTCTGATGGGGTTTTGCGATTTAAACAAAACTTTAATGGTTATATCGTTCGTAAGATGGGAATTTTCCGTTATTATCCACAACCGCTTAAATATAAAGCGATTCAAGGAGTTAAGAAACTGCTTGGACGTCATTAAGTCTCGGAGGGCTTCTATTGGAGTCCTCTTTCATTATAGTTCTGTTTATAGAATTATGCCGTATAGTAAGAGAGTTTAGAGGAAGAAGGAGGTAAGTTGATGAAACTTGCATTATTAGGGACAGGGATGATTGTTACAGAGGTCCTTTCTGTGTTAACGACTATCGAGGGAATTGAGCTGGAGGCTATAATGTCGACACCACGATCACTTGATAAGGCTGAAACTTTAGCCAAGCAGTATGGTCTTACTCAGGCGACAAGTGATTATGCAGCGATCTTGTCCAATCCGGATGTTGACACCATTTATATTGGAACACCTAATCATACCCACTATGACTATGCCAAGCAAGCACTTCTAGCTGGCAAGCATGTCATCTGTGAGAAACCTTTTACCCTGCATTTGGAAGAGTTTGAAGAGCTGATTAAGCTTGCTCAAGAAAAAGAGCTTCTCTTGATAGAAGCAATAACAAATCAATATCTGGAAAATTTTAAAGTTATCAAGGACTCCTTATCTGAAATTGGTGATATTAAAATTGTTAACATCAATTATTCCCAATATTCGTCACGTTACGATGCCTTTAAGCGAGGAGAGATTGCACCTGCCTTTAACCCTAAAATGGGTGGTGGAGCACTTAGAGATCTTAATATCTATAATATTCACCTTCTTGTTGGACTTTTTGGTAAGCCTAATCGTGTGGAATATCTACCTAATGTGGAGCGAGGAGTGGATACGTCAGGAATCTTAGTTTTGGACTATGGTAACTTTAAGGCTGTTGCCATTGGAGCTAAAGACTGTAGTGCGGAGATCCGTTCAACTATTCAAGGTGATAAGGGAGCCATTACTATTTTTGGTGCAACCAACACCCTTCCTGAAATTGGTCTTACTCTTAATGGTCAAGAAGAGACTGTGATTAATCTTAATAGTCCAAAACATCGTATGTATGATGAATTTGTATCTTTTGAAAAGATGGTAGCGACCAAGGATTTTGACAGTGTTGCCAAGCAGTTGGAGCATAGCCACCAGGTCATGGAAGTCTTGGATCAAGCTTCTAAAGTTTTATAAAAAAAGAAGCTGTGGCGGTGGCCACGGCTTCTTTTGAATTTATACAGTTGTTGGGAATGAAATCTCAATCAATTTGTCAGTGTGTACTGTTCTAAGTTTGTCCATCAAAACGATATCTTTGTCGATTTTTCGTTTAAGGAAGAATTCACGGATAACTTCTAATTCGTTGTCTTTAACAGCACGATGTTTATTTGAAATCAAGAGTTCATAATGTTTAGGTGCTTGTGTAAAGACAACATCAGTATTCCCAGCAGAGTAGGTCTCTACGAGAAAGGCATCCGTGTTGTCTAGTTGGTTTTGAACGAGTTCTTGGTGTGTACGGGTCGTATTAATGAGTTTCATAGTTTCCTCCTAAGATTTGCCAGGTTGTTTGCTTTCCATTGTTCGATTCCCCATTTATGACTGCCACGTTTAAGTTTAGCAATGGCTTCATCAATTGGAAACCAGGCCAGGTTATTGAAATCTTCGAGAGGTTTGCCAATTTTTGAAAAATCTACAACTTCATAAATATAGGCTGGATTGTAATAGTAAGTGTCACGGTGGCTTGAATAGAAGTATTCATCAGCCTGGCCATAGTACTGGCCTAAAGTGGCTGTAAACCCAAGTTCTTCAATTAACTCGCGTTCTAATGCGCTATAGTGATCCTCGCCTGCTTCGATTTCTCCACCTGGGAGAAACCAAGCTCCGTTAGGAGCCTGGACTAAAATAATCTTTGTCTTTTCTTGGTTAGGAATCACAGCATAAACACCGTAACGTGTTTGATAATGAGCTCCCTCAACCTTGTCACCAAATGTTGGATTCATGAGTTGCTCCTTACGTTTATTTGCCTATATTATACTAAAATTTTGCTCATTTTCCTATTGATTTAGGCAGAATTAGGGATAAATTTGAAAATAGGAAATGAAAAGATAAATAAACCAAGTCGTAATGACTTGGTTTATTTGTTTAATCAGATTCTTTTGCTGCCTCAGCTTTTTGAGTATTTTTTTCGACTTTTTTAGCAGACTTAATGGTAATGTGGCCTTTTGAAGTCATGACTGCCTTGAGATCTTTTTCGTTTGGATTTTCAAGGTAGAAGTCGGTAATGGCATCTTCAATATGGTCCTGGATGGTACGACGTAGTGGTCGAGCACCCATCTTAGGATCGTAACCAAGGTCAACCAATTTTTCCTTAACTTTCTCTGTTACACTGAGGTGGATACCGTTGTTAGCCAAGCGTTGGTTGACATTATCAAGCATGAGGTCCACGATAGTAAGGAGATTTTCTTTGCTAAGGGCAGAGAATTCGATAATACCGTCAAAGCGGTTCATGAATTCAGGACTGAAGAAATCTCCAAGTTGGTTAAGAACAGAATTGGTACGATTTTCACGAGTAGCTCCAAAGCCAACGCTAGCTTCAACTTTACCAGTACCAGCATTTGATGTCATGATGATGATGGTATCCTTGAAGCTTACAGTGCGCCCTTGACCATCAGTCAAACGACCGTCGTCGAGTACTTGGAGGAACATGTGAAGAACGTCTGGGTGAGCTTTTTCAACCTCATCTAAAAGAATAAGTGAATAAGGATTACGGCGGACTTTTTCAGTCAACTGACCAGCTTCGTCGTAACCAACATATCCTGGAGGGGCACCAACCAATTTAGCAACAGCGTGTTTTTCCATGTATTCTGACATGTCGAAACGAATCATACTGTCAGCTGAACCAAAGAGTTCAATAGCCAATTGTTTAGAGAGCTCAGTTTTACCGACTCCTGTAGGACCTACGAAGAGGAAGCTACCAATTGGGCGGTTTGGAGCACCCAATCCAACACGATTACGGCGGATAGCTTTGGCAATCTTATCAACTGCAGCATCTTGTCCGATAACATGTGATTTAAGATCATCGGCAAGACTAAGAAGTTGTGATTGTTCTTTTTCTTTCAAATCACCGACAGGAATATTGGTCTTTTGTTCCACAATAGCTTCGATATGTTTTTCGGTGATGACAGGCATATCCTGGTCTTTGATGGTTTGCTTTTGCATTTCCTTGTATTTGGCAATTTGGTCACGGAAATAAGCAGCTTTTTCAAAGTCTTCGTCACGAGTAGCCTGAGCTTTAAGATTCTCTGCTTCAATCAAACGTTTATCGATGTTCTTAGGATCGATAAAGTTGAGGGTCAAGTTCATCTTCGAACCAGCTTCATCCAGAAGGTCGATGGCCTTGTCTGGCAAGAAGCGGTCTTGAATGTAGCGGTTGGACAATTCTGCAGCTGCAGTAATCGCTTCGTCCGTATATTTGACGTGGTGGTAGTCTTGATATTTAGGCTGAATACCACGCAAAATTGTGATTGTTTCCTCAACTGTTGGCTCATCTACCTTAACGGGTTGCATACGACGTTCGAGTGCAGCATCTTTCTCAATGATACGGTATTCGTTGAGTGTTGTTGCTCCAACAAGTTGAAGCTCTCCACGGGCAAGTGCAGGTTTTAAGATATTTCCAGCATCCATATTGCCATCCCCAGCATTACCAGCTCCTACAATTTCATGGATTTCGTCAATAAAGAGGATAACATCCTGACGTTGACGAATTTCTTCCATGAGTTTTTGCATGCGTTCTTCAAATTGGCCACGGATACCAGTCCCTTGAACCAGGCTGACCACATCAAGACGGATCACTTGCTTGCCTTGGAGTTTTTGTGGCACATTACCGTCAACAATTTTTTGGGCAAGTCCTTCGACTACAGCGGTTTTACCAACACCAGGCTCACCGATGAGAACAGGATTGTTCTTGGTACGGCGGTTAAGAATTTCGATGACACGAATGATTTCCTCGTCACGACCAATGACAGGATCAATGTCTCCACGACGAGCAATATTTGTGATATTAATTCCAAATTCTTCAAGAAGGCCTTGAGGTTGTTGAGTAGCTTGTTGGCGTGGTCCTTCTGGACGGCCTGGCCCTTGTGTATTGCCACCGTTTCCTCGGTTACCACCTTCTTGTGTTGGAGGTGTATTGGGAAGATCACCGTTAGAAGAACGGAAATTATTTAGGTCGCTGAAGAAATCATCGAAGAAGTTGGAACCTCCTGTTTGATTGAATTGATTGAGGGGGTTTTTGGGGTCAGATTTCATGATTTTATAACAATTTTGACAGAGGTCAACTTGTTGCTGATTACCATTTACATTGGTATATAAATGAATACTAGCTTCATTAAGGTTACAGTTTTGACAGAGCATATCAGTACCTCTTTTCTATTTGAATTGGGAAAGACCTTTATTGAAAAAAACTTGGTCAAAAAAGGTCAAATCTATGACTCCATTATAGCATGCGGGAGGTAGATTGCAAGTAAAAAGCATCTATATTTGGCACTCTCTTGGCAAGAGTGCTAATATTGAATTTTAATTCAAAAACACTTGTATAAAATGAATAAATAATATATAATATTTATATATTATTCAGAACGGAAGAGAGATACATATGACACAAACTAAATCCTTTTTGAGAGAAATCGACTTTACTAAGCAGGAACTAGAGGAGTTGATTGATTTATCCATAAAATTTAAACAGTTAAAGAAAGATAGAATTCCGCATAAATATTTAGATGGTTTAAATATTGCCTTGATTTTTGAAAAAACATCTACAAGAACCCGCTCAGCTTTTACAGTGGCCGGTCAGGACCTAGGTATGAATGTGACCTACCTTGGTGCTGGAGACATTCAGATGGGTAAGAAGGAATCTGTTGTTGATACGGCCAAGGTGCTTGGATCTATGTTTGATGGAATCGAATACCGTGGGTTTAAGCAAGAAGATGTCGAGGATTTGGCTAAGTACTCAGGTGTTCCGGTCTGGAATGGTTTGACGGATACCTGGCATCCAACTCAAATGATTGCGGATTTCATGACTTTGAAGGAGCGTTTTGGTAGTTTGGAAGATTTGACCATTGCCTATATTGGAGATGGTAGAAATAATATGGCCAACTCACTTTTGGTCACTTCGGCTATTTTAGGCGTTAATGTTAAGATTATTGCCCCAGAGGTGCTGCAACCCGAAGATGAGATTGTAGCCCTAGCTCAGAAACATAATAATGGTGCCGATTTAACCATTACAGATGATATTTCAGAGGTCAAGGGAGTGGATATGCTTTATACGGATGTCTGGGTATCTATGGGTGAAGAGGTAGATTTTAAATCTCGTATTGATTTACTCTTGCCTTATCAAATTAATGCAGACCTACTAGCCAAGACAGAAAATCCAGATGTTACCGTTATGCATTGTCTCCCAGCCTTTCATGATCTCAATACCCAAATTGGAAAAGAAATCTATGACAAATATGGTTTGGCAGAGTTAGAAATTACAGATCAAGTCTTCCAAAAATACAGTGACATCATATTCCAAGAAGCTGAGAATCGTATGCACTCTATCAAGGCCATTATGTACAATTCCTTGAAAAATATTTAAAATTCCCCCATTTTTCCCATAAGTGTGATAAAATAAGTAAGAAATACACAATTAATAGGAGAAATAACATGGAATCACATTTGGTGAGAATCATTAACCGTCTGGAAATGATGGCGGCTGATGGTGGTAATTTGAAACGTAATTTTGAACGCGAAGGAGTAGTTGTTGCCGAAGTATCATTTAGTAACGATCCTGAAAATGGTCCAGTGTTCACATTGCGTGATGTTGAAGCTCGCGAGTCATACTCATTTGATAGCATCGACTTGATTGCAATGGAAATCTATGATTTGCTTTACTAATAATTAATTTGGATCCTCAGATAGGGGTCCAAAAATTCAAAATGCCTGAGACTCAATAGTTTCAGGTGTTTTTTTAGGGCTAGAGTTTCAGTTTATGCTTGTTTTAATTACAAAAAATTGGAGTCACTTCAAAAGTTTTCGTAGAGTTTTTGATTGCTGTGCAATCTTTTATTTTTTATACTGAAATTCCGCATTTATAAGAAAAATACTTTATTATTATACAGTTTTCTGATATAATATTGAAGAATATTAGTAAGGAGTATCTTGATGAATTTTTCATTTCTACCACAGTTTTGGTCTTACTTTAACTATGGTGTCTTAGTAACAATTATGATTTCAGTCTGCGTGGTCTTCTTCGGAACCATCCTTGGGGTTTTGGTATCCTTGGCCAAGCGTTCTGGAATCAAACCTTTGGAGTGGTTGGTAAGCCTTTATGTTTGGGTTTTCCGTGGGACTCCTATGGTTGTGCAGATTATGATTGCTTTTAACCTCATCCACATGAATCTTCCAACTGTTCAGTTTGGGATTTTAAACCTTGATTTGTCACGTATCGTTCCAGGTATTATTGTCCTTTCTTTGAACAGTGGGGCTTATATTTCTGAGAGCGTGCGTGCAGGTATCGAGTCTATCCCTAAAGGTCAGGTTGAAGCTGCCTACTCACTTGGTATCCGTCCATGGAATACCATGCGTTATGTGGTCTTGCCTCAAGCTATTAAAAATATCTTGCCTGCCTTGGGTAACGAGTTCGTCACTATTATCAAGGATAGTTCACTTTTGCAAACTATCGGGGTTATGGAATTGTGGAATGGTGCACAAACTGTTGCAACTACAACCTACCTGACTTTGACACCGCTCTTGTTCGCAGCCTTCTATTATTTGATTGTGACAACGGCTATGACTGCACTCTTGAAACAAATGGAAAAACGACTTGGGGAGGGACGTAAATAATGGCAGAAACAATTATTGAGATTAAAAATCTCCACAAGTATTTTGGTAAAAACGAAGTTCTCAAAGGGATTGATTTAGATATTAAAAAAGGTGAAGTAGTGGTTATCATTGGTCCTTCAGGATCTGGTAAATCAACTTTCCTACGCTCAATGAACTTACTTGAAACGCCTACAAAAGGGGTAATTTCCTTTGAAGGTGTGGATATTACAGACAAGAGCAACGATATTTTTAAAATGCGTGAAAAGATGGGAATGGTTTTCCAACAGTTCAACCTCTTCCCTAATATGACAGTTAAAGAAAATATCACCTTGTCACCAATTAAGACTAAGGGTGTTTCTAAAGCTGATGCAGAAGCAAAGGCTATGGAACTTTTAGAAAAGGTTGGCTTGAAAGATAAGGCAGATGCCTACCCAACGAGTCTATCAGGTGGTCAGCAACAACGTATTGCGATTGCACGTGGTTTAGCTATGGATCCGGACGTTCTCTTGTTTGACGAACCTACATCAGCCCTTGATCCAGAAATGGTTGGTGAAGTTCTTGCAGTTATGCAAGACCTCGCTAAATCAGGGATGACAATGGCGATCGTTACCCACGAAATGGGCTTTGCCTACGAGGTAGCTGACCGTGTCATCTTTATGGATGGCGGTGTCATTGTCGAAGAAGGTACACCACAAGAGATCTTCGACAATACTAAGGAAGATCGTACCAAGGATTTCTTGAGTAAAGTTTTGTAATATATTCATTAAGTATGTATACATTGTTTGTGAAGGTTGGAACTTTTCCAGCCTTTTCTTTTTTGTGTTCTGCTTTTCTAGAATCATTCTTGTTTAGGATAATATTGCGGAAAAGATGGATAAATATGCTATAATGATGCCATATCAAAAATAATAAAGTAGGTCAAGAAATATGCTCATATATGATGCGGCCTTAAAAACGCCTTACCGGATTCTTGGCATTAACCTCCCTAAGGATAGTCTTTTACACTTATCTAACTTAGGGTTGGCTGCCGGTGAAACGATTGAGGTGGTAACTAAGACCAAGAACAGTGCTATTATTATCGTTAAGGGGAGTCGCTTAGCCTTTGATGCTTCGATTCTGGATAAGATTGATTTGGCACCTGCGGAGGAAGATCAGGAAAAGATACCTCTTTCTGAATTACCAGTTGGACGTTCGGCTATTGTTACTGATATTTTTTCAGCAAATGAAACCAAACGACGTCTTATGGATATGGGAATCACAAAGCGTACTCGAGTCTTATTGCGTAAGGTAGCACCTTTGGGAGATCCTCTAGAAATTAGCTTGAGAGGGTATGAATTAACTCTACGCAAGTCGGAAGCGCAAATGATTAGTGTGGTCATGCTGGAAGAGGGAGAGGAAAAATGACAGAAATTGCATTAATAGGTAATCCTAATAGTGGTAAAACCAGTTTATTCAACCTGATAACAGGGAATAATCAGCGTGTTGGTAACTGGCCGGGTGTTACTGTAGAACGAAAAAGTGGTCTGGTCAAAAAGAATAAGGATTTAGAAATTCAGGATTTACCAGGGATTTACTCAATGTCACCCTATAGCCCTGAAGAAAAGGTGGCGCGTGACTATTTGTTGAGCCAAAGGGCTGACAGTATTTTAAATGTAGTCGATGCGACAAATTTGGAGCGTAACCTTTATCTGACAACGCAGTTGATTGAGACAGGTATTCCAGTCACTTTAGCGCTTAACATGAGTGATGTTTTAGAGGCTCAGGGAAAACAGATTAATGTTGAAAAATTATCTTATCATCTAGGCGTGCCAGTAGTAGCTACTAGTGCTCTCAAGCAAACTGGTGTGGATCAGGTAGTGAAAAAGGCGTCCCATACGACGACTTCTACAGTCGGTGATATTGCCTTTCCAATTTATGATGATAAATTAGAAGCTGCCATCTCACAAATTTTGGAAGTTTTGGGAAATTCGGTGCCACAAAGGTCTGCGCGTTTTTATGCCATTAAACTCTTTGAACATGATGCTTTAGTTGAGGCTGATCTAGACTTGTCCCCATTTCAACGAAAAGAAATCAAAGATATCATTCGCATCACTGAGGAAATTTTCACAGAAGATGCGGAGTCAATTGTCATTAATGAGCGTTATGCCTTTATTGAACGTGTTTGCCAGATGGCTCAAAGTTATACAGAAGATTTTGACCTGACCTTGTCAGATAAGATTGATAGAATTGTCACCAACCGTATTTTGGCCTTGCCAATTTTCGCAGCAGTTATGTATTTGGTTTATTTCTTATCTATTCAGACTGTTGGAACCATGTGGACAGACTGGGCTAACGATGTGCTTTTTGGTAAGTATGTTCCAGATTTGGTAACTTCTGGTCTTGACTATCTTCAAGTTCAGGACTGGCTTAAGTCTTTGATTGTTGATGGGATTGTCGCTGGGATTGGGACAGTGCTAGGCTTCCTTCCTCAAATTTTTGTGCTCTTTATCTGTTTGGGTGTGCTTGAGGACATTGGATATATGAGTCGTATTGCCTTTGTTATGGACCGTATTTTCCGTCGTTTTGGACTTTCTGGAAAATCCTTTATTCCCATGTTGATTTCGACAGGTTGTGGGGTTCCAGCGGTTATGTCTAGTCGAACCATTGAAAATGAAAGGGACCGTCGCATTACTATTATGACGGCGACCTTCATGCCGTGTTCGGCCAAGTTGGAAATTATTGCCTTGATTGCTGGAGCTTTCTTTCCTAGTAATTCTTTTGTGGCACCAAGTACCTATTTTATTGGGGTGGCTGCTATTATCCTATCAGGTATTGCCCTCAAAAAGACGAGTTTTTTGGGTGGCTTAACCAGTCCGTTTATTATGGAATTGCCTGCCTACCACTGGCCTAAAGCCATATCGGTCTTACGTTATGCCTTTGGTAAGGCTATGAGTTTTGTCAAACGTGCGGGAACAATTATTTTCAGTTTGACTGTCCTGATTTGGTTCATGTCCAACTACAACTTTATGTTACAGACCGTTGATACGGAAATGAGTATCTTAGCGACTTTGGGTAAAGGATTGTCTTGGATTTTTGCACCTCTTGGTTTTGGAAATTGGAAGTCAACAGTTGCTGCTCTCACAGGTTTAGCAGCCAAGGAGACAGTTGTTGCCACCTTCGGAATTCTCTATCATAACAGTAGTGAGGCTGGTTTGGCTACGGCTCTACAAGCAGATTATTCTTCCTTAGCTGCCTATTCCTTCTTGATTTTTAACTTGCTTTGTGCACCCTGTTTTGCGGCTATTGGAGCTATTAAGCGTGAAATGGCCAGTCTTAAATGGACGGTTGGTGCTATCGGTTTCCAAACAGGTTTGGCTTATTGTGTGAGTTTAATTCTTTACCAGTTTGGCCAAGTTATCCTGTACGGCAAGTCAATGACAATTTGGACTTTTGTTGCTTTCTTACTTTTAGTTACTATGATTTACTTTGTTGTTCGTAAACCGCGTCAGATTAAGGATCAAATCATTAGCTTGGATAATCTTCAAGAAGCCCATATTTAGGTTTAGGAGGAATTGTTATGTCTACGTTTATTATTGCCTTCATTATTTTTGCTTTGGCTGGTCTTGGTATCCGTCACTATATTAAAGGAAAAGGTTCTTGTGGCGATTGCGAGTGCTCTTGTCCAGTCAAAGAAGAAATGCATAAAGCTAATCACTAATGGAATATAAGAAAATGAGCTTTTATTTGGATAAGGGGTCATTTTTTCTTACAATTGTGAGGAATGTATAAAGGTTTCCTAAGAGAAAGTATGATATGATGACATGGAAAGAATCTAGCGTGACTTAATAAAGGCGAAATGAAAGAAATGGGTTTGAACAGAGAGAGAGTGCCCTAATTCATGAGACCTGGTGTACTGATAATATTTGGGGAGAATTTGCGATAGGTCTCCGTCAGATGGAGTATACGGTGCATACACCTAGCTTTCGTTACCGTGACTTACCATATCAAGACTGTCTGACTAAAGTTGGTACCGTAACTTTGCAGGATTATCGAGATGATTTGGTGGCTTTGATCGAAAGTTAAAATCAGCCACCGCTTATTTTGGGACACTCTTTAGGTTGTCTGGTGGCATGATGGTTGCTGAAAAGACAGAAATTGCTGGTAGGGTTCTCATGTGACCTGCTCTGATAGCTGATATTTTTGCCTTTTATTCAACTATGCTAGCTTGTTTCGGCGAACACTTTTTACGTTGGGGTTTTTGGAAAAAAGCCATTCCACCTTATAAAAAAGAATTTTTTCAAGTATTGTATGAATGAGCAGGAGGGAGCTTTAAAAGAAGAAGTCTTTGCTATACTAGTGCTTGAGTCGGATATTACACTCAGATGGCCCTTCATTGATTTGATAAGACCAAGGCGGTTTACGTGAATTTTAGTAACATTTCGTGCCCTGTTCTTGTAAGAATAAGATGACTCATCCTAATATTGCTAGAAGAACAGCTAGGAACTACCGTGATTCAGTTCTTGTTTCACTAACGGGTGCAGATCACATGTATGAAAGTGGTAAATTTCAGTAAAAGACCTTAAGAGTTATTGAGGGATGGCGTCAGCAAAATTTTTGTAGATTAATGACGAAGAATAATCAGACGAAGTTGGGACAAATTCCCAGCTTTTTGTGTTTCATTTTAAATGTCTTTTTGAAAATTTTGAAAATTGAGTCACAAAGAGGCCTCCCTATGGTATAATTGAAAAAAAGTATGTATTGGAGAACACCCATGGCGATTATGATGGATGGTAAGGCCCTAGCTGTTAAAATGCAGGATCAATTGCAAGAAAAGGTAGCACGTCTAAAAGAAAAGGAATGGATTGTTCCAGGACTCGTGGTGATTATGGTTGGAGACAACCCTGCTAGTCAAGTTTATGTGCGTAATAAGGAACGTGCTGCTAAAAAGGCTGGTTTCCACAGTAAGACGGTCAATCTTTCTGAGAGTATCAGCGAGGAAGAATTGATTGAGGTTATTGAGAAGTACAATCAAGATCCGCTTTTCCATGGAATTTTGGTTCAATTGCCATTGCCAAATCATATTAATGAAATGCGTATCCTTTTGGCTATTGATCCTAAAAAGGATGTGGATGGTTTCCATCCTATGAATACTGGGAACCTCTGGAATGGTCGTCCTCAAATGGTACCTTGTACACCAGCGGGAATTATGGAAATCCTTCGTGAGTACAATGTTGAATTGGAAGGTAAGACAGCAGTTATCATTGGACGCAGTAATATTGTAGGTAAGCCTATGGCACAGCTTCTCTTGGAGAAAAATGCCACAGTTACTTTGACCCACTCACGTACGCCACATTTGGCTAAAGTTTGTAACAAGGCTGACGTTTTGATTGTGGCTATTGGCCGTGCAAAATTTGTAACGGAAGAATTTGTCAAAGAGGGTGCGGTTGTCATTGATGTAGGAATCAACCGCGATGAAGAAGGTAAACTCTGTGGCGATGTTGATTTTGATCAAGTGAAAGAGAAGGTTGGCATGATCACTCCTGTCCCAGGTGGTGTAGGTCCTATGACTATTACCATGCTGATGGAACAGACCTATCAAGCTGCTCTTCGTAGTTCGAAAGGATAGCTTATGAAAGTTGATGACGATTTAGTTAGGCAAGTGATAAGGCCTAGATTGAGAGAGTCTCACAAGGGCTCTTATGGTCGAGTGCTTTTGGTTGGTGGACTTTATCCTTATGGTGGTGCCATCATTATGGCTGCTATTGCCTGTGTCAACAGTGGTTCAGGTTTGGTTACAGTTGCTACAGATCGTGACAATATCACAGCCCTTCATGCTCACCTTCCTGAAGCTATGGCCTTTGACCTAAGGGAGACTGAAAGATTTCTTGATAATCTTAGGGCAGCTGATGTGGTATTAATCGGTTCTGGCCTAGGTGAGGAGGAGACGGCTGGTCGGGCTTTGGATTTGGTCTTGGCAAATATTAGGTCAAACCAGAACTTGGTTGTTGATGGTTCAGCTCTTAATCTGTTGGCACACAAAAAAAAGAGCAGTTTGCCAGAGTGTCACCTTATACTTACTCCCCATCAAAAGGAATGGGAAAGACTGTCTGGTTTAGCTATTTCAGAGCAGTCGGTTTCCAATACTCAAAGAGCCTTAGAGGAGTTTCAAAGTGGGACAATTCTAGTTGCCAAGAGTCATAAGACAGCTGTTTATCAGGGAGCAGAAGTAGCCCATTTAGAGGTCGGTGGGCCCTATCAGGCGACTGGAGGAATGGGAGATACCTTGGCTGGTATGGTTACTGGTTTTCTTGCCCAATTTGCCTCAACTGACTCTTACAAGGCAGTCATAATTGCGACTTGGCTTCACTCAGCTATTGCGGATAATATCGCTGAAAATGCTTATGTGGTTTTGCCAACTCGCATCAGCAAGGCTATTCCTAGCTGGATGAAAAAATTGTCATTATAAATCTGAAAACATGTCTCAAATTGAGGCAAGTTTTTTAAAATTTCGATATTTTTTTAAGTTTGCTGAAGATAATTTGTGATAAAATATAAGAAAATTCTTAT
>NZ_GL831112.1:1239596-1280683 GCF_000188295.1 Streptococcus vestibularis ATCC 49124 | reverse complement strand
TAAGAACATAGAGGAAACAAAGTGACATCATTTTGGGAAAAAAATAGTCAAAAATGGAAAATATGGCGTCAGAAGCGAAAAGAAAAACGAGCGAACAAACCTAGAAAGCCAGTAAACATCTCGCGTCGTGTTTACTTGCTTTTTGGTGTCGTCTTTGTTCTTTTTTTGTTACTTTTTGCGCGTTTGACCTATATGCAGGTTTATAACAAATCGTTTTATACTAAAAAATTAGAGGATAACTCCAAGTATACGGTTAGGATTGCAAGCGAACGTGGGCAAATCTTTGATGCCAAGGGGGTTGCTCTTACGACCAATCAGAGTAAGGACGTTATCACCTTTACACGTAGCAATTTGGTGTCATCAGATACGATGAAGAAGGTCGCTGAAAAGTTGGCGACCATGGTGACTCTGACAGAGACCAAGGTGACCGATCGCCAGAAACGTGACTTTTATTTAGCTGATTCTGCCACCTACAAACGTGTGGTTAATGATCTTCCAAAGGACAAGAAAACAGATAAGTTTGGTAATAAATTAGCTGAAGCTACTATTTACAACAATGCTGTTGATGCCGTTCCTGATGAAGCAGTGGATTACACTGAGGACGAGCTTAAGATTGTCTACATTTACTCACAGATGAATGCTGTTTCTAATTTCTCAACAGTCACACTGAAGACGGCGGACTTGACCCCTGATCAGATTGCGATTGTGGCAGCCAAGCAGAAGGAACTTAACGGAGTTACAGTTGCTAAGGATTGGGAACGTCACACGTCTGATTCGGCCTTGTCCCCTCTTATCGGTAGGGTTTCAAGTTCAGAAGCAGGACTGCCTCAGGAGGATGCTAAGGATTATCTTAAAAAAGGATATGCCCTAAATGACCGTGTAGGTACCTCTTATTTGGAAAAAGAGTACGAGGAGAAGCTCCAAGGAAAACACACTGTTCGTGAGATTACTGTGGACAAGGAAGGTAAGGTTGATAGTGATAAAATCACTCAGAAAGGTAGCAAGGGAAACAACCTGCAGTTGACCATCGACCTTGATTTCCAAAAGGGAGTTGAAGATATCCTTGGTCAACAACTTTCTTCAGAGATTTCAGAGAATAAAGCGACTTATTCTGAAGGTATGTACGCAGTAGTTATGAATGCGGAGACTGGTGCTGTCCTTGCTATGGCAGGACAAAAACATGAGCAAGGGGCACAGGATTTTAAGGCTGATGCCTTAGGGACAATCACCGATGTCTTTATTCCAGGTTCTGTAGTTAAGGGAGCTACTTTAACCGCAGGTTGGCGCTCGGGTGCTATCTATGGGGACCAGGTATTAACTGACCAACCTATTAATATTGCTGGTTCGCCCTCAATTACCTCTTGGTTTACAGAGCAAGGTAGTCGTGCCATTACCGCAACTCAGGCCTTAGAATATTCCTCAAATACCTATATGGTACAGATTGCTATCAAACTTCTTGGGCAACAGTATGTTCCAGGGATGTCCCTGTCGACTGATAATATGGAAAAGGCGATGACGACGCTTCGTGATACCTATGCTGAATTTGGTATGGGTGTGTCTACGGGACTTGATTTACCAGGAGAATCAGAAGGTTACATTTCCAAGAATTATAATGTAGCCAATGTCTTGACAGAGGCTTTTGGACAATATGACTCTTATACAACTATCCAGTTGGCTCAGTATGTTGCCTCAATCGCAAATGGTGGAAAACGTGTAGCGCCTCACATCGTTGGAGGTATCTATGATGCTGGTGAAAATGGTAGCCTAGGAACTCTAGCTTCAACGGTAGACACACGTGTCCTTAACAACTTATCCTTAGATTCTGAGCAATTAGGGATTATCCAACAAGGGTTTAATGACGTTGTCAATTCAGGTTCTAGTCTTGCAACCGGTAAAGCCATGGCAAGTTCTATTATTCCAATTAGTGGTAAAACAGGGACAGCCGAAACTTATGCAACAGATGGTTCAGGAAATTCAGTAACGACAGTTAACCTTAATGCTGTTGCCTATGCGACAGCCAAAGATGGTACTAAGTTGGCGGTTGGGATTATGTACCCACATGCTTTAGACTGGAAGAGTAAGGCCCATCAAAATGCCGTTAAAGCTATCATGGAACTTTATCAAAATACTCACTAATAATGTAAAATCTCTTGTGCCTTGCATGAGAGATTTTTCTGTGATATAGTGTTTGAGTATTTGTTCTTTAAGATATGAATTGAGAAAGATAAAAGAAATGGAGGCCTTCATGCTTTACCCTACTCCAATTGCTAAACTGATTGATAGTTTTTCAAAACTTCCAGGAATTGGGGCTAAGACGGCGACACGTCTGGCTTTCTATACTATTAACATGTCTGATGAAGATGTCAATGATTTTGCAAAAAATCTTTTAGCAGCAAAACGTGAATTGACTTATTGTTCGGTTTGTGGTCGCTTAACAGATGATGACCCATGTAATATTTGTATGGATGAAACTAGAGACCGTACTAAGATTTTAGTTGTTGAGGACTCCAAAGATGTTTCTGCTATGGAAAAGATTCAGGAATACCGAGGTCTCTACCATGTGCTTCAAGGGCTTATCTCCCCTATGAATGGTGTCGGACCAGATGATATTAATTTAAAGAGTTTGATTACCCGTCTTATGGACAGCGAGGTTGACGAGGTCATCATCGCAACTAATGCAACAGCCGATGGTGAGGCAACCTCTATGTATATTTCACGTGTCCTCAAACCTGCAGGTATCAAGGTGACCCGCCTAGCGCGTGGGTTGGCTGTTGGTTCTGACATTGAGTACGCTGATGAAGTAACCTTGCTAAGGGCTATCGAAAATCGAACAGAACTGTAGAAAAAAGTGTTGGTATAGCCAGCACTTTTTGTTTATTGTCATTAGGTTTCTCATTAAAAATTTGGTAAAACAAAAGAAAGGCTTAAATGATGAGGAATCATGATGCAAATTGAAAAAATTTTAAATAACAATGTTGTCCAAGCCATGGATAATGATGTGGAATACATTGTTATGGGGAAGGGACTAGGCTTTCAAAAGAAGGTCGGAGAGGCGGTTGATAAAGAGAAGGTTGAAAAGACTTTTGTCTTGGAAAATCCGGAGATAGAGGCCGAATGGACTCGTGTGTATGTAGATTTGTCTGATGGTGAAATGCAGGTTTTTTTGAATATCATTACTTTTGCTGAAGCTGTCCTGCAAACCAAGTTTGAACCCTCTTTTTTTATCGCTCTTGCAGACCACCTTCATTATGCTATTGAACGCAGTAGAGAAGGCATATCCCTGCAAAATCCTTTGGCCTGGGAAATTCGAAAATTTTCCCCTTGGGAGTATGAAATTGGAAAACAAGCTCTTCGTTTGATTGCCAATGATTTAGAGGTTGAATTGGCAGATGATGAGCCAGCTTCTGTCGCTTTGCACTTTGTCAATGCATAAAAGGATACGGATCTCCATGAAAAAGACCGACAGATGACTCAAATTGTGGTTGGCATTAGTGATATTGTCCGTCTTGATTTTGCTTGTGACTTGGAGCAAGATAGTTTTTCTTATAACCGTTTTATTACTCATATTCGGTACTTAGTGCAACGTATTGTGAGTGGGGTTAGTGGTGGTAAAAACGATGCTTTTCTATATGAACAAGTCAAGGTTAACTACCCAGAATCTTTTATTTGTATCCAAAAGATTGTCACCTATATCAAGTCAAGTTATGCTTTTGAACTTAGTTTAGACGAACAGGTTTATTTGACCATTCATATTCAACGCCTTAGAGATCATATCGATTAGTAAGCGATTCTCATAGCTACTATACAAAAAGCAGACAATTAGGTTCAAGTCTGCTTTTTCTGTGCCCTTGTGATATAATGAATTGATTGATATTGTACTGAAATCACTCGATGAAAGTATTGAATGCATTTTAGTATTCGTAATAAAAAGCTAATTTGTTAGGGAAAGGAAGGGAACGGCTCTGTCCTTTAAGTAGGCTAAACTGTTCCGAAAAAGCATGCTATGTACGTTGAAATGATTGATGAGACTGGACAAGTCTCAGAAAAAATAAAAAACAAACCTTGGAATTACTTGATTTTGCAGCGCAAAAACTTGGCAAGGAAGACAAGGAAATGGCGGTTACTTTTGTAACTAACGAACGTAGTCACGAATTGAATTTGGAGTATCGTGATACGGATCGTCCAACTGATGTTATTAGTTTGGAGTATAAGCCGGAGCTAGATATTACCTTTGATGAAGAAGATTTGGCTGAAAATCCCGAATTGGCTGAAATGATGGGGGAGTTTGATAGTTATATCGGCGAACTCTTTATTTCTATTGATAAGGCTCGCGAACAAGCTGAGGAATATGGACATAGCTACGAGCGTGAGATGGGCTTTCTGGCTGTTCACGGATTTCTTCATATCAACGGGTATGATCACTACACCCCAGAAGAAGAAGCGGAAATGTTTGGATTACAGGAAGAAATTTTGACTGCTTATGGACTTACGCGACAATAACCCACAAAAAAAGTGGAAAAACAGAGAATTTACGGCCAGTTTTGAGTTTGCTCTGACAGGGATAATAACGGCCATTAAAGAAGAACGCAACATGCGTAAACATTTGGTATCAGCTATCTTAGTGGTATTGGCTGGCTTGGTTTTTCGTGTGTCTGCGACAGAATGGCTCTTTCTTCTGCAGGCAGTTTTTCTAGTAATTGCCCTAGAGATTGTTAATTCTGCCATTGAAAATGTTGTTGATTTGGCCAGTAATTATCACTTTTCGATGCTAGCTAAAAATGCTAAGGATATGGCTGCAGGAGCGGTCTTGGTTGTCTCTTGTTACGCACTCATTACTGGTATGATTGTTTTCATACCTAAGATTTGGAATTTGATTTTTAACTAAAAAATAGAAAGAAGATATATGACATTTAAATCAGGATTTGTGGCCATTCTTGGTCGACCTAATGTAGGAAAATCAACTTTTTTAAACCATGTTATGGGGCAAAAAATTGCTATCATGAGTGATAAGGCTCAAACAACCCGTAACAAAATTATGGGGATTTACACAACAGAAAAAGAACAGATTGTTTTTATCGATACACCGGGTATTCACAAGCCCAAGACAGCACTTGGAGATTTCATGGTGGAGTCTGCTTATTCAACCCTTCGTGAAGTGGATACGGTCCTCTTCATGGTTCCAGCCGATGAGCCTCGTGGTAAGGGTGATGATATGATTATCGAACGCCTTAAGCAAGCCAAGGTTCCGGTTATATTGGTGGTTAATAAGATTGATAAGGTCCATCCAGACCAGCTCCTTGAGCAGATTGATGATTTCCGTAAACAAATGGATTTCAAGGAGATTATTCCAATTTCAGCTCTTCAAGGAAATAATGTTTCCCACCTTGTAGATGTTTTGAGTGATAATCTTGAGGAAGGTTTCCAGTATTTCCCATCGGATCAAATCACAGACCATCCAGAGCGTTTCTTGGTCTCTGAGATGATTCGAGAAAAAGTCCTACAGTTGACGCGTGAAGAAATTCCGCACTCAGTTGCTGTTGTCATTGATTCTATGAAACGTGATGAAGAGACTGATAAGGTTCACATTCGTGCGACTATCATGGTTGAGCGTGATAGCCAAAAAGGTATTGTCATCGGTAAAAAGGGTGCTATGCTCAAGAAAATTGGTACCCTTGCTCGTAAAGATATTGAGCTCATGCTTGGGGACAAGGTCTTCCTTGAAACTTGGGTGAAGGTTAAGAAAAATTGGCGAGATAAAAAACTTGATTTGGCCGATTTTGGTTATAATGAAAAAGAATACTAAGAAAAGCTGGGCATTTGCTCGGCTTTCTTGCTAGAAGGAGGGGCAGATGCCTGAGTTACCTGAGGTAGAAACTGTTAGACGAGGGTTAGAAAGATTGGTAGTAGGACGGACTATTTTGTCACTTGAAGTTAAGATCCCGAAAATGATCAAGACATCATACGATAGCTTTTTGCATGATTTGCCTGGCCAGATGATTCAAGTCATGCGACGTAGAGGTAAGTACTTGATTTTTGACTTTGGACAATTGATTATGATTTCCCACTTGCGTATGGAGGGGAAATACCTGCTGTTCACAGACCAGGTTCCTACCAACAAACACTTTCACTTATTTTTTAAGTTAGATGATGGCTCTACACTTGTCTATCAGGATGTTCGCAAGTTTGGGACTTTTGATTTATTGGATAGGAAACAGGAAGAGGTCTATTTTATACGGAAAAAACTTGGCCCTGAGCCTACCAAGAAGACCTTTAAATATGCACCCTTTGAGAGAGCCTTAATGCATTCTGCCAAGCCTATTAAGCCCTTACTCTTGGAGCAGAAATTAGTGGCCGGTCTAGGAAATATCTACGTTGATGAGGTGCTTTGGGCAGCCAAGGTTCATCCAGAGACGCCAGCAAGGGAACTCAGTAAGGCAGCCATGAAACGAGTTCACGATCAAACGATTGCCATATTACAGTTGGGGATTGAAAAAGGTGGTTCCACTATAAGGACCTATCGTAATGCCCTCGGTGAAGACGGGACCATGCAGGATTATTTGCGGGTTTACGGAAAGACAGGGCAACCTTGTCCACGTTGTGCAAGCACGATTGAGAAAATCAGGTTAGGAGGAAGAGGAACGCATTTGTGTCCTCATTGTCAAAAACGATGATTATAGGATTAACAGGAGGCATTGCTTCAGGAAAATCAACCGTTGTTGAAATGATTAAAGAGGTAGGTTACAAGGTCATTGATGCCGATCAACTGGTGCACGATATGCAGGCCAAAGGGGGCCGTCTGTACCGTGCCTTACTTGATTGGTTGGGAGAGGGGATCCTCCTTCCTAATGGAGAATTGAATCGTCCTAAGTTAGGGAAATTAATCTTTTCAAGTGAAGAGATGCGGCATCAATCTGCTGAAATTCAGGGAAAAATTATCCGAGAAGAGTTGGCAGTCAAAAGAGATTGCTTGGCCAAGGAAGAGGACGTCTTTTTTATGGATATTCCCTTACTGATTGAAAATGATTATCAGGATTGGTTTGATCAGATTTGGTTGGTGGCGGTGTCACCTGAGGTCCAGCGCCAACGCTTGATGAAAAGGAATCACTTAAGTGCTGAGGAAGCAGGCATGCGTATTGCTAGTCAAATGCCTTTAGCTGAAAAACTGCCCTATGCTAGTTTAGTTATTGACAACAACGGGAGCATCGATGATTTGAAGAAGAAGGTGAAGAGTGCCATAAAAGATTTAGCTAACCTCGTATAGTTAGTCATTGTGTTATAATGGATAGTGAATTTTAGAAAGAAGATGATTATTTGCGCCAAAAAGAGCTTAAAACCGCTGATTGGCAACGAAATCTTAAAATTGCTTGGATAGGAACTTTTTTTACTGGGGCTAGTTTTTCTATTGTTATGCCCTTCATGGCTCTCTATGTAGAAGAATTAGGGATTAAAGGCGCTATGGTAGAATGGTATGCTGGTTTATCTGTTGCCCTGTCTGCCCTAGCTTCAGCCTTGGTTTCACCAGTTTGGGGACGCTTGGCGGACCGTTATGGTCGAAAGCCCATGATGATTAGAGCCAGTATGGTCATGACCTTTACAATGGGAGGTTTAGCCTTTGTGCCTAATGTCTTCTGGATGCTTTTCTTAAGAATCTTGAATGGATTGTTTGCGGGCTATGTCCCAAATGCAACAGCTTTGATTGCTAGTCAGGCTCCTCAGCAACGTTCTGGCTATGCTCTGGGGACCTTATCTACGGGTCTAACAGCAGGTGTCCTGATTGGCCCTTTGTTAGGTGGGACCTTGTCTGAGGCGTTTGGTATGAGGTGCACCTTTTTATTAGTTGGGGTGATTTTGTTTATCTGTTGTCTTTTGACTATCTTTGGTTTGCGAGAGGACTTTCAACCGATTGAAAAGGGAGAGATGATGACCCTTTCGCAAGTATTTGCTAAAATTCCCAGCAAATCGCTTTTAATCGGCCTCTTTGTGACTAGTATGATTATCCAGATTTCTGCCCAATCGATAGCGCCTATGTTGGCCCTTTATATTCGTTATTTAGGTCAGAGGGACAATATCCTTTTTTACTCAGGTTTAATTGTTTCTGCTATGGGCTTCTCTAGTCTCTTGAGTACCCCTTTTCTGGGAAAATTGGGAGACCGTATTGGCAATCATCGTTTGCTCTTGATGGGCTTATTCTATAGCTTCCTCTTGTATTTCCTTTGTGGTTTTGCCGGTTCAGCCTTGCAACTGGGGATCTTACGCTTTGCCTATGGCTTTGGTATAGGTGCCCTTATGCCTAGTGTCAATTCTTTATTGACCAAGATGACACCCAAGGAAGGAATCTCAAGAATATTTAGCTTTAATCAAAGCTTTTCATACATTGGACAAGTTTTAGGTCCTTTTGTTGGTTCAGCAGTTGCGACTGGACTAGGTTATCGCTGGGTCTTCTTTGTGACCGCAATGATTGTCTTTGGAAATTTTGTCTGGTCCTTAATCATCTTTAGAAAATCGCTAGGAGTTAAGAATATAGGTGAGAGTTAAAATCAATTTAAAGTGTAGTGAATGTGGGAGCATCAACTATCTCACAAGTAAAAATAAACAGAATCATCCTGAGAAAATTCAGGTACTCAAATTCTGCCCCAAGGATAGAAAAGTAACCTTACATGTTGAATCTTAAAGGGTTCTATGGTAGAATAAAAAGGACTTTTTCGGAGGAATAACTATGTACGACTTATTATTAACGCTGCTCTTGGTGATGTCAGCTATTATTGTGATTGCGGTATTCATGCAACCACAAAAAAATCCAAGTAGCAATGTCTTTGATGGTGGTGGGTCAGAAGCACTATTTGAACGTAGTAAACCACGTGGTTTTGAAGCCTTTATGCAACGCTTTACAGGAATCATGGTTTTTCTATGGATTGTAGATGCAATCGTCCTTTCCATTCTCTCAAGTAAGTAATGAGCTGACTGAGGTTGGCTCATTTTTTGCGTTATAGTCAATAAATAAAAGAAAAGGAAATCATGAAAGAATCTATTATAAATTATT
The DNA here is from genome assembly GCF_000188295.1 of Streptococcus vestibularis ATCC 49124. Lineage (GTDB taxonomy): Bacteria > Bacillota > Bacilli > Lactobacillales > Streptococcaceae > Streptococcus > Streptococcus vestibularis. Next base: position 1,271,643 of record NZ_GL831112.1, on the reverse strand, counting down.
TGAAGGAGCATGGGAAATCCAGTGTAAACGACATTGCCCAGGCTCTTAATCATGCTGGGGGAGAAAAGTTTCCTCAGCTCATCAAGGCCATATCAGCCATGGAAAGTAAGAGACAGTTGCGTTTTAACCGAGATGGCTCTGTATCCTTGCGTCCTAAGAAAGAAAATCCTAATCAGGTGACTGTTGAAGGTGTCTTCCGTGCCAATAAGAACGGTTTTGGTTTCTTGCATGTCGATGACAGTGAAGATGACATGTTCATCGGTCGTAATGACGTTGGCCATGCCATTGATGGTGATACTGTTGCCGTTGTTATCAAGAAGCCAGCAGACCGTTTGCGTGGGACAGCGGCAGAAGCAAGAGTTGTTGAAATTGTCGAACGATCTCTTAAAACGGTTGTCGGGAAATTTATCCTCAATGATGAGAAAGAACCTTATGCAGGTTACATCAAGTCTAAGAATCAAAAAATTCAGCAACCAATCTACATCAAGAAAGAACCAGTTGCTCTTGAGGGAAATGAGATTATTAAGGTTGATATTGAAAAATACCCTAACCGCCATTACGATTATTTTGTAGGAAGTGTTCGAGATATTATTGGTCATCAAGGAGATGCTGGTATTGATGTCTTGGAAGTTTTGGAATCAATGGATATTGTTTCGGAGTTTCCAGAAGATGTTATGGCTGAAGCAGAGGCTGTGCCGGATGCACCTAGTCAAGAAGACCTAATTGGTCGTGTTGACCTTCGTCAAGAGGTGACCTTCACTATTGACGGAGCCGATGCCAAGGACTTGGACGATGCGGCTCATATCAAACGTTTGCCAAATGGTAACTTTGAGCTTGGTGTTCATATTGCCGATGTGTCCTACTATGTTACAGAAGGTTCTGCTCTTAACCGTGAGGCAGTAGCACGTGGGACTTCTGTTTATGTGACAGACCGTGTGGTACCAATGTTGCCTGAGCGTCTTTCGAATGGTATTTGTTCACTAAATCCCAATGTTGACCGCTTGACGCAGTCAGCTATTATGGAGATTACTCCAAAAGGCAAGGTGGTCAATCATAAGATTTGCCAATCTGTAATTAAGACAACCTTCCGTATGACCTATAGTGATATCAATGAAATGTTGGCTGGAAATCCAGAAAAGATTGAACAGTTCAAGCCTATCATGGATTCTGTGTCAGCTATGGCAGAACTTCATAAGATTTTAGAAGACATGCGTGAACGTCGTGGTGCTCTTAACTTTGATACATCTGAAGCTCGTATCTTGGTTAATGATAAGGGGATGCCAGTTGATATTGTGGTGCGTGAACGTGGGACGGCTGAGCGAATGATTGAGTCCTTTATGTTGGCTGCCAATGAATGTGTGGCAGAGCATTTCGCTAAGGCTAAGTTGCCATTTATTTACCGTATTCACGAAGAACCTAAAGCGGAGAAATTGCAACGCTTTATGGATTATGCTTCTATCTTTGGTGTTCAAATCAAAGGAACAGCTAATAAGATGGATCAGCTAGACTTGCAAGATTTCATGGCGCGAGTTCAGGGTAAACCTGGAGCAGAAGTTATGAATATGATGTTGCTTCGTTCGATGCAACAAGCCCGATATTCAGAACACAATCACGGACACTATGGACTTGCGGCTCAGTACTATACCCACTTTACTAGTCCAATCCGTCGTTACCCAGACCTTTTGGTTCACCGAATGATTCGTGAGTACACCAACAATATGTCTCAAGAAACGCGTGAACATTTTGAAGAGGTTATTCCTGAGTTAGCGACATCATCTTCAACTTTTGAACGTCGTGCCATTGATGCCGAACGTGTCGTTGAAGCCATGAAAAAAGCAGAATACATGGAAGAGTTTGTTGGTCAAGAATTCGATGGTATTGTCGGAAGTGTGGTTAAATTCGGTATGTTTGTGGAATTGCCAAACACCATCGAGGGTTTGGTTCACATCACGACCCTTCCAGAATTTTACAATTACAATGAACGCACCATGACCCTTCAGGGTGAGAAAACTGGTAAGACTTTCCGAGTTGGTCAGCCTATCCGTGTCAAATTAACACGTGCTGATAAGGAAACCGGAGACATTGACTTCCAATACCTTCCAAGCGAGTATGATGTCACTGAAAAAGTAGACCACAAGGCTCGTCAGGAACGTGAAGAAAAGGCGAAAGCCTTCCGTAATAGAGGACCACGCCGTGATCGTCAAAACGGTGACTTCGAAGGTCGTGGTAAACGTGGGGATAACCGTAACCGTCAAGACGATAATGGTCGTAAAGGTTCTTATGACGAAAAACGTAAGTCATCTAAGAAACCCGACAAGCGTAAAAATCAAAACCGTCCTCATAATGATAACAAAGGACGTGAGAGTGGCCGTCGTAAGAAAAAAGGGAACAAACCTTTCTACAAGGACGTTGTTAAAAAACGAAAATAGGATGAGAATGGAGGGACTGCTATGCCAAAAGGTGAAGGCAATGTTGTTGCTCAGAATAAAAAGGCGAGACATGACTATAGTATTGTAGATACTATTGAAGCAGGCATCGTGCTGACAGGGACAGAGATCAAATCCGTTCGTGCGGCCCGCGTCCAACTAAAAGATGGCTATGCTCAAATCAAGAATGGTGAGGCCTGGTTAATCAATGTTCATATTGCTCCTTTTGAGCAGGGAAATATTTGGAATCAGGATCCAGACCGTACGAGAAAATTATTGCTTAAGAAAAAGCAAATCACCAAACTTCAAAATGACCTTAAGGGTACAGGGATGACCTTGGTTCCTCTTAAGGTATACCTAAAAAACGGTTTTGCCAAGGTATTGCTCGGCATCGCCAAAGGGAAACACGATTACGATAAACGTGAGTCTATCAAGCGTCGTGAACAAGAGCGTGATATTAATCGTATTATCAAGAGTGTTAACCGTTAAACCGCTTATCATCTAAGACTGACCTGGTCTTAGATGATTTTTTGCTTTTTAGCTTTAAGAAATGATATAATGGAAACACCGCATGATCTTTTGTTAGGGCTGCTTCTTGAATAGTACCTAGCGCTAGATTTTGATACTGTAAAGGAGATTAGCGATGCCAGTAGATGCAAAAACAAAATACAAGGCCAAGAAGACTAAGATTGTTTTCTTTGATATTGATGACACCCTTCGTGTCAAAAAGACAGGTTACATTCCTGAATCTATCAAGGCTGTTTTCAAAGGGCTTAAAGAAAAAGGAATTTTGACGGGGATTGCCACAGGACGTGGCTACTATGGTGTCGTTGAGGATATTCGAGACCTAGAGCCCGATTATTTTGTAACCATCAATGGAACTTATGTGATTAACCGAAAAGGGGAAGAAATTTATAACCAGCCCCTAGCTCGTGAGGTTACAGAAGCTTTTGTTGCTTGGTGCAAAGAGATTGGGAATGCTTGGGGCTTCGCTGGTAAGGACAAGCCAGTTGTTTCAGAGCGTTCAGATTTGATTGATAATGCTATGAAACCAGTCTATGGTCTTTGTGATGTGGAGCCAGACTTTCACTTGTCGAATGATGTTTACCATATGTGGACTTTTGCGGAAAATGATGCTGAGCTTGAGTTACCAGAAGAACTCGCATCCCATGTTCGTATGGTACCCTGGCATGAACACTCGTCTGATGTCGTAGCAAATGGTATCTCAAAGGCCTCTGGTGTCGAGCATGTCTTAGAGCATGAAAATCTTAAACCAGTCAATGCCATGATGTTTGGGGATGGTCCAAACGATATGGAAATCTTTGATTATGTTGGACTTAAGATTGCCATGGGTAATGCCACACCAGAATTGAAAGAAAAAGCAGATTACGTTACAGGAACAATAGAAGAAGATGGCATTTTTAATGCTTTGGAGGAACTCGGATTGGTAGAAAAAGAACTTCATTTTCCACAACTTGACTTGGATACAGTAGAAGGTCCAGTCGCAACAATTAAAACAAATCATGGTAATTTGGTCATCAAACTCTTCCCTGATCATGCACCATTAACAGTTACAAACTTTGTCAATTTGGCCAAGAGTGGCTACTATGATGGTGTGATTTTCCACAGAATTATCAAGGACTTTATGATTCAAGGTGGTGACCCAACTGGTACTGGTATGGGTGGTGAATCAAGCTTCGGTGGTAGCTTCCAGGACGAGTTTTCTGAAGAACTCTATAACCTCCGTGGTGCACTTTCAATGGCAAATGCTGGACCAGATACTAATGGTAGCCAGTTCTTCATCGTTCAAACACCTGAGATTCCTTATGCTAAAAAGGAACTCGAACGTGGTGGTTGGCCAGCACCAATCGCAGAAGCTTATGCTGAAAATGGTGGAACACCTCACCTAGACCGTCGTCACACAGTCTTTGGTCAATTGGTAGATGAAGACTCTTACAAGGTGCTTGATGAGATTGCTAATGTTGAGGTTGGAGCTCAAGATAAGCCACTTGAAGATGTTGTGATTGAAACAGTTGAGGTAGCAGACTAAGATGAAAATTGGAGACAAGCTTAGGGGTGTTATCACAGGCATCAAGCCTTACGGTGCCTTTGTTTCATTGGAAAATGGTACCACAGGCTTGATTCACATCTCAGAGATTAAGACAGGTTATATCGACAACATCTACAATACCTTAAAGGTAGACCAGGAGGTCTTGGTTCAAGTTGTTGATTTTGATGAATTTACACAAAAGGCCAGTCTTTCTTTGAGAACCCTTGAAGAAGAAAAAAATAAAATTCCTCATCGTCATCGTTTCTCTGACAGTCGTTTGAACTATGGCTTTAAACCTTTGGCAGAAGCAATGCCAGGATGGATTGAAGAAGGACTTGACTATCTTAGACAAGAGCATGAGGAAAAATAGTAAAAGCTGACTCTCGATGAGTCAGCTTTTTTGGTGTTTTCGATTTGGCTACAAACAAAAAGGTCTTCAACTTAATTGAAGACCCATATTTATTAATTAGACATCAAAATAGAGCAATTCTTTTGGTGTGTGTGTGAAGACTTCAAAGCCATCTTTTGTCACGTAACCACAGTCCTCAATACGAACACCAACTTTTTCAGGAATGTAAATACCTGGTTCAACAGAGAAACACATTCCTTCTTCGATTACCAAGTCATTTCCTTCCATGATTGAAGGAAACTCGTGGACATCCATACCAAGTCCATGTCCCAGACGGTGGTTGAAGTATTCACCGTAACCAGCTTTTTCAATAACATTACGTGCTGCAGCATCGACTTCGCTGGCAGTTACACCTGGTTTGATAAAATCAAGGGCAGTGAGTTGAGCTTCCAAACAGATATTATAGATATCTTTCTTGAATTGGTCAGGTTGACCAACAGCTACGGTACGTGTCATATCTGAAACATAACCTTGACTAACAACACCCAAGTCGAAGAGGAGGAGGCTGTCATTTTCAATGCGGTTAGTTCCTGGAATACCATGTGGGTTTGCTGCATTGTTGCCTGTGAGAACCATAGTTTCAAAGGACATTTGATTGATGCCGATTTTTTTCATGCCAAATTCGATTTGAGCAATGATATCTGTCTCAGTCATATCAAGAGAGATATTGTCGAAACCGATATTAACAGCTTTATCAGCATAGTCACCAGCAACAATCATTTTTTGAATTTCATCAGCTGACTTGATAACGCGCATTTTTTGAATGAATGGTGTCAAGTTTTCAAAGCGACCTTCAAAGACCGTTTGCAATCCTTGGAACTTAGTCACATTGAGATTGTCAAACTCTGCATAAATAATAGGGCTGTCTGTACTTGCTAGACCAGCTTTGATTTTTTGCCATGGATTTTCAGAGTCCACATAACCGAAGACTGGGAAATCGAGAACAGAAGAGGCACGTGCAACCTCAAGAGCAGGAACAAAGAGGGCAGGCTCACGATTTTCGTAGACGAAGAGGAACATTTGGCGTTCATGTGGGTCACAATCAAAACCAGTAAGATAATTGACAGTTACAGGATCTGAAACAATAGCTAGCCCTGATTTATTTTCATTTAAAAAATGACGAATGCGATCAAGTTTAGACATAGAAAAAACTCCTTTGTATTTCTTACACTCATTCTGTCACTTTTATAGGGAAAATGCAAGCTGTTTTTGGCTTTTCATTAAATCATTTGCTTTCATTGAGTTTTTTAAATCTTATAGGTTGTAAGCGATGGATAATCATGAAAACGCGAAATGATAGCCCAACATTTGAAATAGCTTTCTTTACCCTAGTTAGCAAAAGAGGATCCCTTTCATTTTTTTGTAAAAAATCAGTCAAAACAATTGAAAGTGTTTTCAAATTTTGCTACAATTACTATGAAAGAGTGTGCATTAAGTTTAGAAAGGAAGTGTTTCTTATGAATACTGATGAAACAATCACAATTTACGATGTTGCGCGTGAAGCCGGAGTATCGATGGCAACTGTTTCTCGTGTTGTAAATGGTAACAAAAACGTAAAAGAAAACACCCGGAAAAAAGTTCTCGAAGTTATTGATCGTTTGGATTACCGTCCAAATGCAGTTGCGCGTGGCTTGGCGAGTAAAAAAACAACTACTGTAGGAGTTGTCATTCCAAATATTACAAATAGCTATTTTGCTACTCTAGCTAAAGGTATTGATGACATTGCAACCATGTACAAGTATAATATTGTTCTTGCTTCCAGTGATGAAAATGACGATCATGAAGTTACAGTCATTAATTCTCTATTTGCTAAACAAGTTGATGGTATTATTTTTATGGGACACCATCTGACAGAAAAAATCCGTGCAGAATTCTCTCGTACCCGTACACCGATTGTTCTAGCAGGAACAGTTGATCTCGAACACCAATTACCAAGTGTTAACATCGACTATAAAGCTGCCGTTGAGGATTGTGTAACGCAACTTGCTAAAAATAATGAAAAGGTTGCTTTTGTATCAGGACCACTAATCGATGATATTAATGGCAAACTACGTTTGGCTGGGTATAAGTCTGGACTTGAAAAGAATAATTTGAGCTACAACGAAGGACTTGTCTTTGAAGCTAAATATAGCTATAAAGACGGCTTTGATTTAGCACAACGTGTCTTGAACTCTGGTGCCACTGCTGCCTATGTTGGGGAAGATGAATTGGCTGTAGGTCTCTTAAATGGCCTCTTTGCTGCAGGCAAATCAGTTCCAGAAGATTTCGAAATCATCACAAGCAATGATTCACCGATTACAAGCTACACACGTCCAAACCTTTCTAGTATAAACCATCCTCTCTATGATTTAGGGGCAGTTAGCATGCGTATGTTGACTAAAATTATGCATAAGGAAGAACTTGAAGATAAGAACGTTATTCTTAATCATGGTCTAACTTTACGCCAGTCAACAAAATAAAAAAGGAGTTGGGACATCAGTTTGTCTCAACTTCTCTTTTTTAGAAAAAGGGAGAATGAATGACTTTTGAGGATGCTTATTTTAAACAGAAAGTCCTAAAACATGATAGCCTGGAGCCTTTTGGTTTTATAACTAGTGAGAAAGGCTACGAGCTCAGAAAACCACTAATGGCTGAAGGACTTGAGGCTCGACTATTCATTGATTTAGAAGGTAAGTTGACAGGGCAGGTTGTTGATATTGATTTTGATGAGTCTTATGACACTTTCCGAAGCCCTCACGCAACTGGAACCTACGTTGGTCAAGTCAGAGAAGCTTATGGAGATCTCTTGTCACAAGTAGCTGATTTTTGTTATGACGACCAATTGTTTTCGTCCCCGCAAGCTAATCGTCTGGCTAATTTTATAGTTAAGGAATTTTCAGACCAAGCTGACCATCCTTTTGAGAAATATCCAGACTATCTTTCCTTTCGGGTTGATGATAAGTGGTATGCCTTATTTTTCCCTCTCAAAGGGGAGAAACTAGGACTTGATAGGGAAAAGGCGGATTTAGTCTATGATGTGGTTAACCTCAAGATCGATCCAAGGCAGATGGATAAGCTCTTAGACTTAGATGGAATCTATCCTAGTTACCATATGTCCAAGAAGACTTGGATTAGCCTTGTTTTAGATGAGACAATTCCAGATCAAACGATTTTTGAGCTCCTTAGAGGGAGTCGTTCTCTGGTTGCTCCTAAGCATCTTAGGAAGCCTTCAGAGCCTCACTACTGGATTATTCCAGTAAATCTAAAATACTACGATATTGGGGAAGAGTTCTCGTCAAGTGAGGATATTCTTTGGACCCAGAAAGCCAGTATGCAAAAAGGGGACGTCGTTGCAATCTATATTACGGCACCTACCAAGGCCATTCGTTATCTCTGTCAGGTTTTAGAAGCGAATATCCCTAATCAAGGTTATCGTGAAGAGGAGAGTATTAAGGAGTTGATGCGGATTAAACCCTTATACACCTTTAATGACACTGACTTTGATAGTGATAGACTAAAGAGTTTAGGTATTAAAACTGTTCGAGGTCCTCGACATATGACAGATGAGTTAGTTCAGGCTTTATCCCCTTACCTAAAAGAAAAATAGAAGGAGGACATCATGCGAATTTTGATTGCACCTGATTCCTTTAAGGAAAGTTTGTCTGCAAAAGAGGTCGCCTTAGCTCTTAAATCGGGCTTTGAAAAGGCCTTGCCCGACGCTGAGTTTGACCTCATGCCAATAGGTGATGGTGGCGAGGGCACCTTAGATGCTCTTGCTGAAAATCTAAATCTTGAGAAGAAAAGTATCGAGATTCCTCATGCCTATACAAGTGATGGAAGTGTTTTTTTTGCCAGCAATGGCCAGACTGCCGTTTTTGAAATGGCTGCGATTTGTGGCTTGGAGCATATACCTAAAGATAAACGCAATCCTCTTTGTATAACAACCCAGGGGGTCGGTGAACTGATTGTTCACTTGGTTAAATCTGGTATTCGTGATTTTATTATAGGTGTAGGCGGATCAGCTACTAATGATGGCGGAATTGGTATGGCTTATGGATTAGGTTATTGTTTTTATGATTCTGAGGGACAGGAGCTTGATCCAATAGGTGCTAATCTTGGTCTCATTAAAAAGATATCCTCTAAAAATAAGGTTGATTTGTCTGGTGTCACCATTCGTCTGATTACTGACGTAGATAACCCCTTGTGTGGTCCACATGGAGCGACCTATATTTTTGGTGGACAAAAAGGCCTAGCTCCTTCACAATTTAAAAAGGTTGACCAAGACATGACACAACTCTACGAAAACTTTGCTCCTGAGGTTTTAAAACTGGCTGGTTCAGGAGCCGGAGGAGGCATGGCAGCGGGTTTAGTAGCCTTTGCAGGCGCAGAAATTAAATCAGGGATTGACTTTGTACTTGATTGCGTTGATTTTGATCAACGTGTGAAGGAAGTTGATTTGGTCATAGTTGGTGAGGGACGTATGGATAGCCAGTCCTTGTCTGGAAAAGCACCGGTCGGGGTGGCTAGGCGGACACCGTCAGCTATTCCTGTCATTGCTATCTGTGGTAGTTTGAAGGATGACTTGCCTGATTTTCCAGTAGCAGGTATCTCAGCTGCTTTCCCTATCATTGGACAAGTATTAGAGTTAGACCAAGTTTTAGCTACCGCTAAGGAGAATCTCTATCGCACAGGACTCAATATTGGGAATCTCATTAAGCTCAGTAAAACATTGTGATATAAGAAAAAAGCTGGCGTTGCGTCAGCTTTTATTTTCCAAATAGTTTAGCAAAAAATCCCTTTTTTTCAAGGATAGGTTCAGTTTCACTAGGAGCAAGGATATCAGGATAGAGTTCTGAAAATAACACTTTATCAAGATTCTCTGCTTGATTACTATGTACGATAAGACCGTATGGTGAATGAGCCTTGGCCTCGTCCACGATAGTAGCTGAAATGTTGAGCGCTTGAGCCGTTTTGATATAGGTAAATTGTATCTGGTCAGCTAATTTTGGCGATATCTTGAGACTAAGATTCGGGTAAACTGCTTGCAAGTCTTTTAAAATCTGGGGAAAATGGTCAATTACAGTTTTCTTTTCAGCATTTTCTAATAGAACAGCTAGGACTACACGTTCCGCATAGGTTCCAAAATACTGACGAAGTTCATCGGGATTTAGGCGTTTTTCGCCACTAGCGTATTGGAGCACTTTGTTTTCAAGTGAAGTCATAGGAATCTCCTCTTAGTTTTCTACTTGTATTATACAATATTTTGAATTCCTTTTCATTTGAGTCGTTTTCTGAGATTTTCAAAAACAATTGAAAACATTAAAAAATAGAAAATCGCTAGAAAATTCTGGTTTTAATTTGCTTAAGCCTTGATATTATGGTAATATAAAGGTGTAAAAAATTTTAACTCATAAGGAGAGTATTGTAATGTCAATTATTACTGATGTTTACGCTCGCGAAGTCCTTGACTCACGCGGTAACCCAACACTTGAAGTAGAAGTTTACACTGAATCTGGTGCATTCGGTCGCGGTATGGTTCCTTCAGGAGCTTCAACTGGTGAACACGAAGCAGTAGAACTTCGTGATGGTGACAAAGCCCGTTACGGTGGTCTTGGTACTCAAAAAGCAGTTGATAACGTAAACAACGTTATTGCTGAACACATCATCGGATTCGACGTACGTGATCAACAAGGTATTGACCGCGCCATGATCGCTCTTGACGGTACTCCAAACAAAGGTAAACTTGGTGCCAACGCTATTCTTGGTGTGTCTATCGCTGTAGCACGCGCAGCTGCTGACTACCTTGAAGTTCCACTTTACAGCTACCTTGGCGGATTCAACACTAAAGTTCTTCCAACTCCAATGATGAACATCATCAACGGTGGTTCTCACTCAGATGCTCCAATCGCTTTCCAAGAATTCATGATTGTACCTGCTGGTGCACCAACATTCAAAGAAGCTCTTCGTTGGGGTGCTGAAATTTTCCACACTCTTAAGAAAATCCTTAAAGAACGTGGTCTTGAAACAGCCGTAGGTGACGAAGGTGGTTTCGCGCCAGCATTTGACGGTACTGAAGATGCTGTTGAAACTATCATCAAAGCTATCGAAACTGCTGGTTACAAACCAGGTGAAGATGTATTCCTTGGTTTCGACTGTGCATCATCTGAGTTCTACGAAAACGGTGTATATGACTACACTAAATTCGAAGGTGAAGGTGGAGCTAAACGTACTGCCGCAGAACAAATCGATTACATCGAAGAATTGGTTAACAAATATCCAATTATCACAATCGAAGATGCTATGGATGAAAACGACTGGGACGGTTGGAAAGCTCTTACTGAACGTCTTGGTGGTAAAGTTCAATTGGTTGGTGACGACTTCTTCGTAACTAACACAGCTTACCTTGAAAAAGGTATTGCAGAACACGCTGCTAACTCAATCCTTATCAAAGTTAACCAAATCGGTACTTTGACTGAAACTTTCGACGCTATCGAAATGGCGAAAGAAGCTGGATACACAGCAGTAGTATCACACCGTTCAGGTGAAACTGAAGATTCAACAATCGCTGATATCGCAGTTGCAACTAACGCTGGTCAAATCAAGACAGGTTCATTGTCACGTACTGACCGTATCGCTAAATACAACCAATTGCTTCGTATCGAAGACCAACTTGGTGAAGTTGCAGAATACCGTGGTTTGAAATCATTCTACAACTTGAAAAAATAATTCTATAGTCATATAGAATAAAAAGAGGTTCCTTAGGGAATCTCTTTTTTTAATATTAAAATTATTGATTAGATTTATTAAATTGTTCCTACTGTTAGTTTCTCTCTAAATAGTAACTTTTCGTCACTTACTACAGTTGACAAAGAACTCAAAAAGCTCTGTAATTTTTACAGTGATTTTGCTGGTTACAGAATTTATAGAGATGATTCCTAATGTCACTGTAAAGATAGTTATGCATTAAGTATTGTTTGAATTTTTAATGAAATCGATAATTAATTAATTATGACTTTACAATCATTTAAAAGAGTAATACAAGCCATAACTTAAAAGAGAGGAAAGAAAAATTGGCAAAAATTGTTAAAGTTACAGGTACGAAAGTTATAATCTCGAATAATGAGGAGTACTTGAAAAATAAACCCATCTGAATTGAATTTCGTTCCAAAATTAGGTGATGAAGTAGAAGTTCATAAAGTAGATGATGAAATTATTATCATAAAAGCTGAAGAGAAAAAAGATGACAATGTTAAGATTAACATTGTTAATGAAAACAACTCTTCCCAAAATCAGTCACAAGTCGTTTATACGCAAGCAACTACTCCAGGTTTGCATTATGTAAATAAATGGGTTTATATTTTTCTCGCTATTTTTCTTGGTGGATTAGGTGTCCATCATTTTTACGCAGGGTATTACGGAACAGGTATCCTATTTCGGATTTTATCTTTTACGGGTATCCCAATTATCATCGGATTTATCCAAGATGTTATCGTCTTATTCAAGATGCCTGATGTGAATGGTAGGATTGTTGTTTAACTAAAAATTTATTACAAATTAAATTTTTTAAAAGCTCAAGTCTAGTATCTCAAGATGGAAAAGAGTTTAGTTTTTTAATTTAGATAAGTAATATAACTCTGTGGTATTTAATTGGGAATTGACTAGCTTGTACATAGAATTAGATGAACAAGAGTAATGAAATGACCCCAATATGACTTGAGAGTAAAAATATAATTACGATTTGTCTCTTGTTATATTATGAATTGCACCCCCAAAGTATATATTTAGTTTCTAACTTTTAGGGTGCTTTTGCTATAGAATTTTAGCCTATGATAGGCACTGTACCTAAATAGGAGTTCTAAATATAAAAAGTCCCCGCAATCCTATTGACTGCGGGGATTTCGTCTTAGAATAGACCTTTAATCTTGTCTAAAGCTCCACTGACCATTTCGTTGCCTGAAACAAGTGACTTAGCTTGGTCAAAGTATTCGCCCAAATCATCTTTATTGTCATCGACAAACTTTTTAGCAGCTTCGAAATCTTTCTTTTCAATCATTTTTTTTACTTGGTTAAATAATTCCATTGGATTCATATCTGTTCTCCTTTATAAGTTTTCTTACTAACTCTATTTAATCACGCTTACAGCAAACTAGCAAGAAATATGTTTGAGGCGAGTGCTATGAGGATTATGATTTTCCAGTTAAGTACGATTGATAATTGTTTAATCTTAAAAGGCAGTCCTGTTTGGACTGCCTTTTAAGGCTTATTGTTGTTCCGTTGAAGAGCTACTTGGCTCTGATTCACTTGAACTTGAGCTCGATTCAGATTCTGCAGGATGTAGTTCCTTGTAAGATGGGGTCTTGAATAGATCAGCCGTTGATTTATTGCCTTTTTGTTTGTAGAGGCTAGTTGATTTATCTTTCAGCTTTTTGTTGATCTGTTTCAGTTGATTCATCTGTTTCGTGTAGGAAATCGTGCTAGAATCAACATGTTTCAAACCATTTGGTGTATAGAAACGAAGGAGGTCACCAGTTTGAACAGCGTCACTCATCGAAAGCTGAGTGGCTACTGTCTTACGAATGGCTTCGTTATCCTTTTTAGTCGTTTCATCAGGGTTGGTAATTTCTTCCCCTGTTTGAGTGTTATAGAGTCTACCAGAATAGCTGGTGTATTGAGGAGTAACATATTGACCTGAGGTTCTAAATGCGACGGTTTGCTTATTATCAGGAGATAGGAGGTCTTGTCCCATCTGGATATAAGAGCTAGTGTCAACACCAAGAATGTGAAGGAGAGTTGGAAGGGCATCAACCTCTCCACCAAAGGTGTTAGAGATACCACCACCAGTATATCCTGGAATATGAATCATGTAAGGAACACGTTGAAGCATGGCTTTATCATAGTTTGACCAAGTTTCAGGGTTCTTACCGAGAAGTTCAGCAAGATTGCTGCTTCGTGTATCAGAGATACCATAGTGGTCACCGTACATGACAATAATCGAGTTGTCGTAAAGACCGGTTTCCTTAAGGTAATCAAAGAAGTCTTTGATTGCAGAGTCAAGATAGTTAGCTGTTGCAAAATATCCGTTGACTGTCTCATCTTTTGTTTCAGCGAGTGGGAAACCTTGTTCCTTTTCATCGCCTGAGAGTGAAGTGTATGGGTAGTGGTTAGATACGGTTAGGTATTTAACATAGAAAGGCTGTTGCATTTGTTCCAGATATTTGATGGAATCTGGAAACATGTACTTGTCATTTAGACCATACTGGAAGGAATTCTCATCAGTTTTTTCAGTGAAGGCTGATGAGTCAAAGAAGTAGTTATAACCCCATTGTTTATAGGTGTTATTGCGATTCCAGAAGGATCCAGTGTTTCCGTGGAAAACGGCTGAAGTATAGCCGCCTGTTTGAGCCAGGATAGATGGTGCAGCGTAGGCTGTATTGGTACCACCGTAGTTTACCATGTATGACCCTGTACTTAGTCCGAAGAGTGATGTTTCCATCAAGGTTTCAGCATCAGAAGTTTTTCCTGATTTAACTTGGTGGAAGAAATTTGAAAAGGCTAGGGTTTCATTTGAGTGGTAAATGGAATTGAGGAATGGTGTTACCTCATAAGACTGACCATCTACTTGGAGCTTGTAATCAATAAGAAACTGTTGGAAACTCTCCAAGTGAATAACGATAACGTTTCTTCCTTTAGCAATTCCGTAGTACTTAGGATCAGGTGCTGCATAGTGCTCCTTAACATAAGCTTCAACCTTTTTCATATCGTCTGCTGTTGCGGATGAACGAGCTTGTGAAGCTTGATACGTTAAGTTACCGGAATAAGCTGTAAAGAAAGGAATCCCCATAGCACGAACAATATAGTTGTTGGAGAAACCACGTGTCAGTAACTCACCACGGTTAACTTCCGCTAGAAATAGGTTAACTGAAAGAAGGAGTGTCGACAGTGCGGTGACGGCAAAACTAGCTCGTTTATTAAATGGTTTACTATCCGTTTTTAGTTTTTTCCTAAAACCAGCATAGATGAAGAAAGGAATATCAATCAGATAAAAGATATAACTTGGTTCAAGAAGGTTCTTAGCTGAATCTCCCAGTCCCGCTGCTGAACTAGAACTTGCCAGGATGGTATTTACAGTGATGAAGTCTGTAAACTCACCGAAGTAAATGACATTAGCAATAAGCAGGAGATTAAGGATGACATAAATAGCAATCGTTGTGCTATAAAAGAAACGTCTTTTCTTGAAGTAAAGTCCTAAACCTAACAGCATTAATCCTAGTGGAATAGGGTTAATCAGCGAAAGCATAACCTGATATCTGCTTTCCAACTCAAGATTAATGTTGACGTAATAAGCGAATATGGTTTTTAGCCAGTAAAAGAAGAGTAACAAGAGGACGAATCCGAGTCTTGATGAAACTCCTTTCCAAAAGGCTTCATTTATTTTTTTCAAAGTAATACTTCCTTTGATTCTATATTATCTTAACCATTATACCAAATAACAAAATGACTCTCAAAAATTTACTGCCATTGAGTGTGATATTCCTTGACATACAATTGACAAAATCTAGTTACGAAACAGAAATTATAGCATTTTTTTGGTATAATGGTAACATGAGTATATTGACAGTAAGTCCCTTTGCGGAGAAAAAAATCAAACAAGGTAAACAGCTTCTTTTAGCCGAAGATTTTCCAAATATAGCTGAAAATAATCAGTTGATTTATCTTTATAGCCAATCCAAAGAATTTTTAGGAACAGGCTATTTGTCGAGTCAAAATAAGGGGATAGGTTGGTTTTTGTCCCCTAAAAAGCAAAAATTGACAGTGACCTATTTTCAGGGGCTTTTTGAGAAGGCAAAAGCCAAACGTCAATCCTATTATGATAATGATTTAACGACGGCTTTTCGTCTTTTTAACCAAGATGGTGATGATTTTGGTGGTCTAACGATTGATTTGTATGGAGACTATGCCCTCTTTTCATGGTATAATGCCTTTGTTTATTCCTTGAAGGATGTTATTGTAGAGGCCTTCCAAGCGGTCTTTCCTGAGGTCTTGGGAGGTTATGAAAAAATCCGCTTCAAGGGTCTTGATTTCGAATCAGACCATCTTTTTGGGCAAGAGTCGGGTGATACCTTCACCATTTTAGAAAATGGGGTAACTTATGAGGTTTTCCTCAATGATGGGCTAATGACGGGGATTTTCCTTGATCAGCATGAAGTGCGTGATGGTTTAGTTAATGGCTTAGCCTTGGGTAAATCAGTTCTGAATATGTTCTCTTATACGGCCGCTTTTTCAGTGGCTGCAGCTATGGGGGGAGCGGTTGAAACGACATCGGTGGATTTGGCAAAACGTTCACGTGAATTATCGACGGCTCATTTTGAAGCTAATGGCTTCAGTATGGAAAATCATCGCTTGGTCGTGATGGATGTCTTCGATTATTTCAAATATGCAAAGAAAAAAGGCTTATCTTATGACCTTATCGTCATCGATCCGCCAAGCTTTGCTCGAAATAAGAAACGCACTTTCTCAGCAAATAAGGATTACCACAAGTTAATTGCACAAAGTATTGATATTTTATCAGAGCATGGGACAATCATCGCAAGTACCAATGCTGCTAATATGACAGTGCAACAGTTTAAGAAACAACTACGTAAGGGCTTGGGAGATGTTTCAGCGGACTTCGTTAACCTGCAACAATTACCAGCGGATTTTACCGTCAATCCTAATGATCCAACATCAAATTATTTGAAAGTATACACAATAAAGGTAAATAAATGAAAATTGTAGTTCCGATTATGCCAACTAGTTTAGAGGAGGCACAAGCGCTTGAACTGTCTCGTTTTGAGGGGGCAGACATTATTGAATGGCGTGCAGATTTTTTAGATAAGGATAGTATCTTAACGGTTGCTCCGGCTATTTTCGAGAAATTCGCAGGCTTTGAGATTGTCTTTACCATCCGTACAACGCGTGAGGGTGGTAGGCTTGAGTTAACGGATGCGGAATATGTCGCACTGATTAAGGATGTAGCTGCGATTTATTCGCCAGATTATATTGATTTTGAGTATTTCACACGTAAGGCTGTCTTTGATCAAATGCTCGAATTTTCAAACTTGGTTTTGTCTTATCATAACTTTAAGGAGACACCTGAAAACCTCATGGAACTTTTGTCTGAGATGGCAAACTTGACACCACGAGTGGTTAAGGTGTCAGTTATGCCTAAGCATGAGCAGGATGTTCTCGACCTTATGAACTTCACACGTGGTTTTAAGGCCTTTAATCCTGAGCAGGAGTTTGTGACCATGTCAATGGGTAAACTAGGTCGTTTGTCACGTTTTGCGGGCGACTTGATAGGGTCATCATGGACTTTTGCCAGTCTTGATAATGCCAGTGCTCCAGGACAAATTAGTTTAGCAGACATGCGCAGAATCAGGGAGGTTTTGGATGCAGATTGATGGACACACACGCCTAGCAGCTGTTGTCGCCAATCCAATCAAGCATTCGATTTCGCCGTTCATTCATAATTCTGCCTTTGAGAAGACACAAATTAATGGTGTTTATGTGGCCTGGGAGATTCCAGAGTCAGACCTGGCTGAGACAGTTAAAAATATTAGACGTTACGACATGTTCGGTATCAATTTGTCCATGCCATATAAGGAAGCAGTCATTCCTTTTTTGGATGAGATTAGTCCTGCAGCTCAACTGATTGGTGCTGTCAATACAGTTGTTAATCGTGATGGGCGTTTGATTGGTCATAATACGGACGGTTTTGGCTTTTTTGCTAGTCTAAAGAACTTTAGCCCTAAAGATGCCCGTCTGATGATTTTGGGTGCTGGTGGTGCGGCTAAAGCTATTGTGACGCAGGCAGTTCTTGATGGTGCCAAAAAAGTCAGTGTCTATGTTCGCCCTCAGTCATTTGATAAGGCAAAAAAGAGCTTTAAGTCCTTACTTGAACAGACAACTTGTCACTTGGAGTTCCATGCTTTAAATGATCTTAAGTATTTTAAAGAGGAACTAGGCCAGGCTGATTTATTGGTGAATGCGACGAGTGTTGGGATGGATGGCGCATCCTCGCCTATTCCTACAGATACAAAATTTCCTAAGGGACTCTTGGTTGCTGATATCATTTATCAGCCTTTTGAAACACCTTTCTTGGCCTTGGCTAGGAAACAGGGAATAGAGGCTGTGAACGGACTTGGCATGTTGCTTCATCAAGCAGCAGGTGCCTTTAAATTGTGGACAGGCAAGGACATGCCAACAGACGCCATTTGGCAGGAATTGGAAAATATTTACAATAGCTAGGAGGGGACGACTATGAAACTAGAGGTAAATTTAACACATAACCCTTATGACATTATCATTGAAAAGGGAGCCCTTAAGACGGTCGGTCAATGGGTGAAGTCACTTTGGGAACCACAAAAGATTGCCCTTATTACGGACAATCATGTGGGAGCTCTATATGCAGAAAAAGTTAAGCTTAGCCTGGAGCACGAAGGTTTTGAGGTTGCCGTTTTTGATTTTCTAGAAGGTGAAGCGAGTAAAAATCTTAAAACTGTTAATAAGGCTTATGAGTTTTTGATTAAGAATGGCATGACTCGTAGTGATGGTATTCTTGCTCTTGGTGGCGGTGTTGTTGGTGACTTGGCAGGCTTTGTTGCTTCAACTTATATGCGTGGCATTCACTTCGTTCAGGTTCCAACTAGTCTCACTGCCCAAGTGGATTCATCTATTGGTGGTAAGACGGGTGTGAACACACCATTTGCTAAAAATATCGTGGGAACTTTTGCTCAGCCTGATGGGGTTTTGATTGACCCTAATGTCCTTGAGACACTTGGTAAACGTGAATTGATTGAAGGTATGGGTGAGGTTGTCAAATATGGTTTGATTGACGATCCTGAGCTTTGGCACCTGCTTGAAAGCATCGATGGTTCAGTTCACAGTATCCTAGAAAACTCAGAAACTATCATTTATCGTTCATGTAACGTTAAGCGTAAAATTGTGGTTGAAGACGAGTTTGAAGGTGGCGTCCGTATGTATCTAAACTTTGGTCATACGATTGGGCATGCCGTTGAACAAACAGCTGGTTACGGTAAAGTTATGCACGGTGAAGCGGTAGCTATCGGAATGGTTCAGATTTCTCGTGTTGCTGAGGAAAAAGGTCTGATGCCTCAGGGAATCACACGTCAAATTGCTGAGATGTGTGTTAAATTTGGTTTGCCAGTGGACTATGAGCCATGGCGTGTTGAAGAGCTCTATACAGCTCTCACACACGACAAAAAAGCTCGTGGTAATAGCATTAAGACGGTTATCGTTCCAGAGATTGGTAAGGCAGCTATCAATCAGATTCCTTTAGTCGAAATGAAAGAGTACTTGGAGAAATAAATGAGATATTTAACAGCAGGTGAGTCTCACGGCCCACGTTTAACAGCAATTATCGAAGGTGTTCCAGCTGGTCTTTCCTTGACCGCTGAAGATATCAATGCTGATTTGAAACGCCGCCAAGGTGGTTATGGTCGTGGTGGCCGTATGAAAATTGAGTCTGATAAGGTTGAAATCACTTCTGGTGTTCGTCATGGGAAAACAACAGGGGCTCCGATTACCCTTCATGTTATCAATAAGGACCATCAAAAATGGTTGGACATCATGGCTGTGGAAGACATTGAGGATCGTTTGAAAAACAAACGTAAAATCACTCACCCACGTCCAGGACATGCTGACTTGGTTGGTGGAATGAAATACCGTTTCGATGATTTGCGTAATTCCTTGGAGCGTTCCAGTGCGCGTGAAACAACGATGCGTGTGGCAGTAGGTGCTGTCGCTAAACGAATCTTAGCTGAGCTCGATATTGAAATTGCTAATCATGTGGTTGTCTTTGGTGGTAAGGAAATTGATGTGCCTGAGAATTTGACGGTAGCCCAAATCAAGGAGTTGGCCCAACAATCTGAGATTTCAGTCGTTAACCAAGAACGTGAACAAGAGATTAAAGATTACATTGACCAAGTCAAAAAAGAAGGTGATACTATTGGTGGTGTCGTTGAAACGGTTGTTGGCGGCGTCCCTGTTGGCCTTGGCTCTTATGTGCAATGGGATACCAAACTTGATGCTAAGATTGCTCAAGCAGTTGTTTCCATCAATGCCTTCAAGGGGGTCGAGTTTGGTCTTGGATTCAAAGATGGCTACCTCAAGGGCTCTCAAGTGATGGACGAGATTCTCTGGAATGAAGAGGATGGCTATACGCGTCGCACTAACAACCTTGGTGGTTTTGAAGGTGGTATGACCAACGGGCAACCGATTGTGGTCCGTGGGGTTATGAAACCTATTCCAACCCTTTACAAGCCATTGATGTCAGTAGATATCGAAACACATGAACCATACAAGGCAACAGTCGAGCGTTCAGATCCAACGGCCTTGCCTGCAGCGGGTGTCGTTATGGAATCTGTAGTTGCTACAGTCGTAGCCAATGAAATCTTGGACAAATTCTCTTCTGATAACATGGAAGAATTGAAAGAAGCGGTAGCACGTCACCGTGACTATGTGAAAAACTTTTAAGCAGCATCAGACAATAGATGGGAGTAGTAATGAGTAAGAAAACTATTTATATCGCAGGATTGGGCTTGATTGGTGGCTCCTTGGCCTTAGGGATTAAAAGGGATCACCCTGATTATGAGATTCTTGGATATAATCGTTCTGACTATTCTCGAAATATTGCACTTGAGCGTGGGATTGTTGATCGTGCAACCAGTGATTTCAAAGAGTTTGCTCCACTTGCTGATGTGATTATCCTTGCAGTGCCAATTAAGCAAACTGTGGCCTACTTGCAGGAATTGGCTGACTTGGATCTCAAAGATAATGTCATCATCACAGACGCAGGGTCTACTAAGTTGGATATCGTTGAGGCAGCTGAACGTTACCTAACAGGTAAAAATATTCAGTTTGTTGGTTCCCACCCTATGGCTGGTTCCCATAAATCAGGGGCTATTGCAGCCGACGTGACGCTTTTTGAAAATGCCTATTATATTTTCACACCGACAAGTCTGACAAGAGAGACAACTATCCCAGAGCTTAAGGACATCTTGTCTGGGCTTAAGTCACGTTTTGTGGAGATTGATGCGGCTGAACACGACCGTGTAACCAGTCAAATCAGTCATTTTCCACACCTTTTAGCTTCTGGTCTTATGGAGCAGGCGGCTGATTATGCTCAGTCTCACGAGATGACCAATCACTTTGCGGCTGGGGGATTCCGAGATATGACCCGTATTGCAGAAAGTGAACCTGGCATGTGGGCTTCCATTCTCATGACTAATGGGCCTGCTGTCTTGGATCGTATTGAAGATTTCAAAAAACGTTTGGACCATGTGGCCGACTTGATTAAAGCTGAAGATGAGAATGCCATTTGGGAGTTCTTTGACAACGGTCGTAAAAAGCGTAAAGAGATGGAAATCCACAAAAAGGGTGGCGTGGAAAGTGCCTTCGATATTTTCGTGGATGTGCCTGACCGAGAAGACGTTATCCTTAGCATTATGGAATTGTTACGAGGAACGTCTTTGGTTAACCTTCGTATCAATGAAGAAAATCGTGAGGATATTCACGGTATCCTTCAAATTACTTTTAAAAATGAAAAAGATCGCACACATGCTAAGACTGTTATTGAAGCCAATACAGACTATCATGTGGTGATCGCCTAGGAGAATAAAATGACAAATATTTATGATTTAGCAAATGAGTTGGAACGTGGCATTCGTGCCCTTCCTGAGTACAAAACTTTGGTAGAGAAAAAAGAAGCGATTGCAGCTGATGCTGAGGCTAGCGCTCTTTTCAAAGAGTTTACTGATTTCCAAGAGGATTTCTATGCTAAAATGCAAGCTGGTACAATGCCAACAGCAGAAGAACAAGTAGCTGTTCAAGAATTGGGTCAAAAGGTAGAAGCTAATGCCCTTTTGAAAGAATACTTGGCTGCACAACAAGGTTTGTCTGTTTATTTAAATGATATTGAACGTATTATCTTCAAACCATTGCAAGAATTGAATAGTTAATTAGGGAGGGTGTGTCATTTGACAGGCCTTTTTCTGCTTTCAAAAGAGATTGTCTAAGGAAAAAACTAGAAATATTAAGGAGAAAAATGATGAGTCGTAAGATTGGAATTATTGGTATGGGAAATGTTGGAGCTGCGGTCGCTCATGGGGCAATTGCTCAAGGCTTGGCTGATAGCTATGTTTTTATTGACATTAATGAGAAGAAGGCCGAGGCAGATGCTCAGGATTTTAAGGATGCTATGGCAAATCTACCTAGCTATGCAAACATTGTTGTCAATGATTATGCAGCACTTGAAGATGCTGATGTGATTATTTCATCTCTTGGAAATATTCAGTTACAGCATAATGCTGGTGAGGACCGCTTTGCTGAATTTCCATTTACTCGAGAAGCCGTTTATCAGGTTTCTCAGAAGCTTAAAAAATTGGATTTTCAAGGAATACTCTTGGTTATCTCGAATCCTGTAGATGCTGTATCAGCCCTCTATCAGGAATTCACAGGCTGGCCAAGAGAACGTGTGATTGGGACAGGGACTCTACTCGATACAGCTAGAATGAAGGCAGCAGTAGGAGATGATTTGTCAGTCAATCCCAAATCAGTATCTGGCTACAATCTTGGTGAACATGGGAATTCCCAATTTACAGCCTGGAGTCAGGTTAAGGTCAAAGGTCAAGATATTACAGAATTGACCAGTGAAGAAGAGCGTCAAAATCTTTTTATGGCTTCTATGAAGGGTGGCCACAAGGTCTTTTATGGTAAGGGCTATACTTCATACGGCATTGCCAGTGCGGCTCTTCGTTTGGTAACTATTATCCTTTCGGATGCTCAAGAAGAAGTGGCGGTATCGAGCTATCAAGAAGCCTATCAGACCTATCTTGGATATCCAGTTATTTTAGGACGTCAAGGGGTGGTTGCTCCTGTTCACTTATCTTTGTCGGCTGAGGAAAATCGTCTTTTGGAGGAGTCTGCTAACTTAATTCGGAACCGTGTTCAAGAGGCAGTTGCCTTTCTAAGAGAAAAGTATACTAATACTAGAGAGTGAATATTTTGACAATTCAGTCTATGGTTGGGCTTTCGATTATGGTATAATGAAAGTAACTATAAAATTTTCAGGAGTAACCTATGAAACTAGAAACCAAGGCACAAGGTCTTCATGGCAGCTTGCGTATCCCTGGTGACAAGTCAATCAGTCACCGTTCGATTATGTTCGGAAGTCTTGCTAAAGGTGTGACAACTGTTCGTGATATTTTACGAGGTGAGGATGTCCTCTCAACCATGCAGGTCTTTCGTGATCTGGGTGTGACCATCGAGGATGACGGTGATGTGGTTCGCATTCACGGTGTTGGTTTTGATGGTCTCAAGGCTCCTCAAAACAAATTGGACATGGGTAACTCTGGAACATCGATTCGCTTGATTTCAGGTGTGCTCGCTGGTCAAGATTTCGATGTAGAGATGTTTGGGGATGATTCCCTTTCAAAACGCCCTATGGACCGTGTGACCATTCCCTTGCGTCAGATGGGTGTAGAGGTTTCTGGTCAAACAGATCGTGATTTGCCACCATTGAAAATGCACGGTAGCAAGTCCCTTAAACCTATTCATTACCAATTGCCTGTGGCCTCTGCTCAGGTAAAATCTGCCCTTATTTTTGCAGCTCTTCAAGCTGATGGTGAATCTGTCATCATTGAAAAGGAAAAAACACGTAATCATACGGAAGACATGATTCAGCAGTTTGGTGGTCAGCTTCAAGTAGATGGCAATGAAATTCGTATTTCTGGTGGACAAACCTTAACTGCCCAAGAAGTTGTGGTTCCAGGGGATATTTCTTCAGCCGCCTTTTGGTTGGTAGCAGGACTTGTGATGCCAAACTCTAAGATTGTCTTGGAAAATGTCGGTATTAACGAGACACGTACCGGTATCATTGATGTTATCAAGGATATGGGTGGTAAGATAAGCCTTTCAGATATTGACCAGGTTGCTAAATCTGCGACCATTACGGTTGAAACTTCAGAACTTAAAGGAACCAAAATTGGCGGTGACATCATTCCACGTTTGATTGATGAACTTCCGATTATCACACTCTTGGCGACACAAGCTCAGGGCAAGACGGTGATTCGTGATGCTGAAGAACTCAAGGTCAAAGAGACTGATCGTATTCAGGTGGTAGCAGATGCCTTGAATGCTATGGGGGCTGATATTGTTCCAACTGAGGATGGTATGATTATCACTGGTAAGACAGCTCTTCACGGGGCAGAGGTCAATACCTTTGGTGACCACAGGATCGGTATGATGACAGCCATTGCTGCCCTCTTGGTTCAAGATGGCGAAGTTAACTTGCAACGTGCAGAAGCTATCAATACAAGCTATCCAAGCTTCTTTAGTGATTTGGAAGGATTACTACATGGCTAAGGTTTTATTGGGCTTTATGGGAGTTGGTAAGAGTTCCGTCGCCCCATTCCTGGATGGTCGTTTCGTGGATATGGATCAGGTCATTGAAGAGAAAATCGGAATGTCCATTGCTGATTGTTTTGCCAAAGAAGGCGAAGCAAGCTTTCGTCAGATTGAGTCTGAGACTCTGGAAGCCCTCCTTCAAGAGGGAGATGACGTCATCATCTCTACTGGAGGTGGTGTCGTTGTGACGGAGCGCAATCGCCAGCTTTTGAAGAAAAATAGTAAGTATAACATATGGCTTCACGCTTCTTTTGATGTGGTCTATGACCGTATTAAAAAGGATACCAAGAATCAGCGCCCACTCTTTCTCAATCATTCTAAAGAGGAATTCAAGGCCATTTATGATGGTCGAATGGCCCTCTATCAAAGTTTGGCAGACCTGGTTATCACTGTTGATAACAGGACACCAGAAGAAGTAGCAAGGTTTATCAAATGTATGTAGGTTATTTGGGCCCAAGTGGGTCGTTTACGCATAATGCAGCCTTAAAGGCTTTTCCTGAGGCAGAATTGGTTTCATTAGGTACCATTACCGAGGTTATCAAGTCTTATGAAGAGGGACGTGTGGATTACGCAGTTATTCCTGTGGAAAATTCCATTGAGGGCTCTGTTCATGAGAGTTTAGACTATCTCTTCCATCAGGCCGATATTCGTGCTGTGGCAGAGATTGTTCAGCCCATCAAGCAGCAGTTGATGGCGACTAAACATCATGAGAAAATTGAGAAAATCTTCTCACACCCACAGGCCATTGCCCAAGGGAAAAAGTATATTAAACAGCATTTTCCACATGCCAAGATTGAGACAACAGCAAGTACAGCCTTTGCGGCGCGTTTTGTCGCTGATAATCCAGATCAGCCTTATGCAGCAATTGCTCCACATGCAGCGGCTAAGGAATACGGTCTTCAAATATTGGCTAAGGATATCCAGGAGATTGAAAAGAATTATACCCGCTTTTGGGTGCTGGGAAACACTGTTCCTGAGATTCCGCTCAATCAGATTGATTGTAAATTAACGCTGGCCTTGACCCTGCCTGATAATATGCCAGGGGCACTTTACAAGGCCCTATCGACCTTTGCCTGGCGAGGCATTGACTTGACCAAGATTGAAAGCCGTCCGTTGAAAACGGTACTTGGCGAGTATTTCTTTATTATTGATTGTGATTATACAAAGGAAAAGTTGGCTCAGTTCGCTCTTGAAGAGCTAACTGCAGTTGGAATTGGATATAAAATCTTGGGTGCTTACCAAGTCTATGAAATTTAAAGGGAAATCTTATGACCAAATCTAACGATGAGCCGTTTACGCATCATGAACGGTTACGTTACAACTATCTTTTAAAAAATCTTGCCCACCTTAATGGACAGCAGGCTTCGGAATTCAATTATCTACAAGGAAAGTTGGATGCTTATGAAGCGGAGCGTTCCTACGAGAGGTATCAGGGTCAAACTGCTGACTATCAAGAAGCACGGAGCCAGCCTTATAATAATCGTTCAAATTATTATCAGGCACCTGATTATGAGGATGTCAATCCGCTAACAGAGGAAGGTCTGCCTGTCTATCGAGAGGAAGCGCCTCAACGAAACGTTAAACGAAAAAAGGTTCAAAGACAAGCAGCCCCTTCAGCAACGTCGGCTCCAAGGTTCAAGTCGCAAGTAGTCAAGAAGAAGCGGCCAAAGAAAAAGCGAAGACTCAAGAAAGTCGTTAAGCTAGTGCTTAGTTGCTTAAGTCTTGGTGTTGTCTTTTTGGTGCTAGCAATGGCCTATCAATTTTACAAAGGAACTGACCTTTCTGCTGCTGGTAACAATGGTAAAGCCTATCAACCGGCCTTAGTCGAAACCTTTAACGGTAAAGACACTAAGGATGGGGTGAATATCCTTATTTTGGGTTCTGACCAACGAGTCAGCCAAGAATCTACCGAGGCCAGAACAGACTCCATTATAGTTGTCAATGTGGGCAATAAGGAAGGCAAAATCAAGATGGTAAGCTTTATGCGAGACACCTTGGTTAATATTAAGGGCGCTTCAGAGACAGACTATTCTCAGGATCTGAAACTCAATACTGCCTTCAATATTGGTGAGCAAAACAATCATCAAGGGGCAGAGCTTATGCGACAGACGCTCAAACGAAATTTTGACATTGATATCAAGTACTATGCCATGGTCGACTTTGAGACCTTTGCGGCAGGTGTTGATACCCTGTTCCCAGATGGCGTGAAAATCAATACTAAATTCTCCACTGTTGATGGTAAAAAAGTGTCCTCGGTCAAAGTTCCAGATGATTTGAGGATGGACAAGGATGGGAATGTTCCGAATCAAACCATTAAAGTCGGTAAGCAACAGATGGATGGACGAACTCTTCTTAATTACGCTCGTTTCCGTAAGGACGATGAAGGGGATTATGGGCGTACCAAGCGGCAACAACAAGTGATGCAAGCTATTATGAAGCAAGTTAAAAATCCTATTAGTCTTTTCAAGGGTTCTGAGGCTTTAGGAAAAGTATACTCACTGACTTCAACCAATATGAGCATGACGGAAATGTTGGATTTGGGTCTTTCAAATGCCGGTAGTTTCAAAAATGGTATCAGTTCTCAAACTATTCCATCAGATGGTGATTGGATTGACAGCTATGATTTATATGGCGGTCAAGGAATCGAAATTGATTTTGACAGTTACCAGGATAAATTAAAAGAACTAGGATTTAGATAAATAAAAAAACAAGCATGTTCTGTGAACGTGCTTATTTTTTTAGCGTTTAGCTTGTATAAAATCATTATACAGAAGCTTAATAAAATGATAGAGCAAATAGGCCATAATAGCCAGAACTAAAATCAGCTCGATAGTGTAAATCAATTGAGTTACTGGATTGACTAGCCCAAGACTTGTGGTAGCTGCTTTAAAAGCATTGACACTATTGACTAATGGGAAGCTAAAGGCAGCAAAAAGTGGGATAAAACCCTTGTTAACGAGTCTGGCAAAGAGTCTCAAGGCGCAGAAAAAGAAAATTTGGGAGAAGACAAACAGGCCGACTAAAATGATAGTTGCAGGTCTTTGATTACTCTTGATTGAGCTGGTAATGAGAAGGGCCAGAGGTGCTGCTAAAATAGCGAGTATAGGCTGATATAGGTGAGGGATGGCTATCTGTTTCATTCTCCATAAAACAAGTGGAAAGAGGGCCAGGGTCGCTAATCCCGTTAGTCCTAGGATAAGCCCCTTGATACTATTTGGAATACCATCCGGAACGGTTACAAGACTAATTGCAGGGCCTACATAAACCACGAACCAACTTGGATAGACTTGTTCTAAGGCTAGTGGGCGCAGAAAACGTAGACTGAAAAAGATGATATAGGCAATATAAAGTCCAAGGAGCCCTATCCATGTGATACTTAGGTCAGTTTGAGCTAGTGGAAGGCGACTGGTAAAGAGAAAGGCAGCCATAAAGAGGCTGGGAAAGGCCGAAGCTATGACTGGATTATGCAAATCTTCTTGAGTTTGTCTATAGCCAATGATCAGGCGTCCTAGCACTAGGAAAAAGCCAAAAACGGCTATAAGCCAAATACCCTGAGCAATCAGGGTAAGTTGACTTATTTGATTGGATAAACTAAAGAGGGCAAGTACCAGACTAGATAGGGCCAAGGGAATTTTCTTGAAAAATACCTTCATTGGTCCACAGTCTTTCTAGCTAGCTGCAAGGATATGGCGAAGCTGAACCGCACTCGGAGATACAATTGGAAGGAAGACGCCTTCATTCCAACGACGGATAAAGCTTGACTCTGATTCTTTCAAATAGCCACGACCACCACTAGCCTGAAGTTCGAGGAGCAGGCTGTTAGCTACGACATCGACAATATCGATACGCAATTGGAAAAGTTCACGTGGTTTGTCAATGAAATAATCGGCATCATTAAGACCCGAAAAGAGTTGATCTTGAATAGCAAGAAGATTTTCACGTGTTGCTTCAAATTCCTCACGAAGAACGCTACGGTTACTGTTTAGACTAGCTTCAACCTCATCAAGAGAACGTTGGGCCAAACCAAAGGCAAGACCAAACTGGAAACCAAGAAAGTTTGGACGTGTTTTGGCAATGTAGTCGGTACCATTTTTTGAAAGGACCCAATTAGGATCAAGTTTGACATGATCGAAAGTAAGAGAAGCGGTGTTAGCTCCTTGAAGAGAAACAAATTCCAAATCTTCGGAACGACTAAGACCTTCAGCTTCAGATGGAATAGTGATAATCCAAGGTTGGCTACCGTCTTTAAAGTCAGCAGCAAAGAGAGCTGCAAACTTATCTGCACGAAGATTAGTTACCCAAGGCAAACGACCATCGAGATAGTAGTCATCACCTTCTTGGCTGAGGGTCACATTCAATTCTTCAATGTCAGACAAGAATTTGACGGCATTTGATAAGCCAGTTCCACCAGCACGCTCACCAGTATACAATTCTTTCAACCAGGTTTCACGAGGGTAAGCATTGTCGCTAGCTAGGATATAGTCAATGAAAGTACGGTGTCCCCAAGAAATAAAGGAAGCTGTCAAAGAATGTTGTGCCAATTCATTAAGCACATCAACAACTTGAGTAGGACCACCACCTAGGCCATCAAACTCAGCAGGTACGCCTATTTTAAAGACGTCGTTTTCAGCAATTTTTTCAAGAAGTTGGTCCGCAATTGGTCCAGACTCTTGGTCAATATGGTCAGCGTTGGTGTCCAACCAAGTAAGGAATTCTTTTGAAAAATGTGACATAGGCTTAGGTCCTCCTCTAGTTTATCAGTTTAGCTTTGCATTAAGCGAATTCTTGAAGTTCAGGGTTAATTGGTGTTTGTGCGAGATTGTTAGCGTAGTTACACAAGCTTGCAAGGCTGACACCCAAGATAACGTCAAGGGCATTTTGTGCAGTGTAACCAGCTTCCAAGAAGTCGTTGTAGGCTTCGTCACCAACAGCACCTTTGGTATTGATTACAGCAATAGTGAATTTAGCGAGGGTATCAAGTTTTGGATCGTCCTCAATTGGTGTACGGTTACGAAGAGCTTCCAAAAGTTGAGGTGTCATTTGGATTTGCTTGATTGAAAAGGCTGTGTGACCTGCCACACAGAAGGCACAGCCATTAGTAACAGCAGCTGTAATTTGAACAACTTCACGTTCAGTTGGTGTCAATGAATTACGACGGTTGATTTCACCGACAGTGCGGTAAGTTTCAAGCGCAGTTGGCGCATTAGCAAGGAGACCAATCAAGTTTGGAATGAATCCCCCATTGGCATCTTTGACTGTCTGAAGGACGTCTTTGACTTCTTCTGGTGCAGTTTCGATTGTATGAATGGTAATATCTGGCATGATTATTCTCCTTTAGATAGAAACGACATCTAGCCAAGTAGCTGAGCCGTTTAATTTTTTGTCATGGACCTATGATAGCACTGTATGACTTTTCTGAAAAATCTATATTATTTATGGCCAGCCATAAATTTGATTTATATGTGCTATAATGGAGGGTAGCAAGTGGCTTTTAGGTCCCTCTAAAGCCCTATAAGAGTAAAGAAAGTTGAATTATGTTAAATAAAAACGCTATTGTAGAAGTTGAAATTGTTGATTTGACACATGAAGGAGCAGGCGTTGCTAAGGTGGACGGCTTTGTCTTTTTCGTGGATAACGCCCTACCAGGCGAAGTCATCAAGATGCGAGTGCTTAAGCTCAAGAAAAATATCGGCTTTGGTAAGGTTGAGGAGTATATGACCCTTTCACCAAACCGTAATCAGGACATTGATGCGACCTATCTTCGTTCAGGAATTGCTGATTTTGGGCATATGACTTATGAGGAGCAGCTTAAGTTCAAGCGTAAACAAGTTGTGGACAACCTCTATAAGACAGCAGGTATCTCAGACGTAGAAGTCGCTGAAACATTGGGGATGGATACACCGTACGCTTACCGTAATAAGGCGCAGGTGCCCGTTCGCCGTGTTAAAGGTCAGCTTGAAACTGGTTTCTACCGCAAGAATTCGCACGACTTGATTCCAATTGAAGATTTCCTTATCCAGGACAAGGAGATTGATAAACTCATTGTCTTTGTACGTGACCTTCTCCGTCGCTATGACCTCAAACCTTATGATGAGAAGGAGCAGACAGGTTTGATTCGTCATTTGGTAGTTCGTCGTGGTCATTATTCAGGTCAGATGATGTTGGTCTTTGTAACGACCAGACCAAAAGTTTTCCGTATTGACCAGATTATTGCTAAGATTACGGAAGCTTTTCCAAGTGTCGTTTCAATCATCCAAAACATCAACGATAAGAACACTAACGCCATCTTTGGTAAGGAGTTCCGCACCCTTTATGGTCAAGACACCATCACAGACAGTATGTTGGGCAATGACTATGAGATTTCTGCCCAGTCTTTCTATCAGGTTAACACCGAGATGGCTGAAAAACTCTATCAAACAGCTATTGACTTCTCAGATCTAAACAGCGACAGCATTGTTATTGATGCCTATTCAGGTATCGGGACAATAGGTTTATCATTTGCCAAACAGGTCAAGGAAGTCTACGGCGTTGAAGTCATCGAAACAGCCGTTGAAGATGCCAAGAAAAATGCAGAATGCAACGGCATTACTAACGCCCACTATGTGGCTGACTCAGCTGAAAATGCTATGGCCAAGTGGAGCAAGGATGGTATCAAACCAGACGTCATCATTGTAGATCCACCACGCAAGGGCTTGACGGAAAGCTTCATCAAAGCCAGCGTCGCCATGCAACCTGAGAAGATTACCTATGTCTCATGTAACCCAGCAACCATGGCGCGTGATATCAAACGCTATCAAGAATTGGGCTATGAACTGAAGAAAGTACAGCCGGTGGATCTATTTCCTCAAACGCATCACGTTGAGGTGGTATCACTGCTTGTACGAGCTGATTAAACAAGGATGTAGCTAGTGAAAGTCCTAAAGTAAGGAGTTTAAACATGAAATTCCATGAATTTGGTGATAAGAATTTGCCTCCTATCTTACTGATACATGGTGGTGGCAGTTCTTGGTGGAATTATCTTCGTCAAGCACTTAGCTATGTCAGAAACCTAGTTAAAAAAGAAACATGTAAGAACGTTGTTTCAATATCAGCAAAACTATACGAATATCATGTTTACGAAAAAATGGCTACTGGTATAGGTTAATCGGTTTATAACGATCAGGACTATGATACTGTTTATTTTGATGAAGAATTAGCTCATGGTTTTGCTTCATGGGTATCTGGAGATTCAATGGAACCTAAATATCAAAATGGCTCTGTTGCTCTCATTCTCGAGTCATGGTTTGATTACGATGGAGCAGTTTATGCTGTGGTCTGTAATAGTCAGACCTACATTAAACGAGTTTATCGTGAGGAATATGGATTAAGATTAGTTTCTATCAATCCAAAAGATCAAGATATTTTTCTTTCATATGATGAAGATCCACGAATAGTAGGAATTATTGTTGGTAATTTTGTACCAATGAAACTCTAACAACATTTTATTTACGTTTATTTTCTATTTCTGATGATTATGTAATAGAGGAATGTAGAAATCATTTACATGGAAACTCTATACGCCAATTTTTTAAACATTTAGATGAATTACAAAATATTACAGAAATATTTTGTAAACACTTGACATTCTGTAACATTGGAATATAGTGACGTATATCAAATGAAAGTGAGGAATCATGATGATGAAAAAAACAATTAAAATCGTTACAAGTTTGCTAGTAG
>NZ_GL831112.1:1182131-1239546 GCF_000188295.1 Streptococcus vestibularis ATCC 49124 | reverse complement strand
TTGAAGAATGTAAGAGGTAAAAACATCATGAAAAACAACGCTACTCAATTCGCAAATACGCTTTTGGTGTAGCATCTGTCTTGATTGGCTGTGCCTATATGGCAAACGCTCAAGTCGCACATGCTGACCAAACAACAGCGGCACCAGTTGCAGAAAGTACAACAACTTCAACAAATGTTTCACCAACTCAACCTGCTACTACAGTAGATACTACCACTAGTGCTTTTCTTTTTCTATTTAGGCTATACTTATCTTAAGAGGCTTGGCCATACTCAGAAATAGTGACTCAGTCTATAACACTAACTGCAACAACTTGCTTGCAGTTTTTTCTTTTCTACCAAATCAACACGAATTTCTAATTTATGCTACAATGGAACTATTATGCTTCAAAAAGGAGATGCAATGAAAGCAGAAGAATGGTTAACCTATTTTATGAAGATTTATGGACGTCGCCCAAAGATGACAGAGGTTGACGAGGCGATACAAAATGGTAGTCTCTTAGCCAATCGAGCAGAAGTTGAAGCCTTGTTGCCAGCATCTAAAAAGGGATTTTGGGAAAGCTTGAGTCAGTTTGTGGCGACTCATAAGGTAGTAGCATCAATCGTTGCGGTTTTTTGTGTGACGCTTCTTGGTGGTGGGGTAATTTTTGTCTGGCATTCTCACAACTTACAAACCCAAAAGCAACCATCCCTCACGGTGGCCTCATCTAACAGTCAGACATTTTCCTTAGACAAGTCTAAGCAATCGAGTTCTAAAGCTTCTGAGACGTCTTCAAGCTATAGTTCTCAAAGTCAGAGTGCTTCATCGGTGGCCAAAATACCTGCTATGGATGTGGAAGCCATTCGAAATGGTGATTTTTCGAGCATCGAAGGAGATTGGGTGTCTGACAGTGGTCATGTTGTGACTATTACAAAATCTGGCCTCACAAAGTCTGAGGAGACGGGAAGCACTGATGGTAAGACTGTTATTAAGGATTTCAAAGGTCAACCCATGTTCTATTTTGCGGACAATAGTCCAGGTCATGGGGTTAATCCCTTTGTCCCTGTGCCAGCCAACCAAGCGGCACCGTCTCCGGACAATTCTGTCAAAGACACAGATCGTTTGGTTCAAATTCCAGAGTTCGCTGGACCAGGAGTGGTTTACACGTCCTATTACAGAGTGAAAAGCAAGAGCCAATCTAGCCAGAATAGCCCAACCAATACAACTGCCCTTTGGAATAGTGACAAGGCTGCCAAGCTTGCTAGTTATATGGTAGAGTTTGGCCACAAGATGAATCAAGAAAGTTATAGAAGGTTAACACCAAACGGAAGTGACGATTTCTATGGTGCCATGAGTTTTGCTAAAAATAACCGCATCACTGTAGGAGAAAAGACCGAACAGAATGCCCCAATGACCAACCAACAAAAGGTAGATGTTGCCTTCTCAGACGACGGTACAGGGACAGCGGACTATATCATCGTAGACAGTTACGGTTATGCAGGCTCAGCCATGATTCTCTACCATTTCACCATCCATAAAGGTCAACCAGTAGTCCTAGTTTCCATGCAAAATCAAGGTAATCCCGAAAACATGTATTACATGTATCCAACTAATAACAAGGACATTCAAGAAGCCTTCGCCAATATTGTGAATGACAAGTGAAGGTCTGAGAGACTAGAAAAGAAAAATTTGAAAAAGTGAAGAAAGTCTTGGTAACGAGGCTTTTTTCTTGTGGAGGAGCGTTTTGAGAAGGAGGAGTCCACAAAATCTGATATAATGAAGCCAAGGAGGCGCCTATGAAAATTTTGAAAAAACAGACGCTAATTCTTTTAACTATCTCTAACCTGCTACTTATTGGTCTAGCAGTTTTTGCACATATCCACAAAAAGGAGGAGCAGCCAAGCTACTCCAACCTTAATAGTAAGGCCAGTATTAGTGAGGTGCGTTCTATTCTCTCGAAACATTTGGACGAGGGGAGTGTGGATAGCTTTATCAATCTGGTCAAGGATTATAATGACACCGTTGGTTCTGTTGGTTTAACTGAAGATTTTAAACCATTTACTAAAACCGACTATGATGTGGAAAAAATCAGTAGCCTGTGGACAGCCAAGCATGGTGACTTTATCGGTACCAACTGCCGTATTAACACTTACATGCTACTGAAAGGAAAAATAAAGATTCCTCAAGTCAAAAGTGATAGTGAGCTCCTTTTCCAAGATAAGGATGCCATTGACAAGGGCAAGATTTTTGATGCCAAGGAGCAGGCAAACTTTGAAATTCTCTTTTCAAGGGTTAAGACTGAACCTACCCAAGATGTCAAGGTTCACGCCAAACATATGGAAGATTACTACAAGCAGTTCACCTTTGATGACAAGGCATGTATGCTGTCGGTTGTTGTCCATGATAATCTGGACGGAGATTCTCTTTTTGTTGGTCATGTTGGCGTCTTAGTTCCAACGACGGATGGCTACTTATTTGTTGAAAAGTTGACCTTCGAAGAGCCCTACCAAGCCATTAAATTTGCTAGCAAGAAGGACTGCTACAAGTATCTCACAACCAAGTACAAGGACTACACCGGACCGGGTCTAGCCAAACCCTTTATCATGGACAATGGCAAATGGGTGGATATGGACTAGGTTAACGTGCAACGAAAGTTTGAGTAGGGTAGAAACATGACACATGAGCTAGTCAATCCCTTGTCTCATCAGTCCCAATCAGTTGTATAATCTCATGTAAGAGTGTAAAATCTACTATATAAAGATTAAGAGGAATTAGTAATGAAATTAAAAGATTTTACTGAAAAAGAACAAGAACAAATCAACCAAGGGTTGAGTACAGCTGAGATTTCTGACAAGGAAGCTGCGAAGAAGTTGCTTGACTTGGTACCGCTAGAATGGATTAAACGCATTCCTTTCTTTGTAAGAGGCCATGCGACGACTAAGACAGTAGAGCGTGTAGCCAAGCAATATCCTGAGCTCTATGCAGTGGCTAAGCGCCAAGGGGACCTTCCTGAAAAAGAGAGAGAAGAGTTGCGTAAAATCATGACAGCTATTTTTGAAGAAAAAATGAACAAACACAAAATTAAGTAATGTTTTACCAAAAAAGGTATAAGTCTGCAAACTTATACCTTTTTCTTATCTTTACTTCCTATTTGACTTGGATAGACTAATGGCAACCACTGTCGCACCCAGATAAAATGCAGCTAGCAAACCTTTTGTAGTTATAAAAGGTTTGTCGAAGATAATATAATTATATACAGAAAATCCGAGTCCAATAAGAGTTACACTAATTGATAAAAGAATAGCGTCAACCATAATTGTCTTTGGGTCATCATCAGCCTCCTGTTTGTATCCGTTTTCTTTCTTGCAATAGTAAAACATAAAAAACTTAGCTAAATCAAGAGAGTGGTTTGGCTAAGGTATATGATATTATTTTGTTAAGATAATGGTATCATCTGAATCACGATCATCATCTTCAATAGTCAGCTGATTTCCGTCGAGTTTATAGTATTTGATATCATCCCCAATCGTTAGACTTTGATTGGCAGGGTTAACTGTTACAGACTTGCTATCCTTCTCGCCATCTGCTTCGTCCTCTTCCCAAGTACCAGTATTTCCAGAGATAGTAAGAGTAATACGATCGCTTTCATCAGTTCCTTTATAGGTGCCATCTAGCCCGTTAGTCTGTTTAGAAGCTTCAGAACTTTGTGAAGGTGAAACCTTACTTGAACTTTGTTGGGTACTAGCAGAGCTTTCAGGTGTTTGAGCTTTCTGGTTTGAGCAGGCTGCTAAAAGACCAAGAACTGCCATAGAGGCAAGAGAAAGTGTGAGTTTTTTGGACAATGTCATAGGCTTTGTCTCCTTTCTTTGATACCTTAAGTATAGCAAACGCTTATACATAAACCAAGCAAAACCCTTTTTCTGAAAATAGATACAACTATCCCTAGCAAATGACTCCCCACTAGCAAGATCATACTCTATTATCCCCATTTAAACTATGCTATGATGATAAAAAGTTATTAAGGAAGGTCCCTAATGACAACAAGAAATCCACGTCGCCAGTGAGAGCGACTTTGGGCAGTAAATAAGTACCTGGTGTTCAGTCATTCAAACAAGATTTACTTAGAAATCCGGAACTATCTCAAGAATGATGAGGTTAGTTTGGATTAGGCTCAAGCTTATATTAATCAAGCACTTGACCTTCCTGAAAATCCTGGTCAAGTCGTCAATTCCTTCCAACATATCTGCAGCTATTTTAAGAAAAGGGCGACTGCCAGCGAAAAGGAAATGTTTATGGTCCAGATGGATAGCTATAAGGTTGTAAGGGAAACTAGGATTCTAGGGGCTAATCTCGTCCAGTCTCTATTATTTGGGCTCATCCATGCGCTTATGTTTATCCAACTAATTGGCGCCCTAAAAGCTATGGCTACTTTTTACCTTCTCACTCATTGAGATAAATATAGCAGAAAATTATCATGGATGAATTAAAAGAAATCAAACTTAAAAACTATTAGTACTTAAATGAGGTCGCCATCAAGGGAGAGATATTCTTCACTGGCTTCTCTCTCATGGAGCTTTTTCCCATTTGTGAAATTGCTAGGAGTAGAGGTATTGACGATATCATCTATAATGGAGGCATCAGTGGTTTGAATACGGATGAATTTCTCCAGCATATCCTTCCCCTGATTTTGGATTTGCAACCGGCCAAGCTTTTCATCAGTATGGGTACTAATGTTATGACCTAGGAGACTTATGGAGACCATTGGTTACACCATATGATGGCAAATATCGGACAAATTCTGGAGCAACTACTAGCTATATTGCTAAATACCAAGATTTACCTGATAGCTTTTTCTCCAGCAAATCTTCATCTGCCTTGTCAGACCCGGGCATCTATCCAGTGGATGAAACTGCGGACCCCTGAAAACCTTGACCGTTCTAATAAGACTCCTGAGGAAATCGCCAAAACCTATGGTTGCCACTTCATTAATTGTAATGCTGAGCCGGTCGATGATATAAAAGAGCAGAAAGCAGAGCGTACCTATGACGGCGTTCACCTATATGCCAATGCTTACTGAAAGGTCTATGAAGCTCTTGAGCCCTACCTCTTGGATTAAGAA
The DNA here is from genome assembly GCF_000188295.1 of Streptococcus vestibularis ATCC 49124. GTDB lineage: Bacteria > Bacillota > Bacilli > Lactobacillales > Streptococcaceae > Streptococcus > Streptococcus vestibularis. The sequence goes on along the minus strand of NZ_GL831112.1, from coordinate 1,234,448 downwards.
AATATGAGAGAATTTCCAGTTCTTACTCGCTTTTTTCCCTTGATTCCAGTACAATAGACGTCAAAAGTGAAAAATTGAAATGGGGTATCCCTATGTGGAAGTGGTTTAAACGATTCATTGTCCTTGTCATTGTGCTCTTTTTTGCAATGGTGGCTCTACTTATTCCGGATAAGATTGACAGTCAAGACCAATTAAAAAATGTACCAACACAAACATCTCTTGTTGATTTAGTCCAGGCTGGTATTGGTGGGACATCACTATCATCAGGGAGCCTTTCAACCGAGATTAATCTGGATAGTAATCAGTTTCGTCAAGTCCTAAAAGAAAGCATAGCTGAATCTAATGATGAGACCCTGCAAAACAGTACCGTAGAGTTGAATGATTCCTATCTAACAGCTAAGGTTCCCGTATCTCTTGGTCCTATCGAATCAACATTTAGCCTTGATTTTACGGTCAGCACTAACAAGGAAGTCATCCTACTAGATTTGGCAGGTGCCCACCTGGGTCGCCTTCCAGTTCCAAAATCACTGGTTCTGCCTTACCTCAAGAAGAGCATTGCCCAGTCCAGCAGTGGTGTTCGCGTGGTTAACAACCAGATTCAGCTCAAGCTTCCTGAAATCGGCTACGAAATTGAGCAAGCCACTATTAACAATAGCAAGATGAAGGTGAAGCTTAACATTCCGATTTCCTTGCCAACAAGTTGGTAATTTAAACTCCTTTGTTCAAAAATGAAATCCAAGACCAAGTCCAAGTTGACTTGGCTTTTTACATGAGCAAAGTCGTTAAAGGGAGTAGTATTTATATTTTTTCTAGATTTCGGAATGAAGTGAATAAAGTTGTTTAGATAAAAATAATATTAAATTGATTTTTTAAAACATAGATTATAGCGTTTACAAACACGGTTGTGAATTTTCAGATATTATTGTAAAATATTAGAAAAAAGCATAAGGAGATTCTTAAATGAGCGACTTAGTTTTAGGACTTGATATCGGTATAGGTTCTGTTGGTGTAGGTATCCTTAATAAAGTGACGGGAGAAATTATCCATAAGAATTCACGCATTTTCCCAGCAGCCCAAGCGGAAAATAATGTAGAACGTAGAACAAATCGTCAAGGAAGACGATTGACACGACGTAAAAAACATCGTAGAGTTCGTTTAAATCATCTATTTGAGGAAAGTGGATTAATCACCGATTTTACGAAGGTTTCAATCAATCTTAACCCATATCAATTACGGGTTAAGGGCTTGATCGATGAATTGTCTAATGAAGAATTGTTTATCGCTCTTAAAAATATGGTGAAACACCGTGGGATTAGTTATCTCGATGATGCCAGTGATGACGGAAATTCATCAGTAGGAGACTATGCACAAATTGTTAAGGAAAATAGTAAACAATTAGAAACTAAGACACCGGGACAGATTCAGTTGGAACGCTACCAAAAATATGGTCAATTACGTGGTGATTTTACTGTTGAGGAAGATGGAAAAAAACATCGCTTAATTAATGTCTTTCCTACATCAGCTTATCGTTCAGAAGCCTTAAGGATACTGCAAACCCAAAAAGAATTTAATCCACAGATTACAGATGAATTTATTAATCGTTATCTCGAAATTTTAACTGGAAAACGGAAATATTATCACGGACCAGGTAATGAAAAGTCTCGGACTGATTATGGAAGGTATACTACTAAGAAAGATTCTGAAAATGAGTACATAACTTTAGACAATATTTTTGGTATCCTAATCGGGAAATGTACATTTTATCCAGAAGAGTATAGAGCAGCAAAAGCATCCTACACGGCTCAAGAATTCAATTTGCTAAATGATTTGAACAATCTAACAGTTCCTACTGAAACCAAGAAGTTGAGCGAAGAACAGAAGAATCAAATCATTAATTATGTCAAAAATGAAAAGGCAATGGGGCCAGCGAAACTCTTTAAATATATCGCTAAACTACTTTCTTGCGATGTTGCGGATATCAAGGGATACCGTATCGACAAATCAGATAAGGCTGAGATTCATACTTTCGAAGCCTATCGAAAGATGAAGACGCTTGAAACCATTGATTTTGAGAAAATGTCAAGAGACCAACTTGATAAGTTAGCCTATGTCTTGACATTAAACACTGAGAGGGAAGGTATTCAAGAAGCCTTAGATCATGAGTTTGCTGATGGTAACTTTAGCCAGGAGCAAATTGACGAATTGGTTCAATTCCGCAAAGCAAATAGTTCCATTTTTGGCAAAGGATGGCATAATTTTTCTGTCAAACTGATGATGGAGTTAATCCCAGAATTGTATGCGACGTCAGAAGAGCAAATGACTATCCTGACACGACTTGGGAAACAAAAAACAACTTCGTCTTCAAATAAAACAAAATATATAGATGAAAAACTATTAACTGAAGAAATCTATAATCCTGTTGTTGCTAAGTCTGTTCGCCAAGCTATAAAAATAGTAAATGCAGCAATCAAAGAGTATGGAGACTTTGACAATATTGTCATCGAAATGGCTCGTGAAACAAATGAAGATGATGAAAAGAAAGCTATTCAAAAGATTCAAAAAGCAAACAAAGATGAAAAAGATGCAGCAATGCTTAAGGCTGCCAACCAATATAATGGAAGGGCTGAATTACCACATAGCGTTTTCCACGGTCATAAGCAATTAGCGACTAAAATTCGCCTTTGGCATCAGCAAGGAGAACGTTGCCTTTATACTGGTAAAACAATTTCGATCCATGATTTGATAAATAATCCTAATCAATTTGAAATAGATCATATTTTACCTCTTTCTATCACCTTCGATGACAGTCTTGCTAATAAGGTTTTGGTTTATGCAACTGCTAACCAAGAAAAAGGACAACGAACACCTTATCAGGCTTTAGATAGCATGGATGATGCATGGTCTTTCCGTGAATTAAAAGCTTTTGTACGTGAGTCAAAATCACTTTCAAACAAGAAAAAAGAATACCTTCTTACAGAAGAGGACATTTCAAGATTTGATGTTCGCAAGAAATTTATCGAACGAAATCTTGTAGATACAAGATACGCTTCAAGAGTTGTCCTCAATGCCCTTCAAGAACACTTTAGAGCTCACAAGACTGATACAAAAGTTTCCGTGGTTCGTGGTCAATTCACATCTCAATTGAGACGCCATTGGGGAATTGAGAAGACTCGTGATACTTATCATCACCATGCCGTAGATGCACTGATTATTGCTGCTTCAAGTCAGTTGAATTTGTGGAAAAAACAAAAGAATACCCTTGTAAATTATTCAGAAAACCAACTACTTGATATTGAAACTGGTGAACTTATTAGTGATGATGAGTACAAGGAATCTGTGTTCAAAGCCCCTTACCAACATTTTGTTGATACATTGAAGAGTAAAGAATTTGAAGACAGTATCTTATTCTCATATCAAGTGGATTCTAAGTTTAATCGTAAAATATCAGATGCCACCATTTATGCAACAAGACAGGCTAAAGTAGGAAAAGATAAGAAGGATGAAACTTATGTCTTAGGGAAAATCAAAGATATCTATAGCCAGACTGGCTATGATGCCTTTATAAAGATTTATCAGAAGGATAAGTCAAAATTCCTCATGTATCGTCACGACCCACAAACCTTTGAGAAAGTTATCGAGCCAATTTTAGAGAACTATCCTAATAAGGAAATGAATGAAAAAGGGAAAGAAGTACCATGTAATCCTTTCCTAAAATATAAAGAAGAACATGGCGACTATATTCGTAAATATAGTAAAAAAGGCAATGGTCCTGAAATCAAGAGTCTTAAATACTATGATAGTAAGTTAGGTAATCATATTGATATCACTCCCAAAGATAGTAACAATAAAGTTGTCTTGCAGTCAGTTTCTCCATGGAGAGCGGATGTCTATTTCAATAAGACTACTGGAAAATACGAAATCCTTGGATTAAAATATGCTGATCTACAATTTGAGAAAGGGACAGGAACATATAAGATTTCTCAGGAAAAATACAATGTCATTAAGAAGAAAGAGGGTGTAGATTCTGATTCAGAATTCAAGTTTACACTTTATAAAAACGATTTGTTGCTTATCAAAGATACGGAAACAAAAGAACAGCAGCTATTCCGTTTCTTATCTCGTACTAAACCTAATGTTAAACACTATGTAGAATTAAAACCTTATGATAAACAGAAATTTGAAGGAAATGAATCGTTAATAAATGTACTAGGAGCTGTAGCTAAAGGTGGTCAATGTCAAAAGGGAATAAACAAACCCAATATTTCTATTTACAAAGTAAGAACGGATGTTCTAGGAAATCAGCATATCATCAAAAATGAGGGTGATAAGCCTAAGCTAGATTTTTAATATTAATTGTTAAAAAGTGTTGCAATTATAGTTGTCATATACTATAATAATCGTGTAAGGGACGCCTTACACAGTTACTTAAATCTTGCAGAAGCTACAAAGATAAGGCTTCATGCCGAAATCAACACCCTGTCATTTTATGGCAGGGTGTTTTCGTTATTTAAAAAGGAGAAGAAATGACTTGGAGAGTTGTACATGTCAGTCAAAGTGAGAAGATGCGCTTAAAGCTTGATAACTTATTAGTGCAAAAGATGGGACAAGAGTTTACGGTGCCACTTAGTGATATTTCGATAATAGTTGCAGAAGGTGGAGATACCATTGTTACACTTAGATTATTAAGCGCCCTAAGTAAATATAATATTGCCTTAGTCGTTTGTGATAACGAACATTTACCAACAGGAATTTATCACTCACAAAATGGGCACTTTAGAGCTTACAAACGCTTGAAAGAACAGATGGATTGGTCTCAGAAACAAAAGGACAAGGCATGGCAGATTGTAACTTATTATAAAATCAATAACCAAGAGGATGTCCTAGCCATGTTTGAAAAAAGTCTAGATAACATTAGACTACTTTCAGACTATAAAGAGCAGATAGAACCTGGTGATAGAACGAATAGAGAGGGACATGCTGCCAAGGTCTACTTTAATGAGCTCTTTGGTAAACAATTTGTCAGAGTAACTCAGCAAGAAGCTGATGTCATCAATGCTGGCTTAAACTATGGCTATGCTATTATGAGGGCTCAGATGGCTAGAATAGTGGCGGGTTATGGTTTAAATGGTCTATTAGGGATCTTCCATAAAAATGAATACAATCAGTTTAATTTGGTTGATGACTTGATGGAGCCATTTAGACAGATTGTAGATGTTTGGGTTTATGATAATTTACGAGATCAAGAATTCCTTAAGTATGAGTATAGGTTGGGATTGACAGATTTACTCAATGCTAAAATCAAATATGGCAAAGAGACTTGCTCAGTGACAGTTGCTATGGATAAATATGTCAAAGGCTTTATCAAATATATTTCGGAAAAAGATAGTAGTAAATTTCACTGTCCGGTGGTATCAAGTTTAGAGTGGAGAAAATAAGATGAGGTATGAAGCATTGAGATTATTATGTTTTTTTGATTTGCCCATGGAATCCAAGGATGAAAAAAGAATCTATCGTAATTTTCGTAAAGAATTAATTTCAAATGGGTTTGAAATGTTACAATTTTCGGTCTACTATCGCACTTGTCCTAATAGAAGTTTTGCAAATAAATTTTATAAGAAGTTAAAGATGAGTAATCTACCTGCTGGAAATGTGAGACTTTTGGCGGTTACTGAAAAGCAATTTTCAGAAATGACGTTAATCATAGGTGGCAAAACTAAGCAAGAAGAAATCGTCAGTGATAATAAGTTGGTGGTTATATGAAATTTTTTGTACAACATCCTTACAAAGAACGTATTGAATTGAATATTGGGGTAATCACACAAATTGTTGGTCAGAATAATGAACTCAAATATTATACTTGGCAGATTTTGAGTTGGTATTTTGGTGGAAGAAAATACTCAAGTGAGGACTTAAGTATTTTTGATTATGAAGAGCCTACTATACTTGATGAGACTGGAGAAATAGTGAAGCGAAGTAGCTATCACTATATCGACATTTCAAGTTTTAAGGATTTACTTGAACAGATGGAATATAAGAAAGGCACACTTGCTCACGATTACCTTAGTAAAGTTGTCAATCAAGTGGATATAGTAGCCCATTTGGAGAGAATTAATGAACAAGTAGAGCTTATAGAAGAAACCATGAATCGGCATATAAACTTAAACTGTGGTCAGGTGGAATACCATTTAGAGAATCGCCCTCTAACACTAGACCAACTACTCACAAAAAATTTTAGTCCATTTTTTACCATTGAGAATATGAATCTATCTTTCGAATGGGTTTCAAATACTGATAAACTATCCCTCTTTTTAGAAATGTTAGACCGTCTTCTGTCACAAACAACAGAGAAATATCTCATCCTGCTAAAAAATATTGATAGTTTTATTTCAGAGGACTCATATGATAGTTTTTATAAGCAAATTGATCAGCTAGTCAAAAAGTATCCAAACCTAACCTTTATTTTATTTCCAAGTGACCAAGGCTATCTAAAGATTGATGAGGAAAATAGCAAGTTCGTCAATATTTTATCTGACCAGGTGGAGCATTTGTATGATGTTGAGTTTATGTATGAAAGTGTAGCGAAACATTATCCAAGTAATAATTTTCCAACGAGAGAGGATTTTAGGATATCCTTAGAGACCGTAACGCCTTATTTATTGACAAAAATGCTGAGACAACCTAGTCTCTCACTTGTTGATTCAGTAATATTGAATATCCTAAATCAGTTGTTTCATTTTAGTTACCGTATAAGATATTCCCAAACATCTGATGAAAAACTTTTACAGAAATTTTTAGAAAGTAAGGATTGACAAGGACAGTTATTGTTTTTATAATCACTATGTGGGTATAAAAACATCAAAATTTCATTTGAGGTTTTTGTACTCTCAAGATTTAAGTAACTGTACAACGTACTTCAAAGGTTCTAACTACATAACACAGTTTTTGTACTCTCAAGATTTAAGTAACTGTACAACTAAAACCAGATGGTGGTTCTTCTGATACTAGTTTTTGTACTCTCAAGATTTAAGTAACTGTACAACCATTTTCTTCAGTCAATTCGTTCTCAAGCGGTTTTTGTACTCTCAAGATTTAAGTAACTGTACAACAAAGGACGGGGGCAATGAACAAACGACAACGTTTTTGTACTCTCAAGATTTAAGTAACTGTACAACTAATATCATTGATAGCTTCATCAAAGGCTGTTTTTGTACTCTCAAGATTTAAGTAACTGTACAACTAAATTGTTCCTTGACTCCGAACTGCCCTGTTTTTGTACTCTCAAGATTTAAGTAACTGTACAACAAACAATCGTTTATCTATCCTCAAAGGATGGTTTTTGTACTCTCAAGATTTAAGTAACTGTACAACATAAAAAAACGCCTCAAAAACCGAGACAACGTTTTTGTACTCTCAAGATTTAAGTAACTGTACAACATAAAAAAACGCCTCAAAAACCGAGACAACGTTTTTGTACTCTCAAGATTTAAGTAACTGTACAGTTTGATTCAACTTAAAAAGCCAGTTCAATTGAACTTGGCTTTTTAAAATACGCGATAGACATAAGGATTGTCAGGCTGTCCGACCTCTTTAACTTCAGTCAAATTGAGGATAGGTAGGCTCTGTTTGAGATTTTGATAGTAATCCACAGTGATGGTACCAGTGACTTTTATCCAGGTATTATCCTTGAAGGTTTGGTCACTTCCTCTCGTCGCCAGTCCGTAAACACCTGAATCGGCGATACAGTGGATAATACCAAAACGGAAGATAAACTGATAACCTTTGGTTTGTGGGTCATTGTAAACAAAACCTGTATAGGTGACCTTCTTGCCTACGAAATCGTTAGGATAGAGGTAGATGAGCTCCATAACTTCCATGTAATTTTCTGTGGTAATCTGGATGGTCTCACGTCCCTTGTACTTGGCGAGCTCTCTGGTCATTTCCTTCTCATAAGCTGAGGAGGTGAAGTAGGAGCTGGTGTCTGGCTTCAAGTACTGAATAGTCGTTCCCTCTTGGTCGGCCTGATTAGGATCGCTCCCTGCCGCCAGTGGAAAATGGTAACCCTTAGCTGACACGGTATTGGCATCCAAGGTTACTGTTGGCACCAAGAGACCCGTGAGGACTGGAAAGGCCAATAGAACAATGCTGGCTACCTTGGCTACTCGACCTGACAAATGTGAGTGAACCTTCATTTGTTTCATCCAAACAATGAGTTGAACCACAGCGAGGATAAAGGAAAGTACCATGGAAATGTAGGCCAAGTAGGAGTAGTGGATGTTAATGTACTGGTTGAGCTTGCCGGAAACTTGTAAGTACATGACCAGCTCAAAATACCCAGATAAGATGAGAAAACGTAACATTAAATCACCCCCAATAGCAGACAATAAATGATTGTCACCAGACTTGCGGTTCCGACGAAGAGACCAACAAAGCGTGTCTTAAACTGGTGTTTCATCATAATCAAGTTCTTGATATCAACCATAGGACCAATGATGAGAAAGGCAACTGTTGGTGCCACTCCGAAACTAGAGAGTAGCGAAGCCCCGATAAAGGCATCCGCCTCCGAACAAAGTGAGAGGATAAAGGCCAGGAGCATCATGATGAGGATGGCTGTCACCGAATTATGACCGATAGTCGTTAGGATTCGGGTAGGTAGGTAGGTCTGCATCCCTGCAGCCACCAAGCTCCCGAAAATCAGATAACGCCCAGTGTCGAAAAATTCATCGACAGCATGAACTAGGGCTTGAAAAACTTTCTTACCAGCTGACAAACCACTAGAGTCGTGAACATGACTGGTCTTACGATTGTCCTTGAGAATCTGGTCATCCACCACAAAGCCAAGTAAGATTCCCAAAATCATGGCAATCAAGAAAGCCCCGAGGAAACGTAAAATCACGTAGTACCAAGAGTTCCCAAAGGCAGTATAGGTCGCAAAGAGAACGACTGGATTGATGATAGGAGCAGTTGCCATGAACGGAATAGCTGTGTAGCTAGGCACTTTTTTCTCTAAAAAGCGCGTGATAATGGGAACAATCCCACACTCACAAGAGGGGAAAATAAAACCAACCAGAGTTCCAAAGAGAATAGCCAGGACCTTATTTTTAGGGAGGAAGTTTTGGACCTTTTCAGGAGTCACGAAGACTTCGATAAAGCCAGACAGAATACTCCCCAGTAAAACAAAGGGCAGGGCTTCGATAATAATAGATAGAAAAACTGCCAGAAGCTGCAAAACGCTATCTGGTAGTTGATGAAAAATAGCCATAAAAATTATTTCTTCTTATCTTCTTGAAGACGTTTGTCCTTCTTAGGATCAGTTCCCGCCTTTTCAAAATCAGGGATAGCCGCAAAAGATGCCATCATGCTTTCAAGTTCATTTGTTTTTTTCTGAATAACTGCCATAAAAATCCTCCGAGTTAAAATAAGATACTAAGGGCGTCATTTCTAAGAGAAAATTAGGGCATCGGCCGAAGAAGCTCTGCTTCTAGGAAGATGTATCTATTTTCCGAAAGAAATAGCCCGAGTTCAGTTGCAATAAGATACTAAGGGCGACATTTCTGTTAGAAATAGCCCCTAACAATAGGTTTACTTTTCTATTATACTACCTCTTGCTTAAAAATTCTCGCTTCAGCTACAAGGTTTTCTGCCCAAGCAAATCTCCTCTCGTGGTATAATAGAGTTTATGGAAAATCGTAATTTAGAGATATTGGCTCAGGAATTGGGCCTAAAAAAACAACAAGTTGAAACTGTTTTGGAATTGACCGCAGAAGGCAATACCATTCCCTTCATTGCCCGTTACCGTAAGGAAAAAACCGGCAATCTGGATGAAACGCAAATCAAGGCCATCATTGATATGGACAAGTCCTTGACTGCTCTTCAAGACCGCAAGGAAACAGTTCTGGCCAAGATTGAGGCTCAGGGTAAATTGACTGACCAGCTCAAGGCAGCCATTGAAGCGGCTGAGAAGTTGGCGGACGTGGAAGAACTCTACCTCCCCTATAAGGAAAAACGTCGCACCAAGGCGACTATTGCCCGTGAAGCAGGCCTTTTCCCATTGGCTCGTCTTATCTTGCAAAGTAGTCCCAACCTCAAGGCTGAAGCTGAAAAGTTGACATCTGAAGCCTTTCCAACAGCTGATAAGGCTCTTGCGGGTGCTGTGGATATTTTGGTTGAGGCCTTTTCTGAGGACAATAGCTTGCGCTCTTGGACCTACAACGAAATCTGGAACAATAGTGACATCACTTCAACCCTCAAGGATCAATCTTTGGATGAAAAAGAAACTTTCAAAATCTACTATGATTTTGAGGACAAGGTGTCTAAACTTCAAGGTTACCGTACATTAGCCCTTAACCGTGGGGAGAAACTAGGCGTTGTCAAGGTAGCCTTTAAGCACAATCTTGAGAAAATGCACCGTTTTTACAGTGCCCGTTTCAAACAAAAAAATGACTATATCGAGGAAGTCATCAACCAATCTCTCAAGAAGAAAATCATTCCAGCTATGGAGCGTCGTATCCGTAGCGAGTTGACTGAAGCAGCAGAAGATGGTGCGATTCAACTTTTCTCTCAAAACCTTCGAAGCCTTCTCCTAGTCTCACCACTTAAAGGTAAGATGGTTCTTGGGTTTGACCCAGCCTTTCGTACAGGGGCTAAGTTGGCCGTGGTTGACCAAACTGGTAAGCTCATTACAACGCAAGTTATCTATCCAGTGGCTCCAGCCAGTCAGGCCAAGATTGCCCAAGCTAAGAAAGACTTGGCTGACCTCATTAAAAAGCATGCCATTGAGATTATCGCTATCGGTAATGGAACAGCCAGTCGTGAAAGTGAAGCTTTTGTGGCAGAAGTTCTCAAGGATTTTCCAGAGACTTCCTATGTCATTGTCAATGAGAGTGGTGCCTCTGTTTACTCTGCATCAGAGTTGGCCCGCCATGAGTTCCCAGACTTAACGGTCGAAAAACGCTCTGCCATTTCCATTGCCCGTCGTCTTCAAGACCCATTGGCTGAGTTGGTTAAGATTGACCCTAAATCAATCGGAGTAGGCCAATACCAGCATGATGTTAGTCAGAAGAAACTTTCTGAAAATCTTGACTTCGTAGTTGATACCGTGGTTAACCAGGTTGGTGTCAATGTCAATACGGCAAGTAGTACCCTCTTGTCACATGTCTCAGGTCTCAACAAGACTATCTCTGAAAATATCGTTGCCTACCGTGAGGAAAATGGTGAGATTGCATCGCGTGCTGAAATCAAAAAGGTCCCACGTCTCGGTGCCAAAGCCTTCGAACAAGCAGCTGGTTTCCTCCGTATCCCAAATGCTAAGAATATCTTGGATAATACAGGGGTCCATCCGGAGTCCTACCCAGCGGTAAAAGCCCTCTTCAAGCAGTTGGCTATCACAGACTTGGACGACTCTGCCAAAGCAAAATTGAAGGCTCTTAATCTTAAAGAAACAGCGGAAGGATTGGGACTTGGACAGGAAACCCTCAAAGATATCATTGCTGACCTCTTGAAACCAGGTCGTGACCTCCGTGATGATTTTGAAGCACCGGTGCTTCGTCAGGATGTTCTTGAACTCAAAGACTTGTCAGTCGGACAAAAACTTGAAGGGACAGTCCGAAATGTTGTGGACTTTGGTGCCTTTGTGGATATTGGTGTCCATGAGGATGGCCTTATCCATATCTCTGAGATGAGCAAGAGCTTCGTTAACCACCCAAGCCAGGTCGTTTCTGTTGGGGATTTGGTTACCGTATGGGTATCAAAAGTTGATTTAGAGCATGAAAAACTCAATCTTTCCTTGGTGAATCCACGTGAATCTAACTGATTATGTTAAGACTGTTTCTATAGAAGATTTTGGCTGGGAATTTAAGCACCAAGCCCTATGGAACAAGCGTCTCCGGACCACTGGAGGGCGGTTCTTTCCCAAGGATGGACACTTGGATTTCAACCCAAAACTCTATGAGGAACATGGTCTTGAAACCTTTCGAAAAATCGTCCGCCACGAACTCTGTCATTATCACCTTTACTTTCAAGGGAAGGGCTACAAGCATGCTGATAGAGATTTTAAGGACTTACTAGCTAAGGTCGATGGCCTTAGATACGCTCCAAAGATGCAAGGTCAAAAGGAGAAGTACTACCTCTATCAGTGCCAATCTTGTGGTCGTATTTACCGTCGCAAACGCCGTGTCAATACACAGAAGTTTGGATGCGGTCTGTGTCGAGGTAAGCTCATTTTTCTAAATCAGTCCTAGGGCTGATTTTTTTAGTTTAAAAAAATCATATAATTAAACCAAAGAAATGATGGGAGAAGTAGACCATGTCAAATCGTTTTTATAAGACACGAAAAAATAGACTCGTCGCCGGTGTTGTTGTAGGTTTGGCAGATAAGTTTGGCTGGGACCTGACTCTAGCTCGTATCTTGGCTATCATTCTCATGGTTTCAACACAGTTTGGAATCTTTCTATACTTGGTTTTAGCCTTTCTCCTTCCTTACAAAGAAGATATTTATCCCGAAATCAAACTTAAGGATGGACGTAAACGTAAAAACGCTGAACCTGTAGAAGACGAGTGGAACTGGTAAGCAAATTATAAGAGAAAAGATCTATGATTGGCCTTAGTGCTAGTCATAGGTCTTTTTTGCTTTGAGAACCGCATTGAAAACCTTTTTATGATACAATGAAACTAGTAAATAATCGGAGGAAATAATATGACAGTAACTGTTAAAATGTTGGTTGATAAGCTTAAGCTTAAGGTTGTCTATGGGAACGAAAAACTTTTGTCAAAACCAATAACAACCGCTGACATCTCTCGCCCTGGTTTAGAAATGACGGGTTATTTTGACTATTATTCACCAGAACGACTTCAGTTGGTTGGGATGAAGGAGTGGTCCTACCTTAAAACCATGACTGATAATAACCGTTATTCTGTTTTTGCTAATATGTTTAAAGCGGAAACTCCAGCTGTTATCGTGGCACGTGGTCTTGAGATTCCGGAAGAGATGCTTCAAGCTGCTAAGGAAAATGGTGTAGCAGTTCTTCAAGGACGCAATGGTACATCATCACTTTCAGGTGACATGTCTTGGTATCTCAACTCTCAATTAGCTGAACGTACTAGTGTCCATGGTGTTTTAGTAGATATCTATGGGATGGGTGTTCTCATCCAGGGTGATTCTGGTATCGGTAAGAGTGAAACAGGGCTTGAGTTGGTGAAACGTGGTCACCGTCTTGTCGCTGACGACCGTGTGGATGTTTATGCTAAGGATGAGGAGACTCTCTGGGGTGAGCCCGCAGAAATCCTCCGCCATCTTCTTGAAATCCGTGGGGTTGGTATCATTGATGTCATGAGTCTCTACGGAGCTAGTGCTGTCCGCAATTCATCTCAAGTTCAGTTGGGCATATATCTTGAGAATTTTGAAAATGGCAAGGTCTTTGACCGTCTTGGAAATAGCAATGAAGAGATTGAATTACAGGGCGTTAAGATTCCACGTATCCGCATTCCTGTTAAGACAGGACGTAACGTGTCAGTCGTTATCGAAGCTGCAGCAATGAACTATCGTGCTAAGCAAATGGGATTTGATGCAACCAAAACTTTTAATGACCGTTTGACTAACCTCATTAGTAAGAATGGTGAAGAATAATGTTAGCTACTATTGATCCAATTGCTCTAAGACTTGGTCCAATCAGTATTCATTGGTATGCCATCTGTATTGTATCTGGTCTTTTACTTGCCGTTTATCTGGCTCAGCGTTGGGCTCCTGAAAAGGGAATCGATCCTGAGCATATCTTAGATTTTATTCTTTTAGCCTTTCCTATAGCTATTGTTGGTGCTAGGCTCTACTATGTGATTTTCCAGTGGTCTTATTACAGCCAAAATCCATCGGAAATTTTTGCGATTTGGAATGGTGGAATTGCCATCTATGGTGGCTTGATTGGTGGTGCAGTTGTCCTTTATTGGTTTGCTAAACGTCATGCTATTTCGGTTTTAGATTTTCTAGATATTGCGGCCCCTGGGGTCATGATAGCTCAGAGTATCGGTCGCTGGGGAAATTTTGTCAATCAAGAGGCCTATGGAAAAGCAGTTAGTCATCTGAATTATCTTCCAGAAATTATCCGTCAGCAGATGTTTATTGATGGAAGCTACCGTGTACCTACCTTCCTTTATGAAAGTCTGTGGAATCTAGTTGGTTTTAGCATTATTCTAGGACTACGACGCTTTAATAAGGGATTGCGACAGGGAGATGTGACTTCATTTTACCTTATCTGGTATGGCCTTGGACGCTTTGTCATTGAAGGCATGCGTACGGATAGTCTCATGTTTGCTGGCTTGCGTGTTTCACAATGGGTCAGCATTTCCATCATTATCCTTGGAGCTATCCTCTTATATTTCCGTAAACAACGTCAAAAATCAGATTATAAAATGAAAAGCTAGTCATACTGTTCAGACTTTGTTATAATGAAATGAAAATTATAATAAAGGTCATAAGAAGCAGGAGTCAAACACTCAGTTTCTTTGAATTAACCTTTTAAGCAGGTCAAAGGAGTCTTAAACTATGGCAGAAATTGCATTTCTTATTATCGCAATCGCACTTGCTGCGTTCCTAATTGCATTAATCCCAACTCTACTTCGCACACGTCATGTTGTCAAAGAAGTTGAAGAAACGGTTGCTGTTCTTCGTACAGATATCAATGTGACCCTTCATCAAACAAATGAAATCTTGGCTAAGGCCAACGTCTTGGTTGAAGATGTTAATGAAAAAGTTCAAACAATTGATCCTCTCTTTGTAGCAGTAGCTGAGCTTTCAGAAAGTGTTTCTGACTTGAATACTGAAGCTCGTTACCTCGGTGCTAAGGCAAGTGCAGCAGGAGCAAGTGTCGGTAAAGCAGGCTCAGCCTTTGCTATCGGCAAGGTTGCTTCAAAACTATTTGGTAAAAAAGACAAGAAAAAATAAGGAGGTCTTTTCATGAGTAAATTTCTAAACACCCTAATTATTGGCGCAGCTTCTGGAGCTGCAGCAGCTTATTTTTTCACAACTGAAAAAGGTAAAGCAGTTAAAGTACGTATTGATGAAGAAATCGCTTCATTCAAAGAAGATCCTAAAGCTTACCAAAATCAAGTGGTGGGAAAAGCTAGTGACTATAAAGAATTGGCAGTCGATACTTTCCAAGATTATAAAACAAAATTTGAAAATGGCGACATCACTGTAGATGATTTGACAAAAGCTGTTCAAGAAAAAACAGCTCAAGTTGCTGACTTTGCAAAAGAGAGCTTTGAACTTATCAAAGAGAAAACAGCTCAAGTAACTTCTGAGCAAGCAGATGTTGAAGCAGAAACAAAAGCTATCGTTGATGATATCGTTATTGATATCAAAGATATCTCTGAAGAAGCAGCAGAAGCAAAATAAAAAAGAAAGCCCATGAGGCTTTTTTAGTACGACAAAAACGTTGACCAAGCAGTCAACGTTTTTGTGCTTTATAATATTCGATTAGGATATAAATGCCTATCTGACCAATGATGCTAATGGTAATTGCCCAAAAGAAGGCCCAGAAGGAAGCCACCTGTGCTACCAAGAAAAGGAAGGCAACTAGGACTGTTGAAACACAGAAGCTTGAGATACGTCCAAAGAAAATCATATCTTGTAGCTTAATACTATTATTATTTAAACCTTGATAATCTTGATAATTCGTCGTTTGAGGACGCTCAGTCTCGAAATCTTCGATGTGATCAAATTGACGGTGTAAGTTGTCAGCCATGTCTGCCTCCTTTCTATATAAAATACCTAAACCACTTTTCCATGTCGGTTAAAATATTTAGTCAGTATTTCACTATTTAGAATCTCATTAATGATACCATAAAAAAATTGGACTTGCAAAGTTTTTTTGTATTTTCTCTAAAATTAAGTATTTAAAAACTAAATATAAATATCTAAATACTCGTAAATAGGATAAAAATTATAAAATAATCAGGTCATTTGTGCTATAATGTAAGTTATGGAAAAAATAGTGATTACAGCGACTGCTGAGAGCTACGAGCAGGCACGTGAGCTCCTAGAACTTGGCGTAGATCGTATTTACATCGGCGAAAAAGCTTTTGGCCTTCGTTTGCCTAAGCCTTTTTCATTCGCAGAGATGCGAAAGATTGCAGAGCTGGTACATGAGTCTGGCAAGGAATTGACTGTTGCCGTTAACGCTCTCATGCACCAAGGTATGATGGATGCTCTTCCAGACTACCTTGATTTTCTTGAAGAAATCAAGGCAGATTATATCACGGTTGGTGATGCAGGAGTTTTCTACATCTGTAACCGTGACAAACGTCCCTTCAAAATGATTTATGATGCTTCAACCATGGTAACCTCTAGCCGTCAGATTAATTTCTGGGGCAAACAAGCAGGAGCATCTGAAGCGGTTTTGGCTCGTGAGATTCCGTCTGCGGAACTCTTCATCATGGCTGAAAATCTTCAGATTCCGGCCGAGGTTTTGGTTTATGGTGCAAGTATCATTCATCACTCAAAACGTCCACTTCTTCAAAATTACTACAACTTTATCAAAACGGATGAAGCTGTTACCAAAGAACGTGACCTCTTCCTTTCTGAGCCTGGTGACCCAGAATCTCACTACTCAGTTTATGAAGACTTGCATGGAACACATATCTTTGCCAACAATGACCTGGATATGATGACCAAGCTTTCAGAACTCATCGAACATGGCTTCGACCACTGGAAGTTGGACGGTGTTTATTGCCCAGGTGAAAACTTTGTAAAAATCACTGAGTATTTTGTGAAGGCTCGTGACCTCATCGTGGCTGGCGAATTTTCACAAGACCAAGCCTTCCTTTTTGATGAGGCTATTCACAAATTACACCCAGCCAACCGCGGTTTGGATACAGGTTTCTATGATTATGAACCTGACCGTGTAAAATAAACATACTTTCTCCTTCGTTTGAGAGTTTTCCATTTTCAGGGAACGAAGGAGCCTTATAAAAACTAAAATCGACAATCTTGCAAATTGGAGAAATTATGACTACAACTAAAAAACGCCCAGAGGTTTTGGTACCTGCTGGGACTTTGGAAAAATTGAAAGTCGCTGTAAATTACGGCGCAGATGCTGTTTTCGTTGGTGGACAAGCCTATGGTTTGCGTAGCCGTGCCGGAAACTTCACCATGGATGAACTTCGTGAAGGTATCGAATACGCTCACGCTCGTGGTGTTGATGTTCACGTTGCTTCAAACATGGTTACCCATGAAGGAAATGAAAAAGGTGCTGGTGAGTGGTTCCGTGAGTTGCGTGATATGGGGCTCGATGCCGTTATCGTATCTGACCCAGCCTTGATTGAAATTTGTTCAACCTACGCTCCAGGGCTTAACATCCACTTGTCAACGCAAGCATCTGCGACAAACGTTGAAACCTTCCATTTTTGGAAACAGTATGGTTTGACCCGTGTTGTTTTGGCACGTGAGGTAACTATGGAAGAATTGGCTGAAATCCGTAAACGTACGGATCTTGAAATTGAGGCCTTTGTCCATGGTGCTATGTGTATCTCATACTCAGGTCGCTGTACCCTTTCTAACCATATGTCAGACCGTGATGCCAACCGTGGTGGCTGCTCTCAGTCATGCCGCTGGAAATACGACCTTTACGACATGCCATTCGGTCAAGAGCGTAAGAGTATTCACGGTGAAGTTCCTGAAGAATACTCAATGTCAGCCGTTGACATGTGTATGATTGAAAATATTCCAGACCTTATCGATAATGGTGTTGATAGCCTGAAAATCGAAGGTCGTATGAAATCTGTCCACTACGTATCAACAGTTGCCAACTGTTACAAGGCTGCATGTGACGCTTACATGGAAAGTGCAGAAGCCTTCTATGCCATCAAAGATGATTTGATTAACGAACTCTGGAAAGTTGCCCAACGTGAATTGGCAACAGGTTTCTACTACAAGACACCAACAGAAAACGAACAACTCTTTGGTGCCCGTCGTAAGATTCCGCAATACAAATTCGTCGGTGAAGTCGTAGACTTTGATCCAGCAACTATGACAGCTACAATCCGGCAACGTAACGTTATCCTCGAAGGTGACCACGTTGAATTCTACGGACCAGGCTTCCGTCATTTCGAGTGTGAGATCAAAGATCTTCACGATGCTAATGGTAATAAGATTGACCGTGCACCAAACCCAATGGAACTTCTTACTATTACCGTGCCACAAGAAGTTAAACCTGGTGACATGATTCGTTCAACTAAAGAAGGTTTGATTAACCTCTACCAAAAAGACGGTTCAAGTAAGACTGTTCGTGCCTAATGACGAGAAAAATATATGGTCTCTTGGTAGATAATGAGAGCAGGTGCCAGCATTATCACACAGAGTTAGATATTGTTGCCCTAAAATGCTTCGATTGTCTGAAGTATTATGCCTGTTATCAGTGTCATGATAGCTTGGAGGAACATAGATTTCGAGCTTATCCTTGTCAGATCAAGCAGGACAAGGTCCTTATCTGTGGTGTTTGTAGGTACGAAATGACGATCGAGGAATATCAAGAGGTAGTAGCCTGTCCCAATTGTCACAGTGCCTTTAATCCAGCTTGTTCAAAGCACTATGACATTTATTTTGAAAAATAAAAAGATTGAAGATTCTGTTTACACGAACAAAGTCTTCAATCTTTTTTAGTTAAAGTAACTATGATTTTTAAGAGCTTTTAAGACTGGCTTAGTCACCAAAGCGACGATGAGACCTTTAATGAGGTCAGGAATGATAAAGGGTGTTAAACCAACAGCTACGGCTGTAGACCAACCCATCTTTCCAAGAAAGTGAAGGCTGAGGATACCACCGACAAAGACAAGTGCATCTCCCAAAACAAAAGCCAAAAAGCTTTTCCAGATAGGAGTATTAGCATGAGTCAGTACTGATGTGACAAGAGCAAAAAAAGGATAAGCCAACAAATAGCCAGCTGAAGGACCAAAGAAGGCTTGAAGCCCACCGCCACCTCCTGCGAAAACGGGTAGACCAATAGCGCCGAGGATAAGGTAGAGGGTAGCGGCAAGAGTTGCATCTCTTGGCTTAAGGATGGCAGCAACAAGTCCGACAGCGAAGGTTTGGAGAGTAATGGGTACTGCACCAATCGGAATGATGATTTGAGCCAGTGCAGCAATGATAGCAGCACCGAAGGCGGGAAGTATGAGTGACAGTGTACGATTTTGTGTCATTTTTTAGTTAACCTTTCGTAAATTAATAGTTAACTTATTATAACAAGCACTTCTGGAATAGTCAACCTCATAATAAAACAAGGTTAACTGATAAACTTAACCTCGTTGTGATATGATTTTTAGACGTTTAATGTCTTTTAGTTCAATCATGCTGATAACTTTGTCCTGCTCGATAAAGATAGCCTGACGCTGGCTGTCATAACGATTGATGTAGCCTTTATAGATCTTCTGATTAGAAGTCAGCATGACCATTTGTTTATTATCAATAGCACGATAGATATCGTTAATAAGATGATTTTGCATTAGGTGGATAGGTTTGCTGTGACCTGTTTCCACAAACTGATGAAGCTGATGCTTTACCGCTTCTAAAAAGTTTATCATGGTCATTTCCTTCATTTCTTGATAAAATAATTATAGCATGAAAGGTGAAATTTTGTGGATAACTTCTTTCTAAAACACACAATTTTCACAGAGAAAAACGAATAAAGCTAGTGGAGGTAAGCAAATGGCAGAATTTTCATTTGAAATTGAAGAAAAACTCTTGGTCTTGTCTGAGAATGACAAGGGCTGGACTAAGGAGCTTAATCGTGTGAGCTTTAACGGAGCACCAGCCAAGTACGATATCCGCACTTGGAGTCCAGACCATACCAAGATGGGCAAGGGAATTACCCTTAGCAACGAAGAATTTCAAGTTCTCGTTGACGCCTTCAAAAACTAAAACAAGGTCAGCATGGCGCTGACCTTATTTTGTTTAAAACGTATCAATGATAAGTTTGAGATTGAGAATGGTTAGGACAAGAGCGATGGCGTAACCAAGGAAGGTATTCCACTTGGCATTGACGTGTTTTCCCATAAGTGATTTCTTAGAAGTATAGTAAATCAAAGGGAAAATAGAGAATGGCAAGGCAAGTGAGAGGAAAACTTGTGAATAAACCAAGAGTTGATCTAGAGTCTTTTCTTGATCACCGTAGAGAATAGCTACAATGATAACAGGTAGCAAGGCGAAGAGACGTGTGAATAAACGAATTACCCACTGCGGTAACCTCATGTGGAGGAAGCCCTCCATAACAATCTGACCAGTCAAGGTCCCTGTAATTGTAGAATTTTGTCCACTAGCTAAGAGAGCCAAGGCAAAGAGAGTTGAAAGTGTCGAACTAGCTATCGCACCGGCAATCTTGGAGTCCTGAAGAGCATTGTACATTTGCGAGAAGGCTGAAATATCAGAAGCGTGACCAAAGAAGAGAGCAGCCCCCAAAATCAAGAGGAGGGAGTTTACCACAAAGGCCAAAGTCAGCTGGATGTTTGAATCCCAGGTCATGAAACGGACAGCCTTTGTTACATCATCACCATCAGAATGGTTAACCTTACGCGTTTGAGACAAGGACGAGTGCAAATAGAGATTATGTGGCATAACGGTCGCCCCCACAATCCCAAGTGCCAAAGTTAACTGGTTGGTATGTCCAGCGGCATGAGTCTCGAAGAGAGTTGGTGTAGGGAGATATCCTTCGAGAATCCCCGTAATACTCGGTTCAGACAAAACTACCAGATAGACAAAGATAACCAATATTGTCAAAATTAAGGTTGAAACGATAGCTTCGATTTTTTTGAACCCTAGCTTCATGATGAGTAGGAGTAAAAAGACGTCTAGGACCGTTACTAGGATGGCTACCATGATTGGAATACCAAAGAGTAGGTTTAGTGCGATGGCAGAACCAAGCACTTCAGCCAAGTCCGTGGCCATTAAGGCTAGCTCTAGGACTACCCAAAGCGTGTATCGCAACCATTTAGGCGAGTGATAGGCAGTCGCTTGAGCTAGGTCCATTTGGGTCACAATCCCTAATTTCCCAGCCATTTGTTGCAACTGCATAGCGATTAATGATGAAATTAAGATGACAAAGAGTAGGCTGTATTTGTAGGTCGCCCCACCGACGACACTAGTAATCCAGTTTCCTGGATCCATGTATCCCACGGCCACAAGTGCCCCAGGTCCCAAGAAAGCCTTAAGGTTTTGCCAAAAACGATTATTATTTGGTGTATCAATTGATTGGTTTACCTCCGAAAGGGAAACCTTTTTTAAAGATGTCATAAACACCTCTTTCTAAGTCACATCTGCGCAAGAATAGCCTTATTTCCGAGCAGACTGACAATTTTATTATAGCACTATGAAGAAGATGTGCAAGGTTTCGAAAGGTATTGACTTATCCTACATTGATATCATAGAGGACTTTTCAGAATTGACTTTTTATACTAAATTATAAGAGTAGATGATTTCATAGATGATGGAGAAAAAATAATTGAAAACATTTCAACTAACAGCTAAGAAAAAGATTACCCTGGTACTCTTAGTCGTCATCTCGGTTGCTCTTGTGATTTTTATCATCAACGTGCAGATGAATCAGCCAGACAATTTACTTGCAAATTACATGGAGCTCCTTAAAAATCCTGAAATGACAGGAGATTACATCGGTCTCTGGAAGTCTCGTTGGCATGAATAAAACAAAGCATGGCTTTATCCTGCTAAACAATATGCTATCTATGCAGAAGTAGCCCTAGCTTGTTTATCAGCTTGGATCGCAGCTTCAAAAGCAAAATTTTGGAAATAAGAAAATGCTTCTCTCGTTTTGAGAGAAGCATTTTTCATATTATTCGATGTGAGTCCTATATTGACTAAACATCTTGTCAATATCATCTTCAACCAAGTGATAGATTTTCCAGTCAAATTCAGTTCTAGCAACATCATCAACCAAGACTGTATAACAGAAATCCATGTAATCTTCATAAAAATCAGAGATGAAGGGAAGGAGAGTGTTACTGATATCAGTTGAATAGAGTTTTTTATCAAGATGTTTAAAGAGATAGTCTGTACCTGTAATCGTTTCATTCTTGAGTTTTTTGTATATCCTTAAGATTAAATCCATTACTTTGAGGATTTAAAAAATCATGTTTTGCTAGCCAGGCGACGAAGATACTGAGATGAAAAGCAGCTCTTTTATTAGTCTGTAGCATATCTGAATCCGTTAGCTTTTTTAAGGGATATTATTTTCTTCACAATAAAATACAAGTGCTTGGTAGAAAAAATAATCTGTGCGATCTATGGAAAAGTCGAATTGACTTTCTTCTTTCTTCGTCTCAGAATGTTCAACCACAGTTTATTCTTTCTTAAAAAGGGACTTCAGTTTTTGAACACGTTTATACCTCATATAAAAATATCCCATTATTTGACTAATGGGATATTTTTATTATTTCATCGTTGGGAACAACAAGACATCACGGATGGTTGTTGTATCAGTGAGAAGCATGCAGAGGCGATCGATACCGATTCCGAGTCCACCTGTTGGTGGCATACCGTATTCGAGGGCTTCGACGTAGTCGTAGTCGATACCTGTTGCTTCGTCATCACCGAGTTCTTTAGCAGCAGCTTGTGCTTCGAAACGTGACAATTGATCGATCGGGTCGTTCAATTCGGTGAAGGCATTTCCGTACTCTTTAGTCATGATGAAGAGTTCGAAACGGTCAGTGAAGCGTGGGTCTTCTGGGTTTTTCTTAGCGAGTGGTGATACAGCAACTGGGTGACCGTAAACGAATGTTGGTTGAATCAATGTTTCTTCAACGAATTCTTCGAAGAAGGCGTTGATGATGTGACCAACTTCAGTGTAGTGTTTTTCAACTGGAACATTCTTTTCAGCAGCGATAGCTTTGGCTTCGTCCAAAGTCATATCTTGCCAGAAGTCAACACCAGTGATTTCCTTGATAGCATCAACCATGTGGATACGTTTGAATGGTTCGTTAATCTTGATTTCAGTTCCTTGATAGTTAATAGGTCCGTCACCTTTAACGACTTTAGCAGCGTGTTGGATGATACCTTCAGTCAAGTTCATGATATCGTGGAAGTCAGCGTAAGCTTGGTAAACTTCGATAGATGTGAATTCAGGGTTGTGAGTGGCATCCATACCTTCGTTACGGAAGATACGTCCGATTTCGTAAACACGTTCCATACCACCAACGATGAGGCGTTTGAGGTGGAGCTCAGTCGCGATACGAAGCACCATGTCAATGTTTTGTGCATTGTGGTGTGTAATAAATGGTTTGGCAGCCGCACCCCCAGCTTCATTGTGAAGAACAGGTGTTTCGACTTCAAGAAAACCTTGAGCATCGAGGTAGCGACGGATTTCAGAAATGATTTTTGAACGTGTGACAAAGCGGTCAAAGCTTTCACGGTTAGAAATCAAATCGAGGTAACGTTTACGGTAGATGGTTTCAACGTCTGAAAGTCCGTGGAATTTTTCAGGCAATGGACGAAGAGCTTTAGATAAGTGTGTAATATGAGTAGCCTTGATAGAAAGTTCTCCCATATCTGTACGCATAACTTCACCTTCGACACCGAGGAAGTCACCAAGGTCAGCTTTCTTGAAGATTTCGTAGTTTTCTTCACCGACAGCATCTTTACGTACATAGATTTGGATTTGACCATCGCGATCTTGGATGTGGGCAAAGCCAACTTTACCTTTACCACGCTTAGTCATCAAACGACCTGCGATAGTAGCAGTTTCATTGATTTCGTGCAATTCTTCTTTTGTTTTATCAGCGTATTTTTCTTTTAATTGACCAGATGTAGCTGTACGTTCGAATCGCTTACCAAAAGGATCGACTCCTTGTTCAGCCAAGGCCGCCATTTTTTCACGACGGACAATCTGTTGATCGTTCAATTCTTCCATGTGTTGATTTGACATGTTAGTCCTCCATAAAATAGTCGTAAATATTGTATCATAAATCACCTTCTAAAGATAGGACAAATGACTAAATGTCAGATAAATAAAGGGGAAAGCCCTTTATTTTTAAGAAAAATAGCTAACTTGAATTAATGATTGATTAGGAAGTTATATAATTTATTGACAAATATAATAAAAAAGTGTATAATAGCAGGGTAGGATTCGTATGAAATTAAGGAGAATATACAATGAAAAAGAAAAATTATGTTGGTAAAGCTGTGATGCTTGGCGCTTTACTAGCGCCTATTGGGCTACCTACGGTATCTGTGTTAGCAGATGGCTTTTATCAAAATCAAACAAGTGCTCACGCTGCAGATATTACAAACTGGATTGCCAGCACACCGCAACAAATTACAAATAATTTGACAACTCAGAACATCAATCCACAACAGTTAGATGGTCAAAAATATGTAATTCAATGGGGTGATACCTTGTGGGGAATCTCTCAAGCGACGGGAATCTCTATTGAAAAATTAGCCTACGATAACAATATTCAGAATATTGATCTTATCTTTGCTGGTGATGTCCTTATTTTAAAACGTGATGGTGATGTACCAGCAGGTTATCATGTGACTGGTAATGGTCACCGTTGTGCACATTCTAAGATTGTTATCAACAACTATTATGGCGATAATAACCGAGTGATTATCAATAATAGTACTTTTGTATCTGATGACCACTCTAAGAATACAATGATTTACGCTCCAGATAATTCTGATAACAGCATTTCATTCTCCAATACCAATAATAGCGATAAAGATAAAGATTCTAAAGAAAGTAAGGAGTCATCTTCTTCATCATCAGAATCTAAAGACGCTTCATCAAGTTCAACAAGTTCTTCTTCATCATCAGAATCTAAAGATGCTTCATCAAGCTCAACAAGCTCTTCTGCATCAAGCTCAACAGCAAGTGGCAGTGAAAGTAAAGCAAGTACAGATACTTCTAAAGAGAAAGAATTGACTGAGGATGCTTTCCAAGACAAGGTTCAAGAAGAAGTTTCAAATATTTATCAACAAAAACGCTCAGGTAGACCTACATGGAAATTCTTCTCACATGTAGATGATAAGAATGATCTGAATGCTGATGCTAAGAAGGACACTGAAAGAACAGCGCTTTACCGTCAAGGCGAAACTGCTAAAGATGAAGACATTGCTAATGGTCCTAAAGATGGTGCCAGAACTGAAGCCAATGCCAAAGCACTCGCTGAAAAGATTTACGACACCCTTAACAAGGGTGGCAAAATGTCAGAGCTTATCAAGGCAAAATATGCCCAAATTAAGGTAACTTACAAGGGTGATAAGTGGGCCTTCAATGTTGATGTTTATAAAGAAAGTTCATCATCAAGCACTGAAACATCATCTGAATCAAAAGCTTCATCAAGTGATGATTCTCAAACAGAAACACGCATGAGTTCAAGTTCATCAAGTCGTACTGAAACAGACTCAGAGGCAAATTCCTCTGACCTAACTGGTGACGAATAGAGAGAGGTCAAGCATGTCAAAGAGAAATATCATTATTAGTGTTGTACTTGCTTGCCTCTTGGTTACGGGAGCTGGTTTCAGTGTCTTCTATTACTGGGGGTCACACCATTTGGATAGTGTTGTACCTGGTAAGGTTTACCAATATTCAAGTTCTTTAAATGGTGAGGTTAATAATCGTGTCATGTATGTAGCCTTCCAAGAGGGTGGTAACAAGGCACTAGTGAGTCAGGACCGTACGACAGTGGTTAATGCCGCTAAGAGCCAGACTGATTTTGACAAAGCCTATAGTGACCAAACAGCTAAATGGGAATATAACGTGACAAAAACAACTTTGACTCTCGGTAAAAAAGAGGATGATCAATTGTCACAATGGCAGTACAACAAGGTCTTTGCTTATGGAGACCATTTCACATCAAAGGATTTCTATTACCAGATTGCCAAAGGTGGTCAGGGTGAAGTGAAACAAAAAATGACCTTTAAAGAAATTAAATAATCATCTGATGATAAAAAGATACCTAAGGTTTGGAATATCATGTTTCAAACCTTTTTTCTATCTGAAATACTGGAAATCACGAATAATATTTTCCTAATTTTGCTCAAAAATTGAAATAAGAGGGCAAAAACGGTATAATAAGACTGTTTGGGCAATTTCATGCTAGTCAAAAAACAGATATGCATGACTGCTTATAGACAGTTGACTTAAAGCAACTTTTGCAAGACTTAGTCTTAGGGGCTGACTGCTTCATCAGTTTAGTTATCGGACCTTCTAGTTTGCTAAGTCTCTGGCAAGAGAACGATATAAGAAGGAACGGACAAATGATTACCTCTATTGTTTTTGACGTTGACGATACTATTTACGATCAACAGGCACCTTATCGTATTGCCATGGAAAAATGTTTCCCTGACTTTGATATAACCCATATGAATCAGGCCTACATTCGTTTCCGCCACTATTCTGACATCGGTTTTCCACGTGTAATGGCCGGTGAGTGGACAACCGAATATTTCCGTTTTTGGCGCTGTAAAGAAACACTTTTGGAGTTTGGCTACCGTGAAATTGATGAAGAAACGGGTAACCATTTCCAAGAGGTTTACGAGCATGAGTTGGAAAACATTACTATGCTTGATGAAATGCGCATGACCCTTGATTTCCTCAAGGAAAAAAATGTTCCTATGGGTATTATTACCAATGGACCAACAGAGCATCAACTTAAGAAAGTCAAGAAGTTGGGATTATACGATTACGTGGATCCCAAACGTGTCATCGTCAGTCAGGCGACAGGATTCCAAAAGCCTGAAAAGGAAATCTTCAATCTTGCGGCTGAACAATTTGATATGAATCCATCGACGACTCTCTACGTCGGAGATTCATACGACAATGACGTTATGGGTGCCTTTAACGGCGGCTGGCATTCTATGTGGTTCAACCACCGTGGACGTAGCCTTAAACCAGGTACGAAACCAGTCTTTGACTTGGAAATCGATAGTTTTGAGCAACTCTTTGGAGCTGTGAAAGTCCTTTTCGATCTTCCAAATAATAAATATATCTTTGATATTAACGATAAAGAAAATCCAGTGCTTCAACTGGGTATTAACAATGGTCTTATGATGGCAGCTGAACGTCTTCTTGAGAGCAATATGAGTATTGATAAGGTGGTTATTCTCCTTCGTTTGGATGCGAACCAGGAAAAGATTCTTCGTATGAAATATGGTAGATAAATAAAACGGCCTCGTTAGGCCGTTTTATTGTCTAGAATGTGATAAAGGGAGAAGTGAAATGGTGGAAACGGATAACTTAAAATATGATATTGAAGCACTAAGTACTGAGCGTGATGCTTTGAGAAAAGAGGTAGAAGCGTTCAACGCCAAACGAGATGATCTATTTGAGGGTGTTAGAGATGCGGAGCAGATGAAGCGAGTTGCCTGAGATTCCTATTATGCCTTAGAGGACCATCTTAATGCTGAAGAAAAGCAAAGAGGGTTTGCTAATAACTATCGGGAACATGTTCATAGAACTGTCAAAATAGACGTGGAATTTATTTTGAGTCGAGGTCTTCGTTTTAAGCGTTTATTGTCTGAAGGACAGTATGATCTTGTCTCACAGGAATTAGACGATTTTGAAAATGAACTAGAGGACTTGGCCCGAGACTTTGGTGTCGAATTAGATTGTTTGCCAGATGAACCGAAGTGGAAATAATGGAAGTGAAGCTCTTAAAGTAATAGATTTAAGGGCTTTTTGACTGCTAAAAAGCGACCCTGTTAAGGACCGCTTGTCTTATGAAGTCAGTCAATGATTTAGTTAATCTTGTTTTGTTCATCCATATAAGATGTATCATTCCAACATTTAAGAGTGAAGTGCTCGAAATCATTGGTTTCGAGAATAGTGACAGAAGCATTGTCAAGACCTCCTGCCTTACGAAGAAGACCAGGTTTAAAACCAAGGAGTGTACGGATAGAAGCCGTTAAGTTAGCTCCGTGACCGACGATGAGGACATTTTTAGCCTCACTATCTTTAAGTGTTTTGACAAATTCGGCTACACGTTTGGTTGTCTGGTAGACAGACTCAGCTTGGAAGTCATTAGCACGGAAGTTGGATAGGTTATGACGGAAGGCATCCATTTCTTTGGGATAGATAGCCTGAACGAGTGCAATTTTTCGCCCTTCCAGTTTGCCAAGTTGCCATTCACGCAAAGCTTTAGTGTAGGTAACCTTAGATTTAGGTTTTTGAGACTCCATGATGAGCTCTGTAGTTTTTTTAGCACGTGGTAAGTCACTTGAGAAGACCAAGTCAAAATGTGTGTCACTGAGATAGTGACCTAACTCACGTACTTGTTCGATAGATTCTTTAAGCAAAGGCGAGTCTCCCTTGGAACCTTGAAGGCGGCCTTCCAAGTTCCACTCGGTTTTACCGTGGCGTACAAAATACAGTTTCATGATTACTCCTTAATATCAGCAAATTCAGCATTAACAAAATCAGCAAGTTCTTGACTATTGATACGGATAGAACGCCCAATCTCTCCAGCTGAGACAATAAGAAAACCTGCTTCTTGGGCAGACTGATCGATATAAATGGGAAAATTGTGTTTTTGACGAATTCCCACTGGGTTGTTAGCCCCGTGAACATAGCCAGTTGTTTTTTGGAGATCCTTTTGTGGAATCATTTGAACTTTCTTATTGCCTGAAATTTTAGCTAATTTCTTTTCAGACAGGTGTTCGGTGATAGGGACGATACCAATGACTGGTCCTGTCTTATCCCCTTTAAGGGCTAGGGTTTTATAGATGCTCTCACGAGCCACATCCTCTGGAAGCTCTCCTTCTAAACCATTGAAGGATAAGCTATCATGGTCTATTTTAGCTTTATCAAGAATTTGGTCGACCAAGGTCTTCTTGACTTTGCTTTTCTTAGCCATTATGTTATCTCCTTTTCAAAGTTTTACATTTCTACTTTCCATTATAACACATTCGTCCAAATACGCCTAAGTCAATTGGGGCAAGAATAAAACCAGTGTCTGAAACACTGGTTTTTACTCACTACTTGATGAATTAGTCGAAGTAGTCTTCTTATTTTTAGTTGTTTTTTTCTTAATCTTTCCAAAGAGTTTTTCAAAGGTTTTACGTTTGTTTTTCTCAGGATTGATTTGATTAAGATCTAGGATATTGTCGAAACCAGGGAGGTTTCCTTGTGACGTATACTGGTGAAGGTCATAGTCGATTTCAGTATTTGGCAAAGCCTCATAGTAGCCCGAGTCGACACCATAGGCTGGAATCCAAACGGCATCGAAGTTTTTGGTTGAAACTTCTTGCTCAAGCATGAAATAGGCACCAATATAGAGGCCAATCTTCTCAGCTCCCAGACGTTTGAGTTCAGCACGAAAGGCTTGGACACCTTCCTCCATGTTAGACATGGTTTCCTCTTCAACGTCAATCCAGTAATAGGTAGGTTTGTATGGAGAAGCATTTTTGTAGAAAATACGAGCTTCTTCCTTCATCTCTTTGACGGAAGTACCTTGGGCGTAGGAATAGACGGCAACTGGAACGTCACGTTTTTTGAGTTCTTTGATATGTGTTTTAAAAGATTTGTCAACCCCATTTGAGCTGGCGGCATTGCTATCCTTACTAATCTGTGATCCACCGAAGACGCGGATAATAGCACCAGAAATATGATTTGACAAGACATCGTAATCGATATCCTGAGGAAGTTGCCAACCCGAAAGGTCAATAATGGGATTAAGTATCAGCTCCTCATCGGAACTGTCAGACGTACTACTGGTTGTTGTTTTTGGTGTAGTAGCAGAAGGAATAGCAGATTTCACGTTCTCGAGATGCGCCTGCTGTTTAGACGTATTGTGAATGTTTGCAATAACTAATGCTAATCCTAAAAGAGCTAGAACCACGTAAACAACGATCGGTTTAATTCTTTTTCTCATCACCTCCCATTCTACATTAAATAGCGTAAAAATGCAAAATAGAGTGTTTGTAAATTCTGTGAGAGATATTAAAGTAACTTATTTTTTAAAAGCTTAGTAATACTAGCTCAAACTGATTTAATGAAGGTATTACTAGGTGATTAGTTGTGAATTAAGTGAATATTTCATTTATTTAAGACGGATTTTTAGCCTTATTTGTCGGCTTTTTCCTTAAAACTAGCACCACTAGTGGTATCAGACCAGGCGGCAAGAGCTTGAGCAGAGTTATCCAGATAGGTCTTGAGAGGTTGTTTCAAATCATAAATGGTTTCCCAAAATCCTAGGACCTTTCCTTCGTTGTCGATAGCAGCTTGGTAGGTCTGGATGAGAATTTGATCAAAACTGTCAGTTGGAATCTGATAACTTCTTTCTTTGGTAGGAGACGCTAGAACTTCAGACATGATCCAATCGGGAAGATTTTCAGACTCACGGGGGAAGAAGCTACCGTCAGCACCACCATTGTCATAGAGAAAGGTTCCTGTAGCATCATAGGCTGCTAATTTATAGGGCAGGTGATTCAGTAGTGTTTTTAAATCATTCATACCTTCATCATAGCTTCTTTCAGGAGAAATGGCAATACTTTGGATTGGAGCAGTATCAGGAGATAATAAAGTAAAAGAATACTTGAGGTAATATCATGTCAAAACTTATTTTTTTAGATGTTGACGGGACATTGGTAGATTATCATAATCACATCCCAGAATCAGCCGTAAAGGCTATTCGTCAGGCCCGTGAAAACGGTCATCTGGTATATGTTTGTACTGGTCGTAGCAAGGCAGAAATGCAACCAGAATTATGGGACATTGGCTTGGATGGGACATTGGTGGCAATGGCTCTTATGGGGAGCATCATGGCCAGGTCCTTATGCATGAGCTGATTTCCAAGGAAGACACTGCTAAGGTTGTGGATTGGTTGACCGAACGTTATCTAGCCTTTTATCTTGAGAGCAATAATGGTCTCTTTGCTAGTTCTGATTTTCGTGAGCGATCAAGTGAGACACTTAAGACTTACGCTATTCAAAAGGGGCAATCTGCATAGTCTGTTGAGGGTAAGGAACCAGAAGATTTCATTCATGGACTTGAGTATAGTGGGGAACTCTATCGTGACGAGCTAAACAAGGTCAGTTTCGTTTTGGAATCCTATCAGGACCATCTAGATTCGAAAGAAGCTTTTCCACAGCTTGAGGCCCATACTTGGGGAGGGGAGAGGTGAAACGGCCCTATTTGGTGACTTGGGTGTTAAGGATATTAACAAGGCTCATGCTATTGATGTCATTTTGGAGCATTTGGGAGCCAAGCAATCGGACACTATTGCTTTTGGTGATGCCAAGATTGATATCCCTATGTTGGAATACTGTGAGATTGGTGTTGCCATGGAAAATGGTGGTCCAGAAATCTTAGCTATGGTAGACCTTGTAACAGACGATGTTGAAGCTGATGGCCTCTATAAGGCTTTTGATAAATTAGGCTTGTTGAAATAGAAAAAACTGAGTTCCTTTTGGAGCTCAGTTTGTATTTTATGCTGGTTTACGACCGATAAATTTTTTCAAGAGGTACAAGAGATAGCCGACAGCGATATACCCGGCACTGATGACTAGGACATTTACCAAAACCTTGTTCCAACCAAATTTATTGACATTGATAAAGAAGTAGGCGAAAGGGCTATCTTTGGCACCTGGGATTGGGAGTTTTAGAACCAAGCCATTTAGAAGGGCAAAGGCAAAGTAAGACAGAGGG
The DNA here is from genome assembly GCF_000188295.1 of Streptococcus vestibularis ATCC 49124. Classification (GTDB taxonomy): domain Bacteria; phylum Bacillota; class Bacilli; order Lactobacillales; family Streptococcaceae; genus Streptococcus; species Streptococcus vestibularis. The sequence goes on along the minus strand of NZ_GL831112.1, from coordinate 1,202,811 downwards.
ACCACTGACCAGTAAATTGGTTCACGGAGACGGTAGGCTTTCTTAGCATCGAAAATGAGGGTATCAAGCACCAATCCCCAAGGGACAATATAGTGAACCAAGAAATTGCGGAGGGTCCAGAATTTCTCAGGTTCTGTAATAGGAGCCAAGAGGATGTGATAGATGACTCCAGTGATGAGGATGGCCATGGTTACGCCACCCTTGTAACGCAAGAGTTTTGTGTTAGTCGTCGCATCTCCTTTTTTGAAGTCATAGATGATAAAGAAAATCAAACTAGAAAAGACGAGGATATTGGACAAAACGGTGTAATAGAGTAGCATGCCCCAACCATCATCATGGATTTGGATAGAGACTCCTACCAGTCCACAAAGAGCTAGTAAAATACGGTAAAATCGTGAAATAGTCATAAGCTTCCTTTTCCTAATAAATAATCTCTCTTATCATATCACATTTTTCACTAACAATTTTTTGAAAATTCTAGTAAAATCAAAGTAAGAAAGACTTCAAGGAGATTACTATGTCCAATCTAATCGATTATCTTGAAAAGGTAAAGGAACTTACCTTTGATCAAGAGCCTCTAAATATCTTGGATAAGGTTTGCATCAATGAGATTGGCTACCTGACTTATGAAAAATGGCTCTCAGCAAGTGATTTGAAGGAAACCATCAATTTACATGACTATGCTGAAGGGAAGGACTTAAATCTAGACTACAGCTTCATGGTGACTAAGGAACGGGTAGATTTGGCTGAAGCCATGGTCAGGTCTAGGCGTTTCGCTGGACTTAATCTAAGTGACTACTGTAGTGTCTTGGACAAGGAAGTCGAAAAACAGTTTGCGGCTATGATTTTCAGTCTGCCTGAATTGGACTACCAGCAGATTGTCTTTCGTGGTACCGATGATAGCGTCATTGGTTGGAAGGAGGATTTTCAGTTGACCTACAGTCGGGAAATTCCTGCGCATCGCTCAGCCATGGCCTTTCTGGAGAAGCACTTGCCAAACCTCAGTGGCCATATCGCTGTTTCCGGACACTCCAAGGGTGGCAATCTTGCCCTCTATTCGGCTGTTCAGAGTTCGACTGTCTTGCGTGAGCAAATAGCAGAGCTCTTGCTTCTTGATTCTCCGGGCTTGATGAAGCCCCTCTTAGAGAAGCCTTCTTACCAAGAGTTGAAAGCCAGGATGACAGTTATTAGACCTCAAGATTCTGTTGTGGGGGTTATGCTCTATTGGGATAGGCCTGCCCAGCTAGTCGCAGCAGAAGGCATTGGATTTGCTCAACATAACGCCTTGACTTGGGAGGTTGATTTAGTGGCAAATGATTTTGTTTATGAGGACCAGCCAACAGAGTTGAGTCAACGTTTGGAAGAAACCTTCCAAGAGTGGATTGAGACCTTGCCAAATCAAGAACTCAAGCAGGTCTGTGATTTATTCTTTGATACCATTCTTGATTCTGGAATTGAGAGTCTAGACGATATTAGTATCAAAACTCTCCCTAAGATAGGTCAGTTGTTGCAAGAATTTGGCAACCTTACTGACCAACATCTTACTGACCAACAAAAAAAGATTCTTCAAGATGGTTTCAACCAATTACTCTGGATATTTTGGAAGTCAGGGAACAAGAAATCTAGCCTGCCCAAGCTTGAACTTCCTGATTTTATCAAGAAGTTGGGGGAATTGACAAATAACGATTAGGGTCAGCTGAACTATAGGAGTGGAGGATATCATGCCTAAAAACGTACTTATTACAGGATCAACATCAGGAATTGGCGAAGCAACGGCGCGTGCCTTTGCTAAAGAGGGGGAAAATGTCATCCTAACAGGTCGCCGTGTGGAGCGTCTTCAAGCCTTGAAAGAAGAGCTCCAAGCAACCTATCCCAATCAAAAAGTTTGGACTTTTGCACTGGATGTTACCGATATGGACATGGTCAAGGATGTTTGCCAAGCCATTCTCAAAAGTGTGGGGCAAGTCCATGTCTTGGTCAATAATGCAGGCCTGGCACTAGGCCTAACAGCCTATCAAGATTATGAAGAGTGGGATCTACTGACCATGCTCGACACCAATGTCAAGGGCTTGATGATGGTGACACGTCAGATTTTGCCAAGTATGGTTGCTGCCAATGAGGGCCATATCATCAATATGGGCTCTACAGCAGGCATCTATGCCTACGCGGGCGCCGCCGTTTACTCAGCTACCAAGGCCGCAGTGAAAACTTTCAGTGATGGTTTGCGTATTGATACCATTACCACAGATATCAAGGTGACAACCATTCAGCCCGGTATCGTTGAGACGGATTTTTCACAAGTTCGCTTTCACGGTGATAAGGACAAGGCAGCCAAGGTCTACCAAGGTTTGGAAGCCCTCCAAGCCCAAGATATTGCGGAAGCAGTCCTCTACGTCACCAAACAACCACGACGTGTCCAGATTTCAGACATGACCATCATGGCTAACCAGCAAGCCACAGGGTTTACGATTCATAGGGGGGAATAAATAGATGATAAAAACATGACCTTCGGGCCGTGTTTTTTTGTTTGAATTTTCCCAAAACTATGAAAGAAACTCTGAAAATGCTATAATGTAAGGGATTACGACAGGACGGAGAGGTGAAACAATGGTTTCTAGAAGAGAGTTTTCAGAATTAACTAGGGTTCAGATTCCAGCAGCCTTACACTTAATGCGTTTGGGGTATACATATCTTCCTCATAATGGTAAGGAGATTATGGGAAGAGATCCTGAAACAAATATTTTAATTTCAATCTTTAGAGAGCAATTTTTAAAGTTCAACAATTATGCAACTGATTTGGATGTTGAAAGAGAACTTAATAATATCAAGATTGAATTAGATCAAAATGATTTAGGACGTGCTTTTTATAAACGTATAGTAAGTAATAGTGGTCCAACTTATATTGACTGGGAAAACCCTGAAAGTAATACATTTCACCTTGCTTTAGAGGTAACCTGTCAAAATGGAGGAGACGAGTTTAGACCTGATATTGTCATTTTTATAAATGGCTTGCCACTTTCATATATTGAAGTGAAACAACCTAATGCCATTCGTGATGGTAAGACTGCTATTCGATCTGAGCAATCACGAACAGCCGTTAGATTTGAGAATAGGAGATTTCGTCGTTTCAATAATATTACCCAATTGCTTTCATTCTCAGATAATTTACCTTATATCAGTGGTCAAGGTCAACAAAAGCAAGGGTCCTTTTACTGTTCAAATGCATTCTCAAAAACTAAATTCAATGCATTTAAGGAAGAAAGAGAAGAGGAACTAATTTATTCTATACGTTCATTAGGTGAAGAGGAGATTGACGCAGTATTAAAAGATGTTAATCGATTTGCCTTGAAATCTCAGCCAGAATTTAAGACAAATCAAGATCCAAGTACACCTTGTAATACATTTATCTCATCACTCTATCAAAAGGAAAGATTATTGTTTTTGCTTCGCTATGGATTAGCTTATGTAGAAGAACGCTCAAAAGATGGCACTATTCAGTTGCAAAAACATGTGATGCGTTATCCACAGTTTTTTGCAACAAAAGCAATTGAGGATGCAATTGGAAAAGGAGTGAAGAAAGGTGTCATCTGGCATACACAAGGGTCTGGAAAAACTGCCTTGTCTTATTTTAATATCAGGTACCTTACAAATTATTTCTCAAAACAGGAAATTGTTCCTCAGTTTTATTTTGTAGTTGACCGCTTAGATCTTGCAGACCAAGCTACGCGAGAGTTTACGAAACGTGGCTTGAAAGTAAAAAGGATTAACCGTCCACAAGAATTGAATGAAAAGCATGATGCTTATCAAGTTGCTGTCGTCAATATTCAGAAATTTAAGGATAATTCAGATTTAACGGATCATTCAGGCTACGATTTAAATCGTCAAAATATCTATTTTATTGATGAAGCTCACCGTTCATATAATGAGAAAGGCTCCTATCTCCCAAATCTATACAATGCAGATAAAAATGCTATTAAGATTGCACTGACTGGAACGCCCCTAATAACATATAAAAAAGATGGTAAAACCAAGGAAAGTCATGCAACGACACGTGATATTTTTGGTGATTACATCCATAAATACTACTACAATCAATCGATTGATGATGGTTTTACACTTCGTCTGATGCGTGAAGATATTGAAACCTCTTATAAAGAGACTCTTCAAACCATCAATGAAGAAATCTTGCGTGGAGATCTTTCAAAAGATGATATTTTTGCTCATCCACGTTATGTCTCACCAATGTTGGATTTCATTCTGGAAGATTTCAATAGAGCACGTGATGTTGTCTTCGATGATGATTCCATCGGTGGAATGATTGTTTGTGATTCATCTAAGCAAGCTCGTGAGATTGAAAAGCAATTAGAAGAACGCAGAAGTCGTGGGGAGACAAATATCACATCAGCTTTAATCCTTCATGATGAAGGTGACAAAGAATACAAGAAAGATCGTGTAGAAAGCTATAAAGAAAGTAAAATTGATCTTGTTATTGTGTATTCGATGTTACTAACAGGATTTGATGCACCTAGGTTGAAAAGATTGTACTTAGGTCGCAAAATCAAGGCTCATAACTTACTTCAAACATTGACACGTGTTAATCGTCCATATAAGGATTATCAATTTGGATATGTGATTGACTTTGCGGATATTTCGAAAGAATTTGATAAAACCAATCGTGCGTATTTGGAGGAGCTCAATCAGGAGTATGATCTAAAAAACACAGGAGAAGATGTTGAAAATGTTTTTGGTTCCCTCTTTGTTTCAGCTGACGAAATTAGTAAACAACTTGAGAAATCAGAGACAATTTTGATGAATTATCCAACTGAGAATCTAGAGTTCTTCTCTCAAACAATTGATGAAGTGAGGGATAGACATCAACTTATCGAGTTACGAAAAGCGCTAGAAGCGATGAAGCAATTTTATAATGTTGCTCGACTTTTAGGACATCGTGAACTTCTAAGTAAGATTGACATTAACCATGTATCGACTTTGTTGAACGTGATTTCAAGACGTTTACTTAACCTCTCACTTATGGAAAAACCTGACGAATTTTCAAGTCGAACCTTGCTTAATCTAGCAATGTCTGATACGACATTTAGTTTCGTTAAAATCGCAGAAGAGGAGTTACGACTAGCAGCGAATGATCTCTACGAGCTTCGTAAAAGAGTGGCAGGTGGGATTAACGGTCGTCCAGATGAAAAAGACCCTGAATGGGTAAATCTCTATGAGGAATTCCGTAGAATCATGAAGAAACATATGATTTATGAGCAGGAAGGCCTCACAATGGAGAATATCAAAGAAACTCAGACTGAGTATCAAAATCTGTTTGACGCATTTGAAGATTATAAGAGCCGAATTCGACGACTAGCTATGAATTTCAATGGCGATGAAATGGCAGCTCGATCTTTCAAGCATGTTACCAACTCAACTGTGGTAAGTGAATTTCCAGTTATCTTCCATGTGATTAAAGGCTCAAAAGCCAATTTAGATTATCAAATTGGTCTAAATCAAGGTGTCCTTGATAACAATGATTTTTTAAAACGAATGATTCGTGAACAGGCACGCAAAGAAATGAAAAGTACAGAATCAGCAGGAAATGAAAAGTTGACAAAACAAGACTTCAATAATCTTGTTGAATCTTTATTTGAAGAATACGAACAGGAATATCAAAACTAATGAATGAACACTATAAGGTCCAAGTCCAAGACTTGGTAGACGATTTGAAAGCAGTCTTTACCCACGCTGGTTTAGGTGGTGAAGCAGGAGAGTACAAGCTCCTTACTCAATCTTTCTTGTACAAATTCTTGAATGACAAGTTTCTCTATGAAGCTCAAAATGTCGATTCGGAAAACACTTATGAGTATCTAGTATCTATGAGTGAAGAGGATTATGATTGGCTCCTAGAGGATATAGGAACGTCAACAGCTTGGATGAAGCCAAACCAATTCATCGAAACGCTCCATCGCAAGCAAAATGAATCTGATTTTTATGAGACGTTTGAAAACACACTCAACCAAATTGCCATTGACAACAACGATATCTTCTCTGTCCATACAGAAGGGGATACAACGGTTCGTCTTTTTGATGAGCGCCTGATTACCGATAACATTTCAGATTCAAGTAAGCGAAATGAAGTGGCTAAGGCGATTATCAATCTGTTGGCTAAGGTCAAATTCAATCAAGATATTTTTTCTCAAGGTTTTGACTTTTTCTCTACTCTCTTTGAGTACATGATTAAGGACTACAACAAAGACGGTGGTGGAAAGTATGCCGAGTACTACACACCCCATTCTGTTGCTAAGATTATCGCAGAGATCCTAGTAGGTAATGACAAACCTCAAAATGTGCGTATCTATGACCCATCTGCTGGTTCTGGAACCTTACTTATGAATCTCGCCAGTCGTATTGGTGTGGATAAGGCAACTGTATATAGTCAGGATATCTCACAAAAATCATCCAATCTGCTTCGTCTCAATCTAATCTTGAATGGACTTCAACACTCCATCCATAATATCGTTGAAGGCAATACCATTTTACGTAATCGTCATCCTGAAAAGATGGACTATATTGTCTCCAATCCTCCGTTCAAACTGGACTTTTCAAAATGGCGGGACCAAGTAGAGACTTTGCCAGAAGCTAGTGAGCGTTTCTTTGCAGGTGTGCCTAAAACTCTACCAAAATCTAAGGACAAGATGGCTATCTATGAGCTCTTTATCCAGCATATCATTTACTCCTTGAAGCCAGATGGCCAAGCAGCCGTTGTTTTGCCTACAGGATTTATTACGGCGCAAAATGGCATTGATAAGAAAATCCGTCAACACTTGGTAGACAATCAAATGATGGCAGGTGTCGTTTCCATGCCGTCCAATATCTTTGCGACGACAGGTACCAAAGTTTCCATCCTCTTTATCGATAAGAAAAACAAGGGCGATGTCGTCCTCATCGATGCTTCGAACCTCGGAACCAAGATCAAGGAAGGCAAGAACCAAAAAACTGTGCTGTCTCCTGAGGAAGAGCAGAAGATTGTCGAGACCTTTATCAAGAAGGAAGCCGTCGAGGACTTTTCTGTCACTGTCTCATATGAGGATATCAAAGAGAAAAACTACTCTCTCAGCGCAGGCCAGTACTTTGACATCAAGATTGACTATGTAGATATCACAGCAGAAGAGTTTGAAGCCAAGATGGCCGCCTTTCAAAGCAAACTCTCAGACCTCTTCCAGCAATCGCATGCATTGGAGAAGGAGATTGAAGAGCAATTGAAGGGGTTGAAGTATGAGTAAGTTGTCTAATGTATCATGTTATGTAACGGAAAAGATTTCTGTTGATAGTATTGATATTTCGGAGTATATTACAACAGATAATTTATTACAAAATAAAAAAGGGAGAGTAATAGCAGAAAAGTTACCCACTCAAAAAGTAACAAGATTCAAGAAAAATGATATTTTGATAGCAAATATACGTCCTTATTTAAAGAAAATTTGGCAAGCTGACATTGATGGAGGAGCATCATCTGATGTTTTAGTAGTTCGTCCTAATGATGTGATTGACTATAATTTTTTATACTATGCTTTGACTCAAGATTCGTTCTTTGAATATGTAATGAAGGGATCGAAAGGCACAAAAATGCCTCGTGGAGATAAGAGCCAAATCATGAATTTTGTTATCCCAGATTTAGAAATTGATGAACAAATAAAAATTGGTAAATTACTGAAGAGTATTGACCAAAAAATCCAAATCAACAACCAAATCAACCAAGAGTTGGAAGCTATGGCTAAGACCCTCTATGATTACTGGTTTGTGCAGTTTGATTTCCCAGACCAGAATGGCAAACCTTACAAATCATCAGGTGGAAAGATGGTCTATAACCCAGAACTCAAACGCGAAATCCCAGAGGGGTGGGGAGTTGAGAGTGTTGGTAACTTATTAGATAAAGTTACTAAAGCTGAAAAGATTGAAAATAATTCGATTGAATTTATTGGGGAAATACCTGTTATCGATCAGAGTCAAAAATTTATTGCAGGTTTTACGAATAATGAAAATGCCTTACTACAAGCTCAAGATGGGCATGTAATATTTGGTGATCACACTAGAGTAGTAAAATATATAAATTTTGATTATGCTAGAGGAGCTGATGGCACTCAAGTCTTAATTTCAAATAATGAGAATATTTCAAATGTATTACTTTATCACATGATTGAAGATTTTGATTTATCAAATTATGGATATGCTAGACATTTCAAATTTCTAAAAGAGAAAACTGTTATAGTTCCTGATAAAGAAGTATCGTCAAAATTTGAAACACAAGCAAATGTTATTTACGAAAAGATTAAGAACAATATTTTTGAAAACCAAGAACTCACCCAACTTCGCGATTGGCTCTTGCCAATGCTGATGAATGGGCAGGTGAAGGTGGAGTAGAGGATACAATTGTTAGAATTTTGAAGTTGAAAGAATTTGAGGGGAAATAAATGTCAGAGCTTACTTTTTCAATTTGGAAACCATTTATTGAAAGTGATCAAAGGGGGGAGAGGTGGTTACAACCTATTTTAAAGACATTTGATAAGTTGACTCCATGCAACTTACAACATGATAATGGGTTATACCATATAGAGGTTGATAAAAATAATCACTTTGTTTTTTTAGTAATAGAATCTGGAAAGTTAGAGCCAAGAGATACTACTGTAACGGACTACTATACGAATCAAAAACGGGAAAATCCCAAATCAGAAACAGAGTTGGAATTTTTGAAGCAATTTTTTGTCTTATTTGATTTAGATAATAATTTATTGTATTTTTCGGATGTAAGACACCGTAATTTGCTAGAAAAAATTCTCAAAGATACAACGGAAGTTAAGTTTAACATAAAGGGGTTTTATGAAGATAAAGAGGAGTTTTTTAAAATATTATCTAGTGTTGATGAAATTCAGTTTACTTCAAAAAATGATATTTTTTCATCTTTATCAGAAAAACGTGAAGCTCTATCTGATTTATTTGATACCGATGGCTTGGATGATTTAACGTTGAATGTAAAGCTATCTGGGATGAAAATAAATAAAATCAAAACATTTATCAAAAAAATTGTAAAAGAATCTGAGAATCATCAACTATCAGGTATCTTAATTCGAGGAAATGACGAAGCAGGATTTGAACATGTTTTTAATCGTGGTACGTTTATCAAAAAAATTACAATAAATGTCGAAAAACAACAAGCAACTGGGAAATTTTTAGGAGCAGAGGTAAAAGATATTTTGCTCAAAGAAATAGAGAGCCTGTCAAATGAGTAAGTTACGAAAAAAAGATAGAGTTATTTCTGGTTGTATTTTAGTGATTAGTTTGTTTATATCATATTTACTAAGGAATTATATTCTACTAAGTCATAGTGATACGGTATCATTTATTTCTGTAATCACAGGTTTCTTACTTTCCGCGATTGCTATATTGTATTCTTCTCCTATACGATCTGTATTGTATGATAAGAACTCAAACGAATACTCTTCAAAATGGGAAGAGATAATTGTTAGGTATTTCTATACATTTGTTGTTAGTTTATTATATATGGTGGAGTTATCTTTAGAAGTTAAATGTATTCCAGATTTTATAAATGTTGGTTTTTTACTAAGTATTGTAATCGTAATAATTGTAGTTACTAAAGGGCTATTTGAATTGCTTTTAGTTGAGATAAATGATTAATTTTCTTCATGTGAGTTTTCGCAGTTATTATATCTTTAATCATGTTACTGAGTTTTATGTGTTTGTATTTAATATTCTAGCCAAATCAACCTTTGGCTGGTTTTTATTTTCTTTGCATGATATAATTAAATTACCAAAAAGGTAATTTAAATCGAACGGAAAGGAATTTATGAAGCTTATCTATACAAATAAAACTGTTAAGAAACAGTGCACTGAGCTAAGGCGAGCGAAAAAGGATTTTTCAGATAGGGTTGCATTAAGGTTGCATCAGTTGATTAACCTTTTGGAAGCATCGGATTCTTTAGCTAGTATGACGGCTTTTCCTAAGTATCATTTTCACCAATTAAAGGGAAAGAGAAATGGACAGTTTGCTTTAGATATAGATGGTCGAAGGAGTTCCTATCGTTTGATTTTAGGATTTCGGGAGGAAGATCTGGAGAAGGTATTTTCTAGTCCGGTAGAAATCGAAATCATGAAAATAGAGGAGGTTAGCAATCATTATGAGTAAAAAAGTTGTTGAGTACAAAGACCTGATTGCTTTTCATCCGGGTCAGTATGTTGAAGACTTAATTGAGGACTATAACGTAACTCAGAAAGAATTTGCGGAGCGTTTGGGAGTCTCTGCCAAGACTGTCAGCAAGCTAGTTAATGCTGAGGAGTCTATTAGTAAGGAGACAGCTCATAAGTTAGCCAAGTTAAGTGGTGTTTCTATGCAGACTTGGCTCAACCTTCAAAGCATTTATGATGTGAAAGTGGCTGAAATTGTAGAACAAAGAGAGCTTGATCAAGGCCGAGAGAAGGAAATCTGCGAGATGATTGACTTTAAGTATTTTAAACAAAAAGGCTACGTTCCAGAGAAGCGCTATAGTATCGGTGAAAAGATTACAGAGCTTCGGAAGATTCTAGAAGTATCGAGTCTAGAATATCTCCTGACTTTTAACCATTTAGTGAGTTATCGTAATACACGTGACTTTACCGAAAAGAGTATCGTTAATTCCAATATCATGTTAGAGTTAGCATCTAAAAAAGCTCGTAATAAAACGACTATAAAGCTTAATCGCAGAAAGTTAGAGAGAAGCTTACCGACTTTGAGAGAATTGACGAGACAAGATCCAAAGGATTTTGCTCAAGAATTGACCGATATCTTGTTAGAGTGTGGGGTTGTCTTAGTGGGACTTCCTGCTTTAGCAAATGCCAATTTAAATGGTGCAACAAAGAAGTTTGGAAATGGTAGTGTCTTGTTGTTATTAACTGATCGTAATAAAGCATCGGATATTTTTTGGTTTTCACTTTTCCATGAGATTGGGCATATTCTGCAGAATGACTTTTCGTCTGATGAAGAAGCTAGCGACTCTTATCGACGTTCTGAGGAACAAGCAGACCAATTTGCGAAAGATTTACTAATTGCTCCTCAAGAATATCAAAGATTCATAGATGAGGCTTGCTTTGATAAACAAGCGATTAAGAAATTTGCTGATGAGATTGGTATTCATCCTAGCATTGTTTTAGGTCGCTTGCAGAATGATGAGTATTTGGGTTATGATCAATTTAGAGACTTGAAAGTGAACTATTATTTAGTTTCTTAATGGATCTTATAGTGCAATCAAAGGCTTTTTCCGAATAATAGAAGTAGAGGGGACAACCCTCTATTTTTGACTAAGGAGAAGTAGATGGAAAAAAGACACAAGCATGTCTCACCGACCTTGGATATTATGGCCAAGAAGATTTTTAGTCTGCCTGAAGTGACGGTGGCATTTATTCGAGATATTTTAGATTTGGATGTTGTAGATGCTCAGATTTTGGAGGGAACACAGCTTCATAAAAAGGACTTTGATGAGGATGAGCTCTTTTCAACCTCGGTGGATGTTCGAGCTAAGCTGAATGATGGAACTGAGGTTATCATTGAGATTCAGGTGCGTAAGCAGCATTATTTTCTCAATCGTTTTCATTATTATTTGGCTAACCAGCTGGTGGAAAATGTGCAGCAATTACGCCAACAAGGACAGACACACAAGATGTATGAGCAGATGGAGCCGATCTATGGTATAGCCATCTTGGAGAAGACCTTGTTGCCAGATGAGGAGTCCCCGATTAATACTTATTGGATGGCCAATAGTCGAACGGGGAGGCCTTTGAATGCCTACTATAAGGATGGAAAACAGCAGAACCTTCTTCAGATTGCCTTTTTAGAGTTGGATAAGTATAATAAAGATAAGCATATCAGGGATGAAGGGCGGCAGTGGCTAGAGTTCTTTGGAAATCTCCCATTTTCAATGGCACCTAGTCAAGCGGTCACGCATGCCGATTCATTACTGGATTCATCCAGCTGGACACAGGAGGAAAAGGCGATGATTGATGAACGCATACGTATTCAAGAAAATTATGACATGACCATGGAAACAGCAATTGATGAAGCGCGTGAAGAAGGCATGGAACGAGGTCGTCATGAGGAGCGCTTAGAGTTGATTCGTAAGATGCTCTCAAAAGGCCTACCTCTAGAAGTTGTATCAGATGTGACTGGTCTATCGCTTGAAGAACTAGAGGTATTGTGATCGTAAGATCTAGCCGATTAAATCATTTTTTTGAACAGAAAGAGGTATTTTTGCCTCTTTCTTATTTTTTGCTGTTTAACATTTGTAATACTAAAACATTCGAAAAATAATACTTTGAATCGTAAAATTAAAAAAGACTATCAAACGTTTGGCAGAAATCTGAGAAAAAGGATTTCAGGTATTTCCCAAATTTAATTTGATAGTTCTTACTAAATAGGGCTTTTTAAGGACTTGTTAAAATGGATTACTTAGCCTTTTATTTTGTTTTGAATTTAAAAACAGCATCATTAAATATATTTAATATTTGAGATTATCTGTTTCTAGTTTCAAGAATAGCTTGGGACTAAAATGGAGAGATTGTGAAAGTTGTCAGTCTTTTGCCAAATACTCAGGTCGCCTAGAACAACGACCTAAAAACCACTGTAACAAGCAGTCAGTTTACCTCAGAAGATATTCGCTTTAATTTCTTTTGAATGAGAAATCTGTGGATGTAATCTCAAGTAAAGTCATGGCGGTTATGGCATCTGAAACATTAGCTTCAGAAGCAGCTTCGTTTGCAAGCTCTGAAGATGTTGTCAAAGAGATTGGCAGTGATTTGTCAGAATTGGCGGAAGGCAAGAAGGATGACACACCTAAAAATATCGCCCGTATTTATAAAGTAATCGAGGCTAATCAGGTAGTTAAGTCTTCTGAAAGTCAGGGTGATTCTTCCAAAGAAAAAGGAAAATCTCAGACTTCAATGATTCTCTTCCTTGTCGGAGTTGCTGTTACACTAAGTATATCTACAATTTATTTTACTAAACAAGGTAAGAAAGCAGGGAAATAATAGGGAAGAAACATCCAGTTAGATAGGTGTTTTTACGTATGCCTAGCAATACCAACAAAGCAAATGTCGTTACAATGACAGAAGCAGATGCACTAGCCCAAGGAAAACGATACACGTCGAAAGAGTAATACAAAAGCTGGACATCTTGTCCAGTTTTTTTGTAAAACGGCTCACATTTTACCACTTTTATCTGAAAATTTGATATACTGAGACTATTAAAGATACTTGTAAGAGAAGTCGTACGGACTTTTTTAGGTATAAGAAAGGAATAAAAATATGATTTGGATTATTATTGCCATTATTGTTGTTCTTGTGATTTTTGTTATTGCAAGTTATAACGGCTTGGTTAAGAGCCGTATGCAAACCAAGGAGGCGTGGAGTCAAATTGATGTTCAATTGAAACGTCGTAATGACCTCCTTCCTAACTTGATTGAAACGGTTAAAGGTTACGCTAAATATGAGGGTTCAACGCTTGAAAAAGTAGCAGAACTTCGTAATCAGGTAGCAGCTGCGACTTCTCCTGCACAAGCTATGCGTGCCAGTGATGAATTGACTCGTCAGGTTTCTGGAATCTTTGCGGTAGCTGAAAGTTACCCTGATCTTAAGGCTAGTGCCAACTTCAGTCAGCTTCAAGAAGAGTTGACGAACACTGAAAATAAAATTGCCTATTCGCGTCAACTTTATAACAGTGTGACAAGTAACTACAATGTGAAATTGGAAACATTCCCAAGCAATGTTATTGCCAAGATGTTTAGCTTTAAGGCTGCTGAATTCCTTGAAACACCAGAAGAAGAAAAAGCTGTGCCTAAAGTTGATTTCAGTGGACTAGGTAACTAATATGTTATTTGATCAGATTGCTCGAAATAAGAGAAAGACTTGGCTTTTGCTTCTGGTCTTTTTCCTCTTGTTGGGCCTTGTTGGCTACGGTGTCGGCTATCTTTGGTTAGGTTCAGGATTTGGTGGTCTGATTCTTGCCTTAGTTATTGGTTTTATCTATGCCGTTACCATGATTTTCCAATCAACTAATGTCGTTATGGCTATGAACGGTGCACGAGAGGTTGATGAACAAACAGCTCCAAACCTTTATCATGTGGTCGAGGACATGGCTATGGTGGCCCAAATCCCAATGCCACGTGTCTTTATTGTCGATGATCCTTCAATGAATGCTTTTGCGACCGGATCAAGCCCTAAGAACGCGGCAGTAGCTGCTACGACAGGTCTTCTTGCGGTTATGAATCGTGAGGAACTTGAAGGAGTTATCGGACATGAAGTAAGTCATATTCGCAACTACGATATCCGCATCTCTACCATAGCAGTTGCCTTAGCATCTGCCATTACCATGCTAGCTGGGATGGCTCGTAATATGATGTTCTGGGGTGGAGGTCGTCGTAGAAATGATGATGACCGTAATGGAAGTAGCGGTTTGGAAATTATTCTTCTCATTATTTCTTTGATTGCCATTATTCTGGCGCCTTTGGCAGCTACTTTGGTTCAGTTGGCTATTTCACGCCAGCGTGAATTTTTAGCTGATGCTTCTAGCGTCGAATTGACACGTAACCCACAAGGTATGATTAACGCTCTGCTCAAACTTGATAATAGTGCGCCAATGCAACATCACGTGGATGATGCTAGCGCAGCCCTCTTTATCAATGACCCTAAAAAGGAATCTGGTTTGCAGAAGCTCTTTTATACCCACCCACCAATTTCAGAACGGGTGGAACGTTTGAAACAAATGTAATACGGGAGAGGCTAATCGTGTGATTGGTCTCTTTCTTTTAGCAGTTATTTTCTTTTTTATTAAATAAGTAAGTATTATACCTAGCCAAGTCAACATATTTCTGGCATAATAGATATATGAAACTAACGATTCAACGAATGGCTCGGATAGCTATTCTGTCAGCTCTGGCAGTAGGATTGCGGTCAGCATTTATAGGGTTGCCAAATATTCAGCCTATTACAGCTATGTTTTTTGTGGCTGTTCTTTATTTGGGGTTACTAGATGGTCTCTTGATTATGGCTTTGACCATGTCAATCTCAGGATTCATCTTTGGCTTTGGTCCCTGGGTTTTTAATCAAATCTTGGCCTTCGGCATTTTGATGGCTCTTTGGAGCTTGATTGCACCTAGGTTATCACTTGTTTGGCAGATTGCTTTGGTAACTACTTTGTCCTTTCTCTACGGAGTTCTCCTGGATTATAGTTATGGCCTCCTATTTAAGAGCGGTCTTACCTTTGTTGTTTCTGGCCTTCTTTATGATACCTATCATGCAGTATCGACGCTTCTATTCTATCCATTTATTCAGTCTGTTTTTAGGAGATTTTTGAAATGAAAAAATTATTGATATATTTAGCTCTTGCCTTTTCTCTTGTTACTTTAGCTGCTTGTGGAAAAAATGAGGCTGCTAAACCTACTAATAGCACAAACAATCATCAGTCTAAGGTTCAAGGTCAGGTTACTTTGATTTTAAAAACTGAAAAGGAAAGTAAGAAAAAATCTGTAGAATTCAAAAAAGGTGATACGGTCCTTGATGTTTTAAAAGAAATATATCCTGTTCAAGAAAATGATGGTTTTATTACTGAAATTGATGGAATTTCTCAAGACAAGGAGAAGGGGATTTATTGGATGTTTGATGTCAATGGAAAAATCGGTGAGAAAGCCGCTAATCAACTTAAAGTTCAAGATGGTGATGAAATTAAATTCTATCAAGAAAAGTATAATTAAGATTTTAGACTCTAATTCAGAGTCTTTTTTTATAAAGTTCGGAAATAGGTCTAATAATTTTTTCAAAAAAGTCGGAAAATTGCAAAATAACTGACGATTTACAGAAAAATAGTTTACTTTTGTTTTAAAAGTGATATCATAAAAGGGTACTACATAAAGTAAGGAGAATACGGTTTGGCTTTTAACAAATTGGAAAGCAGTAACAACCAGGAAATCATCTCTGAAGAAGTTGGTATCTTGAAAGAATTGTTGGATGATGCAACACTAGGAATGGCTGGAGAGCAAGGCCTCACAACTATCCAACATTTGGTTGAACTTTATGATGAAGGTGACTATGTGGCCCTTACACAAGCCATTTCAGAAATGACAAATGACGATATGGTCGTTGCATCACGTTATTTCTCTTTGTTACCTCTCTTGATTAATATCTCTGAGGACGTGGATTTGGCTTATGAAGTCAACCACAAAAATAATATTGATGAATCTTATTTAGGTAAGTTGTCTGAAACCTTTGATGTTGTCGCTGAAAGCGACAATGCGCGTGACATTCTTGAAAATGTTAATGTCGTGCCGGTATTGACAGCTCACCCAACTCAGGTTCAACGTAAAACCATGCTTGAATTGACTAACCACATTCACGAACTTCTCCGTAAACATCGTGATGTTAAGGCTGGTCTTATTAACAAGGATAAATGGTATGCGGATTTGCGTCGTTATGTAGAAATTATGATGCAAACGGATATCATTCGTGAGAAGAAACTTAAGGTTAAAAACGAAATCACTAACGTTATGGAGTATTACAACTCCTCATTGATTAAGGCGATTACCAACTTATCGCATGAATTCAAACGTTTAGCGGTTGAAAAAGGTATCGAACTTAATAATCCAACACCTATTACAATGGGAATGTGGATTGGTGGTGACCGTGACGGGAACCCATTTGTAACGGCAGAAACTCTTAAACTTTCTGCGACAGTACAAAGTGAAGTTATCCTCAATTACTATATTGAAAAAGTTGATAACCTTTACCGCTCATTCTCACTCTCATCACGTTTGACTGAAGTTTCAGAAACAGTAGCAGAAATGGCGAAACTTTCTCCAGATACATCTGTTTACCGTGAAAATGAACCATACCGTCGTGCTTTTAGTTACATTCAATCTAAATTGATTCAGACGTTTCTTTTCTTCAAAGAAGGTAACTTTAGCAAGGAAAGAGTTGCTAAGCGTCTTTCTGAAAATGTTCGTCTTGGATCAGTATCAACAGGCGAAGTAGTAGCTGATTTTGTGCAAGAACGTCTCAGCCAAAGTCTTCAAGCTGTCTCACAACAAACTACCGAGTTTTATGAAACAGCTGAAGCTTTCCATGATGATCTTTTGGCAATTAAAAATTCACTTCTCGAAAATGATGATTCTGTCTTGATTTCCGGTGATTTTGAAGAGCTTCTTCAAGCCGTTGAAGTCTTTGGATTCTACCTTGCAACAATTGATATGCGTCAGGATTCAAGCGTTCATGAAGCTTGTGTGGCAGAGTTGCTTAAATCTGCAAACATTGTTGACAACTATAGTGAATTGACAGAGGTTGAAAAGGTTGCTGTTCTTCTCAAAGAATTGCAAGAAGATCCACGTACCTTATCATCAACAAATGTATCTAAGTCTGAAACACTTGAAAAAGAATTGGCTATCTTCCGTACTGCTCGTCTTTTGAAGGACTATATTGGTGAAGAAGTCATCAAACAACATATCATCTCTCACACTGAGAGCGTCTCAGATATGTTTGAGTTAGCCATCCTTCTTAAAGAAGTTGGTTTAGTTGATACTGAGCGTGCGCGTGTCCAAATCGTTCCACTATTTGAAACCATCGAAGACTTGGAAAACTCTAATGAAATCATGAAACAATACCTTGGCTATGATATTGTTAAACGATGGATTAAGAACAGTAATAACTACCAAGAAATCATGTTGGGTTACTCAGATTCAAACAAAGATGGTGGTTACCTTTCTTCGGGTTGGACACTCTACAAAGCTCAAAACGAATTGACCAAGATTGGTGAAGAGCGCGGCATTAAAATTACTTTCTTCCATGGCCGTGGTGGCACTGTTGGTCGTGGTGGTGGACCATCTTACGATGCTATTACATCTCAACCATTTGGTACTATTAAAGACCGTATCCGTTTGACAGAGCAAGGTGAGGTTATCGGTAATAAATATGGTAATAAGGATGCAGCATACTACAATCTTGAGATGCTTGTTTCAGCTGCTCTTGACCGTATGGTGACACGTCAAATTGCCGATCCAGAAGAATTGGTTGATTTCCGTGAAATTATGGACGGAATCGTTCACGATTCAAATGTTATTTATCGTGACCTTGTCTTTGGAAATGAACATTTCTACGATTACTTCTTTGAAGCAAGTCCAATTAAAGAAGTATCAAGTTTAAATATCGGTTCTCGTCCAGCAGCTCGTAAGACTATTACTGAGATTTCAGGGCTTCGTGCCATTCCTTGGGTATTCTCATGGTCACAAAACCGTATCATGTTCCCAGGTTGGTATGGTGTGGGTTCTGCCTTTAATCACTATATTAAAGCCGAAGAAGGAAACCTTGAAAAACTTCAACACATGTTTGAAACATGGCCATTCTTCCGTTCACTTTTGTCTAACGTGGATATGGTGCTTTCAAAATCAGATATGAATATTGCCTTCCACTATGCACAGTTGGCAGAGAGTGAAGAAGTTCGTAGTGTCTTTAACATCATTTTGGATGAGTGGCAGCTAACTAAGAATGTCATTCTTGCGATTGAAAAACATGATGACTTCCTTGACGAAAGCCCATCTCTTAAAGCAAGTTTGGATTTCCGCTTGCCATACTTCAACGTCTTGAACTACATCCAAATTGAATTGATTAAACGTCTTCGTAATAATAATCTGACTGATGACGAAATTAGTCTTATTCATATTACTATCAACGGTATTGCAACAGGACTTCGTAACTCTGGTTAATAAAGTGAAGTTCATCGCTTCGGTGGTGAGCTTTTTGTTATAATGAAAATTCTGATATAATATAACCATGATTGCTATGGAAACGATTGAAAAGCTGAACAGAGAAAAACTCCCTATGATAACTGTCTTGGCTGGCGAGGATTTAGGTCAGTATAGTCAAGCTAAAGAAAAATTTTTAAAACAAATTGGATTTGATCCAAGTGACTTGACCTATTCCTATTTTGATATGTCCGAGACTGATTATCAAGATGCTGAGCTCGATTTGGAAAGTATGCCTTTTTTTGCAGATGAAAAGGTAGTTATTTTTGATCATTTCGAAGATATGACTACTGCTAAAAAGTCTTATCTAGATGAAAAAGCATTGAAACGTCTTGAAAATTATCTTCAATCACCTGTAGAAACAACACGTCTTGTCTTAATGGCTTCTGGAAAGCTCGATGGAAAGCGTCGGTTGGTTAAACTCCTAAAACGTGATGCTTTGGTACTTGAAGCTAACCCTTTAAAGGATGCAGAGCTTAGGACTTATTTTCAAAAACAGGCACATCAAGAGGGACTCATTTTTGAAAAAGGGGTTTTTGAGGAGCTCTTAATCAAGTCAAGTTTTGATTTTTCAGATGTTCAGAAAAATCTGGCGTTTTTAAAAGGCTATAAAACTGAAGGGAATATCTCATCGCAAGACATTGCAGAGGCTATTCCTAAAAGTTTGCAAGATAACATTTTTGATATGACTCAACTTCTTTTGAGAGGACAGATTCAGGGGGTTCGTGAATTGGTTCATGATTTACGATTGCAAGGAGAAGATGAGATTAAGTTGATTGCTGTTATGTTGGGCCAATTCCGTACCTATCTACAAGTCAAATTGTTATCTGCTCAAGGCAAAAGCGAGCAACAAATTGTTTCAAGTCTTTCAGACTATCTAAGTCGGAAAGTTAATCCATTTCAGGTTCGCTATGCTATAAGAGATAGCCGTCATTTATCAGTTGCATTTTTAAAGACAACGATTAAGATTCTGGTTGAGACAGACTACCAGATAAAAACAGGAACTTTAGATAAAGATTATTTATTTGATTTAGCACTTTTAAAAATAGCGTCAAACCGCTAAAAAATGGAGCTTTCCAAGATTTTGTAATCAAAATTTTTGAAAGCTCTATCATTTTACGGTAAAATAAAGAAAAAATGAAAAGAGGACCCTTACTATGGCTATTATCCTTCCTGATCTTCCTTACGCTTACGATGCTTTGGAACCATACATTGATGCTGAAACAATGACTCTGCACCACGACAAACACCATGCAACTTACGTGGCAAATGCTAATGCTGCGCTTGAAAAATATCCTGAAATTGGTGAGGACCTTGAAGCGCTTTTGGCTGATGTAGAAAAAATTCCAGCAGACATCCGTCAAGCACTTATTAACAATGGTGGTGGACATCTTAATCACGCACTATTCTGGGAACTTTTGTCACCAGAAAAACAAGAACCAACTGCAGAAGTAGTAGCCGCTATTAACGAAGCATTCGGTTCATTTGAAGCTTTCCAAGAAGTTTTCACTGCGGCAGCGACAACTCGTTTTGGTTCAGGTTGGGCATGGCTTGTGGTTAATGCAGAAGGTAAACTTGAAGTTGTTTCAACTGCCAACCAAGATACACCTATCTCAGACGGTAAAAAACCAATCTTGGCACTTGATGTTTGGGAACATGCTTACTATCTAAACTACCGTAACGTACGTCCAAACTACATCAAAGCTTTCTTTGAAATCATCAATTGGAATAAAGTTGCTGAGCTTTACGCAGCAGCTAAATAAGTCTAGAATCATCCTCAGTCTTGAGGGTGTTTTTTTGTAATATGGTTGTAAAATCTCCTTGCTTTTTAGGTTATTATAGCTTAAACTATTACT
>NZ_GL831112.1:1178808-1182081 GCF_000188295.1 Streptococcus vestibularis ATCC 49124 | reverse complement strand
TTATTATAGCTTAAACTATTACTATTATGAAAAAAAGAAAAAATATTCAAGTGAAAAGTATGGTGGAAGCCGCCGAAAAACTAAATACAAGAAGAAAGATTCGGTAAAACAAGACCTTCAAAAAGACGTTAAGAGAGATAGCAAAGATAGTAAAAAAGATGTCGAAAGAAGCGACGAGAAGAATAACAAAAAAGATAAGAAAAAGGTTTCTAAAAAATCAGTAGAAAAGAAACCAGTTGAGGAAACATCGGTACCAGTAGGACACAAGGGAAAAGAAGAAAAAACTGAAACCTTATCACTTAGAAGCAAACGCTCTAAAAAATCTAGATCAAAATTATCCCGTGATGATAAAAAACCTTATCTTATCTTATCTCTTCTGGGTGCAGTGGTTATTCTTGTATTTGTTGCTATGCTTGCCTTAGCAGGACGAGGAAAACAGGCTGGTCACACTGGGAACCTTGGGAACATTTTTGGTTCTAACTCTAAGATAACTAAAAAAGAGGAAAAGGTAACTCCAACCAACAAGTCATCTGAAGCTAAAAAAGCAGTCATGGAAGCAGATGCAGATACGATGTATTCTAATGGTTTGTATTATGATTATGCCAACATGACATTGAACCAAGTGGTTGAAGCTTTTATGGCTGATCAGGGGATTGAGTCTAGCCAAATCGCTTTCTCATATAAAAATACCAAGACAAATGAGCAATTCTCTATGAATGATACTCAGCCAATGACTGCAGGATCGACCTACAAATTGCCACTAAACATGCTTGTCATGGATCAGGTTAATAAAGGAAAACTTTCTTTAACTGAACGTTTTGATATTACTAATACTGAGTATGAGTATCAAGGCGAACACGATAATTATGTTGCTGCTTTCGGTGGTTCAATGACTATTCCAGAAATGCAAGAGTATTCTCTTGTTTACTCTGAAAATACTCCAGCCTATGCTTTGGCGGAACGCCTTGGTGGTATGGAAAAATTCTATGGCATGCTTGATAAATATGGTAAATCAAAAGGTGAAGTGAAAACTATCCAAATGCATGGTAATAAGACAACGACGGATTATTACATCCAAGTTTTGGATTACCTTTGGAAACACCAAGATAATTACAAGGATATTCTCCACTACATTGGTGAGTCATTCCCTAATGAGTACTACAAGACATATCTTCCTAATCTGACAATTTATCAAAAACCAGGTTATGTCCGTGAAGCACTCAACGTTGATGCTATCGTTATGGAAGATACACCTTATATGGTTGCAATCTATACCCGTTACCTCGGTGGTTCAACTGAGGAATCAGATGAAATTAGTGGTTGGGGTCTTCAACAATTGGGAATGCTCTCTTATGTTATTAATGAGTGGCACCGTGTTAATATGAATTAATACTGAAAAAGCCGAAATAATCGGCTTTTTTCTATACTATTACATGAAGGTAAGAATTAGAACACTCACAAAGAGAAATGGGACAAAAGCTACTGTTTCATTAGGGTTTCTACGTACTAGGAAGTACGTAAGCCCAAATAGGCAAGCTAGTTCAATAGCTAATAGTATTTTGGAAAATGGGAAAATGAGGGAGACACTGGCCAAATAGAGAAAATCACCTTCACCAATATTTAAACGTTTGAAATACGATAGGGCGGCTAAACTTATTCCTAAGGTAAAAGTGAGGTAGTGGTTTCCCAAACAAAGGAGAGCTAGTGTTCCAAGAACCCAAATTAGAAGGGGATATGATTTATTTTTTAAATCAAAAATAGTTACACAAAGACTGAAAAGAAGCAAATAGGTTCTTCCGAAATCTAGGTAGTCATAGAAATAAAGAAGAAGTATTCCTCCACAAAACAATTCCAAGAAGAGGTAACGGTATGGGATAGAGCTTTGGCATAACCGACATCTGAATCTTAAGAAAAGTTGCGATAGGATAGGAATCATTTCGAAAAAACGTAACGGATGCCCACACTGATTGCAATGGCTTCTGGGAAAAATAATCGACTTCTCAGGAAAACGATCACAAATCAATCCAATAAACGAGCCTAAAGAGGCACCAAGAAAAAAATATAAAATACTAAGCATACCTAACTATTCGAAAAAAGACAGAAAAAGCATTTCACTTGCATCTTATTTAGAAATATTCTAAAATATAGATATAAACGATAATAATTCTAAATAAGGAGAAAGAATATGGCACATTCAATTAAAGAAACAATCAATGAAACAGTTAATCATCAAGCAGAGACACCAACAAATACAAAAACCAAAGCAGTATTAAATCAAGCAGTTGCCGATTTGTCTGTAGCAGCTTCTATTGTGCATCAAGTTCATTGGTATATGCGTGGTCCTGGTTTCCTTTATCTTCACCCAAAAATGGATGAATTGATGGATAGTTTGAATGCCCATCTTGATGAGATTAGTGAACGTTTGATTACTATTGGTGGTGAACCTTACTCAACTTTGGTAGAGTTTTCATCTAATTCAGGTTTGACTGAAACTACTGGTACATTTGATAAATCAATGTCTGATCAAATTCAGTTATTGGTTGATACATATAAATACTTGTCTGTCTTGTTCCAAGTTGGTTTGGATATCACAGATGAAGAAGGAGATGCTCCTTCAAATGATATCTTTACAGCCGCAAAATCAGAAATTGATAAGACTATCTGGATGTTGACTGCTGAACTTGGACAAGCACCAGGCTTGAAATAATCAAATTTTGAGTTAAGATGATTGTCAAGAGTTCCTCTAAAAGTGTATAATAGACACAAAATACTTTTAGAAGAAGGGAGGCGGCGATATGTCTGAGCATCGACATAGTCTAGGTGTTTATGAAGATGTCCTGAATCAGTTAAAAGCTAAAGGAATTCGATTGACCGAATCTCGTAAAGCTGTTATCCGCTATTTAATGATGTCTGATCAACATCCTAGTGCTGATGTGATATATTATGACCTTCTCCCTGATAATCCGGGTATGAGTTTGGCGACGGTCTATAACAACTTGAAAGTGTTGGTTGAAGAGGGAATTGTCTCTGAAATTAAGGTTAATAATGATAATACAACATATTATGATTTTATGGGGCATGACCACTTAAACATTGTTTGTGAAAAATGTGGTCAAATTACTGATTTAGATTTACCGATTCCGTCTTTCAAAGAAGAGGTAGAATCTCAAACAGGATTTCGTATCACTCGTGAGCAGATGATTTTGCATGGCATTTGTCCGAATTGTCAATAGATAAGAGCCTAAGTTAAATAGACTTGGGTTTTTTTCTACC
>NZ_GL831112.1:1172227-1178441 GCF_000188295.1 Streptococcus vestibularis ATCC 49124 | reverse complement strand
GTCTAGTTACATAATAATCTGTAAAGGTTTTCAAAATTATCTTGTCATGCCTTAAGCTTTTTGCTAAAATATTTCTATGAAAACATTATATGACGTTCAACAGTTGTTGAAGCAGTTTGGGATAGTAGTTTACTTGGGTAAAAGGCTCTATGATATCGAGATAATGAAGATTGAATTGGAAGCTCTTTATCAGAATGCTTTGATAGACAAGGAAAACTATCTTATTGCTGAAATGATTTTACGACGTGAACATCGCATTGAAATGGAGAAAGAAAATGAGTAAGAAACTCTTAGGTATTGACCTTGGTGGAACAACTGTTAAGTTTGGTATTTTGACTGCAGATGGTGAAGTTCAAGAAAAATGGGCTATTGAAACAAATACGCTTGAAAATGGTAGCCACATTGTTCCTAACATTGTAGAGTCTTTGAAACACCGTTTGGAAATGTATGGACTTACTGCTGAAGATTTTATTGGAATTGGTATGGGATCTCCAGGTGCAGTTGACCGAGAAAATAAAACAGTAACGGGTGCTTTTAACTTGAACTGGGCAGAAACTCAAGAAGTTGGCTCTGTCATTGAAAAAGAACTTGGTATTCCATTCGCTATTGATAATGATGCTAATGTGGCTGCACTGGGTGAACGTTGGGTTGGTGCTGGTGCTAACAATCCGGATGTTGTCTTTGTAACATTGGGAACAGGTGTTGGTGGCGGTGTTATCGCTGATGGTAACTTAATTCATGGTGTTGCCGGTGCTGGTGGAGAAATTGGTCACATTATTGTTGAACCTGAAACAGGATTTGACTGTACTTGCGGAAACAAGGGGTGTCTGGAAACTGTAGCTTCAGCAACAGGTGTTGTACGTTTAGCACATTATTTGGCAGAAGGATACGAAGGAAACTCTTCTATTAAAGCTGCTGTAGACAATGGTGAGCAAGTGACAAGTAAAGATATCTTCGTAGCTGCTGCTGAAGGTGATAAGTTTGCTAATAGCATTGTTGATAAAGTCTCTGAATACCTCGGACTTGCAACAGCAAACATCTCAAACATTCTTAACCCAGATTCTGTTGTTATCGGTGGAGGTGTTTCTGCCGCAGGAGAGTTTTTGCGTAGTCGTGTTGAAGGATACTTTAAACGTTATGCATTCCCACAAGTTCGCCGTACAACAAAAGTGAAATTAGCGGAGCTTGGAAATGATGCGGGAATCATTGGAGCTGCTAGTCTTGCTTGTAGTATTGACAAATAATGAGATAAAGTGCGCCTAACCGGATAAGGGAAGGTAGCACTTTTTTTGTTGAAAAACGTTTACAATTATCTGATCTCTGCCATTTTATTGAAAATGTGGTATACTTGAAAAGTTGAAATAAATAATAAAGAGGAAAAAATGACTAAACTTAGAGAAGATATCCGTAACGTTGCCATTATTGCCCACGTTGACCACGGAAAAACAACACTTGTAGATGAATTGTTGAAACAATCACACACCCTTGATGAACGTAAGGAACTTGATGAGCGTGCAATGGACTCTAACGATCTTGAAAAAGAGCGTGGTATTACCATCCTTGCTAAGAATACAGCCGTTGCTTACAAAGGTACTCGTATCAATATCATGGACACACCAGGGCACGCGGACTTTGGTGGAGAAGTTGAACGTATCATGAAAATGGTTGACGGTGTTGTTCTTGTCGTCGATGCTTATGAAGGGACAATGCCTCAAACACGTTTTGTATTGAAAAAAGCTCTTGAGCAAAATTTGACACCAATTGTTGTTGTCAACAAGATTGATAAACCCTCAGCTCGTCCTGAAGAAGTTGTTGATGAAGTCCTAGAACTATTCATTGAACTCGGTGCAGATGATGATCAATTGGAATTCCCAGTTGTTTATGCATCAGCTATTAATGGAACATCATCATTGTCAGATAACCCTGCTGATCAAGAGCACACTATGGCTCCAATCTTTGACACTATTATTGAACACATCCCAGCTCCTGTAGATAACTCAGATGAGCCTCTTCAATTCCAAGTGTCGCTTCTTGACTACAATGATTTCGTTGGTCGTATCGGTATTGGACGTATCTTCCGTGGAACTGTAAAAGTTGGTGACCAAGTTACCCTTTCGAAACTTGACGGAACAACAAAGAACTTCCGTGTTACTAAACTTTTCGGTTTCTTTGGTTTGGAGCGTCGTGAAATTGAAGAAGCCAAAGCTGGTGACTTGATTGCTATCTCAGGTATGGAAGATATCTTTGTCGGTGAAACAATCACACCAACTGATGCTGTTGAACCATTGCCAGTTCTTCGTATTGACGAACCAACACTTCAAATGACTTTCTTGGCAAATAACTCACCATTTGCTGGTCGCGAAGGTAAACACGTGACATCACGTAAAGTCGAAGAGCGTCTTTTGGCTGAGTTGCAAACAGACGTTTCACTACGTGTTGATCCAACTGATTCACCAGATAAATGGACTGTCTCAGGTCGTGGTGAATTGCACTTATCAATCCTTATCGAAACAATGCGTCGTGAAGGATATGAACTTCAAGTGTCACGTCCAGAAGTTATCATCAAGGAAATTGACGGAGTGAAATGCGAACCATTTGAACGTGTTCAAATTGATACTCCAGAAGAGTACCAAGGTTCTATCATCCAAGCCCTTTCAGAACGTAAAGGTGACATGCTTGATATGCAAATGGTTGGTAATGGTCAAACTCGCCTTATCTTCCTTGTACCAGCTCGTGGACTTATCGGATTCTCTACTGAATTCTTGTCTATGACACGTGGTTACGGTATCATGAACCATACCTTCGACCAATACTTGCCAGTTGTTGCTGGTGAAATTGGTGGCCGTCACCGTGGTGCCCTCGTTTCTATCGATACAGGTAAAGCGACAACTTACTCAATTATGCGTATCGAAGAACGTGGTACTATCTTTGTTAACCCAGGTACTGAAGTTTATGAAGGTATGATTGTCGGTGAGAATGCTCGTGAAAATGACCTTGGTGTTAACATTACTACAGCAAAACAAATGACAAACGTGCGTTCAGCTACTAAGGACCAGACGGCTGTTATTAAGACTCCACGTATCTTGACACTTGAAGAATCACTTGAATTCTTGGATGATGATGAATACATGGAAGTAACACCTGAATCTATTCGCTTGCGTAAACAAATTTTGAATAAAGCAGAGCGTGATAAAGCTAATAAACGTAAGAAAAAAGCGGCGGAAGCTGAATAATCTTTAGATAGGAGAAGAGATGTTTTATCTGATTGTTGCCATATTGATTGCTTCATTCTATTTCTTTATTGCACCAAAGTCGGTAAAAAACACTATGAATCTTCTCTTTGTCATGGCTACCTTAGCATTGCTCTTGCTTTTAGCAGTGTTATCAATCATTAAATTCTTCAGTTTACCTGGTGAGTTCTTTGTCACGGTAGGAATGCTTGCATTAAGCTATTTCACCTTGAAAGATTTTTTCGCCATGCCAGAGCTCAATCGTGATAAAGCTCAACAAGATGAAAATAAGTAGCATGATATTAAAGCCAATCTAACAGATTGGCTTTTTTTCTGTATCTAGAAAAGACTACTCCTTGAAATAGCTTGTGATAAAGGGTAAAATGGTTATGATACAATTTGAGAGAGTGGATGAATTATGAAATTAATAACACAATTTGAAAATAAAAAAGTTTTAGTCCTTGGTTTGGCTAAATCTGGTGAAGCAGCGGCTCGTCTTTTGGCTAAGTTGGGTGCTATTGTCACAGTAAATGACGGTAAACCATTTGAAGAAAACCCATCAGCACAGGCGCTTCTTGAAGAAGGAATTAAGGTTGTCTGTGGTGGACATCCTCTTGAACTTTTGGATGAAAATTTTGAATTAATGGTCAAGAATCCTGGAATTCGGTATGATAATCCAATGGTAGCTCGTGCGCTTGAAAAAGAAATTCCAGTTTGGACTGAAGTTGAGTTGGCTTACCTAGTCTCTGAAGCACCAATTATCGGTATTACAGGTTCAAACGGTAAGACAACCACAACAACTATGATTGCTGATGTTTTAAATTATGGTGGCAAGTCAGGTGTCTTGTCTGGGAATATTGGTTTCCCTGCATCAGAAGTAGCGCAATCAGTGACAAATCAGGATACTTTGGTTATGGAGTTGTCTTCCTTCCAATTGATGGGAATTGAGAGCTTCCATCCACATATTGCTGTGATTACGAACTTGATGCCGACGCATATTGACTACCATGGTAGCTTTGAAGGATACGTGGCTGCCAAATGGAATATTCAAAACAAAATGACATCAGACGATTTTGTTATTTTAAACTTTAATCAAGATTTGGCTAAAGAGTTAGCTACGCAAACAAATGCACAAGTCGTTCCCTTCTCAACTGTGGAAAAAGTAGATGGTGCTTATCTGGAAAATGGTGGCCTCTACTTCAAAGGTGAATTGGTAATGCATGCTGATGAACTTGGAGTTCCAGGAAGTCACAATGTTGAAAATGCTTTAGCGACAATTGCTGTAGCAAAATTGTCAAGTGTTTCCAACCAGGCAATTAAAGAAACTCTCTCAAGCTTTGGTGGGGTTAAACACCGTCTTCAATTTGTTGATACGATTGATAATGTAAAATTCTATAATGATAGTAAGTCAACAAATATTTTAGCGACACAAAAAGCACTTTCTGGCTTTGATAATAGTAAAGTCATTTTGATTGCCGGTGGGTTGGACCGTGGTAATGAATTCGATGAACTCATTCCTGATATTATTGGTCTTAAGAAAATGGTAATTTTGGGAGAATCAGCTCCTCGTGTCAAACGTGCTGCAGATAGAGCTGGTGTGACCCATCTGGATGCCAAAGACGTGGCCGATGCGACACGTATTGCCTTTGAACAAGCTAGTGCAGGAGATGTTGTCCTGTTGAGTCCCGCTAACGCAAGTTGGGATATGTACAAGAATTTCGAAGTGCGTGGTGATGAATTTATCACAACTGTTGAGCGATTGAAGGGATAGGCTATGGCAAAATCGAAAAAGATTGTTTTTACTGGTGGAGGGACAGTTGGACATGTGACCTTAAATCTTATCTTAATTCCAAAGTTTCTAAAAGATGGATGGGAAGTGCACTATATCGGTGATAAACATGGTATCGAACACGAACAAATTGATAAGTCTGGTTTAGATGTAACCTTCCATAGTATCGCTACAGGTAAACTACGTCGTTATTTTTCATGGCAAAACATGTTGGATGTCTTTAAAGTTGGTTGGGGGATTCTACAGTCAATTGCAATCATTGCTAAGATTCGTCCTCAAGCACTCTTTTCAAAAGGTGGATTTGTATCTGTGCCACCAGTTATCGCATCTAAATTATTAAGAGTTCCTGTATATGTTCACGAGTCTGACTTGTCTATGGGCTTAGCCAATAAAATCGCATACAAGTTTGCAACTACTATGTTTACGACTTTTGAACAATCAAAAGCTTTGGTGAAGACAAAGCATGTCGGTGCTATTACTAAGGTGGGTATGACAAGGTCTGATAATTCAGATCAACTAGATGAGGTTAAAGAACAGTTTGATGAGAAACTAAAAACAGTCCTTTTTATTGGGGGATCAGCTGGTGCAAAGGTGTTTAATGATTTTATTAGCAAAACTCCAGAACTGATTGAGCACTATAATATCATCAATATATCTGGGGATTCTTCATTAAATACCCTGGAGCGTCATCTTTATAGAGTTGATTATGTGACAGATTTGTACCAACCTCTTATGGATATGGCTGATTTAGTTGTAACTCGTGGTGGTTCAAATACTATTTTTGAATTGTTGGCTATGAAAAAACTTCATTTAATCGTTCCTCTAGGAAAAGAAGCTAGCCGTGGGGACCAACTTGAAAATGCTGACTATTTTGAAAGAAAGGGTTACGCTCGTCAATTGCAGGAACCAGAATTAAGTTGGGAGACATTAAATCACGAGCTTGAACAACTTGTTGAACATGCAGAGACTTACAAAGAAGCTATGGCTAAATCTGAGGAAATCACTTCTCCTGATGATTTTTACAAACTATTAGTGACTAGTATTTCAAATAAATAAAGGAATTTCATGGCAAAAAAGGATCAAAAATCACAAGAAAAAAAAGTTCTGACGGAGTGGCAGAAGCGAAATCTAGAATTTTTGAGAAAAAAAGAAACCAAAGATTCAGAAGAGATGACTAACAAAACAGGCGTTTATC
>NZ_GL831112.1:1161440-1172177 GCF_000188295.1 Streptococcus vestibularis ATCC 49124 | reverse complement strand
CAGGAGAACAAAATACCAGTAAAAAAAAGGTCAAGAAGAAAAAAAGAAAAAAGTCAATACGACTAGCAATATTCCAATTGCACAACAAAATCTTGCAGGACTTGTTATTTTTATAGCTGCGATTTTAATCGTATTTTCACTCTTCTTTATTTCGCCTTGGTCTAAGCAAAAGATTCTTACAGTATCAGGAACAAAAAATGCTCTACCAGAAGATGTGAAAGTTGCAAGTGGTATTCTTGATACAGATTATATTACTCACGTCTTTTTCAACCAAGAAGAGGTTGCATCAACTGTTGAAAAGACCAACGTTTGGGTCAAAAAGGCTACAGTAACTTATAGTTTTCCAAATCAATTTAATATTGCAGTGAAAGAATATCCAATCGTGGCTTATCGTCAAACATCAAATGGATATGTTTCTATTCTTGAAAATGGTAAGACTGGAGGGACTGTTTCGACAGGAAATCTACCAGATAAATTCATCACTTTAAAGATGGATGATGAAAAGAAAATTGAAGATTTAGTAAAAGAGTTGAATAAACTTGATAGTAAAATCAAGACTAATATTCAAATTATTAATTTAACGCCTACAAAAGCTACTACAGATTTGTTGACAATTGAGTTATATGATGGAAATTCTATTCGCGTTCCCCTTTCTCAATTAACGACTAAGTTACCTTATTACGAGAAAATTAAGAGTAAGCTTTCAGATGGAAGTATTGTAGATATGGAGGTTGGCCTCTATACAACAACTCCTGAAGTAGAATCATCAAAAACTGATAAGGATAAAAAGAAAGATAAAAACAAGACAGATAAGAAGGAAGATAAAGAAATTTCCGACGAGGGTCAAGGAACAACGACACTAAGTGAACAAAATACTGAGGAAGAAGCTAATGCTGAAAATTCAGATATTCAAGGAGTAGGAAATCCGACTGTTAATCAAGATAGAACTCTTCAAACTTCCCCTATTCAAGGCTAATATTGAATAATAAAAACGTAAAATGCTGACATTTTACGTTTTTTTATGGTACAATAGTATCCGAATAATTCTGTATTTATACAGTTTACAAAGATATTGAATGGAAAGATTGAGAGGTCGAGTGAATGGCTAGAGATGGCTTTTTTACAGGATTAGATATAGGAACTAGCTCGATTAAGGTTCTTGTTGCTGAGTTTATTGATGGATCAATGAATGTCATCGGAGTAAGTAATGTTAAGAGTTCTGGTGTGAAAGATGGCATCATTGTTGATATTGACGCTGCAGCAAAATCAATCAAAACAGCTATTGAGCAAGCAGAAGAAAAAGCTGGTATTGTGATTGAGCAAGTGAATGTTGGGCTTCCAGCCAATCTTCTTCAAATTGAGCCTACACAAGGTATGATTCCTGTAACAAGTGAATCAAAAGAAATCAAAGATGAAGACGTTGAAAGTGTTGTTCGCTCAGCCTTGACTAAGAGTATTACACCTGAGCGTGAGGTTATCTCACTAGTTCCTGAAGAGTTTATCGTTGATGGTTTTCAAGGGATTCGTGATCCTCGTGGAATGATGGGGATTCGTCTTGAAATGAGAGGCCTCATTTACACAGGACCAACAACAATTCTTCACAATCTTCGTAAGACAGTTGAGCGTGCAGGTATTCAGGTTGAGAATATCATCATCTCTCCTCTTGCAATGACTCGTGCTGTCTTAAATGAAGGTGAGCGTGAATTTGGTGCTACTGTTATTGATATGGGTGGTGGCCAAACGACTGTTGCAAGCATGCGTGCTCAAGAACTTCAGTTTACTAATATTTACTCTGAGGGTGGCGAATATATCACCAAGGATATTTCAAAAGTCTTGAAAACATCTATGCAAATTGCAGAAGCGCTTAAGTTTAATTTTGGTAATGCTGACATTGGAGAAGCAAGTGAAACTGAAACTGTTCAGGTAGAGGTTGTAGGTGAAAATTCACCTGTTGAAATCACTGAGAAATATCTTGCTGAGATTATCTCAGCTCGTGTGAAGCATATCTTGGATAGAGTTAAACAAGACTTGACACGAGGTCGCCTACTTGATTTGCCTGGTGGTATTGTCCTTGTAGGTGGAACAGCCATCATGCCAGGTGTGGTTGAAGTTGCTCAGGAAATTTTTGAGACAAATGTGAAACTTTATATACCTAACCAAGTTGGTATCCGTAATCCAATGTTTGCAAATGTAATTAGTCTTGTTGAGTATGTTGGTCTCCTTACAGAAGTTGATATTATTGCTCAGCAAGCTGTGTGTGGTGAAGAGTATCTTCGTCGTAAACCTATCGACAATGAGGCGCCTACCTTGAGTTTTGATAGAACTACTACTTCAGCACCCCGAGTGACTCCACAACAAAATCGTATTCCAGTTGAGAATACCGTTGAGGTACCTCTACCGGTTGATGAAGAAAATCATGAACAAAAACAAAAACTCGGAGATCGTGTTCGTGGAATCTTCGGAAGTATGTTTGATTAATTGAATCTAGTAAAAGTGAGGAAATAAAATGAGTTTTTCATTTGATAGCGCATCAGTTCAGGGTGCGGTAATTAAAGTTATCGGTGTCGGTGGAGGTGGAGGAAATGCCATCAACCGAATGATTGAAGAAGGTCTTGCTGGTGTTGAATTTATTGCAGCTAACACGGATATTCAAGCACTCAGCTCTTCTAAAGCAGAAACAGTTATCCAATTAGGTCCTAAATTGACTCGTGGTCTTGGTGCTGGAGGTCAACCTGAAGTTGGTCGTAAAGCAGCTGAAGAAAGTGAAGAAACACTTACAGAGGCACTTACAGGAGCTGATATGGTATTTATCACTGCTGGTATGGGTGGTGGTTCTGGTACAGGGGCAGCACCAGTTATTGCACGTATTGCTAAAAGCTTGGGTGCATTGACAGTAGCAGTGGTTACACGTCCATTTGGATTTGAAGGTAATAAGCGCGGTTCCTTCGCTGTTGAAGGTATTCAAGAATTGCGTGAGCAAGTTGATACTCTTCTTATTATCTCTAACAACAACCTTCTTGAAATCGTTGATAAGAAAACTCCACTTCTTGAAGCCCTTAGTGAAGCAGATAATGTCCTACGCCAAGGGGTACAAGGGATTACAGACCTTATTACCAACCCAGGTTTAATCAACCTCGACTTTGCTGATGTGAAAACAGTTATGGCAAATAAAGGTAATGCGCTTATGGGGATTGGTATTGGTTCTGGTGAAGAACGTATTGTTGAAGCTGCACGCAAAGCAATCTATTCACCGCTTCTTGAAACAACTATCGATGGTGCAGAAGATGTTATTGTTAACGTAACTGGTGGACTTGATATGACTCTTACAGAGGCAGAAGAAGCATCTGAAATCGTTGGTCAAGCTGCTGGTAACGGTGTTAATATTTGGCTTGGTACATCAATCGATGATACTTTGAAAGATGAAATTCGTGTAACGGTTGTTGCAACAGGGGTTCGTCAAGATCGTGCTGAAAAGGTATCTGGTATGAAAGCCCGACCACGTAAAGTGACTACATCTCCTTCACAATCGTCAGTTCCTACTCAGCAAGTGGCTCAAGAACAACAACGTCCAGGTTCTCAACCTTCATTTGAACGTCAACTGAACTTAGACTACAATGAAACACCTTCAATGTCACAATCAGGAGTTCGTCCTGCTGTGGCAGCATCTCAACAAGAGCAGTCAGCTTTTGGACATTGGGATTTGAAACGTGATGATATTTCTCGTCCTGAAACAGGTGAACTTGATAGTCAATTAACGATGTCTACATTCTCAAGTGATGTTGAAGATGACGATGAATTGGAGACACCACCATTTTTTAAAAACCGTTAATGATGACTATAGAAGATAATAAAAATGGTATTTATCAAGCGGTAAAAAAAGCAT
Organism: Streptococcus vestibularis ATCC 49124; assembly: GCF_000188295.1. Classification (GTDB taxonomy): domain Bacteria; phylum Bacillota; class Bacilli; order Lactobacillales; family Streptococcaceae; genus Streptococcus; species Streptococcus vestibularis. Next base: position 1,168,294 of record NZ_GL831112.1, on the reverse strand, counting down.
GTGAAAAAGCTAATCGCTCTAGCGAAGAAGTCAATATAATTGCCGTAACTAAGTATGTTTCAAGTGAAATCGCTGAAGAATTGGTTGAAACGGGAATTAAACACATTGCTGAAAACCGTGTTGATAAATTTTTAGATAAGTATCAGGCATTAAAAAAATATGATTTGACATGGCACCTTATTGGTAGTTTACAACGTCGAAAAGTAAAGGATGTTATTAATTTAGTTGATTATTTTCATGCTTTGGATTCTGTTAAATTGGCAGAGGAAATTCAAAAGCGTGCGGATCATACCATTAATTGCTTCCTACAAGTTAATGTTTCAGGTGAGGAGTCGAAACATGGTTTTCCACCTGAAGAACTTGATACAGTTCTAAATCACATTGAAAATCTTGATAAAATTTGTATAGTAGGGCTAATGACTATGGCTCCAATTGATGCGAATGCTCAAGAACTTGATAAGATTTTTGCTGAGACAAATGAACTTAGACAATCAATTCAAGATAAAAAAATAAAGAATGTTCCTTGTGATCAACTAAGCATGGGGATGAGTCGAGACTATGACATGGCTATTCAGAATGGATCAACCTTTGTTAGAATAGGCAGTGCATTCTTTAAAGAGAACGGAGAATAACCTTATGGCAATAAAAGATGCAATTGATAAAATTGTTTCATATTTTGATACCGACGAAGTAACAGATTATGAAGATGTTGCTAAAGAAGAGGCTAAAGAACGTCCAGTTAAAGTACAGAAAACTGGGCATACACCACCCCCTCGACAGCAACGTAAACCTGAGCGTCCTCAGGCAACAGTCCCTCCTCGTCGCCAACATATCAATTCAGACGTACAGGAAACTCAAGTCCTTCGTAGTTTACCTTTGAGTCGATCACAAGCTAGTCAGGGATCCCAACAAATGAATATAACTAAAACTACAATTGCAATTAAATATCCTAAAAAATATGAAGATGCTCAAGAAATTGTAGAACTTTTGATTGAAAATGAATGTGTTTTAATTGATTTTCAATATATGTTAGAAGCACAAGCTCGTCGTTGTTTAGACTTTATTGATGGTGCTAGCAAGGTACTTACAGGAAACTTACAAAAAGTTGGTTCTTCCATGTACTTGCTCACACCAATCAACGTTGTTGTTGACATCGAAGAGATTGGTTTGACTCATGGAAATCAAGAAGCTACTTTCGACTTCGACATGAAGAGACGTTAAGCCATGTCTGTATTACTATATGTTATTTGGGCACGTATTGTTAACTTAGTAGAGATACTCCTTGTAATCTATGCTTTGTTATCTTGGTTTCCAGGAGCTTATGATACAGCTCTTGGAAAGACTATTAGACAAATTGTTCAGCCAATTCTTGCGCCATTTCGTAGGCTGAATTTGGTTTTTGCTGGTATTGATTTTTCAATTATCGCAATTATACTTTTGTTAAATTTCTCTCTTAGTATTCTTAAGGTTGTCCTATTTTGATGTTTGAACAAAAAAATATTGAACAGCATTACTCGTTAGAAGAACGTTTTTTTTAGAAAAGGTTAAGGGATTTTGTCAATTAGTTGAAGATCGGTATAGCCCCTATTTGACTGATTTCTTAAATCCTCGTGAAATCCAGATTGTCAAAGATTTAGCAAATTACTATAATTTAAAATTTTTTGTAAGTTCAACTTTTGATAACGAAGAGTATGGAAGAGTGATTCTTGCACCGGATTATTATGAGCTTGATGAAGATGACTTTGAAATTAAACGATTAGAGATTTCTTATGCTAGACAATTTAATAAATTGATACACCCCAAAATTTTGGGCGCACTGATCAATCAACTTGGTCTTGAACGTCAAGTATTTGGAGATGTCATTCTTGATGAAGAAGGCCGAGTTCAATTTAATATTGCTTCTCATCTAGCCAGCTATGCAATAATGACTATTACTAAAATCGGTAAGGTTTCGGTTACGCTTAGAGAAGCAAGTAAAGATGATTGGATTTCAAATCAAGAAAAATATTCTCAATTTTTTGTCTTGCTTTCTAGTATGCGTCTTGATAATGTGTTAGCTACAGTATTAAAAATATCACGTTCAAATGCTTTAAAGCTAATTGCTTCAGGAAAAGTCAAACTTAATTATAGGCAAATTGAGAAAGCTGATCAGACAATATCTATTGGTGATATGATTTCAGTTAGAGGTTTTGGCCGATTTCGTCTAGCTCAACAAGAAGGAATTTCTAAATCAGGAAAAGCTAAGGTCGTCATCGACAGTCTTCTAAGACGACAAAAGTAGGTATTTAATTTAAAAGCATCAGAGATGCTAATGAAACTTGAGGAGATCTGTAATGAACAAGAAGTAGATGAATTTCTTGATATTATCGTAGATAGTTATGAAGATTTAGTTCATGGAAATCGTGAACTTGTTGCTCATGTAAAAGAGTTTGAAGAAATGGTAAAAAAATAAAGGAGGCCTGTAATGGCAATCACAGCACTTGATATTAAAGATAAACAGTTTACCACTAAATTTCGTGGATACAATGAACAAGAAGTAGATGAATTTCTTGATATTATCGTAGATGATTATGAAGATTTAGTTCGTGACAATCGTGAACTTTCTACTCGTGTAAAAGAGCTTGAAGAAAAATTGGCTTATTTTGACGAAATGAAAGAATCATTGAGCCAGTCAGTTATCTTGGCTCAAGAAACAGCTGAAAAAGTTAAAGCTTCAGCAGCAGATGAATCAGCTAACTTGATTAACAAGGCCAACTTTAATGCGACACACTTGATTGAAGAAGCTAAATCTAAGGCATCTGAAATTCTTCGTGATGCTACAGATGAAGCAAAACGTGTTGCCATTGAAACTGAAGAACTTAAACGTCAAAGTCGTGTTTTCCACCAACGTCTTTTGGCTGCAGTTGAAGGTCAACTTAGCTTGGCAAATGCTCCAGAGTGGGGGGAATTGTTGCAACCAACAGCTATTTATCTTCAAAACTCAGATGCTGCCTTTAAAGAAGTTGTTGAAAAAGTGCTGGATGAACATGTTCCAGATTCAAATGATGCTGCTTCGTTCGATGCAACTCGTCAATTCACTCCTGACGAAATGGCTGAACTTCAACGTCGCGTTGCTGAAAGCAATAAACAAGTTGAAGATTTCTCTAATCCAGATATTGACGAAACAAATGATATTACTTCAATTCCAGTAGATTTTGGTATTGCAGATTCATTCGAAAGTGAAGTAGCTGATTTTCCAACTTCTACACTTGTAGACGAGGAGATTGATTTGCAACCAGAAGCAAGTGTTGAAATCAACCTTAATGAAACACAAACTTTTAAATTAAATATTGGCGAATAAGAAAAATACAACTTACCAAGTATATTAACAGCGAGTGGGAGATGGTGTGAGTCCCACATTCCCTATTTGGATAGTTATCATTTTCAAGCATTCTAACTGAAATAAGTAAGCTAGAAGGGAGGTCCTCCTTACGGACATTTGAGGGAGCAATTTTACGTGCTCTAAACTAAGGTGGTACCACGAGCTTTCGTCCTTTTTTGATGAAGGCTCTTTTTATTTAGTAGAATTAAATTAAAGAGGAGATATAATGAAACTTAAAGAAACTTTAAATCTAGGTAAGACAGCTTTTCCAATGCGTGCTGGACTTCCTAATAAAGAACCACTCTGGCAAAAAGAGTGGGAAGATGCTAAGATGTATCAACGTCGTCAAGAGTTGAACCAAGGTAAACCTCACTTCACTCTTCATGATGGACCTCCATATGCCAATGGTAATATTCACGTTGGACATGCGATGAATAAGATTTCTAAGGATATCATTGTTCGTTCAAAATCAATGTCTGGTTTCTATGCTCCTTACGTTCCTGGTTGGGATACGCATGGTCTTCCAATTGAACAAGTGTTGGCAAAACAAGGTGTGAAACGTAAAGAACTTGATCGTGCTGAATACCTTAAGATGTGTCGTGATTATGCACTTTCACAAGTTGACAAACAACGTGAAGATTTCAAACGTCTTGGTGTTTCGGCTGATTGGGATAACCCATATGTTACTTTGACACCAGATTATGAGGCAGCCCAAATCCGTGTCTTTGGTGAAATGGCTAAAAAGGGTTATATCTATCAAGGTGCGAAACCTGTATACTGGTCATGGTCATCAGAATCAGCACTTGCTGAAGCAGAGATTGAATATCATGATTTGGTTTCAACATCTCTTTACTATGCCAATAAGGTTAAAGAAGGTAAAGGTGTTTTAGATACTGATACTTATATTGTTGTTTGGACTACAACACCATTTACAGTGACAGCTTCACGTGGTTTGACTGTAGGTGCAGATATTGAGTATGTTCTTGTAAAACCTGCTGGAGAGACTCGTAAGTTTATTGTTGCTTCTGAATTACTAAATAGTCTTTCTGAGAAATTTGGTTGGGCTGAAGTAGAAGTTCTTAATACTTACCGTGGTGATGAATTAAATCAAATCGTTACAGAACACCCTTGGGATACAGAAGTTGATGAGCTTGTTATCCTTGGTGACCACGTTACTACAGATTCTGGTACAGGTATCGTCCATACGGCCCCTGGTTTTGGTGAGGATGACTATAATGTAGGTATCGCTAATGGCCTTGAAGTTGCGGTAACTGTTAATGAGCGTGGTATCATGATGGAAAATGCTGGTCCTGATTTTGAAGGTCAGTTCTACGATAAAGTGGCACCAATTGTTATGGAAAAACTCGGCGATTTACTTCTTGCGAAAGAAGAAATCTCACACTCATACCCATTTGACTGGCGTACGAAGAAACCAATCATCTGGCGTGCAGTGCCGCAATGGTTTGCCTCTGTTTCTAAATTCCGTCAAGAGATTTTGGATGAGATTGAAAAAGTTAAATTCCATTCTGAGTGGGGGAAAGTTCGTCTCTACAACATGATTCGTGACCGTGGTGACTGGGTAATCTCTCGTCAACGAGCTTGGGGTGTACCACTCCCAATCTTCTATGCTGAAGATAAAACACCAATCATGACTGAAGAAACGATTGAACATGTGGCTAAACTTTTCGAAGAGCACGGTTCAGTTATCTGGTGGGAACGTGATGCCAAAGATCTTCTTCCAGAAGGCTTTACACATCCAGGTTCACCAAATGGTGAGTTCACTAAAGAAAATGATATTATGGATGTGTGGTTTGACTCAGGATCATCATGGAATGGTGTTGTTGTAAACCGTCCAGAGTTAACATATCCAGCTGATCTCTATCTCGAAGGTTCAGACCAATACCGTGGTTGGTTCAACTCATCACTTATCACCTCAGTTGCCAATCATGGTGTTGCACCATATAAACAACTCTTGTCTCAAGGTTTTGCACTTGATGGTAAGGGTGAAAAGATGTCTAAATCTCTTGGAAATACCATTGCGCCTAGTGATGTTGAGAAACAATTTGGTGCTGAAATTCTTCGTCTTTGGGTAACAAGTGTAGATACTAGCAATGACGTTCGTATCTCAATGGATATCCTTAGCCAAGTATCAGAATCTTATCGTAAGATTCGTAACACACTTCGTTTCTTGCTTGCTAATACTTCTGACTTCAATCCAACAACTGATGCAGTAGCCTTCGAAGACTTGCGCTCTGTCGATCAATATATGACTATTCGTTTCAACCAATTGGTTAAGACTATTCGTGATGCCTATGCAAACTTTGAATTCTTGACTATTTACAAAGCTTTGGTTAACTTTATTAATGTTGAATTGTCAGCCTTCTATCTTGATTTTGCCAAAGATGTCGTTTACATTGAGAGCGCTGAATCACTTGAACGTCGTCAAATGCAAACAGTCTTCTACGATATTCTTGTTAAGATTACAAAACTCTTGACTCCAATCCTTCCTCATACTGCAGAAGAAATTTGGTCATATCTTGAATTTGAAAATGAAGACTATGTTCAATTGTCAGAGTTGCCAGAAGCAGAAGATTTTGCAAATCAAGATGCACTTCTTGAAAAATGGAATGCCTTCATGGACTTCCGTGGACAAGCTCAAAAAGCTTTGGAAGAAGCTCGTAATGAGAAAGTTATTGGTAAATCGCTTGAAGCTCATTTAACTATCTATCCAGATGCTGAAGTTAAAGAACTTCTTGAAAGTTTGAATACTAACCTTGCTCAACTTTTGATTGTTTCAGCTCTAACAATTGCTGAAGAAGATGTTCCTGAATCTGCTGTAAGCTTCCAAGGTGTTTCATTCACAGTAGAACGTGCTGAAGGTGAAGTATGCGACCGTTGTCGTCGTATTGATCCAACTACTAAAGAACGTAGCTACAACGCGACTATCTGTGATCACTGTGCTAGCATTATCGAAGAAAACTTTGCTGAAGGTGTGGCAGAAGGTTTCGAAGTTAAAGCAAAATAAGCTAAAAAGAGTCGCTCCTTGTCAACTGTAGTGGGTGACGAAAAGCTAATATCTAGAGAGGACCTGATAGGTCTTCTCTTTTTTTATGTTCAGAGTGATGAAGACACGTTTCTTAAAGTTGATGAAGTTTCTAAAACCGAATCCCAACCGTTTGATGTCTTTAATCAACTTGTTAGTCGCTTCTAGTTTCGCGTTTGAATAGTCTGTTTCTAGCGCATTCTGGATGTATTGCTTGTGTCTAATAAAAGTCCTAAAGACCGTTTGAAAGTAGTGATTGACCTTGCTCATGTTCTCCTCTATTAACTCAAAAAACTCATCTACTCTTTTCTCCTGAAAGTGAAAAAGCAAGAGCTGATAGAGGTTATAATAATTAGCGAGTTCCTCTGAGAAATTCAATGTCTTCTCAACAACTTCATGTGGTGCTAAAGTTTGGCGGAAAGTCTTTGAATAAAAAGAGCTGATAGAGAG
>NZ_GL831112.1:1123114-1161390 GCF_000188295.1 Streptococcus vestibularis ATCC 49124 | reverse complement strand
CCGATTTTTCAGAAAATATGTGAAATGCTATTGAAATTATTCCAAAAATTGTGTAAAATGGTAAACATCAATTCAGATTATTCTGAAAATTTATTTTAGGAGATTCTCTTATGTCACAAACAAGTATAACTAGTCAGTCTACCTGGCGTAGTAAAATAAAAGCAATGGGACCCGGTATCCTAATGGCTTCGGCGGCCGTAGGTGGTTCCCACATCGTTTCATCTACCCAAGCGGGTGGTTCTTATGGATGGGCCTTGTTAGGCTTAGTTATTCTGGCTAACCTCTTCAAATACCCATTCTTCCGTTTTGGTGCTGAGTATACCGCAGATACAGGTAAAACCCTTGTTGAAGGTTATGCTGAGAAAGGTAAATTCTATCTTTGGGTATTCTTCATTTTGAATGTCTTCTCAGCCTTGGTTAATACTGCGGGAGTTTCTATTCTTTGTTCAGCCATCATTGCTAGTGCCTTTCCAATGCTTGGTTTGAGTATTACCACATGGTCAATCATTTTGGTTGCAATCATTTGGGGTATGTTACTCTTTGGTGGTTACAAACTTCTTGATGGCATGGCTAAATGGATCATGTCAGCTTTGACTATTGCAACAGTAGCAGCAGTTATTATTGCAGCAATCAAACATCCAGAGTACAGTACTGACTTCGTTGAAAAAACACCTTGGCAGCTAGCAGCCCTTCCATTTATCGTTTCACTTCTTGGATGGATGCCAGCTCCAATTGAAATTTCAGCTATTAACTCACTTTGGTCAGCTGAGAAAAAGAAAACTGTTGATTTCAACACTGATGATGCCCTCTTTGACTTTAACGTTGGTTACATCGGAACAGCTATTCTTGCGGTATTCTTTGTAGCTCTAGGTGCGCTTATCCAGTACCCAACTGGTAAACCAGTAGAAGCAGCATCAGCTAAGTATATTGCTCAGTTTGTTGGTATGTATGCCTCAGTACTTGGTGAGTGGTCACGCTATTTGATTACCTTTATTGCTTTCTTGTGTATCTTTGGTACTGTAATTACTGTTATCGATGGTTACTCACGTGTTAACGAAATTTCTCTTCGTCTTTTGTTTAACCAAAAAGAAAAAAATCAAACACCATTGAATGTTTGGATGACATTGACAGCTATTCTTGGTCTCATCATTATTTTCTTCTTCCAAGGTCAAGTAGCAACAATGCTTCGTTTTGCCATGATTGGTTCATTCCTTACAACACCTTTCTTTGCGCTTTTGAATTACGTACTTGTTACTAAAGAGAAGAAAGACCTTCCAACTTGGTTGAAAGGACTTGCTATTGCAGGGTTGATCTTCTTGTTTGGATTTGCCCTCTTCTTTATCTGGGCTTTGGCTATTGGTAAAGCAGGTTAATAGGATTAAACGGTTTCCATATGGAAGCTGTTTTTTCTTTTATAAAGATGGGAGTAGGAGAGATAGATTATATCCAAGAGTATACAAAAAAACCATTCCAATTGGAATGGCTTAACAACAAGATATTGCTTATTTGAGACCGTATTTTTTGTTGAAACGATCCACGCGTCCGTCTGCTTGAGTGAATTTTTGACGGCCAGTGTAGAATGGGTGTGAATCTGATGAAATTTCTACACGGATAAGTGGATAAGTTTCACCTTCGAATTCAACTGTTTCGTTTGAGTGTTTAGTTGAACCGCTAAGGAATTGGTAACCAGTGGTTGTGTCCATGAATACTACTTGACGGTAATCTGGATGGATATCTTTTTTCATGTTAAAATATTTCCTTTCTGCCATGGTACTTTCCGCACCATAGTTTTTTAACTATTTTAGTTTATCAAAAGGTGGTCTTCTTGACAAGTCTTTTTTACTATTTTTTAGGAAATTCGCATTTTGTAAATGCCACCTGTCTGAAAGCATCGATTATCTTTATCAACGATGATAGCTTCAAGATTTGGCTGTGAACTAACTTCCTGGAAAATGCGTTCTAGACTTGAGCCAAATAAACGTGTCGTCCAAATTTCACCATCGACTGAGAGGGATGAAATGATGGTAAGACTAGCTAGATCACTAGAGACAGGGTAGCCAGTTTGACTATCGAAAATATGATGGTAAGTTTTGCCATCTATCTCAAAAGTGCGTTCATAGATTCCTGAAGTGACAATAGACTGGTCTCTTATAGCAAGCACCATAAGATTTGTGTTTCTAGTCTCCTTGGGATTTTGAATACCAATTCTCCATTTTTGATCAGGATTGTGTAAGGCTGGTCCAAATGTTAAGACATTGCCCCCCAGATTAATCAGAGCACTAGTTACATTTTCATCTTTGAGATAATCTGCTATACGATCTGCAATATAACCTTTTGCCAAAGCACCAAGATCAATTTTCATCCCTTTTTCTTTGAGAAAAACGCTTTGATTTTCCTCGGATAGAACGATGTCTTTGGGATTAATAATATCTAGGAGTGGAGCGATTTCTTCAGGAAGGGGGAGTCTGGCATCAGAAAAGCCAATTCGCCAAGTCTGAATGAGAGGTCCGATAGCAATATTAAGGTGACTTCCAGGTTGGCAGCTATGCCATTTTCCAAGAGCAATAAGTTCAAAAAGCTCTGGGTGAACCGTCACCGAATGTAAGCCTGCTGCCTTGTTAATTTTCATGAGTTCGGAACTGTCGTCATTGGCTGAGAAGCGCTTATTGTAGGTATGTAGGAGTGCTTCAACCTGGTCTAGCAGGGGGGTTGGTTCTTCATGATAGATAGAGACGTCAATCACAGTTCCCATGAGACGTACACGACGATTAGTGAGTTGCATGGGCAACGGTATCCTTGATTTCTCGATAGATTTGTTCGTTTTCGTTTAAGCTGTAGGAATTGGCACCACTAGCAAGTGGGTGGCCGCCACCATCATGGCGTTTGGCAATCTCGTTGATGACAATACTTTTACTGCGCAGACGGACACGGTAATGCCCTTCAGGCTGCTCTACGAAAATAGCCCAAGATTCGACGCAATCAATACGGCCTGGAGTACCAACGATGGCAGAACTTTCAGCATCAGTGACATTGAATTCATCCAAAATCTTTCGTGTCAAGACAACTCGAGCTGCACCATTTTCATCAACTTCAAGATTATCGAAAACATAGCCTTGAAGTTTAGCAATTTTGAAAGGAAAACTGTCCATTCGACGAGCCATAGATGCAAAATCAAAGTTATGTTCGCGAAGTTTAGCAGCGATTTGTAGTGTTTTAGGAGTTGTAGATGGGTAGAGGAAGCGACCTGTGTCGCCAACAATACCATTGTAAAGAACACGAGCAGCGGCATCTGACAAGGAAAGACCAAGAGTGAGAGCCCAGTCAGTCACAATTTCGCTGGCACTTGAAGCAGTCGTATCAACTAAGAGGAGATCGCCGTAGGCATCGTCGTTAGGATGATGGTCAATTTTGATAAGAAAGTCCCCCTTATCAAAACGGTCGTCGTCGATACGAGGAGTGTTGGCTGTATCGGTAACAATAACAAGCGCTCCTTCATAGTCTTGGTCAGTTACCTTATCCATTTCAGCAATCCAAGACAAGGTAGGTTCATTGACACCAGTCGCGAGAACCTTTTTATCTGGAAAGTTTGTTTTTAAAATTTCCTTCAGTCCTACCTGACTACCAATGGCATCAGGGTCTGGTCTTTGGTGACGGTGGATAATAATAGTGTCATAGGCTTTTATTTTTTCTAAAATAGCTTGAAATATAGTCATGAATGTCTCCTTGTGATTTTGTTTCTATTATATCATGAAACAATAGAAAAACGGTTAGCCTAGGCAAACCGTTATAAAATTAGATATCTTTATAGTCGACTTCAAGTCCACGTTTAACCGCTGGACGGTTGGCAATTTTTTCAGTCCATGCTTGAAGGTGCTTGTACTCTTTAACATCAAGGAAAATACCAGCCTTCTCCCAAATTTTATCTTGAGCAAGACGGCCATACCAAGACCAGATTGCGATATCAGCGATGGTGTATTCATCACCAGCAATATAAGGTTTGGTTGCTAATTCTTTATCCAGCAAGTCAAGTTGGCGTTTGGCTTCCATCGCGAAACGGTTGATGGCGTATTCAATTTTGTCAGGCGCATAGTGGAAAAAGTGACCAAATCCGCCACCTAGGAAAGGTGCCGCACCTGTTTGCCAAAAGAGCCAGTTGAGAACTTCCGTACGTTTTGCGTGATCAGTTGGAATGAGTTTTCCGAATTTTTCAGCCAAGTAAAGCAGGATGTTAGCTGATTCAAAGACACGAACCGGTTGTTCTTCAGAATAATCCATCATGGCTGGAATCTTTGAGTTTGGATTAATTGCAACAAAGTCTGAGCCAAATTGGTCACCGTCACCAATCTTAATACGATAAGCATCATATCCCGCTTGAGTCACACCAAGTTCTTTCAATTCCTCCAGCATGATAGTTGCCTTGATACCATTAGGTGTTGGAAGAGTATAGAGTTGGAAAGGTTGGTCACCTTTAGGTAAAGTTTGTTCAAAACGTGCACCAGCTGTAGGTTGATTGAGGCCGCCCCAGGCACCTCCCATAGAGGTTGGAATTTCCCAAACTTCTGGTAAAATATAGTCAGACATAAAGTTTCTCCTTGTATTCTTGATAGTTACATCCTAACAAAATGCTAATGGCATTTCAAGAATCTACTACGTCCTATTAGCGCGACACCTTGACTTTTTCTATAAGAATGATAAGATAGTAAAAATTAATTTTTATCTGATAAAAACATATTGTTTAGAGAGGAAGAAAAGAATGACTGCTATTGATTTTCATAAGTTGGCTAAAACAGAACTACACTGCCATTTGGATGGTTCTCTATCATTGGAAACTATTCGTCACCTAGCTGACTTGGCACAGATTGAGTTGCCTGAGGACGATGCGGAGCTCAAACACCATGTGACAGCCCCGGCTACCTGTGAGAGTCTCCTAGATTATCTTGAGGCTTTTGATTACATTCGTCCTTTGCTTCAAACAAAGGAAGCTTTGACCATTGCGGCTTATGATGTCGCTAAACAGGCTGCTCTTGAAAATGTTATCTATATTGAAGTGCGTTTTGCTCCCGAATTGTCAATGGATAAGGGGTTGACTGTCGCTGAAATCATTGATGCTGTTTGTCAAGGCTTACGTCAAGCTCAAGAAGAATTTGGTATTATTGCTAAGGCACTGGTTTGTGGTATGCGCCAATCAGATCAAGCTTTAACAGCTCGTATTCTTGATGAAGCAAATGAAGTTGAAGATAGTGACTTTGTTGGTTTTGATTTTGCTGGAGATGAGCATCATTATGGACCTAAAGCGATTAAACCTCTGATTGAACAAGTCCAAAGTTACAACCGTCCGATGACTTTCCATGCTGGTGAATGTGGATGCGCTGCCTTTTTGGCTGAGTCAATTGCCATGGGAATTAAGCGTAATGGCCATGCAACAATCTTGGCTCAAGAGCCTGAGCTTCTGGAAGAGTTTGTTAAAAATGGTGTCACAGGAGAGCTATGTTTAACAAGTAATCTCCAGACCAAGGCAGCCGTTACAGTAGCTGATTTTCCTTATCTAAAAATGAAAGTGGCAGGGGCTAATATTACTATTAATACGGACAATCGTACCGTTTCTGATACAAACTTAACCAAGGAATACGAACTCTATCACAAGCATTTTGATAGCTCAGTACAAGATTTTTATGCTCATAATAAGACGGCAATCGAAGCTTCATTTGCTAGCGATGAGGAGAAAGCAGAACTTCTTGATAGATTGGCTAAAGCCTATTCATAAGAAGTAAATAGACTGGTAAAACTTTATAAAGGTGATAAGATTGAGCCATTTGGAACATCAGTCAAACCAATCATAAAAATAAGGGAGTGAGGCGAACTTTTTTCAAAATTTGTTCAGTCTCCCTCCCTTTTAGGCTTGGAATTATGATAAAATAAGTACAATACATATTTTAGAGGAGACTGGTTTGGCACAACTTTATTTTCGCTACGGCACCATGAATTCTGGGAAATCCATTGAGATTCTTAAGGTTGCACATAATTACGAAGAACAAGGAAAACCAGTAGTACTGTTGACCAGTCGTTTGGATAATCGAGATGGAGTCGGCTATATCTCGAGTCGTATTGGCATGAAACGGAAGGCCTATCCTATTGGTGATGATACGGATATTTTTGGTTACATTGCTAATATGTATCCACGACCGTACTGTGTTTTAGTTGATGAGGCTCAGTTTTTGACCCGTGCGAATGTCTATGATTTGGCACGAATTGTTGATGTGTTAGATATTCCAGTGATGGCTTTTGGTCTCAAAAATGATTTTCAGAACAATCTCTTTGAAGGTTCTAAATACCTTTTGCTTTTGTCTGATAAGATTGATGAGATTAAGACCATTTGTCATTATTGCTCGAGAAAGGCAACCATGGTTCTTCGTATGGAAGATGGTAAGCCAGTTTATGAGGGAGCACAAGTTCAAATTGGAGGACACGAGAGTTATATCTCTGTTTGCCGAAAGCACTGGTTTAATCCACCTCACGAAAACATAATCCCTTTGAATAAGGCCTAAAATGACTATTAGTTATATAAGGAGAAAAGATAACAAATGAATATTTATGATCAGTTACAAGCGGTTGAAGACCGTTATGAGGAATTGGGTGAATTGCTCAGTGACCCTGAAGTCGTTTCAGACACTAAACGCTTCATGGAGTTGTCACGTGAAGAAGCAAATACTCGTGAAACTGTGACAGTTTACCGTGAGTACAAGCAAGTCATCCAAAGTATCTCAGATGCTGAAGAGATGATTAAGGAAGCAAGCGGTGATCCTGACTTGGAAGAAATGGCTAAGGAAGAACTCAAAGAATCCAAAGCCGCTAAAGAAGAGTATGAAGAACGTTTGAAAATTCTTCTCTTGCCAAAAGACCCTAATGATGACAAGAATATTATCCTCGAAATCCGTGGGGCTGCAGGTGGTGATGAAGCTGCCTTGTTTGCAGGTGACCTTTTAGCTATGTACCAAAAATACGCAGAAACACAAGGTTGGCGCTTTGATGTCATGGAAGCCTCTTATAATGGTGTCGGTGGTATCAAAGAAGTGGTTGCCATGGTTTCAGGCCAATCAGTCTACTCTAAACTCAAATATGAATCAGGAGCACACCGTGTGCAACGTGTGCCTGTGACTGAGAGCCAAGGTCGTGTTCATACTTCTACAGCAACTGTTTTGGTAATGCCAGAAGTTGAAGAAGTGGAGTACGAAATCGATCCTAAGGACCTCCGTGTCGATATCTATCACGCATCTGGTGCCGGTGGTCAGAACGTCAATAAAGTTGCGACTGCGGTTCGTATGGTTCACATTCCTACTGGAATTAAAGTAGAGATGCAAGAAGAACGTACACAACAGAAGAACCGTGATAAAGCTATGAAGATTATTCGTGCGCGTGTTGCGGACCACTTTGCACAAATCGCTCAAGATGAACAAGATGCTGAGCGTAAATCTACTGTTGGTACAGGGGATCGTTCAGAGCGTATCCGTACGTACAACTTCCCACAAAACCGTGTGACGGATCATCGTATTGGTTTGACCCTTCAAAAATTAGATACGATTTTGGCTGGGAAAATGGATGAAGTCATTGATGCTCTTGTTCTTTACGATCAAACGCAAAAATTGGAAGAGCTTAACAAATGATTTTAGCGGATGTCCTGGCTGACTATGAGAAGCAACTTGAGGCTGTTGGAGAAGAGCCAGAGGCCCTTTCCTTTGTTTATCGTGGTTTGAAACAGTGGGACTTGACTCATTTTGTTCTTCAATTGCGTCAAGAAGTTTCAGAGGAAGATGCTGAGCTATTAGCTCATGTATTCAGCCAACTAAAGAATCACAAGCCTGCCCAGTATATCTTGGGCTATGAAGACTTTCACGGCTTGCGTTTTCAGGTTGATGAGCGTGTCTTGATTCCACGTCCTGAAACTAAGGAACTAGTGGATTTGATTTTAGCGGAAAACCCTAGCTCAGAGCTCAAGATTCTTGATATCGGAACTGGGAGTGGTGCTATTTCGGTATCCCTGAAAAAGAGTTGCCCCTTTTGGCAAGTAACAGCTAGTGACTTGTCAGCTGACGCCTTAGTACTTGCTAAAGAGAATGCTAAACTAAATCAGGTAGACATCAGCTTTGTTCAATCAGATGTTTTCGAAAATATTTCTGGTAGTTTTGATATCATTGTGTCAAATCCTCCCTATATTTCTGAAAATGATAAGGACGAAGTTGGTTTAAATGTCTTGACTAGCGAGCCAAAGATGGCCTTGTTTGCTGATGAAGAGGGGCTAGCCATTTATAGACAGATTATTGAGGACGCAACGAAGTATTTAACTCCAAAAGGAAAACTCTACTTTGAAATTGGATATAAGCAAGGACTGGATTTGAAAAGGCTCTTGTCACTACATTTTCCAGATAAGCATGTGCGTGTCCTTAAGGATCAATTTGGACAGGATAGAATGGTCGTGATGGATGATGAAAAGTAAGAAACAGTTAAGAGAAAGTTTGGATAATGGTGAGGCTATTGTTCTTCCTACAGAGACTGTCTATGGTCTATTTGCTAAGGCTATGGATGAGAGTGCTGTGAACCATGTTTATGAGCTGAAAAATCGTCCTATAGATAAAGCCATGAATTTGAATGTAGCCTCGTATGAAGATATCCTTTCCTATTCAAAGGAGCAACCCAAGTATTTGAAACAATTGTACGATGCTTTTTTGCCTGGACCTCTGACCATCATCTTAAAAGCTAATGATCAAGTTCCTAGATGGATTAATTCAGGATTGGCAACGGTTGGATTTCGGTTACCAAACCATCCCGTAACTAGAGAGTTGATTCAAGCTGAGGGGCCTTTGATTGGACCATCAGCCAATAAGTCTGGGAAGGAAAGTGGTCGTCATTTCGACGATATTAGGGCACAATTTGATTTTCAGGTGACTGGCTATCGGGATGATAATGCCTTGTTAGGTGTAGATTCGACGATATTGGATTTGTCGGTCTCACCTGCCAGGATTCTCAGACAAGGAAAAATAACAAAAGATGACCTATTGGCGGCTCTACCAGAGTTGACCATAGAATAAAATGACTAACAGAGACTTAAGAAAGAGTGAGATAACTTTCGACTGTTTGTGGGTGAGTTGTTTGAAAGCCCATTAGACCTCAAAGGAGACCTCTATGATTTTTGATAAAGAAGATTACAAAGCATTTGACCCTGAACTTTGGAATGCCATTGATGCTGAGGCTGAACGTCAACAAAACAATATTGAGTTGATTGCCTCTGAAAACGTGGTTTCTAAAGCCGTTATGGCTGCTCAAGGAACGCTCTTGACTAACAAATACGCAGAAGGCTATCCAGGTAAACGTTACTATGGTGGTACTGACGTGATTGATGTGGTTGAGTCTCTTGCTATTGAGCGTGCCAAAGAACTTTTTGGGGCAAAATTTGCTAACGTGCAACCTCACTCAGGTAGCCAAGCCAATGCAGCAGTTTACATGTCTTTGATTCAACCAGGTGATACGGTTATGGGAATGGATTTGTCAGCGGGTGGTCACTTGACACACGGTGCACCAGTTAGTTTTTCTGGTAAGACCTATAACTTTGTGCCTTACAATGTTGATAAGGAAAGTGAACTTCTTGATTATGATGCTATCCTTGCTCAAGCAAAAGAAGTGAAACCAAAACTTATCGTAGCAGGGGCTTCAGCATACTCACGTATCATTGATTTTGCTAAATTCCGTGAAATCGCTGATGCTGTAGGTGCTTACCTCATGGTAGATATGGCTCACATTGCAGGTCTTGTAGCCTCTGGTCATCATCCAAGTCCGGTTCCTTATGCACATGTGACAACTACAACGACCCACAAGACACTTCGTGGGCCTCGTGGTGGTTTGATTTTGACTGATGATGAAGATATCGCTAAGAAATTGAATTCTGCGGTCTTCCCTGGTTTGCAAGGTGGTCCATTGGAACACGTTATTGCTGCCAAGGCTGTCGCTCTTAAAGAAGCACTTGACCCTGCCTTTAAGGAATACGGTGAAAATGTTATCAAGAATGCTGCTGCCATGGCGGATGTTTTCAACCAACATCCAGATTTCCGTGTTATCTCAGGTGGCACTAACAATCACCTCTTCTTGGTTGATGTGACTAAAGTTGTTGAAAATGGTAAGGTTGCACAAAACGTTCTTGAAGAAGTTAATATTACTTTGAATAAGAATGGTATTCCTTACGAGCAGTTGTCTCCATTTAAGACATCTGGTATTCGTGTTGGTAGTCCAGCTATTACAAGTCGTGGTATGGGGGAAGCTGAGAGCCGTAAAATTGCTGAATTAATGGTTCAAGCTTTGGAAAATCACGATAAACCTGAAGTTTTGGAACGTATTCGTGGAGACGTTAAAGTTCTTACAGATAATTTCCCACTCTATTAATAAATTATGTTAGATCTATATATTAAACGCATTATCATTCATCAGTTTTCGCCAAATGATACGGAGCTAGTTTTGGCAGAAGGGCCTCTTGAAATAACGCCACGTTTAGATGAGTATTTTAGAAAGAAACTCTCTAAGGTTTTCTCAGATGAGGCTAAACGAGGGTATTTCGATACAGAGAATGTTTTCATTAGTCATTTAGGAGATGATTTGATGGAAAGTTCAGTCAAGATTGCCCAACTTTGGAAGGAAGAATTTGTCATTTCTGAAGATCAAAAGACCAATGATTTGGTCTTTATTCAGTTTGACAAAGAAGGGCAAGAGTATTTTGCTTTCTTGCGTATTGCTCTTAAGGATAGTTTGATTCATTCTTTGGGAGATAGCCAACATCCTATTCAATTGTCACAAAATAATTTGCCTTCTGCTGCCCAGACGCCTGATGAAGCTTTGGTAATCAATCGTAGTAGTAAGCAGTATTATTTGATTGAAAAGCGAATCAAGCATAATGGAAGCTTTGCCAATTATTTCTCTGAAAATCTGTTGCAGGTCCAGCCTGAGCAATCTGTCAAAAAATCGATTAAGATGGTTGAGGATACTGCTCAGAAGATTGCTGAGAATTTTAATCAGGATGACTTTAATTTCCAAGGAAAAATGAAATCTGCTATTTTCAATAACTTGGAAGAAGATCAAGAATTGTCACCTGAAAAATTGGCGGATCAGCTCTTTGATAATAATTTGACAGCTCGTTTGACCTTCGTTGATGAGCTCAAAGAGGTCATTCCTGAACCTATTTCAGTTTCAGATATTGACCATTCTCGTCAAATTAAGAAATTGGAGAATCAAAAATTATCGTTATCGAACGGAATTGAGTTAATCGTGCCTAATAATGTGTATCAGGATGCTGACAGTGTTGAGTTTATTCAAAATCCTGATGGCACCTACTCTATTCTCATCAAAAATATCGAGGATATCATCAATAAATAATATGTTTAAATGGATAAGACGTCTGGCGGTTTTTGTCGTAGTCCTCATCATAGGTATCCAATGCTATCGAATCCATGCCAATATACAACATGTTTTAACCTATGAATCCCTGGTTAAGGAGGTTTTGGCTGAGGACGACATTGAAAATACAACCAATGTCGATTTGGTTCTGGCTATGATCTACACAGAAACCAAGGGGAAGACAGATGACGTGATGCAGTCCAGTGAAAGTTCTACAGGGGTGACCAACTCCATAACAGATCGAAAAGAAAGTATTCGTCAAGGGGTGACGGTTTTGTCGGAAAATCTGGAAGAAGCTGCCCACCATAAGGTGGATCCTTGGACAGCAGTACAAGCTTATAACTTTGGTAAGTCCTATATCGATTATGTGGCTGATAACGGTGGTGTTAACACCGTTGAACTAGCAAATGCCTATTCTAAAGATGTCGTTGCTCCAAGTCTAGGAAACACTAGTGGTAAAACCTATACTTATTATCAACCTGTTGCCATGTATTATGGTGGGGGTAAGCTTTATACAAATGGTGGAAATATTTATTACGCCAAAGAAGTACAGTTTAATCTCTTTCTGATGCGAATGTTCTCTCGTCTCTAAGAGTAGCTACTTCATTCTTAAGGAAAGACAAATGAAAGCATTATTAGTTTATTTTAAAGGATACGTTAAAGATAGTATCCTGGGACCCGTTTTTAAATTAATCGAAGCCAGTTTCGAACTCTTGGTCCCTCTAGTGATTGCTGGAATTGTCGACACAACTATTCCAAATAAAGACCAAAATCATCTGTTTATGATGATTTTTCTCTTGCTCGGACTTACCGTTATTGGGGTTGTCGTTGCTATTTCAGCACAGTATTTTTCATCCAGAGCAGCAGTTGGCTATGCCCAAAGTTTAACCGATGAATTGTATGCGAAAATCATGCGTTTATCAAAGGAAAAGCGGGATGAGATTGGAACGTCAAGTTTGGTGACACGTTTGACTGGTGATACCTTTCAAATTCAAACGGGTATCAATCAATTTTTGAGGCTCTTTTTGAGGGCACCAATCATTGTGACGGGAGCCATTATTATGGTATTCCGTATCAGCCCGCGTTTAACCTTATGGTTTCTTGGCATGGTCTTGGTATTGACACTTATTATTGTACTAGCTAGTCGCATCGTCAATCCTCTATATGCCAAGATCAGAGTGATTAATGAATCAATTGTTACCAATACGCGTCAACAACTTGAAGGTATGAGGGTTATTCGGGCTTTTGATCAGAGTGAGCGTGAATTAGACAACTTTACCGCTGTCAATAAAGACTTGAAGAAGTGGCAGCTCAAAACAGGAGTGATAGCAAGTCTCATTAGTCCTTTGACTTTCTTGGTTGTTAATATGACCTTGATTGCTATCCTTTGGCAAGGAAATCTGCAAATTCAAGGTGGCCTTTTGTCTCAAGGTATGCTGATTGCTCTGGTCAATTATCTCTTGCAAATTTTGACGGAGCTTCTTAAATTAGCCATGATGTTGAGTAATCTCAACCAAAGCTTTATTTCAGCGAAACGTGTACAAGCTATTTTTGAACTCCAAGATGAGGACATTGAAGTGCCTTTAACAATCAAGAAACCAAATCGACCAAGGATAGCCCTTGAAATTGACAAGATGACTTTTACTTATCCTACAGCTAGTCAACCATCGCTACAAGAAATCGACTTTAAGACTTTTGAAGGCGAGTCTCTGGGGATTATTGGGGGTACAGGTTCGGGGAAATCGACCTTGGTCAATTTAATTATGAATCTTTATCAACCTCAGTTTGGTAGTTTGACTATCTTTAAAAATCAGTTGTCGCCGAATAATCTTAAAGAGTGGCGGTCTTGGATTGCTTATGTCCCACAGAAAGCTGAGTTGTTTAGGGGAACCATTCGTTCAAACTTGTCATTAGGACTTGATTACGAACCAAGTGATCAAGAATTGTGGCATGCTCTTGACATGGCTCAGGCTGCTGATTTTGTAAGAGAAAAGGACCTTGGTTTAGATGAGCCAGTTGAGTCGTTTGGTCGTAATTTTTCAGGTGGTCAACGTCAGCGCTTGACTATTGCGCGTGCTTTGATGCGACCAGCCCCGTTCTTAATTTTGGATGATTCGACCTCAGCTTTAGATTACTTGACTGAAAGCCGTCTATTAGCGGCTATCAGAGAAAATCTTAAATCAACTAGTTTGATTATTATTTCGCAAAGAACAAATAGCCTAAAAGCTGTTGATCAAATTTTGGTACTTGATAAGGGACACCAAGTTGGCCTGGCTAATCATGAAGAATTGCTTGCTACTAATAAACTCTATCAAGACATTCATTATTCTCAACACCAAAAGGAGGTCGCTGATGAAGGCTAGAAATAACAAATCAACGCTTAAACGTTTAAGTAGAGATATCTTAAGTCAACGTTACCTCTTTGCCTTAGCAACTGTTGGGACCATTATTCAAGTTGCCTTAACGGTTTACTTACCTATCTTAATTGGTGATGCAGTGGATGCTGTTCTTAAGATGAATGCCGTTCTTTTGATGTCACGTTTGATTTGGCAGATGCTTTTGGTTATCTTAGCTAATAGTGCAATCCAGTGGCTTAACCCTTTGATTTATAATAGATTGATTTATTCCTATAGCGAAAGTTTACGTGAACGAGTCATGATGAAAATCCATGCTATGCCTCTCAGTTACCTTGACCGTCAAGGAACTGGAGATATAGTTAGCCGTGTGACTACAGATAGTGACCAATTGAATAATGGACTTCTTATGGTCTTTAATCAATTTTTCGTTGGACTTTTGACTATCTTTGTCATAATCATTACCATGAGTCGCTTAGACTGGCTCATGATGCTCTTAGTTCTAGTGATGACGCCTCTATCAATGCTTGTGGCTCGTTTTATTGCTAGGAAGAGTTATCAACTCTATCGCAACCAAACCAAGTGGAGAGGTACACAGACTCAGCTGATTGAGGAAAGTCTGACTCAGGAAGCTCTGGTACAAAGTCTAAATGCTCAAGACCAGATGGTTAGGAGTTTTAAAGACGTCAATGGTAAGTATGCTGATTATTCACAGGGAGCTATCTTTTATTCGTCAGCGGTTAACCCAGCTACACGCTTTGTTAATAGTCTGATTTATGCTCTTATTGCAGGTGTTGGGGCCTATCGCATTATGTCGGGTGGCACATTTACAGTGGGACAATTGACTACCTTCCTAAACTATGTCACTCAGTACACCAAACCTTTTAATGACATATCATCTGTCCTATCCGAACTTCAAAGTGCTTTAGCCTGTGCTGATCGCCTTTATATGATTTTAGATGAAAATGAAATTCCAGAAACGGGTAATGCGGTTTTAGAAGAAGAAGATGTTCAGGGACATTTTCAATTTGACCATGTTCAATTTGGCTATTTGCATAATAAACCTCTTATCAAGGATTTGAGTATTGATATTCCTGCTGCTAGTACCGTTGCTATTGTTGGTCCAACAGGAGCAGGAAAATCTACTTTGATTAATCTTCTTATGCGTTTTTATGACTTGGACAAGGGACAAATTTTGCTGGACGGTCGACCTATTACGGATTATACCCGTGAGAGTCTTCGTAAACGGATTGGGATGGTCTTGCAGGAAACTTGGCTTGAGGTCGCCACTATCCATGATAATATTGCCTATGGTAATCCAAAAGCTAGTCGAGAGGAAGTAGTTGCAGCAGCCAAAGCAGCTAATGCTGATTTCTTTATTAAACAATTACCTCAAGGCTATGACACTTTCTTAAAAGATGCAGGGCAATCTCTTTCACAAGGGCAACGTCAGCTTTTGACCATTGCTCGCATATTTGTCAATGTGCCTAAAATCTTAATCTTGGATGAAGCGACTTCTAGTATCGATACCCGTACAGAGCTTCTCATTCAAGAGGCTTTCGCTAAATTAATGAAAGGTCGAACAAGTTTTATCATTGCCCATCGATTATCTACCATTGAAAATGCGGACCTTATTTTGGTCATGAATAATGGGGATATCGTTGAATATGGAACCCATGAACAACTGATGCAAGCTAAGGGGATGTACTATCGAATGCAGACAGCCCAAAAGACACAAAATAGTTAAAAAAACAGAGCTTTTAGGCTCTGTTTTTTTAACATTTCAGCTAACCATTTATCACTAAAACCTATTGATGAAAAAGAAATGAAATTTAGTTATTTTTTCTTTTTTATTGGAAAAAATGGAGATAAGATGGTAAACTAGAGAGGATATTATATAAAAAAGGTATCGAAAATTAGAATGTTAAAACACAAAAACGTCCTAGTATTTTTAGGACAAACCTTGCTTTATTTCGCCATTTTTATGGCCCTAATTTATCTCTACAATTACCTAGGACAAGGTCAAGGTAATTTTATCTATAACGAATTTTAGGAAGAATAATGACGAATACAAAAATTAAAGATATGATTGAAACGATTGAGCAGTTTGCTCAATCACAACCTGACTTTCCTGTTTACAATATTTTAGGGGAAGTTCACACTTACGGTGACTTAAAAGCTGCTTCGGATAACCTAGCTGCCAAGATTGATAGTCTCGATATTCCAGAAAAATCACCTGTTGTGGTTTATGGTGGTCAAGAGTATGAAATGTTGGCAACTTTTGTCGCTTTGACTAAATCTGGTCACTCTTATATTCCAATTGATAGTCACTCAGCTCTTGAGCGCGTGACGGCAATTGTTGAAGTAGCAGAGCCTAGTCTGATTATTGCTATTAATGATTTCCCACTTGAGGATGTCCAAACACCAATCTTGACACTGGACCAGGTGAAGATAGCTTTTGAAAGTAAAACTAGCTACGAAGTGACTCATCCTGTTAAGGGCGATGATACTTATTACATCATCTTTACATCAGGAACTACAGGTAAGCCTAAAGGGGTACAAATTTCACACAATAATCTCCTTAGTTTCACTAACTGGATGATTACGGACAAGGAATTTGCGACTCCAACACGTCCACAAATGCTGGCTCAACCGCCTTATTCATTTGACTTATCAGTAATGTACTGGGCACCTACGTTGGCACTTGGAGGAACACTCTATGCGCTTCCTTCAGCCATTACACAGGATTTCAAGAAGCTCTTTGAAACGATCTTCTCCCTTCCAATTGCTATTTGGACATCGACGCCATCATTTGCAGATATGGCAATGTTGTCTGAAGACTTCAATGCAGAGAAGATGCCAGAAATTACGCATTTTTATTTTGACGGAGAAGAGTTGACTGTCAAGACTGCTCAAAAGCTTCGCCAACGTTTCCCAGAAGCACGTATTATCAATGCTTACGGACCAACTGAAGCAACTGTAGCCTTATCAGCAGTAGCAGTAACTGATGAGATGCTGGCTAACCTTAAGCGTTTGCCGATTGGTTATACCAAGGAAGATTCACCGACTTATATTATCGATGAAGATGGTAATATCCTTCCAAATGGTCAGCAGGGAGAAATTATCGTCTCAGGTCCAGCAGTTTCAAAAGGCTATATGAATAATCCTGAGAAGACTGCGGAAGCCTTCTTTGAGTTTAATGGACTTCCTGCCTACCATACTGGTGATGTAGGAACGATGACTGATGAAGGTCTCCTTCTTTACGGCGGACGCATGGACTTCCAGATTAAATTTAATGGTTTCCGTATTGAGTTAGAGGATGTTTCACAAAACCTTAATAAGTCTAAGTATATTGATTCAGCAGTAGCTGTGCCACGTTACAATAAAGACCATAAGGTTCAGAATCTATTGGCTTATGTGATTCTTAAGGATGGTGTTCGTGAGCAGTTTGAACGTGACATTGATATTACTAAGGCTATTAAGGCTGACTTAGAAGATATCATGATGTCTTACATGATGCCTACTAAGTTCCTCTATCGTGAGAGCTTGCCTTTAACACCAAATGGGAAAATTGATATCAAGGGGCTTATCAGTGAGGTTAACAACCGATGATAGACTTCTTGAAACAGCTTCCCCATTTAGAAGCCTATGGTAATCCTTTCTATTTCATCTATCTTGGGATAGCCTTATTACCAATTTTTATAGGCCTATTCTTTAAAAAGCGTTTTGCGATTTACGAATGTTTGGTAAGTTTAGCCTTTATTGTTCTTGCTCTGACTGGAACACATGCTATTCAATTACTAGCCTTACTCTTTTATATTATTTGGCAAATCATCTGGGTATACTCATACAAACGTTATCGCAGTCAAAAGGATAATAAATGGGTATTTTACCTACACTCGTTTCTTGTGGTTTTACCTTTGATTTTTGTTAAAGTAGAGCCAGCTATTAATGGTAACCAGTCGCTTTTTAACTTCCTTGGTATTTCTTACCTCACTTTCCGTGCAGTAGGGATGATTATCGAGATGCGTGATGGAGTGCTTAAAGAGTTTACACTAGGGGAATTCCTCCGCTTCATGCTCTTTATGCCGACCTTCACAAGTGGTCCTATTGATCGCTTCAAACGCTTTAATGATGACTATCAAGCTATTCCTGAGCGTGATGAGTTGATGAACATGTTAGAGCAAGCTGTAAAATATATTATGCTTGGTTTTCTCTATAAGTTTGTTTTGGCTCAGATTTTTGGAAGTATGCTTTTACCACCGTTAAAAGAACAAGCCTTGAGCCAAGGCGGTATCTTTAATCTACCAACGCTTGGTGTCATGTATGTTTATGGTTTTGATCTCTTCTTTGATTTTGCGGGCTACTCCATGTTTGCCCTCGCAGCGTCTAATCTCATGGGGATTAAGAGCCCAATCAACTTTGACAAGCCTTTTATTTCACGTGATTTGAAAGAATTTTGGAACCGTTGGCATATGAGTTTGTCTTTCTGGTTCCGTGACTTTGTCTTTATGCGTATGGTTATGGTTTTGATGAGGAATAAGGTTTTTAAAAATCGTAATACCACATCAAACGTGGCCTATGTTCTCAATATGATGGTAATGGGATTCTGGCATGGGGTTACTTGGTACTATATTGCCTACGGTATTTTCCATGGAGTTGGGCTAGGAATTAATGATGCCTGGTTGCGTAAGAAGAAGACCATTAATAAAGAGCGTAAAAAAGCAGGACTTAAGCCTCTTCCAGAAAATAAATGGACCAAGGCTTTGGGAATCTTTATCACATTTAATACAGTTATGTTATCATTCTTGATTTTCTCTGGATTCTTGAATGATCTCTGGTTCACTAAAAAATAAGTAAAGGAATTTTAAAAATGGATGTAAAATCAGAAGTTATTGAAATTATTGATGAGCTCTTCATGGAAGATGTATCAGACATGATGGATGAAGACCTTTTTGATGCTGGTGTTCTTGATTCAATGGGAACAGTTGAACTTATCGTTGAATTAGAGTCACGTTTTGATATCCGTGTTCCAGTTTCAGAATTTGGTCGTGATGATTGGAACACAGCTAATAAGATTGTTGAAGGGGTAACGGAGCTTCGCAATGCTTAAGCGTTTATGGCAGATTTTTGGTCCAGTAATTTGTGCCTTGGTCTTGGTAGTAGTAGTTATATATGCCTACCCACAAGGTAGAAAACATAGTTATGAAGCTGAAAAACGTAGCGCAGTAACGCTGACGAATGAAAACTTTAAGAGTCGGACGAATAAAACTACCGCTCTTTCAGACCAGAATCATCGTTTTGTACCTTACTTTGGGTCTAGTGAGTGGTTACGTTTTGATGCCCTTCATCCGGCTGTTTTAGCAGAAAAATACGACCGTAACTATCGCCCATACTTTATTGGACAACGTGGGGCAGCCTCTCTAAATCAATATTTGGGGATGCAACAAATGCTTCCAGAATTACAAAACGGTACAGCTGTGTACGTCTTGTCTCCGCAATGGTTCACTAAAAAGGGTTATAACTCTGCAGCTTTTCAGCAGTTCTTCAATAACGACCAACTTAGTAGTTTCTTAAGTCAAAATCAGACGGATGCAAATTCACAGTATGCTGCTGAACGTATCTTAGAGATAAAACCTGAGATAACGATGAAATCTCAACTTTCTAAAGTGGCCAAAGGACAAGATCTCAATACTGTCGATAAAACCTACATTCAATTCATGGCAGAGCTAAATAAGCGAGAAGATAGCTTATTTAGTCCTTTAGTAGCGTTAAATAACGCTAATTATGACAAAAAGGTTCTTCCTTATCTTAAAGAGTTACCAGACCAATTCTCTTACGATGCCCTTGATCAGGTTGCTGTAAGAGATGCAGAAGCACATACCAAATCAAATGACTTTGGGATTGATGACCGTTTTTATAAGAAACGCTTATCTAAGAAAATTGGTAAACTTAAAGGTTTCCAGAAAAATCTTTCCTATGAAGTTTCTCAAGAATATGGTGATTTGCAGTTGGTTCTTAATCAATTTGCCAAGTCAAATACAAATGTCATTTTTGTTATTCCACCTGTTAATAGCAAGTGGATGGCTTATACTGGACTTAATCAGGAAATGTATGATGCTACGGTTTCTAAAATCCGTTATCAATTGGAAAGTCAAGGATTTACCAATATTGCAGACTTCTCAAAAGATGGCGATCAACCTTACTTTATGCAAGATACCATACATATGGGCTGGAAAGGTTGGGTAGCCTTTGACAAGGCCGTTGATCCTTTCGTTAGTAACCCAACACCTGCGCCTAGCTATAAATTGAATGATCGCTTTTATAGTAAGGACTGGGCAGGATATACAGGAACTCCTAGCCAGTTTAAGTAACACACAAAAAAAGGCTTTCGAAAGCCTTTTTTGTTATAGAGCAATAAGAGAATAATATTGCTCTTATAATTTCTTCATAGCTTACCTTTAGAAATTTGTAAAAAGGACTGGGAGTAAAACCCAATCCTTTTTATTACTTTGAAGATTTGCAATATTTTAAACAGATCTTATTTGTTTTTAGTTAGAGCTTTTCGAATGAAATCTGCTGGTATAATCAATACAGCAATAAGAAGAGCAATGATATAGTGTTGAATGTTCATTGGAACAGTACTAAATACTTTTCCACCAAATTGAATAATAAGCGTTTGAACAACAGCAATAGAAATCATAACGATTGAAAATTTCTTGTTTTCACCGATATGTTCAAAAATATTGAAGCCATTACTACGTGTATTAAGTGAGTTGAAAATGACAGCATAGATAAATACGGTAAATGTAAAGGTTGTTACCATTTCAAAGTTACCAGTTCCATTTGTAATAAAGTCTTGGATACCTACAACATTTTTGAGAATGGCCAAACATACGACAGTAATGAAGATACTAGCTACACCGATAGCAGATTTCATATATCCAGTAAGAATGTTTGCCTTCTTAGCAACTGGTTTTTCGTTCATATAACGATCTAGCGTAGGCTCTTCACCAAAGGCAAGGGCAGCAAGTGTGTCCATGATAAGGTTAATCCAGAGAATTTGGATAATTGTAAAAGGCTCTTTGAGGCCAAAAAGTGGTGAGAGAAGTGACATAGCAATTGTAGTCACGTTAACGGTTAACTGGAAGATAATGAATTTACTTACTGACTTACTCATTGTACGTCCATAGAGGACGGCTTTTTCAATAGAAGTCAATGAGTTATTTAAGATAACGATATCTGAAGCTTCACGAGCAACTTCAGTACCATCACCCATTGAGAAACCAACATCAGCTGATTTAAGGGCTGGCGAGTCATTGACCCCATCACCTGTCATACCAGCGACCATATCAAGGTCTTGAGCTGCCTCAATAAGACGTTTTTTATCCATTGGAAGAGCACGACTTACCACTTTTAAGCGAGGCAATTGTTGTTTAAGCTTTTGATCTGAGAGGGCAGAGAGTTCATCGTGAGTAAGGACAAGGTCATTTTCTCCAGTGACGATACCGGCTTCTTTAGCGATAGCAACAGCCGTTTCTTTACGGTCACCGGTTACCATAACTACTTGAACACCAGCACGGTTCATTGTTTCAACAGTTTGTTTAATTGAAGAACGAACGTTATCACGGATACATACAATACCAATCAAGACTTTATCATTACCATCTATATTTAGGATAGCAAGTAAACGCATTGAACGGTTAGCTTGTTCCAATGATAACTCTTGAAAACGAGCTTTAATATCATCTGTAAAGTTTAGTTTATTACCATTTTTATCAAGATAGTAGTTGCAGTCATTTAGGATGAATTCTGGAGCACCTTTGATGTAAGTTTTTCCGTCCTTAGTCGTTACACTTGCGAATTTTGTTGCTGAGTTGAATTGTTGCTTCTCAGTAATTGTATTCGTATCGAAGTCAAGTTGAGAACGACCAATAAGGAAATCAAGAAGTGCACGGTCAGTGGCGTTACTACCAACAGCACTGCCATCAGCTACCATGGCATCGTTATTAAGACCGATACCATTAATCATTTCAGCTTTAAGGCTATCTGACATTGTGTCAAAATCAGGCGCATCAGTTTCACCAGTAGCCGCATAAAGTGTTCCATCAGCAAGGAAGAAGTCAACTACAGATAGTTTACCTTCTGTGATGGTACCAGTCTTATCACTAAAGAGGATATTCATGTATCCGGCCGTTTCAATGGTATCAGGATGGCGAACCAAGATATTTTGTGCTAAAAGTCGACCTGAGTTCATTGAAGAAACGAGTGCCAACATCATTGGCAGACCTTCTGGAACAGCCATGATGATGATTGTAACTGCAAAGAGAATTGTTTCAATGATAAGAAGGAAGGTTGAACCACCATTGAGGTTATTAGCCTTATTAAGGGCAATAAAGCCTAATACAAGGTTGATCACTGAATATGCAGCACCCGCACTATAACCGAGGACACCGATATTACCAGCAAGCTTGTTAAGTTTCTCTTTAGATGGTGAATCTTTACTATCTTCTTGAAGAGAAGTATTGATGCTTCCTAGAACGGTATTATCACCAATTTGTGTAGCTTCCATAACGGCTTCACCTGAGGTAACAACTGTACCACGGAAGACTTTGAGCTCTGTAAAGAGGTCTGAAGAGTCTGGCTCTGCTTGATCGCTAAGAGGAAGTTTTTTAGCATCTTCACTTTCACCATTAAGGACAGCTTGGTTTACTTTTAACTCACCTTCCAAGATGATACCGTCAACTGGAATCTTATCTCCTGATTGAAGGAGAATCTGATCACCTTTTACAATATCATCAACGAGAACCTCTTTAAGTTTACCATCACGATAAACCTTAGCGTTAGTTTTTGAAGCCTCTTCTTGAAGAGTGTTGAATTTTTGCTCATTTCGGTATTGTGAGACTGCTGAGAATCCTGTAGACATCAAAATGGCGAAGATTAGTGAGATAGCCTCATACCAATTGGCTTCACCGATAGCAGGGAAAATCATTCCAACAAAGTTGAAGATGATTTTTAATCCTAAGGCAGCCAAGAGGATGAGAATCCATTGATCCTGGAAGGCTTCAATAAAAATTGAAAGAAGCGAGTTAGCCTCTTTACTAGAGAGCTTATTATCGCCATGAGCGTTTTTACTTGCTTGAACTTCTGTAGAAGTCAAGCCTTGAAATTTTTTCATTAAACGTATTTTTCCTTTCTAGATTGTTAAGAATTTAAAACCTAATAGAAGCAATAATGTTAATAACTGTCAGTAAGTATTATACTTTATTGTTGATTTTTTACCAAGGGAGGCAGTGATTGATTTCTAGAAAATGAAATTTCTATTTTTAAATCCATATTTTAGATATCCACCTTCAACTCATACAATCCTCTCACAGCATTACAGCCATAGATGGCTTGAGCTTGTTTTAGATTATCTAGAGTCAAAACTCTCTCTGTGACTTGATTATTAGCAATGAGGCTTTGTCTGTAAATACCGTTTAAGAGTCCGAGGTGAACAGGTGGAGTGTAGAGTTGGTCCTCGATTTTAAGAACAAGGTTACCGATAGAAGTTTCTAAAAGTTCTTTCTTCTGATTATAGTAGATTTGCTCATGAGGTTCTAAACTAATGTGTGGTCGATAACTTGTTTTAAAGTAGGTATAGAGGCTATCCAAAGGATGTGTTTGCTCAACTAATCTTGCTTGACAAAAAACATCAGCTAAACCTGTTAATTGGTTATGTTCAAATGTAAGTTCACCGTTTTTGGCAAGGGACATTTTTAAACGATAGTCTGTGTCAAAATCAAGGGACTGACACAAATCTTCTACTTGATTTTGAACTTCTTCTTTATTGAAAGGATAAGAAAAGTAGCGACTGGACTCTTGTAGACGATTGAGATGTTCCTTAAGAAAGAGCAGTTTACCTCGATGAATTCGTCCAGTTGAGATAAGATCAAATTTAGGATTTTGACGGTATAGAACAGCTGACTTTTGCTTTGTTTCTTCATATTCAGCTTCCCATTTGCTGTCCCAGGTGATTCCACCGCCTACTCCATATATAGCCTTGTTTCCCTGCATTTGAAGTGTTCGGATGGCTACGTTGAAAATAGTCGGTCCATTAGGTAGCAAAATACCAATGGCTCCACAATAGACGCCTCGAGCTTGTTTTTCGACGTCTTTAATAATTGCCATAGTAGCTATTTTTGGTGCTCCTGTAATAGATCCACAAGGAAAAAGAGCTTGGAAGATGTCACCTAAACTGCTGTTTGGTAGGAGTTGCGTTTCAATAGTCGAAGTCATTTGCCAAATGGTAGAGTATTGTTCAACCAGGCAAAGGCTTTTTACATTTTCACTTCCTATTTTTGAAATACGATTCATGTCATTTCTAAGAAGATCGACAATCATCATATTTTCAGAACGATTTTTCTGATCCTGAGCTAGCCATTGTGCTTGTTTGAGGTCAGTTTCAGTTGTCAAGCCACGATTTGTTGTCCCTTTCATAGGACGTGTGGTCAATCCATCACCATCTTTTTTAAAGAAGAGTTCAGGACTTACGGAAATGATGGAAACATCATCGTGTTGAATAAAGGCATTGTAATGTGCATTTTGCTCAACAACCAATCGGTTGTAGATGGCAAATGGATCTGCTGTGATGTTCTGTTGAAGTTGGACGGTATAATTGACCTGGTAGGTGTCACCTTGACGAATATGGTGGTGTATATGCTCAATAGCAGCCCTATATTCCTCAGCTGAAGTTAGTTCTTGCCAAGTTTTTGGTAAGGTAATTGGCTTATAAGTAAGTGGAATAGGCTCTGTTTGAACAGATTCATGAATAGTGAAGTAGAGGAGATACTCGGACATTAATGGACCATCAATAACCTCAAATTTTGTCTCGAAGGCAGGGGCAGCTTCATAGGAAACATAACCTACTGCATAATAGCCTTGATTTTGATAGGCTTCGACTTCAGCTAAAAGATGCTTAACTTCCTTAATGTCCTTTGTTTTTAGTTCTTTAATGGTGTCTGTAAAGATTTGTCTGACACCAAGTTCCTTAAAATCAATAACAGTTTTCTTATGCATACATAGAGTATAACATAAGAAGATAGCCTCTGGTTCTTTTTCATGATTTAATTCTCTTTCTTAAAATTTTAGCCAAAAAAATGAACTTTTCAGATAGTTTTACATATGTTATAATGATATGGACTAAAAGAAGATTTTAGAGGGAAATATGACAAACAAAAATAAATTTGAGAAAGGTAACAGTAGTCTTTCAAATAAAAAATTGAAAAAAGTGACTTCCAAGCGGAATTCTTGGAAACATCAAATGTACGAGCTTGAGATTGCTATTGCAAAAGAGTCAAGCAATAAAAAGAGAGACGAGCTTATAAAACTTTATAATGGTTATATGAGTGAGTATAATAGTTTAAAGAAGCAAATCATTTGGTTAGCAGTATTGGGAATATGTTTCTTGGTTGTCTTGGTGATTTTGGGCTATTTTATTTGGAATAGTTATAACAGTGAGAACATCTCCTATACGTCTTCTTGGCTTCAAGAACGAGTAATTAGCACGATCAAGATTTAGTTATGATTAAAACACCTTATTTTATGACTTTACTACGCAATAGTGAACATAGATGAGTTGATCACTAAATATTAAAGAAGAAAAAGTAAGATATATCTCTAGATAAAAGTCTAGGGATTTTTTTGATAAAAGTGACCTTATAACCTCTCTATATAGTTATTAGCTATACCAATATCTAATTAAAATAAGACAACAATACCAGAAAGCCTTTATTTTATAGGGTATAGTTTAAAACTATATAAATAGGAAACTAATAACAATTATACAGACATTTATTTCTTTGGTAAGATTAATTCAACAACAAAGAGGAGGACACAAGATGTCAACTACTATCATTGGTTTCCCACGTTTGGGTGAATTCCGAGAATTAAAATTTACTACAGAAAAATATTTTAGAAATGAAATTACTGCAGACGAACTTTTAGCAGCTGCTAAAGATTTGCGTGCAAAACACTGGAATATTGTTAAAGAAAAAGGTATTACTGAAATTCCTTCAAATGACTTTTCTCATTACGATAACTTCCTTGATGCGGCCTTCCTTTTCAACGTCGTGCCTGCTTCAGTTCAAAACTTGGATTTGACAGATCTTGAACGTTACTTTGCTTTGGCGCGTGGTTACCAAGGTGAAAAAGGGGATGTACGTGCCCTTCCAATGAAAAAATGGTTTAACACTAACTACCATTACATCGTTCCTAAATTTGAAAAAACAACAGAAGTTAAACTTGCTGGTCACAAGATTTTTGATGAGTTCCAAGAAGCTAAAGAATTGGGTCTTAACACACGTCCAGTTGTAGTTGGACCATTTACTTTCCTTCAATTATCTGACTTTGAAGATGGTGTGAAAGCAGAAGACTTTGTAGACAGCTTTGTGGCAGCTTACCAAGAAGTCTTTGCAAACTTGGCAGAGCTTGGAGCTACTCGTATTCAACTCGATGAGCCAGCCCTTGTTAAAGATTTGACAGCTGAAGAAAAAGCTCTCTTCTTGAACCTTTACAACAAACTCTTGGCTGATAAAAAAGGTCTTGAAGTCTTGATCCAAACTTACTTTGGTGACGTTCGTGATATCTACAATGACCTTGTGAACTTGCCAGTTGACGGTATTGGTCTTGACTTTGTTGAAGGTAAGAAAACACTTGAATTGGTTAAAGGTGGTTTCCCAGCTGATAAGACTCTCTATGCCGGTATCGTCAATGGTAAAAATATCTGGCGTAACAACTACGAGAAGAGTCTTGCAATTCTTGAACAAGTGCCAGCTGAAAATGTTGTTTTGACAACATCTTGCTCACTCCTTCATGTACCATTTACAACTGCTAACGAAGAATTTGAACCAGCTATCTTGAACCACTTTGCCTTTGCAGTTGAAAAATTAGACGAATTGCGTGATTTGGATGCTATCCGTAATGGTCAAGGTGAAGAAGCCCTTGCTGCTAACAAAGAACTCTTCGCGACTGAGCGTGTTGGTGAAAATGCTGAACTTCGTGCCCGTATTGCAGGCTTGACTGAAGCTGATTACACTCGTTTGCCAGCATTTGCAGAACGTGAAGCGATTCAAAAAGATGCTTTCAAACTTCCATTGCTTCCAACAACAACTATCGGTTCATTCCCTCAAACTAAGGAAGTTCGTGCTAAACGTTTGGCTTTCCGTAAGAATGAATTGTCTCAGGAAGAATACGATGCTTTCCTTGCTGAAATCACTGATGAATGGATTAAATGGCAAGAAGAAGTTGGATTTGACGTACTTGTACACGGTGAATTCGAACGTAACGACATGGTTGAATACTTCGGTCAAAACTTGTCAGGTTACCTCTTCTCTAAAAATGGTTGGGTTCAATCATACGGTATGCGTGGGGTTAAACCACCAATCATTTGGGGTGATGTGACTCGTCTTAACCCAATCACTGTGAAATGGTCTAGCTACGCACAAAGCCGTACAGACAAGCCTGTTAAGGGTATGTTGACTGGACCTGTTACTATCCTTAACTGGTCATTCCCACGTGAAGACATCTCTATCAAGGATTCAACTCTTCAAATTGCTCTTGCAATCAAAGATGAAGTGCTTGATCTTGAAGCTGCAGGCGTTAAAATTATCCAAATTGACGAAGCTGCTCTTCGTGAAAAATTGCCACTCCGTCGTAGTGACTGGTATGAAGATTACCTCGACTGGGCAATTCCAGCCTTCCGCTTGGTACACTCTACCGTAGCACCTGATACACAAATCCACACTCACATGTGTTACTCAGAATTTACAGATATCATTCCAGCCATCGACAACTTGGATGCAGACGTTATCTCATTTGAAGCTAGTCGTTCAAATCTTGAAATTTTGGATGAACTTAAAGCTCAAAACTTCCAAACAGAAGTTGGACCTGGGGTTTACGATATCCACTCACCACGTGTCCCACAAGACGGTGAAATTGACCACACTATCGAAGCAATCTTGGCTAAAGTACCAAGCGGTAAAGTATGGATCAACCCTGACTGTGGTTTGAAGACTCGCGGAATCAAAGAAACTAAAGAAAGCTTGATCAAGCTTGTAGAAGCTGCAAAAGCAGCTCGCGAAAACTTATAAGCAGAAGTTATCATATGTTGAAGACCTTCTTCTTTAAGTGTAGAAGGTTTTCAATAGCGAATAATTTTCTAAAGATTTTTGTAAGCAGGCTATGATTAACAAGTGTACTCTACTTATGAAGTCAGTAGGCACTTAAAACAGCTTTCGTCTTAACAAAAATCTAAAAAGAAGAAGGTATAAAATATGACAAGCCAAACACCATCACTCTCTTTTGAAGTCTTTCCACCTAACCCTGCAGTAGGTAACGAAAAAATTCTACGTGCCCTTGAGGATATGCAAGGATTGGCTCCACACTTTATTAGTGTGACAGCTAGTAATAACAAATATAATATCAAAGAGACGACGGTTCCTTTGGCAGATCATATTCAAAATGACCTAGCCATCCCAACGATTGCCCACCTTCCGGCTATCTATTTGGGTAAAGAAAAGGTTGCTGATACCTTACGTGACTTGGATGCTGTTGGTGTACACCGTATCTTAGCCCTACGTGGCGATATCATTCCTGGTGTGGAACCTCTTAAAGACTTTAGATATGCCACTGATTTGATTGAGTTTATTAAGGAAGAAGCTCCTCAATTTGATATCATCGGTGCCTGCTATCCTGAAGGGCATCCAGATTCGCCAAATCAAATCTCTGATATCCAAAACCTTAAGAAAAAGGTTGATGCAGGTTGTTCTAGCCTTGTAACTCAACTCTTCTTTGACAATGAACGTTTCTATGATTTTCAAGATAAATGTACCTTGGCTGGAATTGATGTACCAATTCATGCGGGTATTATGCCTATTTTGAATCGTAACCAAGCCCTACGTTTGCTTAAGACTTGTGAGAATATTCATTTACCACGTAAGTTCCGTGCCATTTTGGATAAGTATGAGCATGATCCTGAGTCACTTAGAGCGGCAGGTCTTGCCTATGCTATTGACCAGATTGTAGATCTTGTTACGCAAGATGTTGCAGGCGTTCACCTCTACACCATGAATAATGCAGAGACTGCTCGTCATATTCATGGAGCTACTCATTCCTTGTTTAAGCATCATTCACAAGTTAGCTCTCTATAATTGAATCATAAAACTACCACCTATAGTTTAATCTATAGGTGGTCTCTTGGTTTTAGTAGTAAAAAAGATAGCTTGTCTCCGTAATCTAAGTTTTGTCAGTATAAAAAGACTTAGAGCTAAGCTCTAAGTCTTAAATATTATTCACCTACGAAAGCATTGATTTCTGCTTCGATATTCGCAATTTTTTCTTTAGCATCTGCTTCAGTTTCTCCAACTGTTGCAATGTAGAATTTGATTTTTGGTTCTGTACCTGAAGGACGAACGGCAAACCACGAATCATCAGCCAAGATGTATTTCAAAACGTTACTTGGAGGAGTTGTCAATTTTTCTACGCCGTCAGCAGTAGTAGCTGTTTGTTCCAAGAAGTCTTCTGTTTTAGCAATATCAGTGTTGTTGAATTGTTTAGGAGCATTGCCACGGAATTTGTCCATGATTTTCTTGATTTCTGCAGCACCATCAACACCTGAAAGCGTAACTGAAATTGTCTTTTCTGCGAAGTAACCATATTGTTTGTAGATTTCTTCGATACCATCTGCCAATGTCATACCACGTGAACGGTAGTATGCAGCAATTTCCGCAACGATAAGAACGGCTTGGATAGCGTCTTTATCACGTACAAATGGTTTGATGAGGTAACCGAAGCTTTCTTCAAAACCAAGCATGTAAGTGTAATTGTGCTGTGTTTCAAATTCATGAATCTTTTCACCGATAAATTTGAAGCCAGTCAAGACGTTAAACATTGTTGCGCCGTAGCTTTCTGCAATCTTAGTAACCAATTCAGTTGATACGATTGATTTACAAAGGGCAGCATTAGCAGGGAGAGTACCAGCTGTTTTGTGAGCTTCGAGGATATATTTGGCGATGATAGCACCAATTTGGTTACCAGAAAGGTTGAGGTATGAACCATCTGGTTGACGAATTTCAACACCAAGACGGTCTGCGTCAGGGTCAGTTGCAACCAATACGTCGGCATCTACTTTACGACCGAGTTCTTCAGCAAGAGCAAAGGCAGCTTGGTTTTCTGGGTTAGGAGATTTAACAGTTGAGAAGTCAGCATCAGGAACCGCTTGAGCTTCAACGACTTGAACAGCATCAAACCCAGCTTGAGCAAGGGCACGGCGAGCCAACATTTCACCAGTACCATGAAGTGGAGTATATACAATCTTCATGTCACGACCGTACTCATTAATCAAGTCTTGGTTGATGTTAACGTCTTTAACTTCTTTTAGGTATTCAGCATCAACATTTTCACCGATGACTTCGATGAGACCGCTAGCCTTGCTGTCTTCGAGGTCAGCTAATTTGACAGTGAAAGGATTATCAATAGCACGGATGTAATCTGTCAATGCATCGGCATCTGCAGGTGGCATTTGTCCACCGTCTTCACCGTAAACCTTGTATCCATTAAATGGAGCAGGGTTGTGGCTAGCTGTTACCATGATACCAGCAAATGTGTGGAGGTGACGAACAGCAAATGACAATTCAGGTGTTGGACGAAGACTTTCAAATACATAAGATTTGATACCATGTGCAGCCAAAACTTGAGCAGATTCAAAGGCAAACTCTGGAGAGAAGTGACGGCTATCGTAAGCGATCGCAACACCACGTTTTTTAGCCTCTTCCCCTTTTGAGTCAATCAATTGCGCCAAACCTTCAGTTGCTTGGCGAACAACGTAAATGTTAATGCGGTTAGTACCAGCACCGATCAATCCACGCATACCAGCTGTACCGAATTCAAGGTTGGTATAGAAGGCATCTTCTTTCGTTTTTTCATCCATTGCGACCAACTCATCACGAAGGTAAGCAGGCAATTCAGCGAAATCGAGCCATTTTTGATAATTTTCAGTGTAAGACATATCAATCTCCTTTATATTTATAAACGCTTACATTATATCACAATTAAAGGAAAAAAACATGGTAATTACCATGTTTTTCTTTATTTTTTCAA
Organism: Streptococcus vestibularis ATCC 49124; assembly: GCF_000188295.1. GTDB lineage: Bacteria > Bacillota > Bacilli > Lactobacillales > Streptococcaceae > Streptococcus > Streptococcus vestibularis. The sequence goes on along the minus strand of NZ_GL831112.1, from coordinate 1,130,467 downwards.
TCGAAGTAGCACGGGTGTGATACTAAGTGTTAATAGGCCAGCAATAACCATTTCAGCAACAGAGTTTGTAGTGAAAATAGTTGCCATTAGAGTTTTTCCACCTGCTGAGTAGAAATTAGGGATTAGAAAGTAGATACCAAGAAGTACAAAGAATGTATTTGTAAAAGCCCCTAAAATACCAGATAGCGTCAACCCTATACGATTTTGAACTAACTTGTAGACAAAGTAAGGGAAAATACCGATTAAAACACGAGGAACAATTGCAATGACAGCAGATACCCAAGTTCCCCCTTCAACAAAAGGACTAAAAAGATAACTACTTACTGAATAGATGATAGTGTTACGAATAATACTCATAATTCCCATAAAACCGCCTAAATATGCTCCAATTTTAGGACCATAGACGATACTAGCAATAATGACTGGGATATGAGTTAAGGTTGGTTTGATTGGAAGTACAAAAGCAGCAAAGATAGTTTGACTGAGTACTTCAATAACGACCATTGTGGCTATTAATAGAGCCAATTGTGCCGTTTGGTTGGCTTTATTTTTTTTATTCATCATAAACTCCTTTTCTTGTTAAAGCACTATCGATTGACTCAATAATGACAGCAATATCAGCTAGAGCGCCACGACCTGTATCTCCGCATGCAAGTAAGCCAGATTTTGGAAGAATTTCTTGGTAGCCAACCTCTTGTAAGGTCTTTAAGTTCTTCTTAGTCAATGGATTTTCATACATTTTCGTATTCATAGCTGGTGCAATTAATTTGGGAGTGGTGCTAGGTAAAGCTAAAGCCGTAGCAGTTAGCATGTTATCAGCCATGCCGTGTGCTAATTTGGCAATCGTATTTGCTGAAGCTGGGGCAACAATAAAGAGATCAGTTTCCTTAGCTAAGTCAATATGGTTAATACCTTCAGCCAATTTTTCTTCCATAACATCGGTGTGAACCAGATTCTTAGAAAGAACTTGAAGGGTCAGAGGTGTAATAAAGGCTTGAGCAGCCTCAGTCATAATGACGTGGATGTCATACCCCTTTTTCTTTAGTTTGCTTGTCAGGTCTGCTGACTTATAGGCGGAAATTGAGCCGGAAACAGCAAGGATGATACGTTTAGTCATGGCATATCCTTTCAAATAAAGCTTGAGCAATTGCAGATTTAGTTGTAACTTTCTCTTCACCCTTTTCGTCAACTAGATAAGCAATATGTTGATTTGGAGTAATCTCACCCAAATCATTTGCCACAATAATGTTTGCTTGATTGCGTTTAAGACTGGTACGAGCAGCCTCGAAAAGATCTTCTTTGCTGACATTTGCGAGAAGTTTGAAGCCAACCAACTGAATATTGGGATTCCATTGTTTAACCAGGCTAATAATCTTTGGTGTCTTTTTAAGGAAAAGAACCTGATAATCCGAAGTCGAAGATATTTTGCTCTCAGTGTTAGACTTATGTAAGAGTTGGCTGAGGTTTTCCGTATCTTCCAACTCAGCGAAATCCGTCATATAAATTGGAGTATAGTCAGAGATAGCCATACTATGGATGAGGACATCGTGCTCCTTGACAAGTGGCTCCATACTTTTTAGGAGACTGTCTACGTTGGTAATTTCTGTAATCTTTAGATTTTCTTTTGGTTCAGGTTTAACGGCAGTCTTTGCAGTAACTAAGGTAACTTGGTGACCCTTGGCCAAGAAAAGTTCAGCGATTTCCTTACCTAGATAACCTGTTGAATGATTTGTGATTCCACGAACAGCATCAATCTTTTCAGTGGTACCACCTGATGTAATCAAAATTTTCATAGTAGTATTGTACTAAAAATTGAAATTTTAGTAAACAATAATAAGTGTTTTTGAGACATGTCCCCTATAAAATAAAGTTATAACTTTCTATAGTTAAACAAAAACCGAACATTGAAAAGTAATTCGTTAAAAATGGTGCGTTTTTTATTGATCTTTGTTATAATAGTACATAGAAAGATATAGGGGAGTGTCTCATGAAAACAGATATCGAAATTGCTCAAAGTGTAGAATTAAAACCAATCACAGAAGTAGTTGAAAAAGTTGGAATCGGCTTTGACGATTTGGAACTCTACGGAAAATATAAGGCAAAATTGTCATTTGATAAAATCAATGAAGTCAAAGACGACAAACCAGGAAAATTGATTTTGGTAACAGCCGTCAATCCAACACCAGCAGGTGAAGGTAAATCAACCATGTCAATTGGTCTTGCAGACGCTCTTAACAAAATTGGTAAGAAAACAATGATTGCCCTTCGTGAACCATCTCTTGGGCCTGTTATGGGGATTAAAGGTGGTGCTGCAGGTGGTGGTTACGCTCAAGTTCTTCCAATGGAAGATATCAACCTCCACTTCACAGGTGATATGCACGCTATTACTACAGCGAATAATGCCTTGTCAGCCCTTCTTGATAATCATATTCATCAAGGAAACGCCCTAGGTATTGATCAACGTCGTATTATTTGGAAACGTGTCGTTGACCTTAATGACCGTGCTCTTCGTCATGTGACAGTTGGTCTTGGTGGTCCACTCAATGGTATTCCACGTGAAGATGGTTTTGATATTACCGTAGCCTCTGAAATCATGGCAATTCTTTGCTTGGCTACTGATATCAATGACCTTAAAGAACGCTTGGCTAACATTGTCGTTGCTTACCGTTATGACCGTACACCTGTTTATGTACGTGATCTTGAAATTGAAGGTGCGCTTACACTTATTCTAAAAGATGCCATCAAACCTAACTTGGTACAGACAATTTATGGCACACCAGCCTTGGTACATGGTGGTCCATTTGCCAACATCGCTCACGGATGTAACTCAGTTCTAGCTACATCTACAGCACTTCGCTTGGCAGATTACACGATCACTGAAGCAGGTTTCGGTGCAGACCTTGGTGCTGAAAAATTCCTTGATATTAAAACTCCAAACCTCCCAACAACTCCAGATGCTGTCGTTATTGTTGCTACACTTCGTGCTCTTAAGATGCATGGTGGTGTTGCTAAAACTGACCTTTCTGAGGAAAATGTTCAAGCCGTTCGTGATGGCTTCGCAAACTTGAAACGTCATGTGGAAAATGTTCGTAAATTCGGTCTTCCAGTTGTTGTTGCCATTAACGAATTTGTTGCTGATACTGAAGCTGAAATTGCAGCTCTTAAAGAACTTTGTAAAGAAATCGATGTTCCTGTTGAATTGGCTAGCGTTTGGGCTAATGGTGCTGATGGTGGTATTGATCTTGCTAATGCAGTAGTGGATGCTGTTGAAAATGGCAATGCTGATTACAAACGTCTCTATTCAGATGATGACAGCTTGGAAGAAAAGATTACTAAAATTGTTACTGAAATCTATGGTGGTAAATCAGTTGTCTTCGAGAAAAAAGCTAAAAATCAACTCAAACAGTTTGCAGAATTTGGTTGGGATAAATTGCCAGTATGTATGGCTAAAACACAATATAGTTTCTCAGATAACCAATTCTTGCTTGGAGCACCAGAAGGTTTTGATATCACTATTCGTGAGTTTGTTCCTAAAACAGGTGCTGGATTCATCGTGGCTCTCACAGGTGATGTTATGACCATGCCAGGTCTTCCAAAAGCCCCAGCGGCCCTCAAGATGGATGTTGCTGAAGATGGAACAGCAGTTGGTTTGTTCTAATAATGAATATTTCTTTAAAGCAGTGCCTGTAGGTGCTGTTTTTTGCTCCATTTATGAAAATCTTAAGGAAAATAAGGTAAACTGAGTCTAAAGGAAAGAAATTAATGCACTAGAAGATTAAGTGTATTTTCGATATAATAGGATGACTTAGAGAGATATATGACTAGGTTTTACACCTAGCAAGAGGGATAACTATGATTAAAATTTTACTAGTAGAAGATGATTTGAGTTTGTCAAACTCAGTTTTTGATTTTTTAGATGACTTTGCGGATGTGATGCAAGTATTTGATGGAGATGAAGGTCTTTACGAAGCTGAAAGTGGTGTTTATGATTTGATTCTCTTGGACTTAATGTTACCTGAAAAAGATGGTTTTACAGTTCTTAAAGAATTGCGAGAGCAAGGAATAACGACTCCTGTTCTTATCATGACTGCTAAGGAAAGTCTAGACGATAAGGGGCATGGCTTCGAACTCGGAGCTGATGATTATCTAACCAAGCCTTTCTATTTAGAAGAATTGAAGATGCGTATTCAAGCACTTTTGAAACGTTCTGGTAAATTTGACCAAAATACTCTTTCTTTTGGAGATGTTCGTGTCAATCTTGCTACAAATTCAACCTATGTAGGCGATAAAGAAGTAGAACTTCTTGGTAAAGAATTTGATTTATTGGTCTACTTCCTACAAAATCAAAACGTTATCTTGCCTAAGTCGCAAATTTTTGATCGTCTTTGGGGATTTGATAGTGACACTACTATCTCTGTTGTTGAAGTTTATGTTTCGAAAATTCGTAAGAAACTTAAGGGGACAGATTTTGCTACCAACCTACAAACCTTAAGAAGTGTGGGGTATATTTTGAAGAATGCTGACTAAATGTTTCAATTATCTCTTCATGAGAATCAAGTCAGACGGCTTTAAGTCCTTCATCCATTTCTTTGCAACTTTTTCTGGTATTTTCCTTATCATGACTGTTATGATTTTGCAGATTCTGAGTTACGGTGTTTATTCCAATGTTGACTCTAGTCTGAAAATGGCAGCGACTAAGACCAATTCTTATTTAGAAATGGAAATGCTAAAACGGGAACTATTTCTGACCTCTGAGGTAAATCAAAATAATACGACAACCATTTATCAGGCTTATGATACTAAAAGTTCTACAGCTGAAACACCTGACTCGAGTGGCTCTAAGAAAGAATCTAAGAAGAAATCAAAGATGGAAGATGCCCCACATGATTTATCTGTTGCTGCTAATACCAGTGTCTTAGTACTTGATAAGAATGGAGAGGTCCTCAATGTCGTTGATAAATTTTCAAGCTTATCCAATCTACCAATAGATAAAAATAATATTGATGTTATCAGTAAGGGAAGTGCTCAGAACTATTTTGATCAAACAGAAAATTATCGCTTGATTACTGAAAAAGTAGATAATAATTTCTATCCTGATGCTAAGTACCTTGTTATTGCAATCAATACGACGCAATTAGAAGAAGCCACTGAACGTTATGTAAAACTAATTGTCATTATGATGAGTTTTTTTTGGCTACTATCTATCGTAGCTAGTTTGTATTTGGCAAAATGGTCAAGACGGCCTATACAGGAAAGTCTGGAGAAGCAGAAGGCATTTGTTGAGAATGCTAGCCACGAGTTGCGTACGCCACTTGCTGTGATTCAAAACCGACTAGAGGCGCTTTTCCGTAAGCCTGAAAGTACCATTTTAGATAATTCAGAAAACATTGCTTCAAGTCTTGATGAAGTCCGAAATATGCGTCTTTTGACGACCAATCTCTTGAATTTGGCTCGTCGTGATGATGGTATTAAACCAGAAATTGAAACCTTAGATTCTTCTTTCTTTGATACAGTCTTTACCAATTATGCTATGATTGCTGAAGAAAGTGAAAAGGGGTTTACTGCTCAAAATCAGGTTGGGCGCTCAATCCAAACTGATAAGACTCTATTGAAGCAGCTCATGACAATTTTATTCGATAATGCTATCAAATATACAGAAGATGATGGCCAGGTGACTTTCACCGTTCGTACTAATGATCGTCATCTTTATATTACAGTGGCAGACAATGGCCCTGGTATTGCAGATGAAGATAAGAAAAAAATCTTTGATCGTTTCTACCGAGTAGACAAAGCTAGAACTAGACAAAAAGGTGGTTTTGGGTTGGGCTTATCTTTAGCACAACAGATTGTTCTTGCTCTTAAAGGAACGATAATTGTCAAGGACAATCAGCCGAAGGGGACTATTTTTGAAGTTAAAATTACCGGAGTCTAATGAATAAATAAAAATCCTGCTAACAATAGGCTAGCAGGATTTTTATGATATTATGACAAGAAAAAAACTCCTACTGGAGTTTTCAATTAGTTAGCCAATTTAGCTGCAAGACGTGATTTATCGCGGCTTGCTTTGTTTTTATGAATCAAACCTTTTGAAGCGGCTTTATCGATGCTTGCTGATGCAGCTCGGAAAGCTTCTTCAGTTGGGTTAGCGTTGAATGCCTTAATAGCAGTACGCAAAGCTGATTTTTGAGCTGAGTTTTTTCGTTTTGTTTAACGTTAAGTTCAGCGCGTTTGATAGCTGATTTAATATTTGCCAATGTTTTCACCTCCAAATTTATCTAACTATGTCATTATACGTTATTTTAGGTCCCTTGGCAAGCTTTTTCTATTTTTTTAAATGAATGAGGTCGATTTTATGATTATCACCTTTATGAAGAATAAGCTCTGCACGATTTCGTGTAGGCTCGATATAATTTTCTAGATTTACCAAGTTGATTTCTTCCCAAGTTTTTTGCGCTAAGGAAAGTGCTTCTTCTTTTGTAAATTTGGTAAAACGATGGTAATAGTTGTTTTCATCTTTTCGAGCAAGTTCAAGAAGAGTTTGAAAACGTTCAAGATACCAAGTTTTGATATTTTTTACGTCAGCATCAATATAGATAGAAAAATCAAAATAGTCACTCATATAGAGACGTTGGTTAATGGGATTCTGAAAAACATTAATACCTTCAACAATTAGGAAATTTGGTTGACTAATTTCTTGAGTAAGTCCTGGTACAATATCATAAATTTCATGTGAGTAAACAGGAATGTTGACGTCCCCACTATTTTTTATGGTATCTAGAAAATTGAGAAGTAGTGGCATGTCGTAGGATTCGGGGAAGCCTTTACGATTAAGTATTCCCTTATCTATGAGGACCTGGTTTGGGAATAAAAAACCATCTGTTGTCACCATATCAACCTTCGTCTTAGGGAAGGTTCTTTGAAGAAGTAGTTGCAGAAGGCGACTGGTTGTTGATTTTCCGACTGCAACAGAACCTGAGATACCAATAACAAAAGGTCTGTTAGCCTGTGTTTTTTGCAAAAAAATACCTTTTGAAAAGGTGAGGTCCTCTGCAGCTCGCTGATAGATATGAATCAAATTGATTAAAGGAAGATAGATGTCCCTCACTTCCTGAACGTCAATCTTGTCATTTAAACTCTTAATGGATTCTAGTTCTTCTGAGGTTAATGATACTTGATCTTCTTGATAGAATCTTTGCCAATCGTTCCGAGATATAGTTTCAAAATTGATAAATTCATTTAACATAAGTTCCATTATATCAAAAAAGGATTCGAGATGTAAGCCTTACCATTTAACTAGCCTTAGTTTTATATTTCTGTTAGAATAAAAGAAAAGGACTATTTAGAAGGAAAATT
>NZ_GL831112.1:1098141-1123064 GCF_000188295.1 Streptococcus vestibularis ATCC 49124 | reverse complement strand
TAAGTTTTATATTTCTGTTAGAATAAAAGAAAAGGACTATTTAGAAGGAAAATTATGTCAAAAATGTACTATGCTGAGACGCCAGATGCGGCTCACGATATTCATGATTTAAAAGTAAATCTATTAGGAGAAAGTTTCCAGTTTTATACGGATGCTGGAGTATTCTCTAAGAAAATGATTGATTTTGGAAGTCAAGTACTTCTGAACGCTTTAGATTTAGAGGCTGGAAAGACAGTTCTTGATGTAGGTTGTGGTTATGGCCCTCTTGGTATCAGTTTAGCCAAGGTTCAAGGAGTCAAAGTCACTATGATTGATATCAATAGTAGGGCTATAGATTTGGCTAAACAGAATGCCGAACGCAATAAGGTCGAGGCTACTATTTTTCAATCCAACATCTATAAGAATGTCACAGGAAGCTTTGATTATGTGATTTCTAATCCCCCCATTCGTGCTGGTAAGAAAGTGGTTCATCAAGTTATTGAGGAAGCCTACGACCATCTCAATCTAAGTGGTACTTTAACTATAGTGATTCAGAAAAAACAAGGAGCTCCGTCAGCTAAGGCTAAGATGGAGGAAGTGTTTGGAAATGCTGAAGTTGTAAAGAAGGACAAGGGATATTATATCCTAAGAAGTGAAAAGGTATGAGAACAGTTGATTTAATTGAAAAGAAAAGAGATGCTGGAGAATTAACCACAGAAGAAATTACTTATCTCATTAATGGCTACGTTTCTGGAGCAATACCTGATTATCAGATAGCTGCTTTGGCAATGGCTATTTACTATCAAGGTATGTCTATTCGTGAAATCCATGATTTAACGACAGAAATGGTTGCTTCGGGTGAACAATATGACCTGTCAGAAATCCCAGGTGTTAAGGTGGACAAACATTCGACCGGAGGTGTTGGTGATAAAGTAACCATTATTCTCATGCCACTTGTAGCTAGTTTTGGAGTGCCAGTAGCTAAAATGAGTGGACGTGGTCTTGGTCATACAGGCGGAACTATTGATAAACTCGAGTCTATTAAAGGTTATCAGGTTGAACGTAGCAAGGAAGAGTTTATTGACCAGGTTAAAGAAATTGGGATTTCTCTTATTGGTCAGTCGGAACATTTGGTTAAGGCTGATAAACTCTTGTATGCTCTACGTGATGTGACTGCAACAGTAGATTCTATTCCTCTAATTGCAAGCTCTGTCATGTCTAAAAAAATTGCAGCAGGTGCTGATAAGATTTTGCTGGATGTTACCGTTGGTCAAGGGGCTTTCATGAAAAACATGTCAGATGCTGAGAAGTTGTCTGAGACTATGGTTGCACTAGGTCGCGAAGTAAATCGTCAAACAATCGCTGTAATTACAGATATGAGTCAACCACTAGGTAAAGCTATTGGTAACCGTCTAGAAATCACTGAGGCGATTGAAATTATGCAGGGTAAGGGTCGTGAGGATATCACTGACTTTATCTGCGAGCTAGCCGAAATTTTATTGGATTTAGCACAGGTTGAGGTTAGCCCAGAAGAAATTCGTCAGCATCTAGTTGGTGGAAAAGCACTTGCCAAGTTTGAAGAGCTCATTCTAGCTCAGGGCGGTGATATAGAGGATCTTTATCGTTGTAGTAATGCGCCTATTATGACAGAAATTCATGCAGATGAAGCTGGTTACATAGAGGAGCTTCCAGCTATGGCTTTTGGGAAGTTTGCCATGCAATTAGGAGCAGGTCGTGCTACAAAGACTGACAGTCTTAATTATGAAACCGGAATTGTTTTTGAAAAGAAAGTTGGCGACTCTGTAGCTCAAGGAGACCTTATCGCTAAGGTCTATAGCCAAGAAATTTTATCTGAAAAAATGCTGACTGAATTCAAAAAAAATGTTATTATTGGTAGAGTGTGTAAAAAGCCAAATGAAATATTGAAAATTATTTCTTAGGACTTAATCTCAATCTAATTAAGGAGTTTTTTTATGTCTGTTAATAGCTATATTGATCATACTTTATTAAAAGCTGACGCTAATGAGGAACAGATTTATGCCTTAATTGACGAGGCTAAGAAATATCAATTTGCGAGTGTTTGTGTTAATCCAACTTGGGTAAAGACTGCAGCAGAACTTTTGAAAGACAGTTCTGTTAACGTCTGTACAGTAATTGGTTTTCCTTTAGGGGCTTCTACATCAGCTGTCAAGGCCTTTGAAGCTAAGGATGCTATTGCTAATGGAGCTGATGAAATTGATATGGTTATCAATATTGGTGCTCTTAAATCTAGAAATCTTAAATTAGTTGAAGACGACATTAAAGCTGTTGTTGAAGCTAGTGGAAGAAGTCTTGTAAAGGTAATCATTGAAACTTGTCTCTTAACTGATGAAGAAAAAGTCCAAGCTTGCCAATTAGTAAAACTAGCAGGTGCAGATTTTGTGAAGACATCTACAGGATTCTCTACTGGTGGGGCTACCATTGAGGATATTGAACTCATGCGTGAGACCGTTGGCCCAACTATGGGAGTGAAAGCATCAGGTGGTGCTCGTACACTTGAGGCTGCCCAAGCCTTTATCAAAGCTGGGGCAACCCGTATTGGTACTTCGTCTGGAGTTGCCATTACGAAAGGTCAAGAAAGCCATGACAGTTACTAACAAAGATAAAGTGATAGAAGCAGCTCGATTGGCAGCAGAAAATGCCTATGTTCCCTACTCTAAGTTTAGAGTTGGTGCGGCTTTGATTACAAAAAATGGAGAAATCTTTCAAGGCTGCAATATAGAAAATGCCTCTTTTGGGTTGACCAATTGTGCAGAAAGAACGGCTATTTTTAAAGCGGTATCTGAAGGATACTGTGATTTTGAGTGTCTCGCTGTTTACGGTGATACCAAAGAGCCTATATCACCATGTGGTGCATGTCGCCAAGTGATGGTTGAATTTTTTGAATCTGATTCTAAAGTGATTCTTATCGCTAAAGATAAATCGACAGTCGAGATGACAGTCGGAGAGTTGTTACCATACTCTTTTACAGACTTACAATAGTCTAGTTGTTTTATTCTTTATTAAGCAAGTTTTCTTGCAAGTTATAGGAGGAGTGTTCAAGATGAAATTGAACAAGAAAATTATTGGAATTGGCCTTGTTGCTGTAGCAGCACTTGGTCTTGTGGCCTGTGCTCGTGGTGGACGAGGTGGTTCAGCAGCTGATTCGAAAGTTAAAGCTGCAATTGTTACAGATACTGGTGGTGTTGATGATAAATCATTTAACCAATCAGCATGGGAAGGTCTTCAAGCTTGGGGTAAAGCTAACAAACTTGAAAAAGATTCAGGTTTCACATATTTCCAATCAAACTCAGAATCTGATTTTGCAACAAACATGTCATCAGCTGTAGACCAAAATTATAATCTTATCTTTGGTGTTGGTTTTGCACTTCACGATGCTGTTTCAGAATCAGCTAAAGATAACGAGAAAATTAATTACGTTATCGTCGATGATGTAGTTAAAGACCAAAAGAACGTTGAAAGCGTATTGTTTGCTGATAATGAAGGAGCTTACCTTGCAGGTATTGCCGCAGCAATGCAATCAAAAACAAACAAAGTTGGTTTCATCGGTGGTCAAAAATCAGACACAATTACACGTTTCGAAGCTGGTTTCACTGCAGGTGCTAAATCTGTAAAACCTGATATTGATGTTCAAGTTCAATATGCTGAGTCATTCTCTGATGCTGCCAAAGGTTCAACTATTGCTTCAACAATGTATGCTTCAGGCGCAGATGTTATCTATCAAGCAGCTGGTGGAACTGGTACAGGTGTCTTCACAGCCGCTAAAGAGGTTAATGAAAAACTTAGCGCTGATAGCGATAAAAAGGTTTGGGTAATCGGTGTTGACCGCGACCAATCAGCAGAAGGAAACTATACATCTTCAGACAATAAAAAATCTAACTTTGTATTGACTTCAACAATCAAACAAGTTGGTGCAGTCGTTAAAGACATTGCTAACGATCAAGTTAAAGGCAAGAAATTTGAAGGTGGTAAAACTAAGACTTATGGTATCAAAGATGGCGGTGTTGACATCGTAACATCTAATCTCCCTTCAGATATTAAGGATGCAGTCGTAAAAGCTAAAGAACAAATCAAGAATGGTGAATTGAAACCAACTGATGGTCTTAGCAAATAATGGGTTAAGTACACACACTTAGACTTTAAACTGGGACAATTTTTGTCTCAGCAAAGGGAAGCAGTTTATGATTTCCTTTGCTGATATAATAATTATTTTTGAGAGGAGATTGTATGACCAAGCCAAATGTCATTGAAATGCACGACATTACCAAAAAATTTGGTGAATTTGTTGCAAACGATCACATCAATCTCGATGTGAGACCAGGAGAAATCCATGCCCTCCTCGGTGAAAATGGTGCAGGTAAGTCAACCTTGATGAATATGCTTGCAGGTCTGTTACAGCCTACAAGCGGAACAATTAAGGTAAATGGGCAAGCTGTGACGATTGATTCACCGTCTAAAGCAACAAAATTGGGTATTGGGATGGTCCACCAGCACTTTATGTTGGTTGAAGCTTTTACAGTTGCTGAAAACATCATTTTAGGTAGTGAAGTGACCAAATCTGGTGGTGTTCTTGATATGAAGAAGGCTGTAAAGGAAATTACAGAATTATCTCAACGATACGGCCTGGCGGTTGATCCATCAGCTAAGATTGCAGACATCTCTGTCGGTGCCCAACAACGTGTTGAAATCCTTAAAACCTTGTACCGTGGTGCTGATATTTTGATTTTCGATGAGCCCACAGCCGTTTTGACACCTTCTGAAATTACGGAGCTTTTAAACATCATGAGAACTTTGGTTAAGGAAGGTAAGTCTATTATCCTTATCACCCATAAGTTGGATGAAATTCGTACGGTTTCTGATCGTGTTACGGTTATTAGACGTGGTAAGTCAATTGATACAGTTACTATTGAAGGCTCTACAAATGCCGATTTGGCTGAAATGATGGTTGGTCGTCATGTTTCCTTTAAGACAGATAAAATTCCTTCAAATCCTAAAGAAGTGGTTCTTTCTATTAAAAATTTGGTGGTTAATGAGAATCGAGGTGTTCCAGCTGTTAAAAACTTATCGTTAGATGTGCGTGCTGGTGAGATAATTGGTATCGCTGGTATTGACGGAAATGGACAGACAGAACTTGTCCAAGCAATTACGGGACTTCGTAAAATTAAATCTGGTGACATCACTATTAAGGGTGAGTCTATCATTCATAAGACTACACGTCAGATTACTGAGATGAGTGTCGGTCATATTCCAGAAGATCGCCATCGTGATGGTATGATTCTTGAGATGACAGTTGCTGAAAATATTGCTCTTCAAACCTATTATAAGGAGCCTAATTCTAAGAACGGTATTTTGAATTATAATATCATAAATGCAAAGGCTCGTGAATTGATGAACGAATTTGACGTTCGTGGTGCTGGAGAATTAATCGCCGGTGGTGATTTGTCAGGTGGTAACCAACAAAAAGCAGTTATCGCCCGTGAAATTGACCGTAATCCAGATCTTCTTATTGTAAGTCAACCAACTCGTGGTCTTGATGTTGGTGCCATTGAGTACATCCGTAAACGTATTATCGCTGAACGTGATAAAGGTAAGGCTGTCATTGTTGTCAGCTTTGAATTGGATGAAATTCTTGATATGTCAGATCAAATTGCTGTTATCTATGATGGTGCAATTCAAGGTATCTTAGATCCTGCTGAAACCAATAAGCAAGATCTTGGTATCCTTATGGCTGGTGGACAATTGAATAAGGAGGAAGCAAATGTCTAAAAAAACACAAAATTGGGCAGTTCCTTTAATTGCTGTTCTCTTGGGAATGTTGGTCGGTGCTGTTTTGATGTTAATCTTTGGTTACGACCCATTCTGGGCTTACTACGATCTTTTCTCAACGGCCTTTGGCTCTTTGAAAAATATCGGTGAAATTCTACGTGCCATGAGTCCATTGATTCTGATTGCACTTGGTTTCTCTGTAGCATCTAAGGCAGGATTTTTCAACGTTGGTTTGCCAGGGCAAGCCTTAGCTGGTTGGACCTCTGCTGTGTGGTTTGCATTAGCGTTTCCAGAATTACCAAAAGTGGTTTCAGTTTTCTGTACAGTAATCATCGGTCTTGTAGCTGGTGGTATCGCTGGTGCAATTCCGGGTATTCTTCGTGCTTATTTGGGAACTAGTGAGGTCATTGTTACCATCATGATGAACTACATCATTTTGTATGTAGCAAATAATATTGTTCGATTTGGTTTTACAGCCGACATGTTGCGTTCATCAGAAGCATCTAATAAGGTCGCATCCTCTGCAAGCTACCAAACAGAATTCTTATCATCTTTAACTGGTGGCTCACGTTTTAATATTGGTTTCTTCCTTGCTCTTGCAGCAGTTTTCCTTGTTTGGTTCATGCTCAAGAAAACAACAACTGGTTTTGAAATTACATCTGTAGGTCTCAACCCTCATGCGTCTGAATATGCAGGGATGTCATCAAAACGTGTTATTATTATGTCTATGATTATTTCAGGTGCCCTTTGTGGACTTGGAGGAACAGTAGAAGGACTTGGTACCTTCCAAAATGCATTTGTTCAAAACTCTTCATTGGCAATTGGTTGGAACGGTATGGCGGTTGCTCTTTTGGCTACTAATTCACCTATTGGTATTCCGTTTGCTGCCCTTCTTTATGGTGTCTTGTCTGTAGGTAAGAGTGGTATGATTGGTGTGCCTTCTGAGGTTATCGACGTTGTATCTGCTTTGATTATATTCTTTGTTGGTGCTAACTACATTATTAGATATTGGGTTCTCCCTCGTCATAAGTCAGTGAAAGCTAAAGGAGGACAAAACTAATATGGACTTCATTACAATTTTAGCCTTGATTGTTGCCTCTATGCTGAAATACTCAGCACCATTGATTTTCACAAGTATCGGTGGTACTTTCTCTGAACGAGGTGGTATCGTAAATGTCGGTCTTGAAGGAATCATGGTTATTGGAGCCTTCGCAGGTGTTATCTTTAACTTGAATTTTGCAGATAGCTTTGGTGATGCAACTCCTTGGATTGCCGCGATTGTAGCAGGTCTTATTGGTCTTGTTTACTCATTGCTCCACGCGGTTGCGACCATTAATTTCCGTGCGGACCATGTTGTTTCTGGTACGGTATTGAACTTGATTGCTCCATCTTTAGCAGTCTTTCTGACACGTGTTATCTTTGGTGCCGGTCAAACACCAGCTATTAGCCATAACTTTAAAACTGTATCATTTCCAATTTTGAGCCATATTCCAATCTTGGGTAAAGTCTTCTTTACGAACGTTTCCTTGATTGCATATGTAGCTATTTTGGTTTCAGTTGTGTCATGGTGGGTTATCTTCAAGACTCGCTTTGGTTTGCGTCTTCGCTCAGTAGGTGAGCATCCACAGGCTGCAGATACACTTGGGATTAACGTTTATCGTATGCGTTACTACGGTGTTATGATTTCTGGTTTCCTTGGTGGTGTTGGTGGTGCGGTTTACGCCCAATCGATTTCAAATAACTTTGCCGTTACCACTATTGCTGGTCCTGGTTTCATCGCTTTGGCTGCTATGATTTTTGGTCGTTGGAATCCAGTTGGAGCTATGCTCTCAAGTTTGTTCTTCGGTTTGTCACAATCATTGGCAATCATCGGAAAACAGTTACCTGTTATTTCACATGTACCAAACGTCTATTTGCAAATTGCACCATATATTTTGACAATTATTGTTTTAGCTGCATTCTTCGGTAAAGCCGTTGCACCTAAAGCAGATGGTGTTAACTATATCAAATCTAAATAGGAACTCAAAAGAGTTTCTGATGAGAAGGAAGGCCCTTGGGCCTTCTTTTCTGTACTCAAAAAGCCCAACTTTGCCGAAATGAGAACAGCAGTGATGAGCTTTTCTTTTTATGAAAAATGTGGGTTAAAGACTTTTTCGTGACCGATAGTTGTGTCCCATCCGTGGCCTGGGAAAATGCGATAGTGATTAGGAAGAGTGAAGAGTTGCTCTTGAATGCTAGAAAGTAACTGGTCGTGATTACCTGTAGGAAGGTCCCATCGCCCAACTGTTTCTTTAAAAAGGGCATCACCAGAAAAAACAGTTTCTTCTTTTTCAAAGATAAAGGAAACTCCACCGATAGAATGTCCAGGAGTTGGAACGACTTTAAACTGGAAGTTGCCGATGTTATAGTCCTTGATAAAATCAAAGTAGTAGTCAGCAGGATTGACAATAACATCCTCCATATCATCATGACGTGGAAGACCAGACAAATTATGAACAGGATTCATTAACCAGTCTTTCTCAGTTTCTGCGACATAGACAGGTGGGTGGTTATAAGCTTGACGGACAGCTTCGACGCTTATAATGTGATCGTAGTGCGTGTGGGTCAAGAGGATAGCCACAACAGGTTTAGCAATTTCCTCGAGTTCAGCTAAGATACTTGAAGTGTTGCTTCCTGGATCAATGACTAAGCTGGCTGATTCATTTTCTAAAATATAGGTATTTTCCTGGGCAACAGGATTTAAAATTCGTTTTATTTTCATAGCTCTAGTTTAGCACGAAATTCAGGCTTTTTCCAATATCAGAATGATGGTTTTGTCTTTTTTTGGTGTCTTGGATATGCTATAATAAGGTCACTATGAGTGAAAAAAACACGAATAAATATGCCATTGTTGATTTGGAAGCTACATCGGCTTCATCAACGGCTTGTATCATTCAGGTGGGAATTGTCATCATGCAAAACGGTCTGGTAATTGATGAATTTGCGAGTGACGTTAACCCACACCAAGAACTTGATGATCATATTGTTCACTTAACAGGAATTACTGATCAACAGTTGTCTCAGGCACCAGATTTCTCAGAAATTGCTAGAACCATTTTTGAACTGATTGAGGATTGTATTTTTGTTGCCCATAATGTAAAATTTGATGCTAACTTGCTTGCAGAGGCACTTTTTATGGAGGGCTTCGAACTAAGGACACCACGTGTTGATACGGTAGAATTGGCTCAGGTCTTTTATCCGACGCTAGAACAATATAAACTTTCTTATTTATCACAAGTCTTAAATCTTGACTTAGCACAAGCTCATACAGCAATTGAAGATGCGAGAGCTACAGGACAGCTTTTGTTTCATTTGATGGATAAGATTGCTAGCTTACCTAGACAGACCATTGATATGCTTTTGACATTTTCTGATAATTTGCTTTTTGAGTCTGAATTGGTTATTCGTGATGCTATAAAAGGTAAAACTAACAGTCTTTCAAAGGAATATGTCATGCTTGAGGAATCTGGTATCGTACTTCGTAGACCTTTGACTTACATGTCGGAACGTAAGCTTTCTCAAGATTTTGAAACTAATATTGCTCTCTTAGGTTTGGAATCAAGATCTAAACAAGAGGAATTTGCGAAGACAGTGAGGAGGGAACTTGACAATACTGATATTTCAATGATTCAAGCTCAAACTGGAATCGGGAAAACCTATGGCTACCTGCTCCCCTTGTTAGCACAAGCCGATGTCGATAAAGTAGTAGTAGCTGTTCCGACCAAGCTTCTTCAAAATCAGATTATGAGTAAGGAGGCTAAGGCCTTAGCAGAAGTTTTTAACATTAGCTTTCATAGTCTCAAAGGACCAACGAACTATATCAAATTAGATGCTTTTTACCATACCTTATTACGTCAGGATAGTAACCGTTTGATTAATCGTTATAAAATGCAACTTTTAGTTTGGTTGACTGAAACCGAAACTGGTGATCTTGACGAAATTAAACAGAAACAACGCTACATGGCTTATTTTGATGAAATCAAACATGATGGTAAGCTAAAGGCAGATAGTCTTTTTGCAGGTTACGATTTTTGGAAGCAGTCTTATCAAAAAGGTCAAGAAGCTAGAGTTGTTGTAACCAATCATGCTTATCTATTGACACGTATGGAAGATGACCATGATTTTGTTCGAGGAAAGACTCTTGTGATTGATGAAGGACAAAAGATGGTTCTGGCTTTGGAACAGTTTTCACGTCATCAAGTCAATCTTACGACTCTTTTGCAACAGATTCATCGTATTCTTGATAGTGATAGTCAGACTTTGTTGCAACAGCGTTTGCTTGAAAATTTGCAGTTTGAAGTGAGCCATTTAATTCAAGAGCATCAACGATTCCCTCAGAAGCAGTATAATCGACAGCAATTAAATCGTTTGCTTCAAACCATTTCTGAACTTGAAGGTGAGAGTGATGTGATGGAGATGCTGTCACCATTGAACACACCGCTTTACAGTCATTTTTGGCTTGAAACAGACTATTATCAGGAACATCGCGTTACTTATTTAAAGGCTTCACGTCAGGAGCTATTGAAATTATCAAGTTATCTCCCAAGTGCTCAAAAAGTGTTAATCGTTTCAGCAACAATTGATATTGGTCCAGACGTCGATGTGGCTGATTTATTAGGACTAAGTCAGGTACGTAAAGTAAGGCTTCCAATGGAAACTTTACCAAATCAAGCTATCTGGATTGATCAAACCATGCCTATGATTGGTGTTTCTTCTGAAGAAGAATATGGAGAAGCGATTGCAAAGCGACTCCAGAAACTATCTGCAATGGGATATCCTATTTTAGTATTATTTACATCTCGAAAGAGTATGATAGCTGTTTCTGATTTGTTAGATCATAGGAAAGTTCATCACTTGACTCAAGAGAAAAATGGGACAGCTTTTAATGTCAAAAAACGTTTCGATAAAGGTGAGACTAATCTCTTACTTGGTATGGGGTCGTTCTGGGAGGGTGCTGATTTTGCTCAACAAGATAAGGTTATCGAGGTTATCACACGTCTTCCTTTTGACAATCCTAAAGATCCTTTCTATCAAAAAATAGAGTCTTTGTTATCTAAGCAAGGAAGAAGTACTTTTGATAGTTACAGTCTCCCGATGACGGTTTTACGTTTCAAACAGGCTATTGGCCGTGCCCAAAGAAGACCAGAACAGCGATCAGCTATTTTACTAATGGATAATCGTCCCCTAGTTAAGAGCTATGGAAAACTGTTCATAAAGGAAGTGTCACAAGAAATCATCCTAAAACATGCCCCATTTAAGCTGCTGAAAGAGGACATTCAAGAATTCTTAGAAAAAGACTGCTAATTTCTTAGGCAAAGATATTCTAAGACGACAGAGTTTCTATGCATTTCCTGAGTCATAAAAAGATAGTTATTACCAGTGATATAGCTATGTAAAGATTTCTCTTTTTCTGATATAATAAATTCAGAAACTTTTTTAGGAGGCATTATGCGTAAACAACGACAACCGTGGACAAAAAAGCAACAGCTTATTTTTGGAATGATTGTACTTGTTGTGACTGTAATTGTGTCCATTACAGCAATGCTAGTTGTTGCGGTAAAGCCCTATGTCGATGCTGAGAAGCAAGTGATTGCCATAGCTAAGACCAAAGCTGATCTTCATACTGTTTCTGAATTTAATATCTACAACGGTCAGGCAACCTACTACGGACTTCTTGGAAAGTCTGGTCAAGGTGAGAAACTGGCTGTTATCGTGAGTCATGATTCAGGTGAGGTTGATATCTACAAGCAATCGGATGGTATTAGTAAGTCAGTGGCTAAAAAAGCAGCTAAAGCCTATGGTGCTAAGGATATATCCTATGTCCACCTAGGAAAATATGGCAAAACTCCTATTTGGGAAGTGAAGTCAGGAACCCAGTATTATCTGGTTGATTTTATCTCAGGTCAGGTTATTAAAGTGGAAGGACTATAATGAAATGACAAAATTATCAAATCGTGTATTACAAATGGAAGAAAGTGTTACTTTAGCTGCCAGTGCGCGTGCTAAAGCTCTTAAAGCTCAAGGACGTGATATCTTGAGTTTGACACTTGGTGAACCAGATTTTGTGACACCTAAGAACATTCAAGATGCTGCCATTGCCTCTATTGAAAATGGTAAGGCAAGTTTCTATACCGTAGCTTCTGGACTCCCAGAACTTAAGGATGAGATTAGCACTTACATGGAAAACTTCTATGGCTATGCTGTAAAACCAAATGAGGTTGTTGTTGGCACTGGTGCGAAGTTTATCTTATATGCTTTCTTTGCTACGGTTATCAATCCTGGTGATGAAGTCATTATTCCAACACCTTGCTGGGTTTCTTACGTAGACCAAGTTAAAATGGTTGAAGGTGTTCCGGTCACTTTCCAAACGACTGAAGCTAATCACTTTAAAGCAACGGTTGAACAACTTGAAGCAGCCCGTACTGAAAAAACTAAAGTTGTCTTGCTTAATTCTCCATCAAATCCAACAGGAATGATTTATAGTAAGGAAGAATTGCAAGCAATTGGTGACTGGGCGGTTGAGCACGATATTTTGATTTTAGCTGATGACATTTATGGCCGATTGGTCTATAATGGCAATACTTTCACACCAATTTCAAGCTTGTCAGATGCTATTCGTAAGCAAACAATTGTGATTAATGGCGTTTCTAAGACCTATGCTATGACAGGTTGGCGCGTGGGATTTGCTGTAGGAGATCCAGAAATTATTTCAGGAATGGCGAAGATTATTAGCCAAACAACATCAAATCTTACAGCAGTTTCTCAATACGCTGCTATTGAAGCTTTAACCGGTGATCAGTCTTCTATCGAAGAGATGCGTCAAGCCTTTGAAGAACGTTTAAATACGATTTATCCACTCTTGGCTGAAGTACCCGGATTTGAAGTTATCAAACCTCAAGGTGCCTTTTACCTTTTCCCTAATGTTAAAAAAGCTATGGAAATCAAAGGCTATACAGATGTCAATGATTTTACCAATGCCATCCTTGAAGAGGCAGAGGTAGCTTTAGTGACAGGTGCGGGATTTGGTGCTCCTGAAAATATTCGTTTTAGTTATGCTACAGATTTAGATACTCTGAAAGAGGCTGTTCGTCGTATCAAAGCATTTATGGAAAAATAAATTTTAATATAAATCAAAAGAAAAGAGAAGTAATTACATGTCTAAACAATTAGTTTCAATTATTGATGTGCCTAAACACGTGGGCGAAGAAATCACTATCGGTGCATGGGTAGCTAACAAATCAGGTAAAGGGAAATTGGCCTTTCTTCAATTGCGTGATGGAACTGCCTTTTTCCAAGCGGTAGCTTTCAAACCTAACTTCATCGAAAAATACGGTGAAGAAGAAGGTACTGAAAAATTTGATACTGTTAAACGCCTTAGCCAAGAAACATCAGTTTATGTGACTGGTGTGGTCAAAGAAGACGAACGTTCAAAATTTGGTTACGAGTTGGATGTGACAGCAGTAGAAGTCATCGGTGAATCACATGATTACCCAATCACACCAAAAGAACACGGAACTGACTTCTTGATGGATAATCGTCACCTTTGGTTGCGTTCACGTAAACAAATGGCTGTTCAACAAATTCGTAATGCGATTATTTACGCAACTTACGAATTCTTTGATAAAAATGGTTTCATCAAATTTGATAGTCCAATTTTGTCGGGAAATGCAGCTGAAGATTCAACAGAATTATTTGAAACGGATTACTTTGGTACACCTGCTTACCTAAGCCAATCTGGTCAGCTTTACCTTGAGGCTGGTGCTATGGCTCTTGGTCGTGTCTTTGACTTTGGTCCTGTTTTCCGTGCCGAAAAATCAAAAACACGTCGTCACTTGACTGAGTTCTGGATGATGGATGCCGAGTATTCGTTCTTGTCACATGATGAGTCTCTTGACTTGCAAGAAGCATATGTTAAAGCGCTTATTCAAGGTGTTATTGATCGTGCGCCACAAGCTCTTGAAATTCTTGAACGTGACGTAGATCTTCTTAAGAAATACATTGCTGAGCCATTCAAGCGTGTATCTTAT
Organism: Streptococcus vestibularis ATCC 49124; assembly: GCF_000188295.1. Classification (GTDB taxonomy): domain Bacteria; phylum Bacillota; class Bacilli; order Lactobacillales; family Streptococcaceae; genus Streptococcus; species Streptococcus vestibularis. The sequence continues at coordinate 1,109,214 of NZ_GL831112.1, read as the reverse complement.
GATGAAGCAATTGATCTTCTTCAAGCACATGAAAATGATGAAGATACAGATTATGAGCACCTTGAACATGGAGATGACTTTGGTTCACCACACGAAACTTGGATTTCGAACTATTTTGGTGTTCCAACATTCGTTGTTAATTATCCAGCAAGTTTCAAGGCCTTCTACATGAAACCAGTTCCTGGTAATCCTGATCGTGTTCTTTGTGCAGACCTTTTGGCACCAGAAGGTTATGGTGAAATCATCGGTGGTTCAATGCGTGAAGATGACTACGATGCTCTTGTAGCTAAAATGGATGAACTCGGAATGGACCGTTCAGAATACGAATTCTACCTTGACCTTCGTAAATATGGTTCAGTACCACACGGTGGTTTTGGTATCGGTATTGAACGTATGGTTACTTTCGTAGCTGGAACAAAACACATCCGTGAAGCTATTCCATTCCCACGTATGTTGCACCGTATCAAACCATAAGTAAAATTCTTTAGGAGTGCAAAAGTATGAAAAGATGGTTACTCGGTCTTTTGGCCTTACTTTGTATGGTTTCAATGGTAGCTTGTAGCAAGTCTGCTCCCTCACTAGAGGGTGACTGGCAGGCACAAGATGCCTTAAAGAAGGATTATACGATTGTCTTTAAGAAAGATAAGTTCAAGATTGGTGAGCAGGTTTATAACTATACAGTGGATGGTCCGAAATCTAAAGCTGACTTTACCTATTTTTCGTTAAAAGTAAAAGATCAAGGGAAAGAGACGACTTATACGATATTTTTCCCAACAAAATCAAAAGAAACAGCCCTCTTTTTACAACCTAATGATGACAAGGAGCCTCTGAAAGGGCAAATGCTCTTTGCACTCAATAAAAAGGAAAAACCAGAATACTATGACTATGTCAAAAAGTATATGAAATAATAAGAGAAGGATTAGTTTGGAGCTAATTCTTTTCTTTTTGAAAATACCTGTTTCAATTTTCAGAATATTTTGCTATAATAACAACATACTAGTCGAAGGAGAATTATCATGGCAAAAACTATTCATACTGATAAAGCACCAGCTGCAATTGGACCTTATGTTCAAGGTAAAATCGTAGGAAATCTTTTGTTTGCATCTGGCCAAGTACCATTGTCACCAGAAACAGGTGAAATCATTGGTGAAACGATTCAAGAACAAACAGAACAAGTCCTTAAAAATGTTGGTGCAATTTTGGCGGAAGCTGGAACAGACTTTGACCATGTTGTCAAAACAACTTGTTTCCTTAGCGACATCAATGATTTTGTTCCATTTAACGAGGTTTATGCGACTGCATTTACATCTGACTTTCCTGCACGTTCTGCGGTGGAAGTAGCACGCTTGCCAAAAGATGTTAAAATCGAAATCGAAGTTATTGCTGAGATTGATTAAGGAAGAGAGTCTTGGCTCTTTTCTTTTTATCTTAACTATGATATCCTATTAAGGATAAATCATTTTCGATGTTTGGGAGACACCATCGCTAAAAAAAACCATTACTGGCGTTTTTTTGGCTCCCCCAAGGGGCCTTTTTATGTGTCTCAGACATCACGAATAAAGAGGAATATTATGAAACGTCAATCAGCTTTGGTCGTCTTTAGTGGCGGTCAAGATTCTACTACTTGCCTATTTTGGGCTTTAAAACATTATGAAACTGTTGAACTAGTTACCTTTGCTTACGGGCAACGTCATAGCTTGGAAATTGAAGTAGCTAAAGAAATTGCGCAAGAACAAGGGCTAAAGCATCATGTTTTGGATATGTCTTTGCTTGGTCAAATCACTGAAAATGCCTTAACATCTGATCTTGAGATTGAGGCAGAAGAAGGTGAAGTTCCTAATACTTTTGTGGACGGGCGTAATCATCTTTTCCTTTCTTTTGCAGCTGTTCTAGCCAAGCAACGTGGTATTACTGACATTATTACGGGTGTTTGTGAGACAGACTTTTCTGGTTATCCAGACTGTCGTGATGTTTTTGTCAAATCACTTAATGTCACACTCAACCTTGCTATGGCCTATGACTTTGTTATTCAGACTCCTCTTATGTGGTTAGATAAGGCTGAGACTTGGGCTTTGGCTGACCAACTAGGAGCTTTTGACTATGTTCGTGAAAAAACACTGACTTGTTATAACGGTATTATTGGGACTGGTTGTGGGGAATGTCCTGCCTGCCATTTGCGCCAAAAAGGACTTGAAAAATATCTAGCAGAAAGAGGAGAAGCTTAATGTTCTTTGCACCGAAAGAAATCAAAAAAGAAACAGGTGAGTCTTTGGTTTACAATTCTCACCGTACAATGGTTTCTAAAGAGTTTACTTTTGATGCTGCCCACCATCTCTTTCATTATGAAGGCAAATGCAAATCGCTTCATGGTCATACCTACCATCTTCAAATAGCAGTGAGTGGTTACTTGGATGAGCGTGGCATGACCTATGATTTTGGTGACCTTAAGAGCATTTACAAGGATCATTTGGAACCTCATCTGGATCACCGTTATCTCAATGAGACTTTGCCTTATATGAACACGACTGCAGAAAATATGGTTTTCTGGATTTTTCAGACGGCTAGTGAATATCTTCCGGAGGAGCGTGGGCTTCGTTTGGAGTATGTACGGCTATATGAGACACCGACAGCTTTTGCGGAGTTTAGACGGGAGTGGTTAGATGACTAGAGAACGAGTACTTAAACTACCAGTCCTTGAAATTTTTGGGCCGACCTTTCAAGGTGAAGGTCGAGCTATTGGGCAAAAGACCATGTTTGTAAGAACTGCAGGATGTGATTATCACTGTGATTGGTGTGATTCTGCCTTCACCTGGGATGGTTCAGAAAAACCAACACGAATGACAGCTGATGAGGTTATTGAAGCTTTAGATGCGCTAGGAACTTACGACTATGTTACTCTATCTGGAGGAAACCCAGCTCTGCTAGCGGCTAATATGGCTCAACTCGTTTCAAAACTCAAGGCAAGAGGCGTAACCCTGGCCGTTGAAACACAGGGTTCTCGCTGGCAGGAGTGGCTAAAGGATATTGACCAAGTAACCTTAAGTCCTAAACCGCCATCATCCAAGATGGAAGTCAATATGGAAACCCTTGACTTTATTGTTTCCCAGCTGGATCCTGATAAAGTTACCTTCAAGGTTCCTGTTTTCGATGATGCAGATTTAGCCTTTGCTAAAATGATTCAGGAGCGTTATCAACCAGATGTTATGTTTCTCTCAGCTGGTAATCCTGAACCGAAAGCAGAGGGTAATATTGTCCAACATCAATTAAATCGCCTTAAAGAACTGTGGGAGACAGTAGCTGCCGATGACTCATGGGGCAATGTACGTGTTCTCCCTCAGCTTCATACCCTACTCTATGATAATGAGCGCGGAGTATAATCTTCACATTCTATAAGCTTAGAATTGATAGTATTTTGACTTTTTTAATGATTAACATTAGAAATTTAGATTAAAAATTGACCATATTAAGGTCTAGAAAAATTAACAATAAAGGAAGAAAAATGTCACAACAAGAAGAAATGAAGAACCTCACTCTCCTTGGTAATAAGGAGACACCTTATATTTTTGAATACTCTCCACAAGTCTTGGAGTCTTTTGATAATCGTCACACTGATAATGATTACTTTATCAAATTCAACTGTCCAGAATTTACGTCACTTTGTCCTATTACTGGGCAACCTGATTTTGCAAGCATCTATATTTCTTATATTCCAGATCAGCTCTGCGTTGAGTCTAAATCTCTAAAGCTTTACCTCTTTAGTTACCGTAATCACGGTGATTTCCACGAAAACTGTATTAATACCATTGGTAAAGATTTGGTAGAGCTTTTGAATCCTCGTTACCTAGAAGTTTGGGGTAAATTTACCCCTCGTGGTGGTATTTCGATTGACCCTTATTATAATTACGGTCGTCCAGAAACTAAGTATGAAAAGATGGCAGAGCAACGTCTCTTTAATCACGATCTTTACCCGGAAAATATTGATAATCGTTAATATCTTTCTAAAAGTCCTTATGAAAATAATGGACTTTTTTCTTGTCCAAAAATTGATTAAGTGGTATCGGAAGTAAAAATATTTTTGACATTATATTGGTCATATATTAGAAAGTTATATTATTGAAATAGTTTGACAATAGAAACTTTCTTTCTCACAATTAAGTTGTAAAACGCAGTGTAAGAGGTCGCTTTAAAAGAGGTGTGTTTGTTTTTTAAATGGGGATGAAAACAATAAGAAAAAGTTTACGTTTAATTTCGTGTGTTGTATTAGGAGCAGCCATACTAGCACCAATGGTGGTCGGTAAAGACGACCATGCTGAAGCTGATACTTATTATGGTAATGGATATACTTATAACTCATGGTATAACAACTATTATTCTGAATATAACTAAGGATATGATTATGGTTATAACAATTATAACGAATCAGGTGCTTACCGATTTAGCAACGGTTATTTGTACTACATCTTAAGTGATGGTAGCTACTATGTGAACTATAACGGTTGTTGGGTTTGTGGTGGCGACTATAATAACAATAATGGTGGTTCTAACAATACACTAATGATTGGTTATGAGATTTTGAGAAACGCTCCTCACTACCGTTATGAAAATGATATTCACTATTATTTGAAAGATGATGTCGATTATTACTATTATTCAAATGGTAAGAGGGTACTTTTAAATATTAAAGCATAGATTCTGAAGCTCCAATAACCTCAGAAACAGCTTCAACAGCCGATTCAAGTTCAGAAACAAGTTACGAAGTCCCTGAACTTGAAATACCAGCATATGCACCTGAGACCAATATTGACTATGATAAGTGACCAAAACTAACATTGCCACCGACAGATTATCCTATGTATTCAGATCCAAGATTTGTCGATGACAATAGCACTGCAAGTGATAATCCAGAGCTTAATCCAGAATTCCATAATTCTGTAGAGAATGACGAGTACATGTATGATAACAATGCATCAAGCATTAAATTATATTTTGAAAATGTAGTTGGAATAGGTGAAGCTGGTGAAGATCTTCCATTCCAAAATGTTGATGAATTCAGAGGCTATGTCATTAATAATTTTGCTCCAAAATTCATAGACAATGCTGGCTGAGGTTGTAATGTAACTTGGGAAATGAAGATATTGACAACTTCAACGCTTTTAAGGGCATTGCTTGGGCACGTGACTATTTATTATAACTAATCTCAAGAGCTATGTTGACGACAAAAAAATATAGTGATGTTTAATTTAGATATGTTAAATTTATTTATCATGTAGAACCAACTGAAAATTCTGACTATGTTGAGCTTGATTCAGCGATGGCTGTATTTAACGAAATCAATGCATAACGTAAAGCAGCAGGTTTGCCAGAGCTTACATGGTCTGATGATCTTTACAATAGCACAACTCTTCTACATGCCAAAGATATTTCACACAGATATAACAGTGATGGTATTGTTATCGTCGTGAATCTGATGGTTCAGTGGTATTTGTGAGCGTCTCATGAGTCCAGATGTTACCCAAGCAGCAGTTGCTTGCGTTGTCGCTGGTGATGCTACTTACTACTGGACCTTAAACTACCAATAAGAAGATTTTAAATATTGTCCCAATATAGGAGGAGCCCGAGATTAGTCTTGGATTCTTTTACTTTATAGATTGAACGTTTGAGTCTTCAATGTGGTATAATAAAGCCTAGAAAGAAGGCGAAACTATGCAGGTAAAAAGAGTTCAAGATTATATCTCTAAAGAGTGGTTCGACGAGACAGATGGTTCTTATTTCGAACGACTGAATAGTCGTTTACAGGTCCTTCTAAGAAAAGACTACCCTGATTTAAAAGGACATGATTTTATAAGTAATATCAGTCTTTTGGACTATAGGTTAGTTTTTCTCGATGAGGTTATCTCCAATGCTAATGAGAAAAATGAGCATGTGCGTGAAACAGTTCATGATGTGACCAAGAGTTTGCTATACGAAGACCAGGATGTCCAGGAACAATTGGATAGTCGAATTACTTTTGGCCAAAAGGTGGCTGATGAAGTGGCCAGATTTGGTGGATCTTGGACTTTTATCTTGTCATTCATTGCTTTTATGGGGATTTGGATGGGGCTGAATGTCGTCCAACCCTTTGGTATTGCCTTTGACAAGTACCCATTTATTCTGTTGAATCTCGCCTTATCTACACTGGCTGCAGTTCAGGCACCTCTGATTATGATGAGTCAGAATCGAGCATCGGATTATGATCGATTGCAAGCACGAAATGACTATCATGTCAATAAACAATCAAAGGAAGAAATCCGACTTTTACATGAAAAGATTGATCACTTGGTGCAACAAGACCAATCAGATTTGCTTACTATTCAAAAATTGCAGACAGAAATGCTAATGGCAGTTAGTCAACAAGTTGAGAAGATATCAGATGATATTCGTGTTTTGAAAGAAATGAGACTAGAAAGGGAGACTCATGAAGACAAAGATAATTAATTTAGTTGTTGTTACAGGGATGAGTGGTGCAGGTAAGACTGTAGCAATTCAATCATTTGAGGACATTGGTTATTTTACCATTGATAATATTCCACCTTCACTGGTGCCAAAGGTTATTGAGCTGTTGAAACACAGTGAAGAGACAGATAAGATTGCTCTTGTTGTCGACATGCGTAGTCGTGTTTTCTTTGACGAAATTAACGATATTCTAGATCAGTTGGAAAGCAATGAGGAACTCAATTTCAAAATTCTTTTCTTAGATGCTACGGATGGTGAATTAGTTTCACGTTATAAAGAGACACGTCGTAGTCATCCACTAGCGGCAGATGGACGTGTTTTGGATGGAATTAAGCTAGAGCGTGAACTTTTGTCACCACTTAAGAGTTTGAGTCAAAACGTGGTGGATACAACTGAACTAACTCCACGTCAGCTTCGTAAGGCAATTTCTGAACAATTTTCATCTGAGCAAGACCAATCTTCTTTCCGTATTGAAGTTTTGAGTTTTGGATTTAAATATGGATTGCCATTGGATGCAGATTTGGTATTTGATGTCCGTTTCTTGCCAAATCCATATTATGATCCTACTCTTCGTAACCTCACTGGCTTGGACAGAGAAGTTTATGATTTTGTTATGACTCATAAGGAATCAGAGGATTTTTACAAGAATTTAAGTCACCTCATTAAACCAATTCTTCCAGGCTATCAAAAAGAAGGTAAATCTGTTCTTACCATTGCTGTTGGATGTACAGGTGGTCAACACCGTAGTGTAGCTTTTGCGCATCGTCTAGCTCAAGATTTGAAAAATGATTGGACGGTAAATGAAACACATCGTGATAAGGATAGACGTAAGGAGACGGTGAATCGTTCATGAAAAAACCAAGAATTACAGTAATAGGTGGGGGAACTGGTATTCCAGTTATTCTTCGTAGTTTGCGTCATAAAGATGTTGATATCACCGCTGTTGTAACTGTGGCTGATGATGGCGGTTCTTCAGGAGATCTGCGTGATATTATGAAACTAACTCCTCCAGGGGATTTGCGTAATGTTTTGGTTGCTATGAGTGATATGCCTAAACTTTATGAACGCGTTTTCCAATATCGTTTTGATCAAACTGATGGAGCTTTAGCTGGTCACCCACTTGGAAACCTGATTATCGCTGGAATCTCAGAAATGCAAGGTTCTACCTATAATGCTATGCAGCTTTTAACGAAGTTTTTCCATGTTACAGGTAAGATTTATCCTGCCAGCGAGACTGCTCTAACCCTTCATGCCGTTTTTCAAGATGGACATGAGGTGGCAGGCGAGAGTAGCATTTCTCAATACGACGGCATGATTGAGCGTGTCTATGTGACCAACACCTACAATGAAGAGGTGCCGAAGGCAAGTCGTAAGGTTGTTGATGCCATTATGAATAGTGATATGATTGTACTAGGCCCTGGCTCTCTTTATACATCGATTTTGCCAAATCTGGTTATACCAGAGATTCGTCAAGCACTTTTAGAGACCAAGGCTGATGTCACTTACATTTGTAATATTATGACTCAGTATGGAGAAACGGAGCAATTTTCAGATGCTGACCATGTGGCCGTTCTCAATCGTCATCTTGGCTCTGATGTTATTGATAATGTTTTGGTTAACATCAAAAAGGTTCCTCAGGAATACATGGCTAGTAATAAATTTGATGAATACCTTGTTCAGGTTGAGCATGATTTTGAGGGCTTACGTCGTGAAGCAAAAACAATTGTTTCTTCTAATTTTCTGCGACTTGAGAACGGAGGCGCCTTCCATCATGGCGATTTGGTAGTGGAAGAGCTTATGCATCTAGTGAGGAAGAAGTCATGAGTTTCACGATTAAGGTTAAAGAAGAGATAATTGCAGCCTCGAGTAAAGATATAGCGGAATTGTCAGCATTGATTAAGATGTCTGGTTCCGTTGGTTTAACGAATCAAGGACTGACTCTCTCTATTTCGACAGAGAATGCAAAAATTGCTCGTCATATCTACCAGTTGATAGAAAATCGCTACCATTGCAATCCTGAATTGAGACATTATAACAAGACTAATCTCAAGAAAAATCGTGTTTACACTGTCTTTGTTGCTGAGAATGTCAATGACATTTTGTCTGATTTACAATTAGCAGATTCTTTCTTTGGCTTTGAAACAGGCATTGAAACGTCAATAATGGAAGATGACGAGGCTGGAAGGTCCTATTTACGGGGGGCTTTTTTGGCAACTGGAACGATACGCGATCCTGAAAAAGGCCGTTATCAATTGGAAATCTTCTCTGTCTATCAGGACCATGCAGAAGATCTAGCCTCTCTCATGAAAAAATTTATGCTTGATGCCAAGGTTTTAAGCCATAAAAATGGTTTTGTAACCTATCTTCAAAAAGCTGAGGATATTATGGATTTTCTCATCGTTATTGGTGCCATGACTTCTAAGGAGATTTTTGAAGAGGTCAAAATTATGAGGGAGACCAGAAATGACCTCAATCGTGCTAATAATGCTGAGACAGCTAATATTGCTAGGACAATTAGCGCTAGCATGAAAACAATAAATAACATTATCAAGATTATGGATACGGTTGGCTTGGAGGTTTTACCAGTTGAACTGCGTCAAATTGCCCAACTCCGTATTGCTAATCCAGATTACTCTATCCAGCAAATCGCAGATAGTATAGAACCTCCTCTAACCAAGAGTGGTGTCAACCATCGTCTCAGAAAAATAAATAAGATAGCAGACGATTTGTAAGTAGAAAGGAAGCTTTTATGGCTTGTACAACGATTTTAGTAGGTAAGAAAGCCTCATATGATGGCTCTACCATGATTGCACGTACTGAAGATTCTCAATCAGGCGTTTTTACGCCCAAAGAGTTCCTAGTAGTGACTCCTGAAGACCAACCACGTCATTATCAGTCTGTGCTTAGCAAGTTTTCAATTGATTTGCCAGATAATCCTTTACGTTATACCTCTGTACCAGATGCACTTGGTAAAGACGGTATCTGGGGAGAGGCTGGTATTAACTCAGCTAATGTTGCCATGAGTGCAACAGAAACAATCACCACCAATGCGCGCGTACTCGGTGCAGACCCTCTTGTTAAAGATGGTTTTGGAGAAGAGGATATGTTAACATTGGTCTTGCCTTATATCAAAACTGCGCGTGAAGGCGTCCTTCGCTTGGGTGAACTCCTTGAAACTTATGGCACATATGAGTCAAATGGTATTGCTTTTGCAGATACTGAGGAAATTTGGTGGTTAGAAACAATTGGTGGTCATCATTGGATTGCCAGACGTGTTCCAGACGATGCCTATGTTACAAACCCAAACCAACTTGGTATCGATCATTATGAGTTTGAAAATCCAGACGACTATCTTGCCTCACCAGATATCCGGGACTTTATCAATAAGCATCATTTGGATTTAACCTATTCTAACGAACACTTTAATCCACGCTATGCTTTTGGTAGCCAACGAGATAAGGATCGTCATTATAATACACCACGCGCTTGGGCTATGCAGAAATTTTTGAACCCAGAAAAGGACTATGATCCAAAATCATTCTTCATTCCATGGTGCCAAAAACCTTACCGCAAAATTACAGTTGAAGATGTTAAATATGTCTTGAGTCTTCATTACCAAGATACACCTTACGATCCTTATGGACCTCAAGGAGATACGGTGAGTCAACGCCAATTCCGTCCAATCGGTATCAACCGTACTAGTCAAACAGCTCTCTTGCAAATGCGTCCTAACAAACCATCAGAAACGACAGGAATTCAGTGGTTAGCCTATGGATCAATGCCATTTGGTACAATGGTGCCATTCTGGACTCAAGTCGGAACGACACCTGCTTATTTCCGTCAAACAACAGATAAGGTTGATACAGGTAATTTTTACTGGAGCAACCGTTTGATTGCTGCAATCTGTGATCCGCATCTCCAACAGCATGAAGCAGATTTGGATGACTATGTCGAAACAACTATGGCACTTGGACATGCCATGATTAATCGTGTAGATACTGCTTTGGAAAATGATGAAAGTATTGATTTTGAAACTGAAAATCAAAAGATTAGTGACCAGATACAGTTAGAAACAGATAAACTATTGGCAAAAGTTTTAGATGATGCAAGTAATTTGATGACTAATCGTTTTTCTATGAGTGATTAAAGTTATCAAAAAAAGCCTTTCCAATTTTGAACTGCACCCTAAAAGTTAGACAGAAAAAATCTAACTTTTGGGGTGTTTTTATTATGAAATTGACTTATGAAGATAAAGTTCAAATATATGAACTGAGAAAGCAAGGAAAAAGCTTTAAACGACTTTCAAATCAATTTGGGGTGAACATTTCTGATCCAAAGTACATGGTGAAATTAATTGACCGTTATGGAATAAACATCGTCAAAAAGGGAAAGATTCGTTACCATTCTCCTAAATTCAAACGAGAAATGTTTGATAAAGTGCTACTTGAAGGTTGTGCTCAACAAAGTGTTTGTCTGGACTATGGGTATGGGCTCTCAAATCAAAGATTGCTTAACAATTGGATAGTACAATACAAGAAAAATGGGTATACTATTGTTGAGAAAAAAAGAGGAAAAGTACCT
>NZ_GL831112.1:1093043-1098091 GCF_000188295.1 Streptococcus vestibularis ATCC 49124 | reverse complement strand
GACAAAACTAAAACATACTAAGATTAGTAGTGAGGAAATCTCCGACGGGAGAAAGTACTCACTACTTTTTTCGTTATGTTAAAGTAGAGGTGTCTTGTTAAGTCGATGAGTCCTTTGGCGCTAGACGTCGTAACTAAAACTGGCAAGACACCTGTTTTAGTAAGAATGTTATCAAAGTATGTGGGACGAAAAACGTCGAGTATTGAAAATGACATCACTAAAGCAAGGAATCATTCAAGACAAAGAGGTAATATCATGCGAGTAATTTTTGGGATTGACGTGAGTAAAGCAAGTTCAGAAGTGGCCATCTTGGTCAATGGAGAGAAAATACATGGCTATACCATACCCAATGATGCCATCGGATTTAATCGACTACTTGGGGATTTGAGAACTGTTTACCAACCAGAGATTGTATTTGAGGCGACTGGTGTCTATTCTCGTCGTCTTCAGGCCTTCTTTGAGGATAATAGTTACGCTTATATACGGCTCAATCCCTTAGAATCCAAGAAACAATTAGATAGCTTGCGAGTGCGTAAAACCGATAAGATTGACGCTGAAAAACTAGCTACGTCTCAGTTCATCCTCAATCGTAAACCAAGCTATGTCCAAGAAGCGCTTTATCAAGAATTACGCGACCTCAGCCGTTTCTATCAGAATCTTACTGAGGATATTGTCTGCTCTAAAAACCGCCTGCACAAGGTTTTACAGGTCACTTTTCCTGAATTGGAAAACATCTTGTCGTCACCAACTGGGAAACAATATTGGAACTTGGTCATGGCTTTTCCATGTAATAGTTTTGTACTGGAGTTAGATGACGCCGCATTAAGAGCTATCATCCGTCAGTCTACATCAAAACGCATCTCTGAAAAACGTGTGACTTACTTAGTAGATAAGCTTACAAAACTAGCTAATCATTCTTATTGTGCGGTCAAGAAAACCTCTCCAATGATGGAAGAGGTCAAATACTATGCAGGGGAGTTACTTAGGCTTTCTGAATATAGACAAAGTGTTTTAGAGGAGATGATAACATTGGCTCAACCTTTGCCAGAATACGAGATTCTTCTCTCTATTCCTGGAATAGCTGAAACCACAGCGACAAGCATTATTGGTGAACTTGGTGACATTCGTCGATTTCACTCTGCCAATCAAATCAATGCTTTTATCGGCATTGATCTGAGACACTATGAATCTGGGAACTTTCTCGCCAAGGAACACATCACTAAACGAGGTAATCCCTATGCCAGAAAAATCTTGTTCAAGTGCATTCAAAACATCGCTTCAGCTAGTCATACCAATGCTTGCCATATCGCTGACTTTTATGAGAAACGAAAAAGACAATCGCAAGTGACTTCAACCAAACCACACACGATTGCCTCTATACATCGTCTCATTAGAACAATGTATTACCTCATAACGCATAACAAACTTTACGATTATACTTCTACCCAAAATCGGTAAAATTGTTTATGCCATATGATTGTAACACCTTATCAAAAAAATCACTAGATAAGGCGTTGTTTTTGCGTACACTTTTTACACTGAACCTTAGTTCAAAAATAGACAAATTCCTTAGTTTGACTATGGAATTCAAACTATTTTTCATCAAATGCCTTGACATGCTTGACAAATGGTAGAAAAGGACTTAGTCCTGCGCAATACAGAACTAAATCCTTCGGATAAATTAATTGTCTAACTTTTTGGGGTCAGTACAAAAAGGCTTTTTTCGTAGTATAAACATTATTTGTTTTCTTTATCCAGTTTTGAGAGGAGCTGATAAAGCGAAATAAAGAAGAAAAGATTGAGTGAAATGAGAAGTCCTGACGCCCATGGTAAATCACTCTCTAAAGTTCGAAGAGGTGAGTTCCAAGCAAAGTGTGAGGCAAAGGCACCACAGGCATAGAATATACCAATAAGACGATATTTTTGATGAATGAGTTTTTGATGTGAACGCCATATCAAGACAAGCCCCATAGCAAGGAAGGATGTGTAAAGCCAGTGGGACGATATTGCCCCAATACTGCGACCAAGAATTCCCGAAATCGTATAAGAAAAACCATCAGGCAAATCTGAAAGGATATATGAAAAATCCTCACTAATCTGAAAACCAAGACCCGCTGTAATAGCAACGAGTAAGAGTCCTTTGTAACTTTTTGTAGGAATCATATAGACAGCAAAGATAAATGCTGCTAGTTTGAGAGGTTCCTCAATCAGTGGGGCCATTATAGCATCCTCAAAGCGGTAGAAGAAATTCTTTGAAGAAAGATGGGCAGTCACCCATTCATGGGAAAAAGTATTAGCATAACCTGCCAACCAACCTGTAATAAAGAGTCCGCCAATTAGAGCAAATACGAGAACAAGTGGTTTCACCTGCCATTTCTTGCCTAAGAACTGAATCAGAAATATTGCTGGAATGATGTAGCAGAGAGCAATGAGAGTTGATAGCCCGATAATTCCATAAGCAGAGCCAGACAAAGCTCCAGAAGTATATGATTGTGTATCATAGGTCAGGCCGATGGCTGACAAAAATAGAAAAAGATATAGAGTTAGTTTTCGAACCATGTATAACCTACTTTCAAAATGATACTTCCAGTATATCAAATTATTCTTTCTCTTTGAAATATTTCATTTTTTTATTTAGGGACTTGCAAAATAAAATTAATGTGATATACTTAACCAGTAAACTATTAACCGGTTAAGTATTTTGAAAGGAATATCATGAAAAAGAAACGCATTTTTGGCATAGCAGGATTGGCAGCTGTTGTTCTAGCTGCTAGTGCAGGTATTTATTATACGACTAGTCAACACGATTCAAAGGGGAATGGTGATTTGAAGGTTGTAACGAGCTTCTACCCTGTTTATGAATTCACCAAGCAGATTGTTGGAGATGAGGGAGAGGTGTCTTATCTTATCCCTGCAGGTAGTGAGGCCCATGATTTTCAGCCTTCTACTAAGAATGTTGCTGATATTGAGAAAGCGGACACTTTTGTCTACTTAAATGAGAATATGGAAACATGGGTTCCCAAGATTGAGAAAACCATTAATACCAAAAATACTAAGGTTATCGAGGCAAGTAAAGGAATGGTTCTTTTGCCTGGTACAGAGGAAGAAGATCATGATCACGGTGGTGAAGAACATCACCATGAGTACGATCCCCATGTTTGGCTCTCACCAAAACGTTCTCAAAAATTAGTGAAAACTATTAGAGATGGTTTGATTGCTCAACATCCAGATAAAAAAGCGGTATTTACGACCAACGCAGAAAAATATCTAAAAAAATTACAAGCTTTGGATAAGGAGTATACGGAAGCATTGAGTCATACAAAACAGAAGAGTTTTGTTACACAGCACGCAGCCTTTGCCTACCTTGCTTTAGATTACGGTTTGACCCAAGTGCCAATTTCAGGTGTTTCAGCTGAATCTGATCCATCTGCAAAACGTATTGCTAGCCTTTCTAAGTATGTCAAAGAATATGACATTAACTATATCTACTTTGAGGAAAATGCTTCAAGTAGCGTTGCCAAAACCTTAGCTAATGAAGTAGGAGTTAAGACAGCAGTTTTAAATCCAATTGAATCACTAACTAAGGAACAGTTGAAAAAAGGTGAAGATTATGTCAGTGTTATGACTGAGAACCTAAAGAATCTTCGTTTAACAACAGATGTTGAAGGTAAAGCTATTCAACCTGAAACAGGAATTGATGACAAGAAAACAGTACAAAACGGTTACTTTGATGACAAAGATGTTAAAGATAGAGAACTTTCTGATTGGTCTGGTAAGTGGCAATCGGTCTATCCTTACCTCCAAGATGGTACTTTAGATCAAGTATTTGAATACAAATCTCTACTGAATAAGGATAAAACCGCACAAGAATACAAAGAGTACTACACTAAGGGCTATCAAACAGATGTTTCTAAAATTGCTATTGATGGTAAAAAGATGACCATGACTTTCACAAAGAATGATGGAAGTAGCGTGACACACACTTATCGTTATGATGGTTATAAGATTTTGACTTATGCTTCTGGTAAAAAAGGTGTCCGTTATCTCTTCACAGCAACTGACAGTCAAGCAGCAGATAATCCTTACCAGTATGTCCAATTTTCTGATCATCAAATAGATCCAACAAGCGCAGCACATTTTCATATTTTCTTTGGTAATAGTAGTCAAGAAGAAATTCTAAAAGAAATGGACAACTGGCCAACTTACTACCCTGGAAAACTTAGCGGATTTGAAATTGCACAAGAAATGGTCAGTCACTAAGGTTATTAAATCACTCATTTTGAGTGATTTTTATTTTTTAAAAAAGCCATTTATTTCTTAAGATATTAGAAAAATGACTAGTGTAATTATTTTAAAATAAGACTTTCAATGTAAAAAGTATTTCTAAGAAAATCATGTAAAATTATTAAATAATTACTACTTTTTTTCACCTTTTAGTGGTACAATGATATTATGATTTTCAGATAATCAGGAGAGACCTATGAACCAGTATTTAGTAGCGATACACTATATTCAACTGCTTCAAGCAGAACTCAATATTCTTAATCGTGATGCACGCTTGCTTTTTGATCTCAAGATTGATCCCAATCTTGCTAAACGTGAGCTTGCTGATTTAAAAGTATCTCTATCTAAATTATCTGATAAAAACCTTTATATCGAAGGTACAATCTGGTATCAACCAAGTTTATTTGCTATTATCGATCAAAATTTAGGGGTTATTGATGACTGGCTTAAGGAATTAGATGACTTCTTTGAATTTAGTTACGGTACAACAGTCTACACTGTTTTGAAAGAGAACGAAAATCGAAGTTATGACTTATTGCTTGGTCTTTATAGCCGTCTTGAATACGTTATCTCAGATATAAAAAATTGCCGTTAGATTGCTAACGGCTTTTGATATGTCAAGAAATTTAGTTTATGTTTTAAATAGGATCTTTTCTACCATTTGTCAAGTCTATCAAGGCTTTAAGTAAAAAAAGGGATAAGACAGTAGCTATTCCGAAGTTACTGTCTTATTTTTAATCCTTTTTGATTCATAAATGGGCATG
>NZ_GL831112.1:1089850-1092540 GCF_000188295.1 Streptococcus vestibularis ATCC 49124 | reverse complement strand
GCCAATGATAGATGTCGCTGTGGTTTCTGCGATGCCAGGAATTGACCGTAAGATGTCATACTCTGGTAAAGGCTGAGCTAGAGCTACCATGTCGTTTAAGACAACTTGTCTGCATTCAGAAAGATGAAGCAATTCTTGAGCATAGTAACGGACCTCCTCCCGTCGGAGATTTCTTCACTACTAATCTTAGTATGTTTGTCAACTGTAGTGGGTGACGAAAAGCTAACATCTAGAGAGGACCGGATAGGTCCTCTTTTTATGTATGTTTAGAGTGATAAAGACACGTTTCTTAAAGTTAATAAAGTTTCTAAAACCGAATCCTAATCGTTTGATGTCTTTGATCAACTTGTTAGTCGCTTCAAGTTTTGCTTGAATCTCGATATGAGTGTCAGTTTCAAAAATAAGTAAAATCTTGATATTTTGGTCTTTGATTCCGATTAATTCTGTGGGATTCTTAATAGGTCTCATGAGTTCTTCCTAATGATGGTTTTGTCGCTTTTCATTATAGTTCTTATGGGACTTTTTGTGTACACTCAAAAAGCTCTATAACTCTACAGTGGTTTTACCCACTATAGAAATTATAGAGCCACAATAAAATAAAACTCACAAACTTGTTTAGTTTGTGAGTTTTATTTACCAAAGTCCTAATAGCTTTTGCATGAGGAGTGAAACGACACTAATTAATAGCCAACAAATTCCTCCCACTAATAGAGCAGCTCCCCCCCTAGTAATTAGTTTTTTGAGATTTGTTTGGTAACCGATAGCTGTCATGGCCATGATAATCATGAATTTTGAAAGGTCTTTTAAAGGATTGAAGATAGCGGATGGGACACCCATAGACATCGTTATGGTTGTAACGAGTGAAGCCAACAGGAACCAAAGGATGAAGTTTGGAATTGCTTTGGTCAGAGAAAAACTCTCCTGTGTATTATCTTTTTTTGACTGCCAAATAGAGAGTCCTAGAGTGATAGGAATGATAGCAAGTGTCCTTGTTAATTTGACAATCGTTGCCTGCTCTAGGATGGATGTTCCATGTAAGCTATCCCATGAACTAGCAGTAGCAGTTACAGAGGATGTATCATTAACAGCTGTCCCAGCAAATATAGCAAATCCCTGATTACTGAGGCCTAACCAAGAGCCTAAGTGGGGAAAAAGTAGAGCTGCCAAAATGTTGAAAAAGAAAATAACAGAGATTGCAGTTGCAATGGACTCATCTTTGGCCTTGATAACAGGTGCAGTGGCTGCAATAGCAGAACCACCGCAGATAGATGATCCAACTCCTACTAAAGTTGCGATTTCACTATCTAATTTAAATAGCTTATGGATGAAATAAGCAGTAATCAGTGCCGTAGTAATGGTAGCTAAAATAATGGGCAGAGATGTTAAACCAACGTTGAAGACTTGAGAAAGATTTAATCCAAATCCAAGAAGAACAACTGCGTATTGTAATACTTTTTTTGATGTAAATTGCATCCCTACTAAAAATTTTTTTTGATTTATAGGTAGACTAGCTAATAAGAGTCCAATAAAAAGTCCAATGACCGGTCCACCAATAATAGGAAATAATTTTCCAAGATACCAAGCTATGAGCGATATAAGTATTGAAATACTTATTCCAGGTAAGGATTCTTTTATTTTCATTAAGTTACCTCCTTAAAACTTGACTATATTATAGCTTATTATAAATATGATGTAAAGGTGACTTCTGCCTTATTTCTCAGCAACAACTAGGTAAGAAGGTTGCAGGGTATCAGTTTTTTTGATAGAATAGTATTAAAATATTATAATCGTTTTTTTATGAAGGGAGGGCTGTATGTATCGTCATTTAAAGAAGTATTTTGTTTTTATCGTAGGGGCTTTTATCTGTTCACTCTTTTTTGTGTTGGCCTTTACAACAGACAGAAAGAATGATAATAGTGTCAATGCTAAAGCTGAAGCTGCCTATAATCAAACTACGACAGCTTTTATTGATAGTATCGGTGAGACTACGAGACAGATTGGTCAAGACTACAATATCTATGCTTCTGTTTTAATTGCTCAAGCAATTCTAGAATCAAATTCAGGTCAGTCAGGTTTGAGTCAAGCTCCTTATTACAACTTCTTTGGTATTAAGGGTTCTTATAATGGGAACTCTGTTACAATGCGTACTTGGGAAGATGGAGGTGCAGGAAATACTTACGAGATTGACGAGCCCTTTCGTTCATATGGAAGTCTGAGTGATTCCCTAGCAGATTATGCTGCTTTGATGACGTCATCTACTTATTCAGGTACTTGGAAATCAAATACAAGTAGCTATGCGGATGCTACTCAGGCACTCACAGGAACCTATGCTACAGATAGTCTGTATGCATCTAAGTTAAATAGTATTATTGCATACTATGGTCTTACTATCTACGATCAAGCTCCGGTTACTCAGAAAACAGGTTCAAGTGGCGGTCTTGTTTGGAATGCTTATAGAGGATCATACACAGATGCTGAGACCTTATCTATAGATGAGGCTTGGGCAAGCTATAAAAATTATAAATAAAAAGAGCCGAAATGAACTGCACCCCAAAGGTTAGACAGAAAAAATCTAACTTGGGGTGTTTTTATTATGAAATTGACTTATGAAGATAAAGTTCAAATACATGAATTGAGAAAACAAGAGGGAGACCGCCTAAAATGGGACGTAAGCCAAAGAAGAAATCTGA
>NZ_GL831112.1:1078781-1089800 GCF_000188295.1 Streptococcus vestibularis ATCC 49124 | reverse complement strand
GGCAAAACTAAAAGGACTCAGTCCTGTGCAATACAGCACTAAATCCTTCGGATAAATTAATTGTCTAACTTTTTGGGGTCAGTACAAAAGGGCTCTTTTTTGAACGATAAAAAATTCCAACCTTATGTGGTGGGGACTAAGTAGCTCTTATATTAGTTATCAAAAGTGACCTCTTTAACAAGATTATCTAAGAATTTTTCTCCCATTTTAGAGAGAGTAGCCTTTTCATGTTTCAAGTATACAATATCAATTTCATCATCAATATCTAGTGGAATAGAGACGATATTGTCACCATTTAAATTACTATTTAAGATACCAGTGGCAATTGTGTATCCATCCAAACCAATTAATAGGTTAAAAAGTGTTGCACGGTCTGAAACCACAATCGACTTTTTATGGGGGATTTGTGAGAGAATCTCTTCAGAATAATAGAAGGAATTATGAATCCCCTGATCGTAACTAAGGTATGGGAAGTCCTCTAAATCTTCCAATGAGACCACTTTATGCTTGGCCAAAGGATTTGACTTGCTGACAAAGATATGAGGTCTAGCTTTAAAGAGACTAGTATAGGTAAGTCGGTTATCGTCAAACATTTTAGTCAAGACATCTCGGTTATAGCCATTAAGGAAGAGAACACCGATTTCTGAACGGAAGTTCTTAACGTCTTCGATAATCTCGTAGGTACGAGTTTCACGTAAGAAGAGCTCGTAACGCGTCATATCAGCTCTCTTGAGAAGTGAGACGAAGGCATTGACGACAAAAGCGTAGTGTTGAGAAGAAACACTAAACAATTCACGTGTCTCTGTGTGGCTTTTGTAGCGTTCTTCTAAGAGATTAGTTTGTTCTACTACTTGACGGGCATAAGATAGAAATTCAACTCCATCCTTGGTTAAGGTGATTCCTTTAGGGTTACGGATAAAAATGTCAATTCCCATTTCTCTTTCTAAATCGCGGACAGCGTTTGAAAGACTTGGTTGTGTAATGAAAAGTTGTTTTGCGGCTTCATTCATTGAGCCGGTTTCGACGATTTTGATAATATAATGTAATTGTTGAATTCGCATAGCCTTATTATAGCATACTTTAAGGATTATTCCTTAGGATAAGAAGCGATTAAAAAGTCTTTTGGGGACTATACCAATTTTATGCTTGACAATGTTAAATATATGGAATATACTGTCTTCGTTAAGCTTTTTAAAGAGCTTGTTGACTATACCAATTTTAAATGAAGGAGACATGACCTCTTAGAGTTGAGGTTATTATTAAAATATGTGTGGAATTGTTGGTGTTGTAGGTAACACAAATGCAACCGATATCTTGATTCAAGGACTTGAAAAGCTAGAGTACCGTGGTTACGATTCAGCCGGTATCTTTGTAGCTGGTAAAACATCTAGTCAATTGGTTAAAGCTGTTGGCCGTATTGCGGAACTTACTGCTAAAACTGCAGGAGTAGAAGGTACTGCAGGTATCGGACATACTCGTTGGGCGACTCATGGGAAACCAACGGAGGACAATGCTCACCCACATCGTTCAGAAACAGAACGCTTTGTTTTGGTTCACAACGGTGTTATTGAAAACTATCTTGAAATTAAGGAAGAATACCTTTCTGGTCATCATTTCAAAGGTCAAACCGATACTGAAATTGCTGTTCACTTGATTGGTAAATTTGTTGAAGAAGAAGGTTTGTCAACTATTGAAGCTTTCAAGAAGGCTCTTCACATTATCCGTGGGTCATATGCTTTTGCACTCATGGATTCTGAAGATGCATCAACAATTTATGTCGCTAAAAACAAATCACCACTTTTAATTGGTCTTGGTGATGGTTATAACATGATCTGCTCTGATGCTATGGCTATGATTCGTGAAACAAACCAATACATGGAAATTCACGATCAAGAGTTGGTTATCGTGAAAGCTGATAGTGTCGAAGTTCAAGATTATGATGGCAATGTGAAAGCACGTGATAGCTATACTGCTGAGCTTGACCTTTCTGATATCGGTAAAGGAACATACCCTTACTACATGCTCAAAGAAATCGATGAGCAACCAACAGTGATGCGTAAGCTTATCCAAGCCTACACAGATGACAAGGGACAAGTGACTGTAGATGCTGATATTATCAAGGCTGTTCAAGAAGCTGACCGCATCTATATCCTCGCAGCAGGAACTTCTTATCATGCCGGTTTTGCCTCTAAGAAGATGCTTGAAGAGTTG
Organism: Streptococcus vestibularis ATCC 49124; assembly: GCF_000188295.1. GTDB lineage: Bacteria > Bacillota > Bacilli > Lactobacillales > Streptococcaceae > Streptococcus > Streptococcus vestibularis. The sequence continues at coordinate 1,087,589 of NZ_GL831112.1, read as the reverse complement.
ACAGATACTCCAGTTGAGCTTGGTATTTCTTCTGAGTGGGGTTATGGTATGCCACTCCTTAGCAAGAAACCTCTCTTTGTCTTTATTAGTCAATCAGGTGAAACAGCAGATAGTCGTCAGGTTCTTGTTAAAGCTAACGAGTTGGGTATTCCAAGTTTGACAGTGACAAACGTTCCGGGATCTACTCTTTCTCGCGAAGCTGACCACACGATGCTTCTTCATGCTGGACCAGAAATTGCCGTAGCTTCTACTAAAGCTTACACAGCTCAGATTGCAGCCCTTGCATTCTTGGCTAAAGCAGTCGGTGAAGCTAATGGTAATGAAAAAGCTGAAGCATTCGACTTGGTACATGAATTGTCACTTGTAGCACAATCTATCGAATCAACACTCTCTGAAAAAGAAGCGATTGATGAGAAGGTAGCAGCTCTTCTTTCAGAAACACGTAACGCTTTCTATATCGGTCGTGGTCAAGATTACTATGTTGCTATGGAAGCAAGTCTTAAATTGAAAGAAATCTCATATATCCAATGTGAAGGTTTCGCAGCAGGTGAGTTGAAACATGGTACAATCGCTCTTATCGAAGATGGTACACCTGTTATTTCCCTCCTGTCTGACGCTGTTCTTGCTAGCCACACTCGTGGTAATATTCAAGAGGTGGCAGCACGTGGTGCTAAAGTGTTGACTATTGCTGAGGAAAATGTTGCTAAAGAAGGTGATGACATCGTTCTTAATAACGTTCACCCTTACTTGTCACCAATTTCAATGGTTGTACCGACACAATTGATTGCTTATTTTGCAACACTCCATCGTGGACTCGACGTTGATAAACCACGTAACTTGGCTAAATCAGTTACTGTTGAATAAAAATACCAACATCTCTTACAGTGTAAGGGATGTTGTTTGTTTTTCACCCTTGCTTAATTAGGAAATCTAAAGTAGAATAGTATCTATATCACAATCTTAGGAGAGAATTATGTCATTGCCAAATTGTCCAAAATGTAACTCAGAGTATGTTTATGAAGATGGAATCTTACTTGTATGTCCTGAATGTGCCTATGAGTGGGATCCAAACGAAGTTGCAGAAGAAGGACTTGTGGTTCTTGATAGCAATGGAACACGTCTTGCTGACGGTGATACTGTTACAGTTATTAAAGATTTGAAAGTTAAAGGTGCTCCAAAAGATATTAAACAAGGCACACGTGTAAAAAATATTCGTTTGGTTGAAGGTGACCACAACATTGATTGTAAGATTGATGGTTTTGGTGCTATGAAACTTAAATCTGAATTTGTTAAGAAAATCTAAAATAAGCTTTAGGGACACTAGACTTAAGTATGGTTTGTTTCTTAGGAACGATTATTTAAGTCTCTTAGGAGTGTGACTATGAACTCATTTAAAAAGTGGGTATAGTCGCACTCCTTTTTACTATTTTCAAAATCTTATATCATTTTTTTAAAAAATTTGGTATAATATTCAACAATACTAAATAATTATAGGAGTTTATATGTCATACGTTTTGGAAGTATTACCAGCCCTTTTGAACGGTGCGGTAGTCACACTTCAAGTATTTTTCATTGTTATCGTACTGTCGATTCCATTAGGGATTGTACTTGCTTTCTTAATGCAGATTAAATTCAAACCTTTAAATTGGTTACTAACCCTTTACGTTTGGATTATGCGTGGAACACCGCTCCTTTTGCAATTAATCTTCGTTTATTATGTTCTTCCGAGTGTAGGGATTGTCTTTGACCGCCTTCCGGCTGCTATTCTTGCTTTTACGCTTAATTATGCTGCTTATTTCGCAGAGATTTTCCGTGGAGGAATTTTGGCTATTCCGAAAGGACAATACGAAGCAGCTAAAATGCTTAAACTTAGTTCTTTCCAAACCATCCGCTATATCATCCTTCCTCAGGTGGTTAAGATTGTCTTGCCAAGTATCTTTAACGAGATTATTAACTTGGTTAAGGATTCATCATTGGTTTATGTGCTTGGGGTTGGAGACCTTCTTTTGGAAAGTCGTACCGCTGCGAACCGTGATGCGACCTTAGCACCGATGTTTGTGGCAGGAGCTATTTATCTTGTCCTTGTGGGTGTGGTGACTGTGGCTTCAAAACACATCGAAAAGAAATTCAACTATTATAAATAGGAGACCTTATGTTAGAATTAAAAATATTTCCAAGCAATTTGGTCAACACAAAATTTTTGATAACTATAACCTAACTGTCGAAGAGGGGAAAATCCTAGCTATCGTTGGACCATCTGGTGGTGGTAAAACGACTCTTTTGCGTATGCTAGCAGGACTTGAAACCATTGATTCAGGACAAATTATTTATGAAAATGAAGAGATTCCTTTGGATCAGATGGAAAGTCGTAATTTGCTCGGTTTTGTCTTCCAAGATTTCCAACTGTTTCCACATTTGACAGTCTTAGACAATCTAACCCTTTCGCCGATTAAGACGATGGGAATGTCTAAGGAGGATGCTCAGAAAAAAGCTCAAGCTCTACTTGACCGTTTAGGCCTTGGAGCTCACGGAAATGCTTATCCTTACTCTCTTTCTGGGGGACAAAAACAACGTGTTGCATTTGCGCGTGCTATGATGATTGATCCGAAAATTGTCGGCTATGATGAACCAACATCAGCTCTTGACCCTGAGTTGCGTCAAGAAGTGGAGAAATTGATTGTGCAGAATCGTGAGACTGGGATTACGCAAATCGTTATCACTCACGATATACAGTTTGCACAGCACATCGCCGATGAGATTGTCACTATCAATCCAAAATAGTGAGGATTTTCTATGAAAAAAATAGTGAAAACAGTTTTGCTATCCTGTCTTGTCATTTTTCCTTTGTTTGCGCTATCAGCTTGCAGCTCGCGCTCACATTTTGCAACTCAGAAAGATCAGTGGCAAATCTATACCAAAGAAAAGAAAATCAAAATTGGTTTTGATGCAACCTTTGTTCCTATGGGATATGAGGAAAAGGATGGTAGCTATGTTGGTTTTGATATTGATCTTGCAACTGCAGTCTTTAAATTGTATGGTATCAATGTCGAATGGCAGGCTATTGACTGGGATATGAAAGAAACAGAACTGAAGAATGGGACAATTGACCTCATTTGGAATGGTTACTCGGTCACGGATGAGCGTAAGCAGTCTGCAGACTTCACGGAACCTTATATGGTCAATGAACAAGTACTGGTAACCAAAAAGTCTTCAGGAATTGATTCTGTTGCTGGAATGTCAGGCAAAACCTTAGGTGCCCAAGCGGGGGCTTCTGGTTATGATGCTTTCAATGCTTCTCCGAAGATTTTGAGGGATATCGTTGCCAACCAAAAAGCAGTCCAATATTCGACCTTTACTCAAGCCTTGATTGACCTTGATAGTGGACGTATTGACGGTCTATTGATTGACCGTGTGTATGCTAATTACTACTTAGAAAAATCAGGGGTTCTGGATCAGTATAATGTTATGCCTGCTGGTTATGAAGGTGAAAGCTTTGCTGTAGGTGCTCGTAAAGCAGATAAGACACTGATCAAAAAAATCAATCAAGGATTTAGAACCCTTTATAAAAAAGGAGAATTCCAAAAGATTTCTAAAAAGTGGTTTGGCGAAGATGTTGCCACAGACCAAGTTAAAGGGAAAAAATAGAAGGATAACAACATTCTAGAAGGGATGTTGTTATTTTTTATGGAAAATACTTGAAATATAAGAAGTTATAATTTATACTAGTGTTAGTTTATAAACTAACGAAAGGGCAAGCATGGGATATTTTGATTATTCAAGAGAAACGCAAAGTGATATTGCTTTTGTAGATATGAAATCTTTCTATGCAAGTGTGGAGTGTGTTGAACGTGGTCTACACCCTCTTAAGACTTCACTATGTGTGATGAGTAGGGCTGAAAATGCTAATGGCTTGATACTAGCCTCTTCCCCCATATTTAAGCAGGTTTTTGGCAAGTCAAATGTTAGTCGTTCTTATGACTTACCTTTTGATATTCATTCTCGTAAGTTTCATTATTATAATGCCAAAAAGCAGGGACTTCCAACGGATAGAGATTTTGTAGATTACATAGAATCTTGGGCTAAGGTTACCTTTATCGTTCCTCCTAGAATGGACCTCTATATAAAAAAGAATATCCAGATTCAACACATTTTCCAGAATTATGCCAGTGTTGAAGATATTCTTCCCTATTCCATTGATGAGGGTTTCATTGATCTCACGTCGTCACTGAATTACTTTATTCCCGATAGAACAGTTACAAGAAAAGATAAGTTAGATATGATTTCAGGGCGTATTCAAAGAGATATTTGGAGGGAGACAGGTATTTACTCGACAGTTGGGATGTCTAACAGCAATCCCTTATTGGCCAAGTTAGCTCTTGATAATGAGGCCAAACATACGGCTACTATGAGAGCCAACTGGTCCTATGAAGATGTTGAGACTAAGGTTTGGAATATCCCCCATATGACCGATTTCTGGGGGATTGGAAGGCGGATGGAGAAGCAGCTAAACAAGTTGGGAATTTGCTCCATTCGAGAACTTGCTAATAGCAATCCTGATACTCTTAAAAAGGAGTTAGGTATTGTAGGCTTAGACCTCTTTTTTCATGCCAACGGTATCGATGAAAGTAATGTTCATAAACCTTATAAACCCAAGTCACATGGCTTAGGGAATTCCCAAATCTTGCCACGAGACTATGATCGTCAAGCTGATATTGAATTGATTCTAAGAGAGATGGCAGAACAGGTAGCTATTAGGTTAAGACGAGCCCATAAGAAAGCTTGTCAAGTTTCCATTAGCATTGGGTTTTCAAAGTTAGAGGGCAAGCGTTCGCTACAAGCACAGATGAAGATTGAACCTGCTAATAATACAAGGATACTAATAGGACATGTCATTGAACTCTTTAGAAAGAAATATCAAGGAGGGGCTGTTCGAAGTATGAGTGTCTCTTATGCAAATTTTGTAGATGAAAGGCTTCAAATTCTTTCTTTATTTGATAATCCTGATGATATTGATAAAGAAGAAAGGCTTCAAGCAGCTATAGATAGTATTCGACAGGAATTTGGCTTTACGACCATTCAAAAAGCAACAGCTTTACAGGAGGCATCTAGGAGTCTTGCTCGAAGCAAGCTTATTGGTGGCCACTCAGCTGGAGGATTAGATGGATTAAAATGATAGACCGTAGTTACCTTCCCTTTCAATCAGCTAGGGAACACCAAGATAGGGGAATGATGAAGTGGATGGGCTTCTTTTTGTCGGAACACACAAATTCCCTACATGAAGATAAGACTAAAGAAAATCTAACTAATCATTTGGATGATTTAGAGAAGTTTACTTTATTGAACCAGCTTTATTTGGGTCAATTATTGGGGAATTTCCAGATAAAGGCTCAAGGTAGGCGCTGTAGGATTAATGGTTATGTGGTTGACTTGGATTTTGATCAAGTTACTATAAAATCTTTCAAGCAATATAAAGGTATTCGAACAAAGGATATATTAGAAATTAGTTTTGGGGGTGAAAACATAGATGAAGAAGAGAGAAATTTATGATGATAAATTTCAAATTGACTATTTTTCTGATAGCTATTTAAAGTTTGAAGAAGATTTTTATCGCTATTCTGCTATGGATATTCCCTTAACCTTTTTGACGGATGATATTCTTAGAGAGATGGCTATCAGTCAAAAGAATTATTTTCTATTAAATAAAGAGAATGCTAGAGACGGACGCAATCATTATTTCCATTTTGAAGTCAGCCTTTTGGATTTCAAGACACTCGTGAGACAGTATAGGTATCTTGGAAATGATTAAATCATATCACATCCAGCGGGAGAAATAGTATGTCTTTAATTGCTAGCCAGAGCTTTCAAGAAATTTGTTAGTGACTGAGGAACGTTTTATGTAAGCGTTGACATTGTTTCTAAGAGTGCTATAATGAGGGTGTTAAAAGTTATCATATGGAGGTAATTAAGATGAGAGCAGTTGTTGTTAATCAAGCAAGCACAGGTATTGAAGTTGTGGACCATGAAAAACCAGCGTTAGTTGGTCATGGTCAAGCTTTGGTTAAAGTTGAATACTGTGGCGTTTGCCATACTGACCTTCACGTAGCTCATGGCGACTTTGGTCAAGTTCCAGGTCGTATCTTAGGCCATGAAGGAATTGGTATTGTTGAAGAAGTTGGCGAAGGAGTTGAAACACTTAAAAAAGGTGATCGCGTATCAATCGCTTGGTTCTTCGAAGGGTGTGGCCACTGTGAATACTGTACAACTGGACGTGAAACACTCTGTCGGTCTGTAAAAAATGCTGGTTATAATGTTGATGGTGGTATGAGTGACTATGCTTTGGTTACTGCTGACTACGCTGTGAAAGTTCCAGAAGGACTCAATCCAGCTCAAGCCTCATCTATTACTTGTGCTGGAGTTACAACCTATAAAGCCATTAAAGAAGCTAAAGTTGAACCTGGTCAATGGGTAGCTATTTATGGTGCTGGAGGGCTAGGTAATTTAGCTATTCAATATGCTAAGAAAGTTTTTAACGCACGAGTAGTAGCAGTTGACATTAATCAAGATAAACTAGATTTGGCTAAAGAATCTGGCGCGGATTTAGTGGTAAATGGTAAAGAAGTTGAAGATGTAGCAGGCTATATCCAAGAGAAAACTGGTGGTACACACAGTGCTGTTGTAACAGCTGTTTCTAAGGTTGCTTTCAACCAGGCTGTCGATACTGTACGTGCCGGTGGTACGATCGTTGCCGTTGGGCTCCCATCTGAATACATGGAGCTCTCAATTGTCAAAACAGTTCTAGATGGTATCCGTGTTGTTGGATCTCTTGTAGGTACGCGTAAAGACTTAGAAGAAGCTTTTGACTTCGGTGCACAAGGCTTGGTAGTACCAGTTGTTGAAACCGTTCCTGTCGATACAGCGGTAGAAGTATTTGATCAAATGGAAAAAGGTGAAATTCAAGGACGTAAGGTACTTGATTTCACTAAGTAAGCGTACATCTGTCAATACCTACCATGACTATATGAGGAGTTGGGTAGCCTAAACTGGCTAAACTACTTTTTGAAAGCAGTATATCTGAACGAAATTCCATTGATTTATTTGTATTGATGGAATTTTTATTGCTCTAAAACTTCATTTAGATATAAAACAAAAAAGCGTTGAACGATTGCGTTCAGCGCTTTTGATGATTTTGGTTTTATTCCCACTCAATAGTAATCTATACCTCTAAAATCCTTTCATATTGGGATTTTAGAAAGACTTATTTATTTTTGGTGGGCTAGATGGTGGGGATTGTTATTATTTTAAAATTGTTTGATTTCCATTGAATTTTACTAAACTTTTTGAAGGGAATGAGATTGAAATATTGCCAGTCATTTCATGTGTGATAGCCTCGTCCGCTCCCGTCCACATGTGGGCGTAATGTTTAAGAGTAATTTCTGGTGACGAGTGGCCGAGACGTTTTGATAGAATCAAGATTGGAACATTAAATTCATTGATAAGGTAAGAAGCATGGCTGTGTCTTAATCCTTTAGCTTGAATTGGTTTAACATGGGCCAGTTTTGCATACCTTTTGATAGCTCTGGAAATTGTAGACTTCAGCATCGGAAGTCCATCATATGAAAAGATAAAATCACTGTCATGGCCAAGGCCTAGATAACCTTGAACTTTACGCCATTCTTTTAAAATTTTTATTGTATCATCATCAAGGCTTATCATACGTTTGCCATCTTTAGTTTTTGTATAAGAATTACGAGTCCAATTTTTTTTATTTTTGATAATTAGCATGTGATGGACTCGAAGTCTCTTTTTTTCAAAGTCAATATCATCCCACTGTAGTGCACAACCTTCATTTACACGGATGCCGGTCATAAAATAAATCCATAACATAACAAAATATAAATGTTCGTAAAAGTCATTAATATAAATCATAGATATTACGGATTCAAATTCAGACTTTGTCCAGTATGGAACCTCATTTTTTCCTTTTGGGATTGCCTTTGAACGTTTAGAGATATTACTTTCTACGTAACCTAAATCAAAAGCATAATCTAAAGATTTTCGAAACATTCCGAAGACTAAGCTAGCATAACCTTGGGAGTAACCGGCACCTCCCTCTTCAGCACTAGTTAGTAACCAGGTCCTAAAACTTTGTACTTGTTCAATTGATATTGAACGAAGTTTAGTGTTACCGAAACGTTCACTGATTAATAGTAAACTCTTTTCACGTACTAAATATGTGCTATCTTGAACAGTGGTACGGTAATATGGAATGTAATGGTTAGTCATAAATTGTTTATAATTCATATGATAATTAGAAAAACCATTAGCTTCATAATATTCTCTCTTGATTCTGGTTAATTCTTTGTTAGCTTCGCTAGCCGATTTAAAATCAATTCCGTTTTTATCTTTTCTCCCCTTTCTGCGAATTCGTTTTCCTGTGATTTTATCTAAACCAAATTCCGTCTGGTAAAAAAATTTCCCATTATTATCAACATAAACGCCATGATATTTTGTCTTTTTTTGCTTTTTAGTATTTTGTTGAGGTTGTTCTTTTAGTATTTGTTGCTCATTGAAATTAATTTTATCACTCATTATTTATGGAGTCCTCCTTTTCTTTCTCTAAAAGTGATACCCCAATAATTTCTTCAACAGCATGAATAGGAACATAATCTAGACGATGATTGTTATAAAACGCATATCCTTTTTGTACCATAATTTTCTTTGCTTGTCGAATGATAGTCATTGCGGTATTAGTTTTATAACCTAAAGCAATTAAATCGTTTTTATTAATAATTTTTTGATCATATTATT
>NZ_GL831112.1:1072650-1078197 GCF_000188295.1 Streptococcus vestibularis ATCC 49124 | reverse complement strand
AGAACTCTTAAATATTATTTTTCTTCTTAGACATTATGTTTGAAAAAACAGGTTTTAAGAGATTTTTAAAAACCATAATTTTGACTAAAATTTTTTAGTATGTGTTGGAGAATAAAAGTTTAATATCAGTACCATATGTAACGAAAAAAATGTGACTATAAATTTAAAAGAAGTTGAACCTATTAAACTAAAAATAAAAATGTAAACATAAAAAAAGTCCTTGCTATATCAGCAAGGAAACTTTTATATTGGACCAACTCATATCGAGTACTCGTTAGTCACTAATCAATCTTGAAAGGTTCTCTATATCTGTTCATTCTCATATGTAAAATCTGATTCATTATCAGTTTTAGCATCATATCCAAATAGTTGTGTAGGAGGTGGATCACGTCTTTCGCCCTCTAAGTAATCTCGTTCGTGTTGTGCAAGTTTTTCATTTAATTCTGTATCATGACGAATAATATTATAACGTTCGTATTTTTTAGAACCAAATGTTTGAGACAGTTTTTGTTTAAATATATTCCAGAGGTTCTCTTTATTTTTTAAGAAATATGTTTTGAAGCAACTTTCGGCTAGATCGATACTCTCTTGCAGAATATTAATTGATTTCTTTAAAAAAGTATTCTCCTCTCTTAATTCTTTATCTTTCTTTTTAATTTTAGTAATCTCTTCGAGGTTTGCTTTTTTCATCTGAATGTCAATGTCTAACTCTTGTTTAGTTCTCAAGATCTCTGACAGTTCCTTTTTATTTTTCTCTGCTTCAGATTTAGCATTTTCAGCCCACATCTTTTTCTCCTCAATTTTTTGATCTAAGTTTTTAAGTTTTGTAGTTCGTTTGTAAATCTCAGTATCCAGATGGTTAGCTATTGTTTTAGATTTGCCACTTTCTTGAACTTGAACTCCATGATTTCTAGCTGTTGTTCGAAGTAGTTCGCGTTGAGCTGCTTGCCATCGAGTTTGTGCCGTTACTAAATCTTTATTTTTTTTAGATCCTGATGTGTAGTAACCCATTTCTTTGAGGGCACCTTCCTGACCAACTTGAATGCTTAAGCCTCTTTTATTTTGCCGTTTGACTAAGATGAAATCAACATGAAGATGAGGGGCAGAACCAGGCTCATCTGCATGAAAATAGGCACCGAAAATGATGGCGTTAGGATTATTTTTTTTGAATTGTTCTAAAAAATCTGTGAGAATCTTTTCTGATTCTGTGATTGTGGGATGATGGTTAACATTTCCTATGGTAAAAATTGCCTCATGGCTGGTAGCAGGATTGCGATTGGGATCACGTTTATAAGCTGAAAGTACTTTCGTATGATAGTCTATAATTTGTCTGTCAGATCGAGTTTGTTTCGCATTATAGTCAAGAACAGCCTGTCCGAAAATTTTATAATAAGCCTGTTTGATAGGCCTATCCTCTATAATTTTAAAATATCCATCTGGGTCTATATGATCCTCTGAGTTGGTTATGTTGCGATTACGAATATTATGGTCACGACTCATCTTTTTTCCAAAGTGAGCTGAAATAGTATATGCATTGTTCATAACTTTCTCCTTTATTTATTAATTATGTCTGATAAGTTGAAAATAAAAAAACAGCTTATGATGAATTTTTTAGGAGATGATGGAGACAGTCAGCAGAGTCTGACTCTATTTATAACACAATATACATAATGACAGAGTCATTATTATTGTGGTCTTGCAGACGGCTAGGATTACATCCTCTTTTTCCAAAATTATTTGGAAAAATTCACCTTTCTGTTGGCAAAGGTAAGTTATTTTTCTAAATTAAAAAAGAAATAAAAAAAGAGATTGAGAGAATCTCGCCTCTATATCTATATTTAAGTGATTGTGAAGAGGTTTTATCAATACGTCAATTGATACGTATATAAACTGGAAAGACTAGAGATATTGAGGCTTGTATGGAAAGTAGTACTAAAAGAGTAAATACTTCTCGAGAATCTATCAATATACTCTATATCATATCTTTAAAATTAGTTACTCAAGCAAAGGTAATGGACATGGTATATATTTGTCCACTGTTTGAGAGATTTTAGGGAGGTATCCTAATTGTTCTTTGTTAACACGATTTAAAGACTATCATTTAAAATAGATGCTAAAAATAGAAGATGTTGTCCTTTTATGACGAGAAAACTACAGTTTATGACTTCAATGAAACTTTAGTTGTCTTTATATTATACTAATCTTGTAAATCATAAGAAAAGGAACGTCAATCATGAAAACAACAACTAAACTCATTGGTATCCTATCAGCTCTTATTGTAGTAATCCTCGCTATCTTCTTAGTGACTAAGTTTAATAGTCATGAGTCGGCACGTGTTAGCTCAAGTAGTAGCCCAGCCAAGACGGTTAAAAAATCATCTTCAAGCTCAAGTAAAGCTGTTAAGAAGGATAAGAAAGCAGCTCAATCATCTTCTTCAGCAGTCACAAATGAAGGGAATGACAATCAGGCCTCAGCAGTAGCACCTAAAGCTTCTTCTCAAGAACAAGCTCAAGCAGGTACCACAGATGGTGGGAAAGTGGCTAAAGCAACAACACCAGCTTCTCAAGTTGGAGGAGTTGAGGGTGGTCGAGGTGCTTGGAAAGCTACTTCTGGAACATTGACACTTGATGAGGAAACCCCTGTATATGCTGCACCAGATAAAGACAGTGGGGTTGTTTCTAAAATGCCTGCAGGTGATGTTGATTGGGATAAATATGAAATTTTACCTGATGGAAACTGGTATAGTTTTGTCAAAGATGGGCAACGTTATTATATTTCATATTCAGATGTAGGGCATTGATAAATAATTAAGAAGTCTTTATAAACTACTTTTCAAGTCTATCAAGGCTTTAAGATAAACATGAAATAAAAAAAGACAGTAACTATTTTGAAGTTACTGTCTTTTTTGGGTCTTAAGAAAACCACTAGCTATGCTAGTGGTCCCAAAAATTAATAAGCTATGTAGCAAAAAATACTAGAAACAGACGATTCAAATGCAAAACCTAAGTCGATTAAAGAGGTTAAAGTTAAAAGTCGAGACTTACTTACAAAATCTGATAGTTTGAGAAAAGAGATGATTTGCACTACGGGTGGTAATCGTAGATTTAGGGTATTTTTCCAATATGCTATTTACATTATGTAACCCAAGACCTCTTCCTTCCCCTTTACTAGAGTACCCCCTAGCAAAAATATGACTAACATCCACTTTTTCTGATTTTATACTATTTTCAACGATAAGTACCAACGAATCATCATTATTCATGAAAGCAACAGTCATTCTTGGACTTATAGCTTCAATCGTAGCTTCGATAGCATTATCACAAAGTACAGATAGGATGGTTATGAAATCTAGTAATTCTATCCTAAAATTACTAACAGGTTCTTCAATCTCAACAGAAATTGAAATTCCCCTATTTTGTGCCTCAAGTAATTTAGCGGAAAGAATACTTTTGATAGCATCATTCTTAATATTACTAAGTTTATCAATATCAAACTTACTATCATAGAATTGATTTCCACTATCTCTTAGGACACCATTGTATACAGTTTTAATAGCTTCGATATCTTGAGTATCAATTCCTAATTTTAGACTGGTCAAAATATTAATATAGTCATGACGGAAACTTCTAATTTCCTCATAAAGTGATTCAACATGATGGCTGTAACTAGATAGTTCATTTAGTTGAGTATCCTTCTGCTCAATTATTTCCTTCTCTAGTTTTTCTTTTGAAATTGCATTGAGATAGAGTAGAATTACAAAAAACAGAACAATATAAAAGTTATTAATATGTCCTCTCCAGATATCTGCATCAGCTAATTTGTCTCTATAAATAACAAGTATAGAAACTAACAACATATATACAAACATAGAGATGTTGATCAGTAATAATAAATATTTGAAATAGTGACGCTTGAAACCTTCTTTTATTTCGTTAAAATCTAACCTAAGAGATTTTACTATGAGTAAATGAAGAGGGAAAACCAGTAATTCAATTAAGATATCATACCAGCTTAGTTTGACTTCATTGAAGACTGAGACTCCTAGTAAAGGGAAAACATAGAATCCTAACATTCTACCTAGCAAGCTTTCAACAATAACGGGGTACAAGCCATAAAAAATATCAAGTATTTTACTTTTATACTTATTTTGATATATGTTATAAGCGATAAAGATAAAAAAGAAAGCAAAGTATCCAACAGGAGGACATATGATGAGGAGTAGAACATACAAAAATGGACCAATAATACACCACAAAGGTTTGATTGGTTGGTTACTAACCTGTTGAAACAGTAACAATACTACTAATGTCTTAGAATAGAACAGCAATAAATTTATAACTATATCCATAGAAACACCTTAGCTTTTCAGAGATTTAACTTTTTCTAGGAGGCCCTTATATTTCGTACGCGAAATGGGACATTCATTATTATTTTCAAACATTACTATTTTCTCTTCTTTATTGATCCTTATGATATTTTCAGGATTAACGATAAATGAACGATGGCATCGATACAGGCGATCATCAGCTCGTTCAACTTCTGAAATACTGGCGTAGAACTCCATGCGTTCTTCTTTAGTATGCAAAATAACTTTATGTATTGTTGGAGATGTTTCAAAAAATAAAATATTGTTAAAAGGCACTTGAACATGGGCCGTAGCTGTTTCAAAAGTAAATGAATCTTGGGCAATAGTGGCACCCATTTTATCCATGGTATATTCAATTGCTAAATGAACACGTTCATAAAAATCTTCATCATCCAAAGCTTTATCAATAAAATCTAGTGCAGCAACTCTATATTTAAAAGTGACTGGCATAAATTCTGAATGTGTTGTTACAAAAACAATTGTTGCATTAGGGTCTTTTTTTCGAATTTCTTTTGCAATGTCTAGCCCCTTTTTTTCTTCTCCTTTAATTTCAATATCTAAAAAGAAAAGTTGATGATAACCTCTTTCGGTTATTGCGTCAAGTAGCTGGCTAGGTTTTCCAAAAATCTCAGGTCCTTTACATTTTAGAGATTTTTTTGCAATAACATCCTTAATAACGGTCTCTATTCGTGTTTGTTGTAAAAATTCGTCTTCTAAAATAAAAATATTTAACAATTAGTGTACTCTCCATTCGATAAAATATTTAGTACTGTAGTAAAAGACATTGAAGTCTTTTCCGGCATTAAAATTATATGATTTGTTGTTTTAGATAAGAATGATATTTTCCTAGGTTTAATCAATACATTTTTACAACATCTAAATAAAAATCAATATTTCTTCTCCAAGTTAATATTATAAAAGTAGTGATTGGAGTAATAGAACCGTCAAGTCGTAAATAGTCTGAGAACAATCATCATCGCTATATTTTTATCGTAGATGACAATAAATGAACCGTTTACGATATTCAACTAATTAAATGGTATAACCAAGCTATAATAAAAATAGAAATTGGAGGAGAGGTATGCTCAATATTGTAAAGCACTTTTGGTTGTTGATTACTGTTAAAAAATATATAAAAAAATATAAGTTGAAAGTTAAAATTGGCAACTATTTTAATTGTT
>NZ_GL831112.1:1066235-1072600 GCF_000188295.1 Streptococcus vestibularis ATCC 49124 | reverse complement strand
AAAAAATTAGGCGAAATAACGTTAGTACACAAATTATTTTATTGACACCAAATGTTGATTATAAAAGAATATTCAATGAACACCTCGAACTATTAGGTGTTATTGATATAAAAAAGTCATTAGCGGGATTTACTAATGACATTAGTGGATATCTAGATTACTTTTTAATATCGAAAAGGTGCACTAATCTCCATGTACATGTAAACTGTACTTGAGGTTATTTTTTTATCATCCTATTAAATAGTTTTTTCGATATTTTATCGTAACAAACGTTTATTTATGGATGTTATAACAAACAAAGCTCAAATCTGGAACTTTTGAAACAAGGATGTACTTTTGTATGGAATAAAAATCGATTTATATATCACAATGATAAATAAAGAAAGCTAAAAAGACTTATCTCTATAAAATATAGAGATAAGTCTTTTACTTAAGTTCTATTTTAACCTATAGTAGTTGTCAGTTTAAAAGGCTCTGTTATTTTGTTTCAGTCATAATAGTATTGATAGCTGTGATTAATTTCTTTTGTTTGTACTCAGGCAATGCTTTTAAATTATCAATAAGTTTTACCAAATCGCTATCTTCTTCTTTTAGTGTGACATCAAAGAAAGTCGGGATATCCACATCTAAAGCTTTCATAATTTTTTCAAGAGTTTTGATTTTAATGTTAGGTTCTAGATTTTCAATTTTATAAACGTAATTTGTTCCCAATTCAGCTTTTTCTTCAAGCATTTCCTGAGTCATTCCCTCTTTTATTCGTAAGACTCTAATACGTTTACTGATATATTCTTGTAGATTTGACATAAACCACCTCGCAGGTTAATTTTACAACCATAAAAGGTTGGTTATAACACCTTGTAAGGTTAAAAACAACTTTACAAGGTTGTTTTTAAGTTATATAATGTAAACATTACAATATAGGAATTGTATAATTTATTGAAAATTAAAGGAGTTTTAGCGTTAATGGAAAAGAAAGAAGCTATAAAGGTATTAGCCAGTGTCTCTACAGTGATTGCAGCGACCGGACTAACGTCTGTAGTGAATGCTAATCAACAAGAAGACCTAAAAACGGAATTTGATGCTTCAAGTTCTAAAGTAACTGTTCAAGCTCTTAAAGAAGCCGAGAACAAGCAAAGTGTAGCGGTACAATCAGTAAACGCTCAACAAGATGTAGTTAAGAAAGCCATCACTGAAGAAGAAATAGCTGAAAAAAATGAAGCTACGGCTAAGGAAACTATTGATGAAGCTCAAATTATCAAAGACAAGGCCACTCCTGTTGAAATTGACAAAACTAAACAAAGTATTAGTGAAACAGAATCAGCAATCGAAAATCAAGACGTTCAACTTCAGAGCGCTCAAGCTGAGACTGCTAAAGCTCAAGATAAAGTTAACAAACAAACTGAAATTGTTAACAGTGATCAAACAAAAATTACTACTCAAGAAACTAATGTAGCAAATGCTAAAGCCGATGTAGAAACTGCTCAAAAAAATCTTGATGGTAGAGGAGCTAAAGAAATCATCTCAGAACGAGATAATGCTCAAACTGATTTGGTAACAAAAAAGGATGCTGAAGCTAATGCCAAAAGCAAGCTAGAAGAAGCACAGAAAGCTGATGTTGATAAAAAAGCTAAACTTGAACAAGCTGAAAAAGATGAAAAACTCCAAGCTAAAGCTGTTGAAGACACTTCTAAAACTTTGAGTGATGCTGAAGCTAAGGCTAAACATACTAAAGAGCAACTCGACAATGCTAATATTGCTGTAACTAATGCTCAAGCAGCACTTGACGGTACAGGAGCTAAAGAAATCATCTCAGAACGAGATAATACTCAAAGTGATTTGGCAACGAAAAAAGCTGCTGAAGCTAAGGCTGAAAGCAATTTGAAAGAAGCTCAAAAAACTGATGCTGATAAAAAAGCTAAAATCCAATCATTGACAGAAACCTTGACAGCTCAACAAAATGTGGCTTCGAGAACTTCAACGGAATTGACAGCTGCTATAGCTGTTGCAGCTGATGCTAAGTTTAAAAAAGAAGAAGCAGACAAAGCTGTAAAACGTTTGGGAGATAAACTAACTAGTTTAGAAAATCTTAGCACTATTGAAATTCCAGAAGAAGTTGCAAGTGCTTATCGAAACTTCTATGAAGATAAAACAGAAGCAAACAAAGATAAGCTCTTCGATGCTGTTCAAACTTGGTGGGATAACCGTGATTATAGCAAGGAAAACAACTATCCTGTTGACGACACTGTAATTAATGATCTTAGTGATTTAACAAAAGAACAAATTGCTAACCTCTCACTTTATCAAGCAGGATTGATTCAACAAGTGCGAAAAATTATCTGGGGTGATTCTGAAATTCTTGTGACAGAAGATGTTGTTACAGCAATGAAGAATATCACAACTGCTTATTCGAATATGTCAAATCCTGATGGCGACCACCTTTTTAGTGCTCTAACTAATGATGGAACTGATACTACGCATTGGAAGGCAGAAAACCTCGGTTACATCAAAGCTAAACCAACTACAATGTCGGCTTTGTATAAAGGTATTTATAAATCTATTATCAATACTTTTGGTAGTGACTACAATCAGAATTATGCCCATGTTATTACAACAGTTGGAGGAAAACCTGACTATAAAAACGGTAAGGTTATTCCAAATTATATTGGTGCTGCAACAAGCGTAACACCAGAAGGTCTTGGATTGATGCATGAAATTCATTTCAATCACACTTCGTCAGATACTGATAAAATATTAAGTAATCCATTTGACTCTTCGGTTGTAAAAACTCAACTAGCTGACGCTAAAGCTGTTCAAACTTCTGCGGATAATGCTAACAAAACAGCCCAAAACCGATTAACTACAGCATCAGTAGCAAATAAGGCAGCTCAGGATGCTGTATCTAACACAACAAAAACTTTGAACGCACTCAAAGCAATTGCTGACCTCATACCTGATGCCAAAGCTAAGTTGGATGAGGCTACTGAAGCACGTAAGAACGCTGAAACTCGTTTGAACAACGTTCAAAAAACAATTGACAATCTTAACACTGATGTTGCTACTAAAACTAAAGCTCTTGCCAATGCAAAAATAGCACAAGAAAAAGCTAACAACGCAAACAAAGTCGCTAATGAAGAATTGAATTCTGCTCAGGTTAAAAATAAACTTGCTAATGAAGTACTCTCAGAAACTCGCAATAAAATTGCTTCACTCAAAGCAACTGCTGACCTCACACCTGATGCTAAAATCAAATTGGCTGAAGTGACTTCGGCGCGTGAATTAGCTGAGCTAAGATTAGTCAAAGCTCAAAAAGCTGTTAATAATCTTAACTCAGATGTTGCAAGTAAGACTAAAGCTCTTTCGGATGCTAAAGCAACACTTCAAAATGAAGAAGCTAAGTTGGAAGAACTTAAAGCTCAAAAAGCTAAAGATGAAAAAGAACTTGCTTCTCTTCAAGAAACAGTGAACGCTTTGAAAGTGAATGAAGTTAAAATCAAAGACGAGATTAAATCTCTTAAAACTAAACTTCAAGAAACAAAAGATTATCTTAGTAAACTCGAAAATGCTGATAGTAATTTAGAAAAAGCTAAAGTTGCTTACAAACTAGCAGTAGAAAAACATAAAGAAGCTAAATCAGTTCTTGATAAAGAAACTGAAAAACTTAAACAGTTGCTTATCAATAAACGTGATGCAGTAGCTCAATATGAAGCTGTAAAAGAAGCTTATACACAAGCTCAAGTAAAAGCTCAATATGAAGCTATTGTTCAAAAAGGTGGAACTCCTGTTGCTATCCTTGATGAAAATGGCCAAATAGTAGGTTATAACTCTTCAGTTTCCCGAGATGTCAGGACTGCTGTCCGTACTATTACCGATAATGTCGTTTCGAAACATGGCGTACCGATCTATCAAGCATCATTACCTGAAACAGGTGAAGGTGAAACAGCGGTTTATACGCTTTCAGGAATTACGTTTCTTGCTTTAGCAGGAGTGATGAGAAAGAAGAAGTTATAAATTACAGTTTCTAAATTGCTTTACTGAGTGAGAAGTTATGGCGTAACTGAAGATTCACTGCCTTACTTTAATCAAAATTACTTCCATATTCTATAGAAGTTGAGAATAAAAATAGGAGAATATAAAATGAAAAAAGTATTAATTATTGTTTCTGTTGTTGTAATCGCACTTGCAGGGATTGGAGTTGGAGCATATTTCTTAACACGTGAAAAGTCTCCGGAGCAGCAGGTTGTGGGGACTTGGTACGATGGTGAAAATGATGTAACGATTGAGTTGAAATCAAATAAGAGCCTGAAAATTACAAAAGAAAGTGGAGAATCTAGAACAGGTACTTGGCGAATTGCGGGTGATAAAATTAAGTTTACGGCAACAAGTGGTCCAAAAGCTGAAGGTGAACTTTCAACAGGAAAGATTGAATCTATTTTCTTTGAATTCACTAATACCAATGTGAGTTATGCACTCCACGATGCCACCTATGAAAAACAATAAATAGTTATAGGACTCTTATGAAGATTGATTGTACTCTTCAACGGAGTCCTATTTTGCTGAAATAGTTTTTGCATATAGAATCTTCCAAATAATATTGACTTATTGAAAGATTTACTAACTATTGCTATCCTATATTTTAGTTTGATCAACGTTAAGTTGTAGAAAATTTGCTAATGAGTAGTGGTGGGTAATCAAATCAAAACATTTAGCGGAAATAAACATATTGAAAGAACAGGAGAATTTAATATGAAAAAATGGATACTGATATCGCTTTTAAGCCTGAGTACTTTGACCTTGGTTGCATGTGGCTCTAATCAAATGAAGCAGGTAACACAGCAATCATCTTCGTCTAGTAAGCAATCATTAAAGAAGAATAGACAGGAATCATTTCAAACGGTCTTAGATCGTTATAAATCTTATCAGCAAGCAATAAATAGTGGTGATGATAGTCGTTTAACTGAAGCCTTAAAACAGGTCGAAGCTACATCTGAGGAATATATGCTCATTGATAATTTAGGGCATTCGGGAACGTCAGTTGATTTTCAATATGCGTTCGTAGACTTAGATAAAGATGGACATGACGAGTTATTGATTGGTAAACAAGATTATATTTCTGCAATTTATTATCTAAAAAATAGTCAACCTACTTTGTTGCATGTAGCTTATGCAGCACCTGTTGGTGGAGCACGTTCATCTCTCACTGCTTATGAAAACGGTCAGGTGGTATTTGCTGCCTGGCAGTCATCGAATCCGGAAGTAAGCCTAAGTTTATACAAAGTTGAAGCTAGTGTCCCAAATAAGGAAAAAGAAACTACGATACAAATGAATGATAAGAAGAAAATCGAAGATGAATTAGGTATCTCGTCTACGGCTTTGAATCTCAAAAACTTAAAGTGGGAATCAATTGATAAAGGTTCAATGACTTCTTCAAAAGAAAGTGATATGAAATCTTCTAGTCAAAGTGAGAATATTAAGTCAGAAACTGGTTTTCAGGTTCGTGTGCAAATATCGGATTTGGAAATACGCAAAGAACCGAGAGCTAAGTCTCAGTCTCTGGGCAAGATATCTCAAGGTATTCACACTATTGCGGAAACAACAAATGCAGAAGGTTACACTTGGGGGAGATTACAATCTGGTCAAGGATGGATTGCTCTTGATTATACGGAACGAATAGAAGGTGAGAAAAAAACTCAATCGGAATCTAGTGGTATGAACATCCAAGAAATTCAAACAGGTAATTTTTCAAGTGTTAAAGGATCTTGGAGAAATGAACAAGGAAATAGTATTACTTTTGATGCCAATGGCTTGATTCAAGTTAATGGCAAACCTGCGGGTGATGTAGTTTTTGATAAGTTCGTCGTAAAAGGAGAAAAGCTCACAGCCGTTACAAAAACATCAGAAGGTATTAGTGAGACACCAATTGTATTTACTCCGTCGGGACAAGATGGAAGAGAGTCAATTATTCTTTCGATACACAGAAGACCGCACAGCTACTTATTACTATCTCTTGACAGAAGATGATAGTCTTGTGGCCATTGGAGATTTTGATAATAGTAATCATCCTGCACGTTTCTTTTTAAGTAACGATGAATCGCATTTTGATGAGCTGGTTGATACCATGCCACCTTATATGTTGCCTGGAATAGAAGAGGTGATCTATGTAGGTGGTCGACAACAGCGATTGGCTAGAGAATTGTATTGTGTCGCTTGCCAGGAACGAGTCAGTGAGGATGGTGGGGTACAATTTGGTGAAGTACTTTTAAGTGAGCATAGGCATGACGATCATAAAGCCCTTATTTAGTTTCTGATACTGAAGTTATTCTTGAATATAAGAAAAGCAAAAGCACCATTTTAATTTGGTGCTTTTT
>NZ_GL831112.1:1060306-1065683 GCF_000188295.1 Streptococcus vestibularis ATCC 49124 | reverse complement strand
CAGATCTTTAAAAAAAGTCTTCAGATAACATATCGTCAGATAAATTTTCTTGTGATTCATCTAGTAAAATTTTTGCTAACTGAGAATCTAAATCACTCCCTTGAATATCTCTTTTTGTTATTTTTTCAGACAAATTAAGACCCAATTGATTTATTGCTAGATAGTTATCTACTTTTTCACACCAAGATTTACCCTCTATAGAAATTGTAGAACTAGTTACCAGAGTATTTAACAGTTGATCTCGTTTATATATGAGTTTTTCCAAATCCATTCCTAGTTTGATAAAGTTAATAAAAAATATTTGATTGTTCCTTTCTAACTTAAAGTCTTTCATAAATTTATTTAATAGTTGTAAAGGGAAGTTCATCTCTAAACATATCTTTGTAAATAGCTTTAAGGTCTCTGTTCCAGTCTGATCAAATTTTAAAAGTGAACTTGCATTGGTTAGTAGATTGATGATACAGTACCATAATTTGACTATATCTTTATGTTCAAATTTTGCATATATAGTTTTTGGATAGCAGCTATTTGTAGTTGCTATCAACGGATTTTCATTTTTTAAATATGCTGTTTCAAAGTCAATAAAATAAACTTTGTTTTCTGGTGTTAGTATGATATTACTACAGGAGATATCGTCAACAATAACACCATGATCATGAATATATTCTAATGATTTAAATAGTTTTGAAATTATTTGTTTGAGTTTATTATTGAAAGTTGTAATTTCTGAAGGAGTTCGTTTTAGGAGCAAATTAAAGTCTGTTTTTAAAGTGTTAAGTGTTTTACCTTCAATAAATTCCTCTACGAGGTAGTAGTTATCTTCTAAATAAAAATCATCAATGTAATTAGGAGTTACTGAACCTGATAATTTTTTAATTATTTTAGTTTCGTTTTTTAGTAATTCCATAGAAGTAATGTCCCTGGTAGCATAGACATATCTTCTAGCTTCTTTTATAATCACTTTTTTAGAGTTAGTAATATCAATTGCGATATAGATATTTCCTGCACCAGTTTGATAAAGGATGGACTTCATATCATATCTCTCATTTAGGATAGTAGAAGTGTTAGTTTTTTCAGGAAAGTATTCTTTTACAAATTTAGGGCAAGAATAGTATGCACCTGGTAAATCTGGATATGCAACACCATTATTATCAAAAAGACAGGGTCTTTGGCCGTTTTTTACAGATGCATTCATGAGTCCGTACCTATAAAATATAACCTCTGACTGTTTATAATTTTGGTCTGTGATTATTTGGATACCAGGTTCATATTTTATTTCTTGATATAGGACATCGAGTAGATACAGAAAGGTTTGATCGTTTTCAGGGTAGATAGTAATAAACTTTCCAATCTCAGTTTGAGAGGTCTTTTTTGAAAAGATAAATAATAATTTTTCTATAGAGTTTATAAATTTAAATGGGGTATCGTTTGTTAAACAGATAGTAGTTACAGAATCTAATATTTTTTGATAATTATCTAATGTTGCTGAAATATGTATCTTCCAGCCTTGGTATGGGATAGATTTATTAGTTGAAAATACATAGGTAAAGTTAGAGTTAATAATTAAGTTATCTGGGGATAGATTAGTTGGAAAAATCATGGTATCAATCATAAATATTCTCCTTAAAAAAAGCTAGAACCATAAAAAGATATTATCTTTTTATGGTTCTAGCTTACATCATTTTAAACATCAAAGTTAGATATTGTTATATAGTGGAATCTAGTAGTTCTTCATAGTAGGCTTCGTGAGATACGAGTAGATTATTTGCTCCTAAAGTTTTGAGGACTGAAAGGCAGTTCTCAATAAGTTTTTTTCCAATTTCAACTTTACCTGATTTCATCCAGAAAGCTCCTAAAAGCATATTATACTCAAGTTTTTCGTGTAAAAAGATTTCTGGAATACCTATATCTGAAATTATATCTAAATACGACTTTGCTAAATCTAGTTGATTTCTTTCAATAAATTCAGATGTTGCATTTATCAGTAAATCAATCCTAATTTTTAAATTTGATTCATTATTTCCAAAAAGAGTTGTTCTGTAAATGACTTCTTTGACAAGTACATTGAGAGTTTCTGAAGAAATAGCTGGCATACTATTTCCTAGTATTATCAACTCCCTCTTACCCCATTGTTCAATATCAAAAAGATAATCTGTGATAATTTTTATTTTATCCTCATCTACATCTTCCTCTGTAATTGTAGATAAAAAGGATTCAATCATGATTGTATTATACAGGAATAGTTTTTTATTGCTATCATGATATTTTTTATTCTCTTCTTTTAGGTATTTTTTTAAAGCAAGTATATTATTTTGATAATACGCCTTACTAACACGTTCTAACAGTAGTTCTGTATAAGTCGGTTTTTCTTTTGAGAGAATACCATAGAATTCTTCTATACTAACATCTAGATTTTCTAGTAGTAAGAAGAACCGAGATAAAGAAATTTCTGATTCTCCACGCTCAAATTTTGACAAGAAAGATATCGATAAGTAGTCACCAGCAACGTCTTTTAAAGCTAATTTTTTTGACAAGCGAATCTTTTTGAATAGTGCGCCCATTTCTGTGGTTTCAATCATAGAACTTCTCTCAATAGATAAAATTTTAATAAATTATATCAAAATAATAAAAAAAGTAAAAAGGCGTATGTTTAGTGAACATAGCCTTCTTACTTTTAAGATGTTGCGATAGGGCAAAAGATGGTAAGAATAGGTCTTCCTTGTGTGGTAATTGTTTCTTTAGGAAGTTGGTTAAGTTGTTGTACGTTCATATTGATCTCCTAGTAAGTGTGTATTTTTTAGTATTGAAAGAACTACAATTTCGTCTCCCAAAAAGATATTATTCATAAGCAAATATTTCCTTTAACAAATTTGATAAGTAAATTTTAAACTAAATTCCTTTAAATTAGGGAGAAGTTTCATATTTGATAAATAAGTTATCCCATGAAGAATATAAACAGTATTACTAAACTCCTAGAAAAGTGGATTAATTTTGTCATAAAGGAAATTTTTTATAAAAAATTCAATTATATTTATACTTTAAGATAAAAAAAATAAATATAGTTCCGAAATAGATTTCTAATGTATGACACTTTATTTATACAAAGCGGATTTAAGATACTGTCAATTAAATTAGGTGTAAACACTCAAATAGAGTTACGGACATTAATCAAATAAGCTTTCAAGTGTGTCAGAACATTGGCTAAACCCCTTATGGATTCGTTGACTTTGCTTGAAATTATAATCTTCAAACAAAGTAACTAAATAACGTTCCAGAGCCTCCTCGTTAGGGAAAAGGATTTTCTTTTTCGTTTGACGTTTGATTTCTTTGTTCAGAGACTCAATGAAGTTTGTTGAATAAATGCTATGCCAAATCTGGTAGGGAAACTGATAAAAAGTCAAAAGATTATCCGTATTCTCCAGACTTTCCATGGCTTTCCTATACTTTGGTTTCCATTCGGCGATAAAGTCCTTTAAAGCTTGTACTGCCATTTCTAAATTTTTAACGCGATAAATCTTTTTAAATTGCTCCAGACATATCCATCGTGATAAACTGTACCTGTTGTCGTACTTTCAATGGATATTTCAAAAAGTAGTTTCGAATAGTGGTTTGACGGCGATTATCCAGGATCGTTATGAGTTTGTTGGTCTTATAGTTTTGCGCTACAAAAGCCAATTCACCTTTCTTGAACCCAAACTCATCCCAGGACATAATAGCAGGGAGTTTGTCATAATGTTCCTTGAAAGTAAACTGGTCAACCTTACGATGGATAGTAGACGTTAACACAAGAAGTCTTCTTTCAGTATCTGTTAGTGGTACCTTTTCAGTAAGTAGTTGTGTAACTTTTTGTCGGACTAGATTTGAAATTTGGTGGTTTTTATCAACGATTGATGTCTCAGTAACCGTGATTTGCCTATAACTTTCACACTGGAAGCGACGCTTTTTAAGATGTAGTAGTGTTGGTATTCCAATTTTGCTTGAATCTCGATATGAGTGTCAGTTTCAAAAACAAGTGAAATCTTGATATTTTGGTCTTTAATTCCGATTAATTCTGTGGTATTCTTAATAAGTCTCATAAGTTCTTCCTAATGATGGTTTGGTTGCTTTTCATTATAGTTCTTATGGGACTTTTTGTGTACACTCAAAAAGCTCTATAATCTCTACAGTGGTTTTACCCACTACAGAAATTATATAGCCCTTTTCATTAGCGGCTCTTTTAAAATACTTCAAAAGGTAGATTATTTCTGTATAATCTTTGAGCTGTGGGTCTTTATTAAAAAAATTATTTTGTTTTTTTAAAATTCAACTTTTCTGACATACTATATAGTTACCTAAGTAGAGAGGCAAAAATATATATAATTACTAAAAGTAAAGTTACTTATGATTTTTAGGCTTATCACTTACAGATATAATAAGAACTTAAAATATAAGAGAGCTGAGTGAACTTATATTTAAGAAAAAAACTACGACTATTTTTTGAGAAGTAAAAAAATTTTTTTGATTTTTTTTAGATTCAACTTTTCTGACATACTAAAATTATAAATCAGGAGGTTAACTATATGATAAATGTTTTTTTTAGAGATTAGGCTAGGCTATGAACTTGACCAGTTTGATAAGGAATTGTTCTATTAATTATTAAATTAAGAAAGGGATAAAAAAAATGAAAACCGTAAAAAAATATATTAATAAACAAATCATGACAATAGTGGGTGATCTGATTGAGAAAAGGGAAGAGATGGATATTGTTATCAACTTTGATACTTACGAAGATGAATTCTATGTAGATTTATCTCGAGATAATCAAGAACTGTCGTTCGCTTTTGTCGATGATACATTGAGAATTGTAGTTTATC
Source organism: Streptococcus vestibularis ATCC 49124 (assembly GCF_000188295.1). Classification (GTDB taxonomy): domain Bacteria; phylum Bacillota; class Bacilli; order Lactobacillales; family Streptococcaceae; genus Streptococcus; species Streptococcus vestibularis. Next base: position 1,060,830 of record NZ_GL831112.1, on the reverse strand, counting down.
ACTCTTGCCATTGTAAAAAAACGTTTGAGATTAGAGAGATGGATGAGATTTTAAATTTGAATTATGCACTTGATATGTTGCTTAAATCATTCTTGTTTAATGAATGGTATGATCTTGTAGCGGATTTAGCGAATCATACGCTTTGGGAAATGGTAGAAAAGTACAAAAAAGACAAGGTGAATGATATTTGATATATGAGATGAAAGGATTAATAATATGAGAACTCCCAAAAATTACACTCAGTCGGTAAATGACAAAAAAATTACGAATGAGATGATTGCAGAATGTATTTATTCTGTAAACAAGCGAGCTAAAAATTATCGTGATAAAATAAGAAAATATAAAGCTGATTGCTACAATCCGTATACAGAAAGAAACATTGAAAATGCTGAAGGTGAGATGGAAAAATACTATACGATGAAAGAAGAAATGTTAACAGTGTTTGAACCATCACTAATTCATAGACAATATGTAGGAGAAGAGAAAAAACGAGTATTTAGTACTGAAAAAGACTATGATAAATT
>NZ_GL831112.1:1044952-1060256 GCF_000188295.1 Streptococcus vestibularis ATCC 49124 | reverse complement strand
TTTTAGTTTATGAAATTGGGGAGTATAGTTTCCATTTACCAATTTCGGAACAAAAGGCTAAAAAGTATACTAACTTACAAATTAAAGAAATTGACAAAGATTTTAAGACTCATGGTGCTAATATTGAAGGATTACTTTCAACACAATTTGTAAATAAAGTCTTGAGCTTACTTCAAAGTGGTGACTATACAATTGTGGAATAAGAAAAAAACAATATAATAAAATAAACATACTGAGAAGGTTGAATCTCAGTATGTTTTTATCATTCGAAAACCAATAGTTTTGAAGGCTGTCATTAGCTTTTGTTCAAGCTGATAGCGGCCACAAATCTGTTCAGGCGACCAGGAGGATTTTAAACCGTCCTCAATTTCCTTTTTCAACTCTGGTGTCAAACAAGACTTCCGACCTTTTTGTTTAGACCTGTGGTCGTACTGTTCCTGTGCTAAGGCTACGGAATAACCATTTTGGCATCGTCTTAATTCTCTTGAAATGGTAGACTTATGGACGCCAAGTTTACTTGCAATTTGGCAAGGTTTCAAACCTAATTTTAAGTAGGTTTCTATCTTTATTCGGTCGGTTATGGTAAGATGTGAGTAGCTCATAGTTTTTCCTCGGGTTCTGTTTGTGTGGTTACTTACAGTTTACACCAATGAAACGCTATGAGTTTTTTTGGTGTACTATATTTTACAATTTATCGTTTTAAAAAAAATTGCTCATCGTCACAAACTTCAGGCAGCGAGCTTACAAGGGATTTATAAGAATCACTCTTTTCCAAGAGAGAGGTTAAAAACGATTCTAAAAGGAAGTCATGGACATGTTGGAATAACCTTTGATATTGGTAAACCAAATAGACTGGTCTTTTGTGAATCGTTTATCGACTTGATGAGCTATTACGAACTTCATCAACAAAGTTTAACTGATGTTCGTTTGGTATCTATGGAAGGATTAAAAAGGTCTGTTGTTGCTTATCAAACTTTACGACTGATAGCTGAAGAAAATCAGAAGTTGGAATTTTTAGATACAGTAATACCTTCAAAGTTATTGCCTTTGATCAATACAATTCATGATACAACTACTTATTTTGATAATCATCCTGATTTATTGACACTGGCTGTAGATTGTGATGATGGAAAAGATTTTTCTGATATGTTATCTCAATCAGGATTTCCTGTTTTACTGGATTTTCCTGATAATGAATCTGGGAAAGAAAAAATAGACTGGAATGATGTCCTTAGAGAAAAGAAATCAGATTTACAATTTATGCTTGAGACTGTAAAAGGGACATTTGGAAATCCACCAGTAAGACAAACCTCTCAATGTTTAGAATTGTGATAACAAAATCAAGAAGTTTTAGCTAATATTAGAATGAAGGAGGATCATATATGACCATAATCGAACGCTTAGAAGAAAAGGTCACTAGGCAAGAAAGTAAGGTAGCAAGAGAGACAGAAAAACTCGCTGCTTACAAAGAGCAACTAGAGACAGCGATGTTTGCGACGTTCAAAAGGCGTCAAAGCATTAGTCACATGAGTTTTGAAGAAGCTCTTGACCATGCCTTTGGTAAAGAAAGACAATTCGATGATTCTGAATTTAGAGAGGATGAAATGAGTGAATGACAAAAGATTGGAATTTTAATCAACCATTAGAAAGTAAATCAGAAAATCAAGAAGATCCAGATAAAATTGCGGCCTTATTTGGAAATCATCAAGGAGGTAATGCTGTAAATTATGAAGCAGCTTTTCAAAAGCGAAAACAAGCACCTGTGACGGAGTCAAATCCTAGTTCTAAACCCAAAGTTACAGAGGTTAGAACAGGAAAAGAGACAGATATTACTACAAGTTATTAGCAACATCTTAAAAGACTTATTGCGGATAACAACAGTGATATTGAAAGTAGTCAAAAGAAAATTGAAGAGCTACATACGTTGATTGACACAAAGAATAAAGACAATAAGAAATTGCAGTCAATTTATGATGCGATTTCCGAATTACATTAAGCAGTCCTGATAGGCTGCTTTTTTTGAGAGGTTATAGATGTTTACAACATTTTTTAAGAAAAATCAGGACAATAGTGATGTATTTAAGAAGCTAATTCATAGACTATCTGATATGTCTGTCCAAGACCTTGAAAAAATAGATCAACTGTTAGATATCATTTTCACTCAATATCAAGGATCAGAACAACTAAAAAACAGAATCAACTTGTAGAGAAGAAACTTTGAACGACACATTAAAGGAAGCTAAGAATCAACTTCATAAGGAACAATTGGAGAAGAATTTAGAGAGATTTAGGAAAAACAGTCAATAACGCACCAAAATTGGTGCATTATGCTTTTTTATGCTATAATTGAATTATAAAAATAAAGGAGTTTGCCATGATTGGAAAGAACATAAAATCTTTACGTAAAACACATGACTTAACACAACCCGAATTTGCCCGAATTATAGGAATTTCTCGAAATAGCTTGAGTCGTTATGAAAATGGTACTAGTTCAGTCTCTACGGAACTAATAGACATCATTTGTCAGAAGTTTAATGTATCTTATGTCGATATTGTAGGAGAAGACAAAATGCTTAATCCTGTTGAAGATTATGAATTGACTTTAAAAATTGAAATAGTGAAAGAAAGAGGTGCTAATCTATTATCTCGACTCTATCGTTATCAAGATAGTCAGGGAATTAGCGTTGATGATGAATCTAATCCTTGGATTTTAATGAGTGATGATCTATCTGATTTGATTCATACGAATATCTATTTAGTAGAAACTTTTGATGAAATAGAGAGATATAGCGGTTATTTGGATGGAATTGAACGTATGTTAGAGATATCTGAAAAACGGATGGTAGCCTAATGGAAATCCAAGATTATACCGATAGTGCATTTAAGCAGGCTTTAGAGCGGAACCTTCGTTCTCTGATAAGAGAAAAAAAGTTCAGTAAGCAACCTATAGCGATTTTGCTTGGAGGGCAAAGTGGTGCTGGTAAGACTACAATTCATCGTATCAAACAGAAAGAATTTCAAGGGAATATTGTTATTATTGATGGAGATAGTTTTCGCTCTCAGCATCCACACTATTTAGAACTGCAGCAAGAATATGGCAAAGATAGTGTAGAATACACCAAAGATTTTGCAGGGAAAATGGTAGAGTCTTTAGTAACCGAATTGAGTCATTTGGGATACAATCTTTTGATCGAGGGAACTTTACGAACAATTGATGTTCCAAAGAAAACGGCACAACTCTTGAAAAATAAGGGATATAAAGTACAATTAGCCTTGATTGCGACAAAACCTAAGCTGTCTTATCTGAGCACCCTTATCCGATACGAAGAACTGCACGCTATTAATCCAAATCAAGCACGCGCAACTCCAAAAGAACATCATGATTTCATTGTAAAACATCTAGTTGATAATACACGACAATTGGAAGAACTGACTATCTTTGAAAGAATTCAAATTTATCAACGAGATAGAAGTTGTGTATATGATTCAGAACAAGATAAGACTTCAGCAGCAGAAGTGCTACAAGAATGCCTCTTCGGAAAATGGAGCAAGGTAGAGGAAGAGATGTTGAAGGTGGGAGAAGAACGGTTGAGGGAGATGAGTAAAAGTAATGGAAACGATGTATAGTTATATGAAGTATCTAATTCAAGAAGAACCTATTATTACTGATGAAGGTAAGCAGATTGAGGTTTTTCATTTAGACATTCAAGATGAACCAGAGATTTTTGAAGATTGGGCAAAACAATTCAGAAGAAATTATTGTTCGGATGAAAAATTACAACATATGACATATGTAATGGGGATAGAATCTTCGAAATATTTAAATGAAAATAAACTACCGTGTGTACCTTCAACAAAATCAGGTGATTTTGGTGAAATTTTAGTATCTGATTATCTACAATATTTTGAAAACTATCTTGTTCCCAGAACTCGTTTTAATAGCAGAGAAAATAAAGATAGACCAACTTTAGGAAGTGATGCGTTGGGATATAGATATGATCCTAAAGCTCCAGGTAATGCCGAAGTCATAGTCATAGAAGTGAAATCATCAGCATCAAATAAGACTGATTTTAAAGCTAAAAATAGACTTCAAGAAGCTATTAACGATTCTAACAAGGACTTTGAAAGATTTTCTACATCAATTGTTGCTAGTTATGAAAAATTGTTTAATTCAAATCAAGATGAAGCTAATATTTTATCTAGATTTCTAAATATTACAGATAATCCGTATCAAGTTACATATGGAGCTGTTGCTATTCACTCGAATGTTTCTTTTAATTTGGACACTATTAAACAAGTTATTACGAAAAATCATGTGGCGTGTGATAAATTAAAACTGCTTGTGATACATTCTGAAAAATTGATGGATTTTATAAATGCACTTTATTTGAAAGCGAGTGACGTATGATAGAGTTTGGACAACGATCATTGTATTATTCAAAACTTGTGCGGTCTAAAGCAAAAATGTTTGAGTTTGCTGTTCCTAAGGAGAGTCATATTCAAATTTCAGAAGAAGCTCAAAAATCATTTCTTGTGGCACTAGCAATTGTTGCAGATACTGCTAGGAAGTATTTTGAAGATTATATCAATCATAAGCAGTTTAGTTTACAATTAAAAAATCAATTACAGCACGCTGCTGAATATTTTGATGCATTGCTGGCGTCAGGATTAGGAAATTCGGCTGAATATCAAGACTATATTGCAATACTGGGTACCACAGCTTATTATCTAGGCGATTATAATGGTAGTTCGAGAGTTATGATTAACTATATATCGGATGATATCCAGTTATTAGAAGACAGTATGACTCTTATCAAAGTGTTTATTGACGTTATAATGGATGAACCCTTTTTGAATCATACTCCAATAGAAGGTAAATACTCTCGTGAGTTAAATACTCTAGTTGAATCATATAGAAATTATATTTTATCAAAAACTGAGTTTTCTCCAGATGTTTTTAGTGATTTACAAGATATAGTATATAGAACTGGGAGTGATTTTTCTGTAATTATTGTAAACTGTCTTTTGGCAGTAGTATGTAAAAAAATAAATAGTTCATCAACAAAATTACTGCCTGAATTTTCAGATTTAGATTTTTCATCATGGCAGGATTATATACAAACAGAAGGTAGTATAAAAGAGCTTTGGCCTTCTCAAATTGAATTAGGAAGAAAAGGGATATTTTCAGGTAAATCGGGAATAGTTCAAATGCCAACAAGTTCAGGTAAAACAGCCTCAATCAATCTAATATTAAGATCAGCATTTTATTCAAATCGAGTTTATAATGCATTGATTGTTGCACCTTTTAGAGCATTATGTAGAGAAATATATCGAGATATTAATACACATTTCGTCGATGAGAATAATGTGGTTGTTAGTGAAGTTTTTGATTTACCAGAGATTCCACAGGATTTCTCAATTTTTAATGATGGTAAAAAAAGAGTTTTTATACTTACTCCAGAGAAGTTGTTATTTTTATTGAGAAATCATCAAAGTTTTATTGATGAAATAGGACTTTGTATTTTTGATGAAGCACATCTTTTTGATGATCCAAGTCGTGGAACCAATTTTGAATTACTGTTGTCAACAGTTAAACAAATTTTCCCAAAAGAAATACAGAAGATTTTAATATCTGCTGTAATACCAAATAGTGAAGATATAAATCGGTGGTTTAACGAAGATGGAGTAATTGTTTCTAATAATTCGATAAAAACAACAGAGAAAAGAGTTGCGTTTAGTGATTTAAACGGGAGTAATGAGCAATTATATTTTGTAAATCCTATTACATTTGAAGAAGAATTTTTTGTTCCACGTACTATTAGTGTAAGTAGACTAGAGCAGCTTGGAAAAGAACGTAAACAAAAAGTATTTCCAGAACTAACAAACAAAAATGATATAAGTATCTATTATGGCATTAAGCTAATTAATAATGGTGGAGTAGGAATTTTTTTGCGGAAGAAAAGACACAGTCAGTGCTGTTTTACGTAAATTTATAGACTTAAATAATAGGAATTATGATCTAAGCAATTTTTTAACAAACTCAGATATCTCTGAAGTTGAAAAAATAGGAAACTTAATAGGTCAAAATTTAGGATATGATAGTGTTGAATATACATGTAGTCAGCTAGGAGTTTTTTCACATCATTCAGGTATACCTATGGGGATACGCATTGCTATAGAGTATGCATTTTCAAAAAGTAAAATAAATAATGTAATATGTACTTCAACCTTAGCACAAGGTGTAAACTTACCCATTAAATACTTGATCATCCCAAGTGTGTATCAAGCAGGAGATGCAATAAAAGTTCGTGATTTTCAGAATTTGATAGGTAGAGCAGGCAGGGCTGGAAAATATACAGAAGGAACAATAATCTTAACAGAGCCCAATATTTATAAATCACCAAAAAATAAATGGAAAAAACAAAACTATGAAGCATTATTAAATCCTATTAATACAGAGGGTTGTCAAAGTAATATTCTCAGTATTGTACAATTTAAATCAGTAGTTCCAACTAAATATCGATTGAATCCCATAGATTTTGATTATTGGAGTTTGATTAAAGAGAAATTTGACAGTGATGTAGACTACAGAACAAAAGTAAATAATATTTTATCAGAATTAAAAGAACAAGACAGTCCTTTTTTCAAGGATTTTAATTCTAAGATAAACCAGATTGATAATACACTAATTGCAATTGAAAATTATATTGCTTCTATGTATGCTACTGAACTGGAGACTGATAGTTTAGCTGAAAATACTTTTGGATATTTTTTAGGTAATGAAGAGGAGCAAGAAAAGATAAAAGAATTATTTGTCTTGATAAAATCTAAAATAGATACCAGTTTTGTGGAAACTGAAATAATTGCAAAAAACTCAATTGGATTGTATCAATCTGAGTGGTTAAAAGTATGGGTTCAGGAAAATAGAACTTCTATCCTTTCTTGCGAGAGAGAAGAAGATTTATTAAATATTTTAACTGAGATAATAATAGTTTTTTCAAATAATAAGGAGATAGGAAAATTAAGTGTAGAAAATTTAAATTATATTAGTCAACTCTGGATTAACGGTATTTCTTACTTTCAAATACTGGAAAGTTGTACTGAAAAGTTAATTAAAATTGAAAGAAGAGGAAATTTAAAACCAATTGATTTGTCTGATATTATCTCCATTTGTGATAATGGGTTAGGGTATGAAACATTAATGATTTTAAATGCAGTTAACAATATTCTTGAAGAATTGTTTGGAGAGAAAATGGAGGTGCTAACTAGACTGATAAGGAGACTGAAGTATGGCTTATCTCTTGAAAAAGAAATCAATATCTATGAATTGGGTTTTTCAGATAGAATTGTAGTTCAATTGATTGCTCAAGAGATTAATTCTCTAAGTAAAAATCAGATTAGAAGTGAAATTAAGCAGAAATCATCTAGAATTGAAGATAAATTGAGTGATTTTCCAAGTTACTATACACGGTTAATTAATGAAATGTAAAATAGTTGATAGAAAGGAGAAAAATGACTAAAATATCTTTCGAAATCCAACAACAAATTATTCAGTGTTTTGGATTGTGTTTTCATTATAAAGATACTGTCGTTTCATTTATGCAGGCTTCAGGAGTTCCTAATAATTTGATATTAAGATGGAAATCAGAACCGAAGTTTGTGTGGGCGAAAAATGTTATAAATGAACTTAATAAAACAGAAAATGGAAGATTTATAATTAGACAAATAGCAACTGAATTTTATAAGATGAAAAATATTCCTGATGAAGTTCAAGATAGAGATAGAGGATTAGATGCGTTAAGAAAATTAAAGCGACTGATAGGTGATACTCAACAGAATAAGGTTAACGAGACACTTAATAATTCTTATCATCGTTCAAAACAGGAAGTGAAAATACAACTCAGGCAACAACGCCTTCAAAAAATTGAAGAACTAAAAACGGAGTATTATTCGCTATTTTCAAGTGATAATCCTCAAGAAAGAGGATATTGTTTAGAAAAAATTGTTGCTAATTTATTCAGAATTAATGATATTGATTACCATGGTTCGTATAGAAATATCACAAATACTCAACAGTTAGATGGCTATTTTAGGTTTGAAGGTTTTGATTATTTAGTTGAAATGAAATGGGAAAAAAATCCAGTAAATTCTCCGAAAATAGCTTCTTTAAAACAAAAAGTTGATACAAAACTAACTTCGACTCGGGGACTGTTTCTTTCAATAAATGGTTTTAGAGATGAAGTAATACAGGATTTTTCTAATAAAGATGCTAAAATTTTATTTATGGATGGACAAGAATTAGCTTATATTCTAGAAAATAGAATTAGTTTGTACGAAGCTTTAAAAGTTAAGATAATTGGTGCTTCTAAAACTGGCAATCCAAATGTTTCTATAATTAATCAAGAATAACTTTTCCGAGAGTTTCGGCTCTCTTTTTTCTTACCCCTTAACTCTCTTGAAATGGTAGACTTATGGACGCCAAGTTTACTTGCAATTTGGCAAGGTTTCAAACCTAATTCTAAGTAGGTTTCTATCTTTATTCGGTCGGTTATGGTAAGATGTGAGTAGCTCATAATTTTTCCTTTCGTAACTAGTTTGTTCAATTCTATTTTACTAGAAAAACCTTATGAGTTTTTATTGTGCACTTATATTGTATTTCCAAGAGACAAAAATCCCCACCAGAAAGAAATTCTGGTGGGGTATTTGGTGGGGAACCAAATATAATTAATTAGATTTTAGCGTTTTAAAACAATACAAAATGCTGTTAAATCAATCAAATCACTTTAAATTAGGTTTATATTTTATTCCCACTCTACAGTTGCAGGTGGTTTACTTGTAATATCGTAGACGATACGGTTAACGTGGTCAACTTCGTTAACGATACGAACAGAAATCTTTTGAAGAACTTCCCATGGAAGTTTCGCAAAGTCAGCTGTCATGCCGTCAATTGAAGTGATAGCACGGATAGCGATAGTGTAGTCATAAGTACGGCCATCACCCATAACACCGACAGAGCGAACGCCTGTGTTAACAGTGAAGTATTGCCATACATCACGATCAAGACCAGCTTTGGCAATTTCTTCGCGAAGGATAGCATCAGACTCACGAACAGTTTCAAGTTTCTCTTCAGTGATTTCACCCATAACACGGATGGCAAGTCCTGGTCCTGGGAAAGGTTGACGCCAAACGACTTCATCAGGCATTCCCATCTCAGTACCAAGGGCACGGACTTCATCTTTAAAGAGGGTGTTAAGTGGTTCAATCAATTCAAACTGCATGTCTTCTGGAAGACCACCAACGTTGTGGTGAGATTTGATTGTTTGAGCTGTCTCAGTACCTGATTCAATAATATCAGTGTAGAGTGTTCCTTGAGCCAGGAAGTCTACACCTTTAAGTTTGCTTGCTTCGTCATCAAAGACGTAAACAAACTCGTTACCGATGATTTTACGTTTTTTCTCAGGATCATCAACACCAGCCAAGAGGTCTAGGAAGCGTTTAGAAGCATCAACACGGATAATGTTAAGGCCAAATTTACCTCCAAGCATCTCCATAACTTGGTCACCTTCACCTTTACGGAGAAGACCGTGGTCAACGAAGATACATGTCAATTGATCTCCGATAGCTTTTTGCAAAAGGACACCAACAACAGATGAATCAACCCCACCTGAGAGCCCAAGAAGGACTTTACGGTCACCAACTGTTTCACGGATTTGTGCAATTTGCATATCTACGAAGTTAGCCATTGACCAGTCACCTTTGGCACCACAGATGCCAAAAGCAAAGTTTTTCAAGATATCATTACCATACACAGAGTGACGAACTTCTGGATGGAATTGGATACCATAGAAGTTTTTCTCAGTATCTTCCATCGCAGCGAATGGGCAATCCACTGAGTCACCAACAAGATGGAAACCTTCTGGAATTTCTGTAACAGCATCACCGTGGCTCATCAGAACGACTTGTTCTTCAGGAGTTCCAGCAAAGAGCTCTGATTGGGCACGAAGGCGAAGTGTTGATTGGCCATACTCACGGTTACCTGCTTCACCAGCAGGAACAACTTTACCACCGAGTTTGTGGGTCAAAAGTTGCATTCCGTAACAGATACCAAGAATTGGGATACCAAGCTCGAAAATTTCTTCGTCAATACCGAAAGCATCCTCGGCATAAACAGAGTTAGGACCACCTGAAAGTACGATACCGATAGGATTTATGGCACGGACTTCATCAGCAGTAATTTTATGGCTCTTCAATTCAGAGAAAACGCCAAATTCACGAATACGACGTGCAATCAGCTGATTGTATTGGCTACCATAGTCTAGAACAATGATTTTCTGCACATCATTCAAAGTAGAAATGTCAGTCATTATTACCCTTTCTTTTTACGTCACACATGGACTCTTTCTTATGCAATCATTGTATCACAAATTTATGGACTTAGCACCTAGATTTATACGAGAAACTGTAAGTCCCTTACTTATCTTTACAATTATGTCACTTTTTTTGTAAAATAGGAAAAAAGGAGGGGGGATTTGATGTTACCAGCGTATATTCGGATACATGATAAGATAAAGGAAGATGTTGATGATGGTGCTTGGAAAATCGGGCAACGTCTTCCTAGCGAGAGAGATCTTTGCGAGACTTTTGATGTGAGTCGGATGACTGTGCGCCAGGCGATAACACTTTTAGTGGATGAGGGGATTTTAGAACGCAAACCAGGCAGTGGAACCTTTGTGGCTAGCAGTCGAGTTAAGGAAAAAATGCGTGGAACTACGAGTTTTACTGAGATTGTCAAATCCCAAGGCAAGAAGCCGTCTAGTGAGCTTATTTCGTATCAACGTCTACATCCAAATGAGTTCGAAATCAAGAATTTAGGTGTCTTGCCACAGTCCCATGTCATTCGTATGGAACGTGTTCGTTTTGCCGATGACATTCCGGTTGCCTATGAAATTGCCAGTATCCCTGAGAAAATTATCCGAGGTTTTAAGGAATCAGATATTACCGAACATTTCTTCAAGACACTGACCGATAATGGCTATGAAATAGGAAAAAGTCAGCAGACCATATCAGCAAGTTCGGCCAATAGTAGTCTAGCCAAGCACCTTAAGGTTAAGACCGGTGATGCTCTCTTGAGTCTGATACAAATTTCCTTCCTCCAAGACGGACAGGCTTTCGAATATGTAAGAAGTTACTATGTTGGCGACCGTTTTGAATTTTATTTGGAGAACAATTAGAAGTCACTGCTTTTTTCTGCATAAGAATGGTGCTAACACCATGATTTTATGGTAAAATGGAGCTTATGGAAATTGAAAAAACCAATCGCATGAATGCCCTGTTTGAGTTCTATGCAGCCTTGTTAACAGATAAGCAGATGAACTATATTGAGCTATATTATGCGGATGATTATAGTTTGGCAGAAATTGCCGAGGAATTTGGTGTGAGTCGTCAGGCCGTATATGATAACATCAAGCGTACTGAGAAGATTTTAGAAGCTTACGAGATGAAATTACATATGTATTCAGATTACATCGTCCGTAACCAAATTTTTGATGATATCATTGAAAAATACCCTGATGATAGCTATCTTCAGGAACAAATTGCTGTGCTTAGTAGCATTGATAATAGAGATTAGATTCAAGCAGAGAGTAAGAGAGGAAATGATATATGGCTTTTGAAAGCTTAACGGAACGCTTGCAAGGCGTTTTCAAAAATTTAAGACGTAAAGGAAAACTTTCAGAGAAAGAAGTTCAAGAAGTCACTAAAGAGATTCGTTTGGCACTTCTTGAAGCAGACGTAGCTCTACCAGTTGTTAAGACATTTATCAAACGTGTTCGTGAACGCGCTGTAGGTCACGAAATTATTGATACTCTTGATGCTTCACAACAAATCATTAAGATTGTTAATGAAGAATTGACAGAGATTCTTGGGTCTGAAACATCTGAAATTGAGAAATCTCCAAAGATTCCAACAATCATTATGATGGTTGGTCTTCAAGGGGCTGGTAAAACGACCTTTGCTGGTAAATTGGCTAATAAGCTGATTAAAGAACAAGAAGCCCGTCCAATGATGATTGGAGCGGACATCTATCGTCCAGCAGCCATTGACCAGTTGAAGACTTTAGGGCAACAAATCAATGTTCCTGTTTTTGATATGGGTACAGAGACACCGGCGGTTGAGATTGTCAGAAATGGTTTGGAACAAGCGCGTGCCAATAAGAATGACTATGTCTTGATTGATACGGCTGGTCGTTTGCAGATTGACGAAACCCTCATGCAAGAGTTGCGTGATATCAAAGGTTTTGCTCATCCAAATGAGATTCTCTTGGTTGTAGATAGTATGATTGGTCAGGAAGCTGCTAACGTTGCCAAGGAGTTCAATGAACAACTAGATATCACAGGTGTCGTTCTTACTAAAATTGATGGTGATACACGTGGTGGTGCGGCTCTTTCTATTCGTGAGATCACTGGTAAGCCGATTAAATTTACAGGTACTGGTGAGAAAATTACGGATATCGAGACTTTCCACCCTGACCGTATGTCAAGCCGTATCTTAGGTATGGGTGACCTTCTTACCCTTATTGAAAAAGCTTCTCAAGAATACGATGAGAAAAAGTCTCTTGAGTTGGCTGAAAAGATGCGTGAAAATACCTTTGATTTCAATGACTTCATCGACCAATTAGACCAAGTGCAAAATATGGGTCCTATGGAGGATTTGCTTAAGATGTTGCCAGGTATGGCTAACAATCCTGCCTTGGCTAATGTTAAAGTAGATGAGAAACAGATTGCTCGCAAGCGTGCCATTGTGTCATCAATGACACCAGAAGAGCGTGAAAATCCAGATCTTTTGACACCAAGCCGTCGTCGCCGTATTGCCAATGGTTCGGGAAATACCTTCATCGAAGTAAACAAGTTTATTAAAGATTTCAATCAAGCCAAACAAATGATGCAAGGCGTTATGTCTGGCGACATGGAACAAATGATGCGTCAAATGGGTCTTAACCCAAATAATCTGCCAAAAAACATGCCAAATATGCCTGATATGGGTAATATGGACATGTCTGCTCTTGAAGGCATGATGGGTGGCGCTGGTATGCCAGATCTAGGGAATATGGATCTAAGCCAAATGCTTGGTGGTGGTCTTAAAGGTAAAGTTGGTTCATTTGCCATGAAACATGCGATGAAGCGGCAAGCTAACAAGTTGAAGAAAGCTAAGAAAAAACGTAAATAAGAAACTTAGAACGCTAGGGCATTTTGCGCTAGTGTTTTTTTCTGAAAAATATTGACTTATATAACTATACACTGTAACATACTAATGTATATACAGTAAAAAGGAGTAAATCATGAAACCTAAAAAGAGAATTCAAGAAATGACCTTTGCAGCTTTATTAACTGCAATTGCTATCCTTATCCCAAGTATCATGCCAATTAAACTAATCATCCCACCGGCTTCGTATACTTTGGGGAGTCATGTTCCAATATTTCTAGCTATGTTTATATCTCCCTGGGTAACTGTTTTTGTTATCTTAGCTTCTAGTTTGGGATACTTTATGGCTGGCTATCCGATTGTGGTTGTTTTTAGAGCCTTTTCTCATATTATATTTGGTTTTTTAGGCGCACTCTATTTGAAAAAATTTCCACGAACGATAGAAAATCATAAATCATCATTGCTTTTTAACTTTGTTTTAGGGCTTATCCATGCTATAGGTGAAGTTCTTGCTTGTGTGATTTTTTATTCAGTAACAGGAGAGGATTTCCAAAAACTGTTCTATGTTCTCTTTGTTTTAGTTGGTTTTGGCACTATTGTCCATAGTATGATAGACTATGTTATAGCATTATCAATTTTTAAAAGTATTCGAAAAATACGCTAGTTGAAAGAGGGGTGGTTGGTCTATAGCTTCAAATCGAAAACAAGAATTATTGGCACTCTTAAAGGGAGCTAAAGAGGCAATAAATGGACAGAGTTTGGCGGAGCATTTTGGTGTGACACGTCAAATCATTGTTCAAGATATTGCACTTTTACGTGCAGATGGTGCCCAGATTATTTCAACTAATAGGGGATATATCTTTAAAAGTAGCGATGACAATTCTTATGTACGTAGGCTGTTTAAGGTGAATCATACTGTGTCAGATATGAAAGATGAGCTTTTGGCTATTGTTGATAATGGAGGCCGTATTCAAAATATCATGATAGATCATCCAGTCTATGGAGAAATTCAGACTTTGTTGAAATTGACTTGTCGTCGAGATGTTAGTCATTTTTTAGATCAATCATCGTCAAATGACTTTCGCCCCTTATCTGATTTAACAAATGGCGTTCATTACCATCTTGTCGAAGCAGATAGTGAGCAGGATATGGCTTATATAGAAGAGGCACTAAATCATCTAGGATTTTTAGTTAAAGAATGAGATAAAAGAGAAATGTAAAAGTAGTTAGTTTCACTTGAAAACAACTGCTTTTTTTGATAAACTTATGTTAGTTTATTAACTTACGGAGGTAGCCATGTTTTCAGGACAAAGACTTAAGGAAATTCGAGAAGCACAAGGAATGAGTCAGGCAGCAGTGGCTAAGCATCTAGGAATTTCTCGCTCCTCTTATTTTAATTGGGAAAATGGTAAGACGAAACCAAATCAAAAGAACCTATCGATTTTGGCTGAACTTTTTGGCGTAGCTGAGACCTATTTTCTTTCTGAACATGAGATTGTAGAAGTTTACTTGGAACTAAATGAGGAAAATCGTCAGGAAGCTTTGCGACTTACTAAGGCTCTCCTAGAAGAGCAAGAAGCAGAAAAGCAGAAAGCACCTGTTATTTCGCTTTACTCTTACAAAGTTTTCGAGCGTTTATCAGCCGGAACTGGTTACACTTACTTTGGTGATGGCAACTATGATGAAGTTTTCTATGATGAAGAATTAGATCATGATTTTGCATCGTGGGTATTTGGAGACTCTATGGAACCTACCTACCTAAATGGCGAAGTAGTGCTAATCAAACAAACAGGTTTTGATTATGATGGAGCTGTTTATGCTGTAGACTGGGACGGTCAAACCTATATCAAAAAAGTTTATCGCGAGGAAGATGGGCTACGATTAGTTTCTCTCAATAAACGTTATGGTGATAAGTTCGCACCCTATGACGAAGATCCCCGAATCATTGGTAAAATTGTCGGTAACTTTATGCCTGTTGAGGCTTAGTCAACTTTTATCGATTGGGCATCTTAAACTAAATCTGATATAATATAAGTAAAGTGAAGCCAAGTCTTTGGCTTTTTTAAAGAGTTTAAATCATATTTTACTAAGAAAATAAAGAGGA
>NZ_GL831112.1:1036379-1044902 GCF_000188295.1 Streptococcus vestibularis ATCC 49124 | reverse complement strand
CCTGGTCACATGTCCAAAGCCCGTCGACAAGTTCAGGAAAATCTTAAGCATGTTGATTTTGTAACAATTTTAGTGGATGCACGTTTGCCACTGTCAAGTCAAAATCCCATGCTGACTAAAATTGTTGGTGATAAACCAAAACTTTTAATTCTTAATAAGGCTGACCTTGCTGATAGTAATCGTACAAAAGAGTGGCGTAGCTATTTTGAGACTCAAGGGATTAAAACCTTGGCCATTAATTCCAAGGAACAATCTACAGTTAAATTGGTGACAGACGCTGCTAAGAGTCTTATGGCTGACAAGATTCAACGATTACGTGAACGTGGTATTCAGAAAGAGACCTTGAGAACCATGATTATTGGGATTCCAAATGCTGGGAAATCTACCTTGATGAATCGTTTGGCTGGTAAAAAAATTGCCGTTGTAGGAAATAAACCTGGTGTGACAAAAGGTCAACAGTGGTTGAAGTCTAATAAGGACTTGGAAATCCTTGATACTCCGGGAATTTTGTGGCCTAAGTTTGAAGATGAGTTGGTCGGCTTGAAGCTTGCTTTGACTGGAGCCATCAAGGACCAGCTCTTGCCAATGGATGAAGTTACGATTTTTGGACTTAACTATTTTAAAACTTACTATCCTGAACGTTTAGAGGAACGCTTTAAAGGTATTGACATTGAGGAAGAGGCACCAGAAATCATAATGGAAATGACTCGAAAACTTGGCTTCCGTGAAGATTATGACCGTTTCTATAATCTATTTGTCAAAGAAGTTCGTGATGGAAAACTAGGTCGTTACACACTTGATATTGTTGGGGTCGATACTGATGGCGACAATTAAAGAAGTCAAGGAGCAATTGGCCACTTTGACAGATCTTGACGATTACCGATGGGCAAGTTTTGAGGATGATAGTCGAGCTGGTGTGCAGACTGCCATTAAGCAACGACGTAAAGCTATCCTAGCTGAGATTGCTGAGGAAGAACGCTTAGAGATGATGCTCAGTTACGAAAAAGTACTTTATGCTCAGGGAGTTGAACTCATTGCAGGTGTTGATGAAGTTGGACGTGGCCCTTTGGCTGGGCCGGTGGTAGCTGCAGCGGTTATCTTACCAAAGTTTTGCAAAATAAAAGGTCTCAATGACAGTAAAAAAATTCCCAAATCAAAACATGAAGCCATTTATAAGCAGGTGATGAAGGAAGCAGTTGCTGTTGGGGTTGGTATTAAGGACAACCATGTGATTGACGATGTCAATATTTATGAAGCAACCAAGCTTGCTATGGCTGAAGCTATTGAAAAACTTAGTCCCAAACCTGAACATTTGTTAATTGATGCCATGACTTTGGACCTACCAATAGGACAAACATCAATTATAAAAGGGGATGCTAATTCTTTATCTATTGCGGCAGCTTCCATCGTAGCGAAGGTAACCCGTGATAAGATGATGGCTGACTATGATCAGGAGTTTCCTGGTTACGCATTTGCCAAAAATGCAGGCTATGGTACCAAGGATCATCTGTCTGGCCTAGATAACTTTGGTGTTACACCAATTCATAGAAGAAGCTTCGAACCAATAAAGTCAATAATAAAAAGTAGGTGAAGTGGCGTGATTTTAGCTATTGATATCGGAGGAACCTTTATCAAGTTTGGGTTAGTTGATGATGATTTTAAGATTAGCAATCAATCTAAAGTTCCAACACCACCAACGTTAGACAACTTTTGGTTGACTTTAGAGCATATTGTCTCGTCTCACAAGGATATTATTTCTGGGATTGCCATTGCGTGCCCAGGAGAAATAAATAGTAAACGTGGTTTCATTTTCAAGGGCGGTCTTATCCCTTATTTAACGGCTATCCCACTTGGGTCACGATTGACTAAAACATTTCAACTGCCTGTAAAGGTTATCAATGATGCTGATGCGGCGGCTTTGGCTGAAGCCAGATATGGAAGTCTACAAGAGTTAGATTGTGGGGCTGCCTTGGTTTTAGGTACGGGTGTTGGTTTAGGACTTGTCTCACAGGAGGACTTGCTATCACCTCTGTCAGTTACCCAATATCTGCGAGCTCCAAGTCCCCAAAGCATGAGTCAAACCTCTCTGCCCTTCCAGTGGGAATTGTTTATGCATGGCTTAGTAAGTCTTGTCGATAACAAGGGGTCTGCAGTAGGCTTTATTCATGAAGCCAGTGAGTTACTTGGGTTAAATCAAGACGATGGTCCAACAGTATTCTCAGCGATAGAGGAAAATCAATCGGAAGATCTAAATCTTTTATTTAAAAACTATTGTCATGAAATTGCTGTTCTTGTACTAAATTTGCAGAGCTTCTTTAGGCTGGAGAAAGTTGTTATCGGTGGTGGTATCAGTAGGCAAGATACTTTAATTGAAGGAATATGCGATGCCTATGAGGAGTTATTTAATGATAAGTCTGAATTAGGTTTTGAGCCTATAACTCTTCAAGCCTGTCATTTCCATAACGATAGTAACCTATTAGGGGCGGCGTCTTATTTTGCCTCTGAAAATGATTTATAATCAAGGAAAGTTCCATAATGGAGCTTTTTTCTTTTCTGTTGCGAATAAAGAAAAGGAGGTATCTATATGAATAATTTTGAACTTTTTAAACTTAAAGCCGCTGGGTTGACGAATTTGAATATCTTAAATATTTTGGACTATCAAAAGACTAAAGATAGAAAATTGAGTTTACGTGATATGGCAGTGGTATCCAAGTCTAAAAATGCAGTACTCTTTATGGAAAAGTATAAGAGTTTAGATATTAAGCAACTCAAAGAACAGTTTGAACGTTTTCCTACGTTATCGATTTTTGATAAAGAATATCCCATTGAGCTGAAGCACACCTATAATCCTCCTGTTCTCCTTTATTATCAGGGAAATCTTGATTTACTGATTAAACCAAAGCTAGCTGTTGTTGGGGCAAGAAATTGTTCTGAAACAGGCAAGCAGTCTGTTCGAAAAATTGTTAGTGAACTTGGTAATCAGTTTACTATTGTGAGTGGATTGGCGCGTGGAATTGATACTTGTGCGCATATGGAGTCCTTGAAAAATAAGGGAAACACTATTGCAGTTATCGGGACAGGACTTGATGTTTATTATCCTAAAGAAAATAAAGCTTTGCAGGACTATATGGCTAAAAACCATTTAGTTCTTACAGAATATGGACCGGGGGAACAGCCTCTCAAGTACCATTTTCCTGAACGAAATCGGATTATTTCTGGATTGTGTCAAGGAGTTATGGTCGTAGAAGCTAAGCTTCGCTCGGGAAGCCTGATTACTTGTGAGCGTGCCATGGAAGAAGGTAGAGATGTTTTTGCTATTCCAGGAAATATTTTAGATGGAAAGTCAGACGGATGCCATCACTTGATTCAGGAGGGTGCAAAGTGCATCACGACAGGGTTTGACATTCTTTCAGAGTTTTCTTGAAAATCAAAGTTCTCCTATAGAGATAAAGTTTTTTATTGACAGTTAAAGAAAAGGAAGGTATCATGTTAGTTGCTTGGTTCAAGATGTTTCATTTTTTAATGTCTTGTGACT
Source organism: Streptococcus vestibularis ATCC 49124 (assembly GCF_000188295.1). Taxonomy (GTDB): domain Bacteria; phylum Bacillota; class Bacilli; order Lactobacillales; family Streptococcaceae; genus Streptococcus; species Streptococcus vestibularis. Next base: position 1,041,367 of record NZ_GL831112.1, on the reverse strand, counting down.
AGATTTTAGACAGATTAGTGGCGCAGCCAGTTTATAATATTACAAGGAAATAGTCTATGGCGACAGCAACGAAAACTAAAACAACAAAGAAAACGACAGCCAAAAAGGCGACTAAAAAGAGGGCGACACCAAAGAAAAATTTGGTCATCGTGGAGTCTCCTGCCAAAGCAAAAACTATTGAAAAGTACCTTGGGCGCAATTATAAAGTTGTAGCCTCTGTTGGGCATATCCGTGATTTGAAAAAATCAAGTATGTCTATTGATTTTGAAAACAACTACGAACCTCAGTACATTAATATTCGAGGTAAAGGACCTCTTATCAATGAATTGAAGAAAGAGGCTAAAAAAAGCTAAGCAAGTCTTTCTCGCAAGTGACCCGGACCGTGAAGGGGAAGCCATTTCATGGCATTTGTCACATATTCTTGGTTTAGAGCCAGAGGAAAAAAATCGTGTCGTCTTTAACGAAATTACTAAAGATGCAGTGAAGAATGCCTTTGTGGAGCCACGCGCCATTGACATGGACTTGGTAGATGCGCAGCAAGCTCGTCGTGTCTTGGACCGTATTGTGGGTTACTCCATTTCACCTCTTCTTTGGAAGAAGGTTAAGAAAGGTCTTTCTGCAGGTCGGGTGCAATCGGTAGCTCTTAAGCTTATTATTGACCGTGAGAATGAAATTAAGGCCTTTAAACCAGAAGAATATTGGACAATTGATGGTTCCTTTAAGAAGGGTACTAAGAAATTTCAGGCTAGTTTCTATGGCTTGGATGGTAAAAAGCTTAAGCTCAACAATAATGACGATGTTCAAGCCGTTCTGTCTCGTATCACAAGTGATGATTTTAATGTAGATAAGGTAGAGAAAAAAGAACGCCGTCGTAATGCACCATTGCCATATACAACCTCATCTCTCCAACAGGATGCTGCTAATAAGATTAACTTCCGTACACGTAAGACCATGATGGTTGCCCAACAGTTGTATGAAGGGATTAATCTGGGTTCAGGAGCTCAAGGTTTGATTACCTATATGCGTACGGACTCAACACGTATCAGTCCGGTTGCTCAAAACCAGGCTGCTGAATTTATTACAGAACGCTTTGGTTCTAAGTATTCAAAACACGGTAGCAAGGTGAAAAATAGTTCGGGAGCACAAGATGCTCATGAGGCTATCCGTCCGTCAAATGTTTTCCAAACACCAGAAAGTATCGCTAAGTATTTGGATAAGGATCAGCTTAAGCTCTATACTCTTATCTGGAATCGTTTTGTAGCGAGTCAAATGACAGCAGCAGTATTTGATACGATGAAGGTGACCTTGTCTCAAAACGGAGTCATTTTCACAGCAAATGGTAGCCAAATCAAGTTTGACGGTTATATGGCCGTTTACAACGACTCTGATAAAAATAAAATGCTTCCTGATATGGCTGAAGGTGATACGGTTAAGAAGGTTGTGACAACGCCTGAACAACACTTTACGCAACCACCTGCACGCTATTCTGAAGCGACATTGATTAAGACTTTGGAAGAAAATGGCGTTGGTCGTCCGTCAACATATGCGCCAACGCTTGATGTTATCCAACGTCGCTACTATGTCAAATTGGTGGCTAAACGTTTTGAACCAACTGAACTTGGTGAAATTGTTAATAGCCTAATCGTAGAGTTCTTCCCAGACATCGTGGATGTTAAATTCACTGCCGAGATGGAAGGTAAACTCGATAAAGTTGAAATCGGTAAGGAACAATGGCAGAAGGTTATTGATGAATTCTTCAAACCTTTCCAAAAAGAATTGGAAAAAGCTGAAGAAGGTATTGAAAAAATCCAAATCAAGGATGAGCCTGCTGGTTTTGATTGTGATCTCTGTGGTCACCCAATGGTCATCAAACTTGGTCGCTACGGTAAGTTCTACGCATGTAGTAATTTTCCAGACTGTCATAACACCAAGGCCATTACTAAAGAAATTGGCGTTACTTGTCCAACCTGTGGTCAAGGTCAGGTCATCGAACGTAAGACAAAACGTAATCGTGTCTTTTATGGTTGTGACCGCTATCCTGACTGTGAATTTACGTCGTGGGATATCCCTGTTGGACGTAACTGTCCTAAATCAGGCGATTACCTCGTCGAGAAGAAAGTACGTGGTGGTGGCAAACAAGTCATCTGTAGTAACGAAGAGTGTGACTACAAAGAATCTGTTGTTAAATAAAGACATAGCTATCTCAAGTTAAGACTTGGGATAGTTTTTTGTCTTTTATCCAAAAAACTGATACTTTCCTTAAATTTGTTTTTTATACTAAGGATGAAAAGAAAGGAGAGTAAGTGGTTTTTGATATTAGTAAGATATAAGATTATATTGAAAAAACACTTATTCTGAAAGAGGTGCATCAATGCAAATAACTGTTAAACAACTTTCAAAATCATACAAAGATAAGACTATTTTAGACAATGTCACATTTACTATTGAATCTGGAACAGTTTGTGGTCTCTTAGGGGTTAATGGTGCTGGTAAGTCGACACTGATGAAAATACTTTTTGGTTTGCTTCCCAAAAGTAGTGGAGAAATTCAATTCGATGGCATATCAAAAGGCAAACAATCATTAGGTGCATTAATCGAAGCACCTGCTATTTATCACAACCTTTCGGCTTTTGATAATTTAAAAACAAAAGCGTTACTATATGATATTCCTGATTCAAAGATTATTAAAACCTTAGAAATAATTGGTCTTTCAAATACTAGAAAGAAAAAGGCCGGTAAATTTTCATTAGGTATGAAGCAACGATTAGGAATTGGCATGGCTATTTTAACTGATCCCCAATTTTTAATTCTCGATGAGCCTACTAATGGACTTGATCCTGATGGTATAAAAGAACTGCTAGACCTTATTCGTTCTTTGAAGGCAAAAGGGATGACGATTCTGATTTCTAGCCATCAACTTTTAGAAATAAGTAAGGTGGCCGATCATATTCTTATTCTCGACAAAGGTAAAATACAATATGATGGTGAAAATAAAAATGTAGATAGTCTTGAGAGACTCTTCTTTAAAATTGTTCATGGGGGGTACTGATATGCAAAAGATATTCTATTCGGAATTGCTCAAATTACGACATTTAGGAACGACTAAATTCTTAATAATCATACCGTTTTTAACCGTTCTTATAGCCTTTTTAATGGGAGGATTGCAGATTTTTGTTCCCTTTTCAGTCTATTGGTGGGAAGCTATCTTTTTATATCTAGTGAATGGTCTATTGTTCATAGTTGATAGACGTTTAGAAGGTCAGGCGGGGCATTTTCAAAATGTTACAAACAGGAGTTTCGCTTGGAAAATTTCTCTGATGAAAATGGTGCTTATAGGAATGAGAACGTTCATTTCTAGTTTATTCTTACTAGTTTTCCTCAGTCTCGTTGCATTTATTTATGCAGGTTTTATTCCAATAAATATTCCTAAAACAGCTATTTCATTAATCTTAATTTGGATGACAACTTTATGGAATATTCCTTTTCTTTATCTGATGTCTAAATACATTAGTCATTTCATCCTATTAGCACTTAACACACTGACTTGTCTTTTAATAGCACCATTTATTGCTCAAAGTTCACTCTGGTTCGTCTTGCCCTATACCTATCACTATAAAATAGCTCAATTTATATTAAACCTTAAACCATCAGGGGATATTATTGTAAATCAAAATCAATACAGCATTTCGCAAGTGTTACTTACGATGATACTATCAATAGCAGTGACATCACTTTTATCTTATGTCCTGCAAGGGAGACAATCAAATGCTAAGGTGTGAGTTACTTAAATTAAAGAATACTATTAGTCTCTATCTTATTGTCAGTTTTTCGTTACTAGAGATTCTTTTAATCCCCCTTTATGTAAGTTTCGTTCCTAATGGTTTTTCCCTAACAAATTTAGCCATATTATCTTTTTTATGCTATCCACTATTAACAGTATTTTTATCAATTTTAGGGATTGAACAGGAAAAACACTCTAATCAATATCAAGAAATATCGAGTTATCCTAAAAAAGACGTTTATGGTTGGCTAAACTTTTAATAGCAGACCTAATCCTTAGCCTACCTTCTTTATTGAGTTGGATTAGTATAAATCTACTCTTAAAACATAGCCTCGATGGATTTGTAGTAAGCCTATCAAGTTGGATGCTAATTATCTTTCTCAATCATTTTCATTACTTAACACAAGTGAGTCTGAACAGTGCCAGTAATATTATTATCTCTATGGTTGAAATTATTTTTATTATTTTTGCTAGTAATAAAGTTTTCTTGTCTATTCATTGGCTTCCTATTGCATTTCCTATTAACAGCATTCTCATAGGTGATTGGCGTCAACTCACTACCTTGCCTTTATGGATAGTTGGGGTGACTATGTTATTTATTTGTTCCATAGATTTCAAAACAAAAAGATAATATAAGAAATAACATGGATAGTATATTAGTCTTCAGTGATTATCCTAAAATAATATTAATTGTTTGTCTGAAAAGTAAACTATATTAGTTAATTTTTTATACTAAGGATGAAAAGAAAGGAGAGTTATTATGAAACGTTTAAGTTTATCAGGTTCCCAACTCAAATATATAGCCCTAATTACTATGGTATTCGACCATATTCATTATTTTTTTGATTATACAGGGGAAATCCCCATTTGGTTTGCTATGATTGGGAGATTAGCGGCTCCCTTGTTCCTTTTTTGTGTGATTGAGGGTTTTATTCATACCCATAACCGGAAGAAATACTTCCTAAAGATTTATGCTTTAGCAATTGTGATGGGATTGATTCAATTTGGATTCTATAATTTTCTACATCCTCTAGTTAGACCGGATGGTTTCTTTCCACAAAATATGATGCTGTCGTCATTCGCAATTTTGCTCGTTGCTCTTCAAGGTATTGCTTGGATTCAAGAAAAGAAATACCTTAAAGGACTCCCAACCTTACTTTTCCCATTATTGCTTCCATGGTTAATGGTACCTTTTTATCTGCTAAGT
>NZ_GL831112.1:1009575-1036329 GCF_000188295.1 Streptococcus vestibularis ATCC 49124 | reverse complement strand
GCTAAGTATGAACAAACCTACGTTATTTTTCTACTAAAATTTCTCAATTTTACAGTGATACCAGTTCATACATTTATCAGTGACGGAGGAACGTGGTTACTTTTGACTGGTATCGCTATGTATCTTTGTCATAAGAATCTTAAGAAAGAAGTGCTTGCTTTTGTGAGTGTTAGTCTTGTTTGGGTACTAATGGTGATTGTTCTAAGCAGACCTTCTTTTCACGATTTAATGTTCAAATACTTTGAATGGATGGAAATATTTTCGGCTCCTTTAATGCTTTGCTATAACGGTGAGAGAGGGAAAGGGTCAAAATATTTGTTCTACATCTTTTATCCAAGTCATATTTATCTACTTTACGCCTTGTCAGTTGTCTTCTATAGATGATATGATAAAGGTAATTTTGTACGAAAGGAAAGGTTATGGCTCAAATACTTGTTATTGATGATCAAGAAGATATTGTGAAATTGGTTGTAAAGGCTTTAGAGCTTCAAAATCATAAGGTGACGGGGCTTACAAGTGTTTTAGATTTGGATAAGAACTCGTTGCCACGCTTTGACTTGATTTTACTGGATATCATGATGCCTGATGTTGATGGTTTCCAGTTTTGTCATGAGATTCGTGATCAGGTGGATTGTCCTATACTCTTTATTACAGCCAAAACGCAAGAGGTTGATATTGTCCAAGGCTTGACTTATGGTGCTGATGATTATATTTGTAAGCCATTTGGGGTTAAAGAACTGCAAGCGCGTGTGGCTGCTCACTTGAGACGTGAACATCGTGAGCGTCACCATAAGCTTTCACTTGGGGATTTTCAGTTTGATTTGTCGGCTCAGGAGCTTTATGTTGAGAATCAGTTGTTAGATTTGACTAAATCGGAGTACGGTATTTGTCAATTTTTGGCTGAAAATAAGGGTCAAGTCTTTTCAAAAGAACAAATCTACACGCATTTGTACGGCTATGAGGATAAAGGAAGTCCAACAGCAGTGGCTGAACATATTAAAAATATCCGTGCAAAGCTCAAAGATGTTGGGCAAAATCCTATTGAAACAGTCTGGGGGATTGGTTACAAGTGGCACTAATAAAAAAACGAGAATACTCTCTAAGAACAATCTTGTTATCTTATGTCGTTAGCCTGACGATCCTCTCGGCAATCAGCGGTCTTCTTATTTTGTATTTGTTCAGTTTGTCTTATCGTTTTGGAGTTGTGATTCCAGCAAATCAAGTTGAGAGTGATTTGTCTGCTGTGAGAAGTGATATTGAAACTTCTAAGGTCTTTAATCCCGAGATTTTACCTGATGGTACGAGTTATGTCTTTTTAACTAGAGATTTTAAGCTTAAAAAGTCTAACATGCCTGTTAACTTGCAAGAAGAATCCTTACTAAATTACCAATTCAAGAATGCTCACGGTGGGATATACGGCTATTTTCAGTCTTTTGAACGGTCAGATGGTATAGTCATTGTCAACTATCAATTATCACCTAGGTATCATAATGCGTGGATGAATCAGCATTTTCCAAATGCTGATATATTGATGATTGGCTCAATGATTGTATTCATTCTCCTCATATTTATTATTTTAACTTTTTACTATGCAAATAAATTAAGCCAGCAGCTTAAACCTATATTAAAAGTTACTGAAAAAATTTCCCAACAAGACTTGGATTTTAAAACCACTCAGTCTACAATTAAGGAGTTCAATCAGGTTTTAAGTGGTTTGGATCATATGCGAGTAGCACTTCGTGAATCTTTGATGGAAAATTGGAGGGCTGAGCAAGATAAGCAAAATCAAATTTCTGCCTTAACTCATGACCTAAAGACGCCCCTTACAGTTTCCCGTGGCAATGCGGAACTTTTAGCCATGACACCCTTAAATGCAGACCAAATGGACTTATTAAAACATTTTCAAAAGGGAATTGCACAGGTTGATGCTTACGTTAAAGAATTGTCAGAACTCAACAAAATGAGTTTGAAGAAAACCCTGTCGCTTGAAGACATTTCGGTTAGGGAATTTGTTGAAGATATTTTCGATCAAACCTTGTCACTAGCTCAAATCAAACAAATCAATGTAGCATTTGACAAGAAAGAAATCGAGAAAGAAAGCATAGGCAATTGGGATAAGTCCTTGTTGAATCGAGCTATTATGAATATTGTTTCAAATGCCGTAGAGCATACACCCAGTGGCAGTCATTTGCTCCTAACCGCTAGGGTAGAAGAAGATGAATTCAAGTTTATATGCCTTGATTCTGGTCCTGGATTTTCCCTTGAATCACTTGAAAAGGCCACTCAGCTCTTTTATCAAGAGGATAAAAGCAGACAGAGCCGCAGTCATAGTGGCCTTGGTCTGACTATTGCCAATGATATTATTCGCTTACACCATGGTAGTCTTTCTCTATCAAATGACAATGGCACGGGTGGTGCTAAAGTGACTATCATTTTACCTCTTTAAATACAGATGACTCCTAGTCGCCAGATGAGGAGTTTTTTGCTATACTACTAAGAGTAAAAATGAAGAAAGATTTGTGGGAATAGGATTTTATCTTATTCCCGAAGAGGTATTAGTGTCATGTCTCAATCAAAAGCAGATTATATTAACGTGATTGGAGCTGGTTTGGCCGGATCCGAGGCGGCTTATCAGATTGCCAAACGTGGTATTCCGGTAAAACTTTATGAAATGCGTGGGGTCAAAGCAACACCACAGCATAAGACAACAAATTTTGCAGAATTGGTTTGCTCTAACTCTTTCCGTGGCGATAGCTTGACAAATGCTGTAGGACTTCTTAAAGAAGAAATGCGTCGCTTGGACTCTATCATTATGCGTAATGGAGAAGCTCACCGTGTTCCAGCTGGTGGTGCCATGGCGGTTGACCGTGAAGGTTATGCAGAAGCAGTGACAGCTGAAATTGAGAACAATCCATTAATTGAAGTTATCCGTGAAGAAATCACAGAAATTCCTGATGATGCCATTACAGTTATTGCTTCAGGACCATTGACTTCTGATGCTTTGGCTGAAAAAATTCATGAGCTTAACGGTGGAGATGGCTTCTATTTCTATGATGCCGCTGCACCAATCGTTGATAAAGCGACTATCGACATGAACAAGGTTTACCTTAAGTCACGCTATGACAAGGGTGAGGCAGCTTACCTAAACTGTCCAATGACCAAGGAAGAGTTCATGGCCTTCCACGAGGCTCTGACAACAGCTGAAGAAGCTCCTTTGAATTCTTTTGAAAAAGAAAAGTATTTCGAGGGCTGTATGCCTATTGAGGTCATGGCTAAACGTGGTATCAAGACAATGCTCTATGGTCCTATGAAACCAGTTGGTTTGGAGTATCCTGAAGATTACAAAGGGCCACGTGATGGTGACTTCAAGACACCTTATGCGGTTGTTCAGCTTCGTCAGGACAATGCGGCTGGTAGTCTCTATAACATCGTTGGTTTCCAAACCCACCTTAAATGGGGAGAGCAAAAGCGTGTCTTCCAAATGATTCCAGGTCTTGAAAATGCTGAATTTGTGCGTTATGGGGTTATGCACCGCAACTCTTACATGGATTCGCCAAACTTGCTTAAACAGACCTTCCAATCAAAATCAAACCCTAACTTGTTCTTTGCGGGACAAATGACTGGTGTTGAAGGTTATGTTGAATCAGCTGCCTCAGGTTTGGTTGCTGGAATCAATGCAGCCCGTCTCTTTAAGGGGGAGGAAGAGGTTATTTTCCCTCAAACAACAGCTATCGGGAGCCTTCCATATTATGTGACACATGCTGAAAGCAAACATTTCCAACCAATGAATGTTAACTTTGGTATTATCAAAGAGTTGGAAGGCCCACGTATTCGTGACAAGAAAGAGCGTTATGAAAAGATCGCAGAGAGAGCTCTTAAAGATTTACAAACTTTTATAGAAGCTTAATGCGAACATAAAAAGCCCTCACAAGAGTGAAGGCTTTTCGTTTTAGAGAGGAGCGAATAGAAATATCAATTAACCAAAGAATTTCTTAGCGATATCTTGACCTTGTTTGATTTGAGCCCATTGTTGAGGTGTTGCCAACTCATTACCTGAGTTACATGAGGCGAAACCACATTGGTGAGAGAGGAAGAGACGTTCTTTTGGAAGGATTTGACTCGCTTTTTCAAGCAAATCGAGGACACGTTCTTCGTCATCAAGGTCAGTAGTTTTAGAAGACAAAAGTCCTAGAACATAGCGTTCAATTCCTTTAAATCCCCAGACAAAGCCTAAATGCCACATAGAACGTCCAAAACTCACCATCAGTAAGGATGCCAGTACTGTTAGCTTTTTGGTCAGCCACAATTTGCTTAATATTTGCAGTTTCAGTCTCTTGATGACCAGGAAGGGCATCGTAGAAAGGATACTGGATGTTGTCACGGTGCTCGATTTCGTCCTTGTATTTACGGAGATCCGCAGGACGAAGGAGAGAACCAACTAATTGAAATTTAGATTTTGTCATAAGATTCACCTCAAAATAAGATTTTATGTCTATAATACTTTTTATTTCAATTGAAAATCGTTATTTTCTTTCTGAGGGTATAGTTTAAGAATATATAAGGTTTTGATCTGCAAAATGACACTTCCTATGGTAAAATGAAAAGAAAACAATGAAGGTTGGGAACATGCAAAAAACATTTTTTATTATTAAACCAGATGCTGTAAAACGACACTTGATGGGACAAGTGATTGATCGTATTGAACGTCGTGGCTTTATTATTGAACGCATGGAGATGCTGACGCTTGACGAAGAACGTCTTAAAGAACATTATGCTCAATTGGTTGATAAACCCTTTTTCCCTAGTATTTCTGAATTCATGATGAGTGGTCCATCAGTGATTGGTATTATGTCTGGTCCAGGTGTTATCAAGTCATGGCGTGGTATGATGGGAGCAACTAATCCTGGGGATGCTGCTCCTGGAACGATTCGTGGAGACTTTGCAACAGCACCAGATGGTGACATGATTCCAAATATTGTTCATGGCTCTGATTCAGAAGAATCTGCGGCTCGAGAAATTAAGATTTGGTTTGGTGAGTAAGATGGATTTAGTACAGATTCAATCTGATTTAGCTAAGGGTGGACTGTTAATTGATGTCAGAAGTCCAGAAGAGTATTCAGAAGGTCATGTTAAGGATGCCCTCTTGATTCCTCATACACAATTTTTTTCTGCTGAGATTCCAGCTGAAAAAGACGCTTCCATTTACCTCTATTGTAAAATGGGACCTCGTGCAGAATTTGCTGCCTCAGTCCTTAAAGAGCGAGGCTATACTAAGGTGACTAATCTAGGTGGTTTGGATGATATGGAAGCCCTAGGGTTTAAGTTTGAAAAATAATAGAAATAAGGTCACTAGTAGTGATCTTATTTGTTTTCAGAAAGCATGACAATTTATTGACAACGCTTTCATAAAGTGGTAAAATTTTAATTGAGTTAAGACAAAGCCTATGAAAATGACTTTGCCAGAACTTGACTAACTTAGCGTATTCCAATTGAGATAAGGCTTCTTATTAAGCCAGTGACTCTAATTGGTAGAGGAGGATTTCGTATGTCAAAAGTTGCTATTGTTACAGGTGCAGGTCAAGGTATTGGTTTTGCGATTGCAAAACGCTTGGTTGAAGATGGTTTTAAAGTCGGAATATTGGACTATAACGCTGAAACCGCTGAAAAAGCAGTTGCTGAATTGTCAGAAGACAAAGCATTTTCCGTTGTAGTAGATGTGTCTAAACAAGCTGAGGTAGCAGCAGCTTTCCAAAAAGTAGTTGATCACTTTGGCGACTTGAATGTTGTTGTTAATAATGCTGGTGTGGCACCAACAACACCGCTTGACACTATTACTGAAGAACAGTTTCAACGTACATTTAATATTAATGTTGGTGGAGTTATCTGGGGTGCACAAGCTGCCCAAGCACAATTTAAAGCACTTGGTCATGGTGGTAAAATCATCAATGCAACTTCACAAGCAGGTGTCGTAGGTAACCCTAACTTAACTGTATATGGTGGAACTAAATTCGCAGTTCGCGGTATTACTCAAACTTTGGCGCGTGACTTGGCTGATTCAGGTATCACTGTAAATGCTTATGCACCAGGTATCGTTAAGACTCCAATGATGTTTGACATTGCCCACGAAGTTGGTAAAAATGCTGGTAAAGATGATGAGTGGGGTATGCAAACTTTTGCTAAAGATATTACCCTCAAACGTTTGTCAGAACCTGAAGATGTTGCAGCAGCAGTTAGCTTCTTAGCTGGATCTGACTCAAACTACATCACAGGTCAAACCATCATCGTGGATGGTGGTATGCAGTTCCATTAAGATTAAAAGGGAGAGCGAAATGCTCTCTCTTTTTTGCTTGATAAAAAATAATGTTTCTGATAATCTAATTATAGATATTTATGGTTTTAAGGGTGGATTCCTATGTCAGACATTTTATACTATATTGCTGAGCACCCGTTTTATAGTCTTTTTCTATTGGGAATTGTTGTACTAGCCTTTGGCTTAGATTCATTTTCAAGTAGTTTAATAGAGAACAAGCGTTCAGCTATTATTAATAAGCACTATAACGATAATTTCAAGAAGTAAAAAGCCCAAACTATACCGGTTTGGACTTTTTTTACTGTTATTTTAGCTGTTTTCATCTTCCACAAGGTCATGTATATCTTTTTTAATTCACTTGTTTGAATGATTGATTCTTCCCCTAAAGCGTTATATTTTTCTTTATCTTTTTTTGAGTAAACTTTTTTAGGATGGAATTTTTTGTTAATTAGAGTAATCATTTGACGACGCAAGTTCATTTCTTCATTAATATTTTGTTTGTCTCGCATCCAAGCAACTGTTAAGACAAATAACATGATCATTCCAATATATCCCAAAATTGGATACATGAGTCCAACAAGTTCCTTGAATCCCATAAATGAAAGAATGAAACCAATTATTACCGAGGTGATCAGGTAAATACGAAACTTCTTGACATTATCACCTGAAAATCGTTTAGCGAGAGCATAAAAAAGACTAAAGGCAGTGTTAAATATTAAACCAAATATTACAATTGCATAGGTAAACGCAAACAATGGATGAACCCTGTTGGCTAAAATTAACATGGGAATATCGACACCTTTTATACTATCTACATTAGCGAATAAGACAAGTGATGCAACAGCAATAATCAATCCGACTATAGCACCTCCAATGGTACCACTTTTTTTGGCGACACCAATTCGCATAATTGAGCCTCCAAGTACAAATGCCATGGATACACCGGTCATCACACAAAGTGCAAAATAATTTATGACAGCCATCCAAATATTCGGCATTGCGGGTGTAAGTTGACGAGCAACCATATCTAGATGGTTAAGGTTGTAACTTTTACCGATAAAAGTTTGACCAGCAATAATGAGTATCATAATAATTATTATTGGTGTGAATATTCCAATGATATTAGTTATTTTCTCAAAGTCCATAAAACTGACGATAATGACTAGGGCTGTACAAATCAAGGCACCAATCCAAATAGGAAAACCAAACTGCTGATGCAAATTAGAACCTGCTCCAGCAATCATGACAAAACCAATAACAAAACAAGAAATAATAAGGGATAGGTCTAAGATTTTATTGGTAATTGGATGAGCTATTTTAGATAATACTTCAGAATGATCATTAGACCGATAATAACTTCCTAGTGTAAGGATTATTTTCCCAAAAAAAGCATTTAGTACAGCGAGAACTAAAACGCCTAATAAGCCGACTAATCCAAAGCTAACAAAATATTGCATAAGGTCCTGTCCAGAGGAGAGTCCTGCACCGACAATGATTCCTACGTAGGCAAGTGCTACTGATAAAATTTTCTTAAACATAAACATCCTTTCAACTATTTGTTTCTAAAAAAGATTATTGTATTCTATTTTAATTAGTAAGTTTAACAAAAATATTACATATTCTTTGTTTAGTGGTAAAGATGCATAGGGAATCTGTAATTGTTCAGAATTTTGTTACTAATGGAGCTACTTCTAAAGTAATAAACTCATTAAAAGAAGAAATTCCTTTGATGTTTGGTAAAAGACAACTAAGTATGAATAACCTATGTAATCTGGTAAATAGAGATAGGCAAAAGCTTGTCTTTTTTGTATAATAGAAGGTAACGATTAGTTTTTTATAATCACAAGTAAGAACTAGGAAAGATAAAAATGCCAAATATTGAAGAATTAAAACAACGACAGGAGAAGATTCGTAACTTCTCGATTATTGCTCATATTGACCATGGTAAATCAACCCTTGCTGACCGTATCTTGGAAAAGACTGAGACAGTATCAAGTCGTGAGATGCAGGCGCAACTCCTTGATAGTATGGACCTCGAGCGTGAACGTGGTATCACTATCAAACTAAATGCCATTGAGCTTAACTACACAGCTAAAGACGGCGAGACTTATATTTTCCACCTTATCGACACACCGGGACATGTGGACTTTACTTATGAGGTATCACGCTCCCTTGCTGCCTGTGAGGGTGCTATCTTGGTGGTAGATGCAGCTCAAGGGATTGAAGCACAAACACTTGCCAATGTTTACTTGGCACTTGATAATGACTTGGAAATCTTACCAGTTATCAATAAAATCGACCTTCCAGCTGCAGATCCTGAACGTGTGCGTACAGAGGTTGAAGATGTTATCGGACTAGATGCTTCGGAAGCCGTGCTTGCATCAGCTAAAGCTGGTATCGGTATCGAGGAGATTCTCGAACAAATCGTTGAGAAGGTTCCTGCACCTCAAGGTGATATCGAAGCGCCTCTCCAAGCCCTTATCTTTGACTCTGTTTATGATGCGTATCGTGGCGTCATTCTCCAAGTGCGTGTGGTTAACGGAATGGTTAAACCAGGCGATAAGATTCAAATGATGTCTAATGGCAAAACCTTTGACGTTACTGAGGTCGGTATTTTCACCCCTAAAGCTGTTGGCCGTGACTACCTTGCGACAGGTGATGTTGGTTATATAGCTGCCTCAATTAAGACTGTTGCGGATACTCGTGTCGGTGATACAGTGACACTTTCAGATAATCCAGCCGCAGAACCACTTCACGGTTATAAGCAAATGAACCCAATGGTATTTGCTGGTCTTTATCCAATTGAGTCAAATAAATATAACGACTTGCGTGAGGCACTTGAAAAACTCCAATTGAATGATGCCAGTCTCCAATTTGAGCCTGAAACGTCTCAAGCCCTTGGTTTTGGTTTCCGTTGTGGTTTCTTGGGTCTTCTTCACATGGATGTTATCCAAGAGCGCTTGGAACGTGAGTTTAACATCGATCTCATCATGACGGCACCATCGGTAGTTTACCATGTTAACACTACTGACGGTGAGATGCTTGAAGTGTCTAACCCATCTGAGTTCCCAGATCCTACACGCATTGATGCTATCGAAGAGCCTTATGTTAAAGCTCAAATCATGGTTCCTCAAGAATATGTTGGTGCGGTTATGGAGTTGGCACAACGTAAACGTGGTGATTTTGAAACCATGGAATATATCGATGATAATCGTGTTAATGTTATTTATCAGATTCCACTTGCCGAAATCGTCTTTGATTTCTTTGATAAATTGAAATCATCAACACGTGGTTATGCAAGCTTTGACTATGAATTGTCAGAATATCGTCGTTCACAATTGGTGAAAATGGATATTCTCCTTAATGGTGACAAGGTCGATGCCCTTAGCTTCATCGTTCACAAGGAATTTGCTTACGAGCGTGGAAAACTTATCGTTGATAAACTTAAGAAAATCATTCCACGTCAACAATTCGAAGTGCCTATCCAAGCGGCTATTGGTCAAAAAATTGTTGCCCGTACAGATATCAAAGCCCTTCGTAAAAATGTCTTGGCAAAATGTTATGGTGGTGACGTTTCACGTAAACGTAAACTCCTCGAAAAACAAAAAGCCGGTAAGAAACGTATGAAAGCCATCGGTTCGGTTGAAGTACCACAAGAAGCCTTCTTGTCAGTACTTTCAATGGACGAAGATGAGAAATAAGAGTAATAGTCAGAATGTGATGTTCTGGCTATTTTTGTAAAAAAGTTATAATAAAGATGATTTTAAACTTTCCCTTCTCAAAGCGTGGAAGGATTTATGCTGCGACTATACTAATGCTTTTCTTTTTAGGAAAATGGCTATACAAAGCATGTAGCAGAATTACAGACTGCCCTAAAAGCAGATAAGGTAACTTCCAATGAGATTTTTGCTAGTCGTCAACAATATGTTGTACTTAGTCATGTAGAACCCACTTACGATATTACGATAACACTATAAAATCGGACTTTAGAGAATATAAAGAAGCTAGATAAGGATTCATGGGGCTTTTAGTCTTATCAGGAAACCCATCACAAGCATTTTTCTCAGCTTTAGGCTATAATAGACAAAAAGGAATCTTAGGAGGGCCACTATGGATATCATGAGTTTTATCCCCAGTCAGCGACAGGCTATTCTGGAGCGTTTTCAGCAAGTGGAGGCCTTGAGATTAGGCGCAATTCGTATTGAGTTGAAGGTTGCTAATCCTGTTGGCATCATCTATGAGTGTTTTATTTTAGCAGGGGAGAATTATTTTTCTGATCAAGCAGTGGTATCCTTCCGCATTCTCTATGAAAAAGACCTGGAACGCATTTCTTTGGATGTCGTAGATATCCCTGGTCGCTCAAGCTTGTCTAATTATCTCCAGTTAATAGAGATTTTTGAAGGCTTGCAAAATTATCTTAATCGAGAGTTTGCTAAGGTAAAAAATACATGAACATCTGATGGTTATCAGGTGTTTTTTTTGTGATAGAAGTTCAAAATTTCACAATCTTTTTTTCACAAGATTGTCTGAAAACTGTGCTATAATGATAACAGAATTGTGAAGTGATACAAGTTTGTGAAATAATGAGCAGACTTTGACACTTTGTGACTTATACTTGAAAGGAAAATTGGCTCTATCATTTTAGGGCCAGAAGGACTGTGTTCATGTCAGAAGAAAAGCAATTGTATGGTGCGGATTTAGTGGTTGATAGTTTGATCAACCATGATGTTGATTATGTCTTTGGGATTCCAGGTGCAAAAATCGATAGGGTTTTTGATACTTTGGAAGATAAGGGACCTGAATTGATTGTTGCCCGTCATGAGCAAAATGCTGCTTTTATGGCTCAAGGTGTTGGACGTATCACAGGGAAACCCGGTGTAGTATTGGTAACATCTGGTCCAGGTGTCTCAAATTTGGCTACTGGTTTGGTAACAGCGACAGATGAAGGAGATCCTGTTCTTGCTATTGGTGGTCAGGTTAAGCGTGCAGATCTTTTGAAACGTGCCCATCAATCAATGAATAACGTTGCTATGCTTGAACCGATTACCAAGTATGCTGCTGAAGTACATGATGCTAATACCCTTTCTGAAACGGTAGCGAATGCCTATCGCCATGCTAAGTCAGGGAAACCGGGTGCAAGCTTTATTTCAATTCCTCAAGACGTGACTGATGCTCCGGTCAGTGTTAAGGCTATCAAGCCTATGACAGATCCAAAACTTGGTTCAGCATCTGTTTCTGATATTAACTATCTCGCACAAGCCATTAAAAATGCCGTATTGCCAGTCTTACTTTTAGGGAACGGTGCTTCATCAGAAGCTGTAACTTACTCTATTCGCCAGATTTTGAAACATGTTAAATTACCAGTTGTTGAAACTTTCCAAGGTGCTGGTATCGTGTCACGTGACCTTGAAGAGGATACTTTCTTTGGTCGTGTAGGTCTTTTCCGTAACCAACCGGGGGACATGTTGCTTAAGAAGTCGGACTTGATAATTGCCATTGGTTATGACCCAATTGAGTATGAAGCACGTAACTGGAATGCTGAAATTTCAGCACGTATTATCGTAATTGATGTTGAACCTGCTGAGGTGGATACTTACTTCCAGCCAGAACGTGAATTGATTGGTAATGTAGAAGCAACTTTAGATTTGCTTTTGCCTGCTATTCAGGGCTACAAATTACCTGAAGGATCAGTTGAATACCTTAAAGGATTGAAGAATAACGTTGTTGAGGATGTTAAGTTTGATCGCCGACCTGAAGAAGGAAAGGTACATCCGCTAGATTTGATTGAAGTTTTGCAAGACCAAACCAAAGATGATATGACAGTCACCGTTGACGTTGGTAGTCACTATATTTGGATGGCCCGCTATTTCAAATCTTATGAACCACGTCATTTGCTTTTCTCAAATGGGATGCAAACTTTAGGGGTTGCTCTTCCGTGGGCCATCTCTGCAGCTTTGGTTCGTCCTAAGACAAAAGTCATTTCTGTTTCTGGTGACGGTGGTTTCCTCTTCTCAGCACAAGAATTGGAAACGGCAGTTCGTTTGAAATTGCCAATTGTTCATATTATCTGGAACGATGGTCATTACAATATGGTGGAATTCCAGGAAGAAATGAAGTATGGTCGTTCATCTGGGGTTGACTTTGGTCCAGTTGATTTTGTAAAATATGCTGAGAGCTTTGGAGCAAAAGGATATCGTGCAACAAGTAAGGAAGAGTTTGCTAGCTTGCTTCAAGAAGCCTTGGTTCAAGCTGTAGATGGACCAGTCCTTATTGATGTTCCAATTGATTATAAAGATAATATTAAACTTGGCGAAACTATCTTGCCAGATGAATTTTACTAAGAAGAGGGTGTAGACATGTCTGAAGCCATAAAATTATTTCAATATAATACCTTGGGAGCCTTGATGGCTGGGCTTTATGGAGGTACTTTAACAGTTGGTGAATTGTTGGAGCATGGAGACTTGGGTCTCGGAACATTAGATTCTATCGATGGTGAGTTGATTGTTCTTGACGGTAAAGCCTATCAAGCCAAAGGGTCTGAGGGTAAGGTCGAAGTGGTAGAAGTTTCTCCTGATGAAAAAGTACCTTATGCAGCAGTCGTACCTCACCAAGCTGAAGTTATATTCCGTCAACGTTATGAAATGACTGATAAAGAGCTTGAGGATCGTATTGAATCTTATTATGATGGGGTTAACCTCTTCCGTTCTATCAAAATCAAAGGTCATTTTAAACATATGCACGTGCGTATGATTCCAAAATCAAATGCCGATATTAAGTTTGCGGATGTTGCCACACGCCAACCTGAGTACGAGGTAGATAATATTTCAGGTACTATCGTTGGTATTTGGACGCCAGAAATGTTCCATGGTGTGAGTGTTGCAGGGTATCACCTCCATTTTATTTCAGACGACTTGACGTTTGGTGGTCATGTTATGGACTTTGTTATTGAAAATGGTATTATCGAAGTTGGTCCAGTTGACCAACTCGACCAACGTTTCCCAGTTCAAGACCGTCAGTATCTTTTTGCAAAATTCAATGTTGATGAGATGCGTGAAGATATTACTAAGGCTGAATAAAATTTTTTAAGACATCAAAAATCACAGAAAGGACTTTCCTAGATAATTAGGGAAGTTTTTTTGTTTTTACAGTTACTTCTATATCGAAATAGTTGACAAATGTAACGCCGAGAGTTACAATTATGGGTGTAAAGTTCGATATAGAAGAAAAAGGAGACGAAATGGACAAGATGTTAGGGGGCTACCAAGCTCTACAGATTCGTTTGTTGAATGGGCGTATCTTTCAAAAACTCTTGAGCAAGGAACCAGATGCTCAATACAGAAGTGAACAAGGGAAAATTTTAACAGTGCTTTGGCAAAAGGAAGATGGCCGAGCAACTGCGACAGATATCGCCCTTGCGACGGGTCTAGCCAATAATACATTGACCAGTATGGTTAAGAAATTGAAAGAACAAGGCTTAGTTACGATTCAACATTGTACGCAGGATAAAAGGAAAAAATATATTTCTTTGACAGATCTCGGTTGGGCGCAAAAAGAAATTGGAGACCGTGTCAGTGAAGAGTTAGGTGAGATTTTTTACCAAGGATTTTCTGATCAAGAAATTCAAGAATTTGAAGCCTATCAAGAGCGTATTATCACAAATCTAAAAGTTAAAGAAAATGACATGTAGGGAAAGGAAGTAACAGTTATGATTGGTATTACAGGTGTAACAGGGAAATTAGGTTCTTATGTGGCTGATCTTATAGCTCAGAAAGGAATCGCTTCAGTTCATCTAGCAAGAAGTCCAGAGCGTGCAACAGTCTATGCATCAGCGGAAATCCGTAAGATGGTATATTCCAATACTCTAGAGGTGGTTGAGGCCTTAAAGGGTATCGATATCTTGTTGATGGTTTCTGCTAGAGAAAATCCAGAACGTGTTAAGGAACACAAGGACTTTTTAGATGCTGCAAAGCTAGCAGGGGTAGAGCATATCGTCTATACCTCATTTTATGGGGCAGATGAAAAGGCAATTTTCACCTTGTCTCGAGATCATGCCCAGACGGAAGCCTATATCAAGGAGTTAGGGTTCACCTATACTTTTTTGAGAGATAATTTTTACTTGGACTTCCTGATTGATATTGCGCTTGAAAATGGAGAGATTCGTGGTCCGGCAGGCAGTGGCTTTGTGTCAGCTGTTGCCCGTAAGGACACATCTAGGGTTGCAGCAGAGATTCTTTTAAATCCTAAGGAGTGGAAAAATCAAAGCTTGAATCTTACAGGGCCAGAGGATCTTTCTATGCAAGAAATCGTAGCGCTACTCTCAAAAGAGACCAGTAACGCCATCACGTATGTAGATGAATCAATAGAAGAAGCCTATGAGTCACGGAAAAAATGGCCAGCACAAACTTGGGAGTACGATGCCTGGGTCAGCACCTATACAGCGATTAAAGCTGGCGAACAGGCTGGGGTTTCAACAGATATTGAAAAAGTCCTAGGGCATCCAGCAAGTAGCCTATCAGATATTCTTAGAGACAGAAAACTTATTGAGGAAAAAAATGATTGAATACAAAAATGTAGCCTTACGCTACACTGAAAAAGATGTCCTTAGAGATGTCAATCTCCGCATTGAAAATGGAGAATTTATGGTTCTTGTGGGACCTTCAGGATCTGGAAAGACCACCATGATCAAGATGATTAACCGTCTTTTGGAGCCGACAGATGGCAATATCTATATGGATGGAAAACGCATCAAGGACTATGATGAACGGGAGTTACGTCTCAGTACAGGCTATGTCCTTCAAGCCATTGCCCTATTTCCTAACTTGACAGTTGCGGAAAATATTGCTCTCATTCCTGAAATGAAGGGCTGGACTAAAGAACAAATTGCTTCTAAAACAGAAGAACTCTTGGATAAGGTTGGCCTACCTGCTGCAGAGTATGCGAAGCGCATGCCTAGTGAATTATCTGGTGGAGAGCAACAGCGGATTGGCATTGTACGAGCTATCATTGGGGAACCAAAGATTCTATTGATGGACGAGCCTTTTTCAGCCTTGGATGCCATCTCTCGCAAGCAGTTGCAAGAATTGACCAAGGCCTTACATAAAGAATTCGGTATGACGACCATCTTCGTAACACATGATACGGATGAGGCCTTAAAATTAGGAGATCGAATTGCAGTTTTGCAGGATGGAGAAATTCGCCAGGTTGCAGAATCTGAAACAATTTTACAAGCGCCTGCGACAGACTTTGTAGCAAACTTGTTTGGAGGTAGCCTTCATGTCTAATTTGATTTCAACTTTTCAAGAACGTTTTGGGGACTGGGTCGCTGCACTGGGACAACATTTGCAACTGTCATTACTGACCTTGCTCCTTGCTATTTTTCTAGCTGTCCCATTAGCAATTTATTTAAGTACACGAAAGAGAGTTAGCAACTGGGTCCTACAGTTAGCTGGAGTCTTTCAAACCATCCCTTCCATGGCACTTCTGGGACTCTTTATCCCTATTATGGGAATTGGAACACTTCCTGCTTTAACAGCTCTAGTCATTTATGCGATATTCCCCATTTTGCAAAATACCATTACAGGATTACGTGGGATTGACCCAAGCCTCGAAGAAGCAGGAGTCGCCTTCGGGATGACCAAGTGGGAGCAACTCAAGAAGTTTGAGATCCCCTTGGCCATGCCCGTCATCATGTCTGGGATTCGGACAGCAGCAGTGATGATTATCGGGACGGCTACCCTAGCTGCCTTGATTGGGGCTGGAGGACTTGGTTCATTTATCCTTTTGGGGATTGACCGCAATAATGCCAGTCTGATTTTGATCGGTGCCCTGTCTTCTGCCTTCTTAGCCATCGCCTTTAACCTTCTTCTCAAATGGATGGAAAAGGCCAAATTGCGGACCATCTTTGCGGCTTTTGCGGTAATGGTTATCGGATTGGGAGTTTCTTATACGCCAAGTCTTCTTTCCAAACCGGAAAAAGAAAACCTGGTCATTGCTGGGAAGTTGGGTCCTGAACCGGAAATTATAGCCAATATGTATAAGATTTTGATCGAAGAAAACACGGACATGACAGTGACTGTTAAACCAAATTTTGGCAAGACCACTTTCCTCTATGAAGCTCTGAAAAAAGGGGATATTGCTATCTATCCAGAGTTTACAGGGACCGTGACTGAAAGTCTCCTCAAGCCGGCGCCGCAAGTCGACCATGATCCAGAAGCAGTCTACAAAGCAGCTCGAGATGGAATCAAAAAACAAGACAACCTGGCCTTGCTCAAACCCATGGCTTATCAGAATACCTATGCTGTCGCAGTGCCTAAGAAAATTGCCCAAGAGTATGGACTCAAGACCATTTCAGATTTGAAAAAGGTGGAAGGACAACTCAAGGCAGGATTTACGCTAGAGTTTAATGATCGAGAGGATGGGAACAAGGGCTTGCAGAAAGTTTACGGACTCCATCTACAAGTATCCACCATGGAGCCAGCCCTTCGATACCAGGCTATCCAGTCTGGTGAAATCCAGATAACAGATGCCTACTCAACGGATGCCGAGCTTGCTCGCTATGACCTTGTGGCCCTAGAGGATGACAAACAACTCTTCCCACCTTATCAAGGAGCACCTCTTATGAAAGAAGCTTTTCTTAAGAAACATCCAAAATTGGAAGGCATTCTAAACAAGTTAGCTGGTAAAATCACAGAAAAGCAAATGAGTCAGATGAACTACCAAGTGGGAGTAGAAGGTAAACCGGCTGATCAAGTAGCTCATGGCTTTTTGGTAAAAGAAGGGTTTGTAAAGAACTAATGAAAAATGTGCACAAAAAGTAACTTATTCAATTAACTTTTTTAGTTACATTTGTCTGTTTTCTATCCTATTTTCAGATATAATAAAGGTAACAAATTAAGGAGCCCATCATGCCAATTAGTCAATATACCATTCCACAATTTATTGTCGATGCTTTTACAGATACTGTTTTTAAGGGGAACCCAGCGGCTGTTTGTCTTCTGGACGAATGGTTGTCAGATACTACCTTACAGAATATTGCCAAAGAAAATAATCTCTCTGAGACAGCTTTTACGGTTAAAGATGGCGACCACTACGAATTACGTTGGTTTACTCCCGGTGGAGAAATCGATTTGTGTGGTCATGCTACTTTAGCGACTGCCTTCATTCTCTTTAAATTTATCGAAGTGGATGTAGAAAGACTAACTTTTACAACACAGAGTGGAGAACTTTTAGTCAGTAAAAAAGATGACTACTATGAGCTGAATTTTCCATCATACGCTATGCATCAAGTAGTTGTCACAAGTGAGATGGAAGAAGCAATCGGGGTCCGTCCACTTGAAGCATGGCTTGGAAGAGATCTAGTCTGTATCTTGCCACATGAAAACGATGTCATTAATGCAAGTCCAGATTTTGATAAAGTAAAAGCTTTAGATGGTCTTCTCCTGAATATCACCGCGAGAGGAAGAAACTATGATACTGTAACTCGAAGTTTCGCTCCAAAATTATCAGTCAAGGAAGATCCAGTCTGTGGCTCAGGACACTGTCATGTCATTCCTTTGTGGGCTAATAAGTTGGTACAAGCAGAATTTAGGGCCTACCAAGCCTCTGAAAGGAGTGGACTCCTCCTTTGTCGTATAGAGGGAGATAGGATTTACCTTGCAGGTAAGGCTTCCCTTTATAGCCGTGGTGAAATATATATTATGGACTAAATTTCGGTCAATGACAACAGCTTAGAAATATTAGTGATAGCAATTAAAACAAAATCCCAATCAAAGATGTCTAGCTCAGCTAGGCATTTTAAATTTTTCATATTTTTTGAAGAATTTTCAGAAAAAACTTGACAATTTTGAAAATAAGCGTATGATAGGAGTGTGAACTTTGAAATAGTAATTTTACTATATTAATCTATGTCGACTATGGTTGATTTGTGAAAAGCCTAAATAGTTCTATTAACTATTCTTTAGAGCGTTGCGTCCGAAAGTCATTCCTGACACGGCTCTTTAAAAACAAAAGGAGAAGATTATGAAAACAGAACCGATTCATCGTACCAGTATGTGGAAATTTAAGTTAAGTGCTGCCACCATGACTTTGATTCCCGCTGCCGTGGGGATTAACTATGTTGCCAAAGCCTTGGCGGAGGGGTTAAAGTTGCCCGTTTGGCTGGGGTCTTTGGGAACCTTTCTTGCCAGCATGTTGGCTGGGCCGGTTGCCGGTGCCATCAGTGGTTTCATCAACAACGTGATCTATGGGCTGACCTTATCGCCAATTTCAACCGTGTATGCGATTACCAGCATCGGAATTGGGATTGCTGTTGGAGTTTTGCACGCCAATGGGTGGTTCTCGTCAGCGCGACGAGTATTTGTTTCTGCTATTATTATTGCCTTCGTTTCAGCTGTCATTTCAACGCCACTCAACATCATCTTTTGGGGTGGTCAGACCGGTATCGCTTGGGGTGACTCATTGTTTGCGGTAATGGTCGCCAATCATGCACCAGTGTGGCTGGCCTCATTTACCGATGAGTTTGTCTTGGATATTTTGGATAAAGTCTGCGTGGCCTACCTGGCATTCTTCATCTATCGTCAGCTGCCGAAGCGGATGGTGCACTTCTTTAGCGATGATAAATGATGACTGATCAAACATTTATTTCTGGAGCGCCACGGGTCAAGCTCAAGTGGTACCAGGTGATCGATCCGATTACTAAGCTCTTGTTCATCTTGGACATGACGTTGTTGAGCTTTGCCAGTATGAATTTATTGCTTCAGGCCGGATTAATTCTTGCCGCAACACTGCTATTGTTATTTTCCAAATTGAGTTCTACCATCTTTAAGGCGCTGGGATTCAGCCTGTTTCTGATTTGCACCATGCTGATCATCCAAGGGCTATTTTACAGTCGGAATCAAACTGTGCTGTTTTCTGTGCTTGGGGTGTCGTTCTACAAAGAAGGCCTGATTTACGCCACCACTCTGGGTTGTCGAGTATTGGTGATTATTTTGACAAGTGGCTTTTTTATGGTGACCACGAGTATTTCAGAAAACGCGGCCTATTTGGAACTGTCCGGATTGTCTTATAAAACCGTCTACGTTCTGATGTCGGTGTGTTATATTTTGCCGGAAATGATGCGCAATATGCGGAAAATCCAGCAGGCACAAAAAGTTCGCGGAACCAATCCGCAAAAAACGTTGATTCAGAAATTAAAGTCAGTCCTGCCGGTTCTAATTCCATTGGTGATTAAGACCTTGGATCAATCGATGGCGCGGTCGATTTCGCTCCAACTGAGAGGTTTTGATAATCCCAACCGGACTGTCAGAACCTCCCAGCGCGTGTATCGCCTGTCGCGGACGCTGCACATTGGTCTGACTGGATTGGCAATTTTATTGATTGGGTGGAAGATATGGAAGAAGATAAACGGATTGTAATTGAAAATTTGACCACCCGTTATCCGGGTACTGAGCAACCACAACTGCGTCAGATTAACGCGGGGGTTCATACCGGCCAGGTGGTTGGGATTATCGGGAATAGCCACTCCGGCAAATCGACTTTGTGCCGTGTGCTGGCAGGGGTCATTCCCAAAATTGTGTCTGCTGAGATTGAGGGCGATTGGCACATGTTTGGCCAGCGAGTGTCCGACAATTGGCACGTTTATAATGCCATGAATGGAGTTGTACTGCAAAATCCAGCTGGCCAACTAAGTGGGTTGGCAGACACGGTTGCCGATGAAATCGCCTTTGACTTGATTAATCAGGGAATGGCTGAAGGACTGATTCAAAAACGGGTTGAAGAAGTTGCCACGCAAATGGGGCTGATTGAACAGCTGAATTTGCGTCCCGAGAGCCTTTCCGGTGGTCAGATCCAGCGGTTGGCAATTGCCACGGCGATTGCGGCTAACCCGGCTGTTTTGATTATGGATGATCCGACTAGTGAGATGGATCCCCTTGGCCGCCGACAATTTTTCCAATGGCTGGCCCAAGTCAAAGAGACGACTGTCTTCATTGTCACCAGTGAAATTGACGATTTGTGCGAAGTCGCTGACGTTGTGTGGGTGCTACACGAGGGTCAAATGGTAGCCCAGGGCAAGCCGGGTGAGGTGTTTAATCATTTGGCAGCTGACTGGCAGATTCCAGCCCCGACAATCCAGCAACTTGCTCAAAAAATGGATTGGCACTTGGCTGATGGCCGGTATCCGGTGAATTACGCTGATCTGAAGGAGGTTCGTTATGTCCACAATTGAACTGAACCACCTGACGTTCACTTATCCGGAACGGTCCTTTAGCTTGGATGTTGAAGACAAACACTTCGCCGATCCGATGGTGGCGATTGTCGGCCAAAATGGTGCCGGCAAATCAACGCTCTTCAAATTGTTGACGGGCTTGCTGACACCACAAACCGGTGTGATTAAGATCGATGGAGAAAATTTTAATGATCTTAAACCAGTCGAAAAGTTACTGAAGGTGGGGATTACTTTTCAGAATCCTGACGATCAGCTTTTCAACCCGACCGTTCAACGAGAGGTGGAGTGGAGTGTCGCGCAGGTCATGGATGACCACGACACGATTACGAGGCGGGCTTTAGCTGCTCTAAAAAGAGTTGGCTTGGATGATAAAACAGCTGAAAGTCCATATGACTTGTCATTGTCGGAACGCAAGCTGTTGAGCGTTGCCACAGTTTTGGCAGTGGATCCGGCGATTTATTTATTTGATGAGCCGATGATGTCGCTTGATTGGGAAAGCCGGCGCAAGTTGACCGCAATTTTCCATGAGTTGGCTGATTCGGGCCACCAAGTTGTGACCATCACCCATGACATGGATTGGGTCGCCGCCGAGTTTGAGTCGGTGTATGTTATGGAACACGGGAAGTTTGGCTTCGCCGGCAGTCCACGGGAATTGTTCAGCGATCACGAACTTGTCCAGCGAGTGGGATTACTACCACCGCGGATTATGGACATAGCGGAGTCGCTGGGTGATTCACAGACATATTTATCGGTTAATGATTATTGCCAGAAAAATCGAGATGTATAGAAAAAGTCACCTCTGCGGGTTTTCCAGGTTGAAGGATTAACTTCAGCTTCTGGCAAGAACTCACGGTTCCTTTCTACCATTTGTCAAGTCTATCAAGGCTTTTAGTAAAAAAAGAGATAAGACAGTATCTATTCTGAGGTTACTGTCTTATTTTTAACACTTTTTGATCTATCAAGCCCAGTTCAAAAAAGAACAGCAGGAATTTGTTGCCCGTAAATTGGACACGGTTGGATGGACCAAGTACCTATCAATTAGCGTACTTTGGTGGTTAGCCTTTGGTCTTATTTACCAGTTAATTGGAGCTAATCGTCCTTATCGTGATTCTATTACTGATGCGACAAACGGTGTCGGTCAGCTCTTGATGACAGCTGTTTATCGTGAGCAATGGATTTTCTGGGCAGCTACTAATGTTTTCTCTATCTACCTGTGGTGGGGAGAAAGCCTTCAAATTCAAGGAAAATACTTCATTTACCTCATCAACAGTTTGGTTGGTTGGTACCAGTGGAGCAAGGCAGCTAAGAAAGCTTAATGCTTATGTTTATCAAATAATAAGAGAATCCAGTAGGGTTCTCTTTTTGCGTTTTTATTTCATTTAAGTAGAAGTTATTGACATTGATTATACATATGGAATAAAGATCAAAACATTTATTTTCTAAATAATTCAATTTTTAAAATTAATCTAGACATAAAAGCCATCTATGTTAGTTTCAGATTTGTTTATAATTTTTCAATCACTTTGCACAAGGCTTGTACATCATCTTTTCTACTATACTAGGCGGTAGCAAAATGTATGACAGTATGGGTATCGTCGTATTTTTCCCAGTAGGAGAAGCTCATACAACAGGATAGCCGTATACTCAGCGATAAGAGACTTTATCGCCCTGTTTTCGTATGCACTTGATGAATAAAGAGATTCTAGCCGAACTATTGAACTATCCAGAAGACTCCCCCAAGCTATCATCTCTAAATTAGTCTATCTTGCAGATGGTCAGTCTTTGTGATAAAATAGCATAAAGTCCTTTTGAGGGGGGAACTTGCTAGGAATTCCCCAAGCATTGTAACGGATGAATTACCCTCGCTTTTTTGTGAGGGTGTTTTTTCGTTTGAAAGCAGAAAATAGTAGAGAAAGAGTGTATAGCATGTCGAGAATTGTCACCATTCATCCAGCTAAGGAAATTCATCGCTATGGTTTTGAGACTACTCAGGTCTATCGAGCACGTATAGCACGACATCTGGGCTTGGAATATGTCCACCTGGTATCGAGTCCTCAGCTTCGTCCTGATTGGAAGAAAGACTTGATTAAGTTAGGATTTTTAGAAAAGGAACTGCTTTGTGTTCCTCATCTCTTTTCAGATATGGGCCATGCAGATTTGACAGTGAGACCAGAAAACCTAACTCTAGCAGAGGGAGATCAGGTTGAGCTCAATGAGGACGGCTTTGTGACCTCTGTTACCCTAGGAGATGGTTCGGGAAGATATTACTATACTAAGGGGCCCTTCTTGTTTGAAGATTTAAAAGAAAAGGAGTTGCGTTGGTATCACGAAAATGGAGAACTGGCCCTTGAAGGACGCTTTATCGATCCTTTCAAAGAACCCTCTCCTGTAACGATTTTTTTATCCAGAGTATATCTACCGTATCGAGGGAGAAATTTGTTCTGAGGAGGACTTGCTGGTTAAGTTTCTAGCTAGATGGGCCCAGCAAACCGACCTCTTCATTCGTGACCAACAAATCGTTCCCAAACCCAGCCTCTGGCGTTACATGGAAAACACGGACAAAAATTACTATGAAGTCGTCCATGAAAATATCATGCGAGACTTACGTCTCGCCAATCTGCGCAAGGCAAACAGATATTTAGTTGCCAGTGAGAAGTTGACAGAGAGCTTGGCCAAAGAAGGTTATCAGACAAGATTCCTGCCACCTATGTTTACAGAAGATCCCGGTCAAATCAAAGAAGTGGGACCTGTGCTAGACTATTGCTTAGTTGGTCATATGGGAGAAGGAAAGAACGTTGAACTTGTCATTGAAGCCTTTATCGAACTCTACAAACGTGGTTCCAAGGCCCGCATCACCTTTTATGGTGGAACAGAGGAACGTCTGGAGGAGCTGCGCAATCGCTACGATCTGCCACCAACCATTCAGTTCAAAGGCATTGTCGACGAGGTTCCTTACCATCTCCACCAGTGCTACCTGTCTGCTAGTTTTACAGAATTGTTTGCCAACGCCTGCGTTGAAGCCCTCAATCAAGGTTTATTAGCCTTGTTATCAGATGTGGAGATTGCCCATCGTTTCTATGCCGAACAGTCAGATGCTATCCGCCTTTTCAGAAATAAGGCACAATTGATTCAAATGATAGAAGAGATGGAGCAGGCAGACTATCGCCAGTCCAATGCAGAAAATATCGCCCTAGCGGCTCACTATTCACTAGGAACGGTGGCTCAAAGCTACCGCGAACTACTAGATAGGAACTTCTAGGATGTTGGGAATTCTAATCACCCTATTGCTCTATTTCTGCTTGATTTCCTGGATCGCCTATCGGAAAAAAGGGGACGAAGAGGATTACTATCAGGTTAAGAAAGCTGTTCCAGTGACTGTTCTGGCTTTCTCAGTCTTTGCGACCTTGCTCAGCCCCATTTCCTTTCTGACTCTGGTGGGGAATGCCTATACAGGCAGGTCCTATCTCTGGTTTGCCCAGTGTGGCATCTTTCTAGCCATTCCCCTCGCCCACCGTTACTTTTTGCCCCTCTATCAAAAGGGAAACTACGAGACAGCATACCATCTTTTAGAGGACAAGTTTCAATCGGCTGGCATTCGTTCACTGGCTTCAGGACTTTTTATCCTATACCAATTGGGGCGAATAGCAGTGGTAACCTACTTGTTATCTCAGGCCTTAGAGCCCTTTATCCCTATCAATCAGTTGGTCTTGTCAGGCCTACTCCTTCTTTTGACGGTCTATTATCTGGCAAGGGGCGGCCTCTTGGTTGTTCTGTGGGCGGACTTCTTTCAGGGCTTGGTCTTGCTAGCTATACTGGCCCTTTTTCTACCAAGAATTGCTCAATCAGGTCTTGTCATGAATAGCAGTCTACAGCTATCTCACTTTGCAGAGACGCTGGATGGACGGACGGTCTTGATCTTAGTTGTAGGAGCAGGTTTCAGTAGTTTGTTTTCCTACGTTTCCTCGCAGGATATCGTTCAACGTTTTAACAGCAAAATGGGGCGTCGGAAAATTGGAAAAATCTTATGGCTTCAGGGACTCTTGTCCTTTGGGATTGCTAGTCTATTGTATTTGATTGGCTGCTTGATTCGTCAGGAAAATTTCACCACCACATCGACCAATCCTGTTCTCATTGCCTATGCTCGGGAAGGACTAGCACCTTGGTTTGGAAGTTTCATCATGCTGGCTCTCTTGGCAGCGGGCCAATCCACGGTCTCATCCAGTATGAATGCAATCGTGACCTGCTTGAAGATGGATTTTGCTTGGTCAAAGATTCGCTGGTCGCCAAGTATCCTATCCTTTGTCTTAGCAGGTCTATCCTGGCTTCTCTGCATCTTACTCATGAATGCAGAAATCTATTCCATCTATGAATGGATAAACGGCTTTATGGGTCTGACTTTAGGTGTGATTGGTGGGTTGTACCTCATGGTCTTGCTCCTCAAAAGACCGAGCTTACAGCTAGCAAAAATCTATCTGGTCTTCAGTCTAGGAGTCCTAGTCCTCTATCATTACAGTGGCCTCTTTGCCAACCCTAATCCCTGGTTAAATAGCATCATCACTACCCTATCTGCCCTTTTTATCTCAATTCTAGGAAGACTATATGAAAGCAAAATCTAAACCTATAGCCGTCATTTTAATCCGTTCGGGCTCACGCGGTTTAGTGGATAAAAATATCAAACCGCTTGCAGGTAAACCCTTGGTTCTCTATACTATCGAAGTCGCTCTAGCCTCTAAGCTATTTAGTGACATCTGGGTGTCCTCAGACTCGCTAGCCTATCTAGAACTCTGTCGTCAAGCCTATCCAGAGATTCGTTGTGTCCACAGACCAAAAGAATTGGCCTTGTCAGCAACCTCTAGTCTGGAGACCTTACGAGACTTTTTAAAGCCCTTTGAGGGAGAGCAGGTTTTTATGAATCTACAGGTGACCTCACCCTTAAGAAAAGTGGAGCACCTTATCGAGTCCTACCAGCTCTACTGTCAGTCTGGAGCCGACCATTTGATATCCTGTGTTAAGGCAGACAAGAGTCGCAGTCTTTTCATGCAGTTGGAGGAGTCAACTTTTATCCGTCCACCTCAGGTTTCCAAGCACTATGCTAGGCAGAAAGAGCCTGTCTATTACTATCCCAACGGTAGTATTTGGATTTCTCGCAAGGACCGTTACCTACGAGATGAGACCTTTTACACAGATAAGACAGTAGCCTATGAAATGCCCAAACTCTATTCTTATGATATCGACGATGCCCTAGATTTTGAAGTCGTTGAGACCTTGTTGCAACATCACCACCTAGGAGAATCAAAGAGATGAAACACCTCATCATTGCTACAACGCCCTTACAGGCCAAGATCGCCCAGCATATCAAGGGGCTTTATCCTGATCAGGACTTTGTCAGTCTTTATGTTAGCCCTGTCAAAAATGCCCGACAGGAGCATTATGCTAAGGGCTTTGACCATGTTCACTATCCTCAGACGGCAGAGGACTTGGCTCAGATCTGTCAGGAGCTAGCCGGAGACTATGACACCATCTTTTATGCTAGTTTTGACAATAGCTTGATTCTGGACGTAGTTGCGAGTTCTACCTACCAACACCTCATGAGTTTCGATGATGGTTATGCAGATATTTATCCCTTGGGAATGTATGCTTGGCCTCTCCAACCCAGTCAGGTGGGCTCTTTGGGCTTGACCAGAGATGACTTGATTGAGCGGACGGAAAAGCACTATACCCTCTATCGTAGTGACTACCATGTCGTAGCTAGAGAAAAGCTGGTTTATCTAGAGCATTTTTTTGACCTACCTCAAGCACCTGTTTCAAATGGTAAGACTGTCAAGGTCTTGCTGGGGCAAAAGTTCTCTGAAGAGGACGACCAAATCTCTATCCGCTTTATCAGCACTTATGCCAAGGCCTTAGCAATTGACCTCTATCTTCCCCATCCCAAGGAAACCTTCACTATCCCAAACGTGACTTACTTGGAGACGGAGCTGATTTTTGAAGATGTCCTTGCCCAACTCTTTCAAGAATACGAGTTCGTTCATGTTTATCATTTTACTTCATCGGTCAGCCTTCACTTAAAAGATCTGCCACATGTAACCATCACAGGCATTTCCCTCCCTTATTATGAGGACTGTCAAAAAGAATTGCGACGATTGGGTTGTCAGTTTGAAAGGGTCTCAATTGGCTGGTAGCATAAATGTATATTTTTAAATATGTAAATCCATATGTCTGT
>NZ_GL831112.1:981490-1009525 GCF_000188295.1 Streptococcus vestibularis ATCC 49124 | reverse complement strand
AGTGAAAACTATAGTTTAAACCATTAAAAAGTAGTTAATTTTATTGTATAAATGGCTTTAAAATATTAAAATAGAAGTGTAGGCGTTTCGAGTTTATTAACCACGTTGTTATGCCAATATGGCGAATTTTGAAAATCATACAAAAATAATAGTAAAGGATATTAAGGATTTTTATAAATAGAAAAGAAAAATTTTCCATTCGTAAGTTTAAAGACGGTCGTTCAGACTCAGTCAAAATCGGTACAGTCGCTCTGCTTGTCGGTGCAGCTCTTGCAATGGCAGGACAAAGCCAGACTGCAGCAGCAGAGGTAAAAGATAATGGTGACAACACAACAACGATTTCTAATGATAAGGGTTCGATTACTGTAGATACAGCGAATATCACAAATGAGGTCGAAGGAACAACTGCTTCAACTGATCCAACTGAAAATGGAACAAATACAATCACTAAAACTGGAAAAGTAGATTACAAGTATGTAACTGCTGAAGGAAATACTGTATTAGAAGAAAACAAAAACCAAGATTCTGGTGCTGATAAGACTATCGAAACACCATACGATGTATACGGTAAATCAGGAGAAGTTTTCAAAGGAACTACAGGTGGCGATGCAGAAGCTAGTGACCTAGACAACGCTAAAGAAACTGGTAAGAAAGAAACTATCGAAAAAGACGGGAAAACTTACCACCTAATTGGAGAACCTAAAGTTGAAACTACTGGAGATGGTGGAGGAGTATACTCTGACACAACTCTAGGGGATGTAACTGCGAAATTGACTCCAGAAGGATTAAACAATGCAGAAGGTAAAATCACTTATGATACTGTAAAACCTGGTGGAAAAGCTTGGATCGTTGAACAAACAGGAAAAGGAACATATGGTAAATATGTACAAGCTGATTCAGGAACTATCAGTTCTGATGCTAAGATGGTAGAAGCTTTCAAGTCTGGTGAAGCAACAGCCAAAAACTTCACTTCAGCGAACGTAACTGCTGATGGTGGCATCAAAGAAGGAGACTACGTTTTCGTCCTTGAGAAAAATACGTATGTAACTGTGAGTAATGCAAGTCCTGAAATTACAGGGGTGATACCATTATCACCTAAGGATAATGTTGCAGATGATGAAGAAGGTAGTGGTGCTAGTATAGATAGAACATATGCAATGGTTCAAAAATTTAAAGCAGCTCCAGATACTGCAACAGGAGAAGCAAACAGAACTTTTGTAAAAAACTATCTTGCTTATCTTCAAGAAAAAGGGTTGGAAGATAACACCCTTAATTTCAAACGATATATCTCTGTCGGAATAGCTGCAAAAGGTGGGGAGAAAAATGCGATAAAGGCTGATACTGGAGACCAAGTTGATGATAAAGGTAGACCTACAACGGATGTAACAGCTAATTTTAATGACGTTTATGAAAATAGTACAAGTAAATTTGGTGATGATATTAATCTTAATCTTGGCACTTTTACTCCAGAGATTGAAGAGTATTCTTACCGCGACGAAATCACTCCACTTCGTGCATATCGTTTAGCAAGTGGTACTACAACAATCACTTACACTTATGCAGAAGAAAAAACTCGTGAAATCGAGAAAAAAGGTTCTGTAGTCGTTAACTACCAAACAGAAGACGGAACAGAATTAAAAGCTCCTTACACTGATACTCCTGAAACAGTAGCTGAAGTAGTAACTGAGAAATATTATGTTGATGCTAATGGACAAGATGTAGTTGTAAGTAGTACTAAAGCTTCTAAAAACGTAGTTTATAACACTAAAGAAAACGAAACTGAAAAACCAGAAAAACTTACAGATGCACAAGGAAATGTTTACTACCTTAAAGCAGACGCTACAAAAACAGCTGTAAATGATGTAGAAAAAGACGCTCCAGCTGAAGAAGGTACAGTAGTAGAAGGTGTTACAAAAGTAACTTACATCTATGAAAAAGCTGGATCAGTAATCGTTAACTACAAAACTGAAGATGGAACTCCACTTACAGGTACAGTAGTTGGTGATGAAAGTAAAACTGTAGAATCAGGTGCAAAAGACACTGATAACGGTAAACCAGGTACAGCGTACAACACTGCGGATAACGGAATGAAACCAGAACGTATTAAAACTGCAGAAGGAAAAGTTTACCAATTAGTTCCAGAATCAACTGAAGGTGAAGAAACAGGTGAAGTTGTTGCTGGAGAAACTAAAGAAGTAACATACGTTTATAAAGAAGTAAAAGGTAATGTAGTTGTTAAGTATGAAGATACTGAAGGTAACTCACTTGCTGATGATGAACAAGATGAAACAGATGCTTCTCTAAATGTTAAATACGATACAGCTGACCACAAAAAAGAATCTATCACTAAAGATGGTGTTAAATACTACTTAACAGCTAAAGAACTTAAAGATGGTTCTAAATCAGC
The DNA here is from genome assembly GCF_000188295.1 of Streptococcus vestibularis ATCC 49124. Lineage (GTDB taxonomy): Bacteria > Bacillota > Bacilli > Lactobacillales > Streptococcaceae > Streptococcus > Streptococcus vestibularis. Next base: position 1,007,118 of record NZ_GL831112.1, on the reverse strand, counting down.
TACTGGAGACGTAGTAGAAGGAACAACTACAGTAACTTACGTTTACGAAAAAGCTGGATCAGTAGTAGTTCATTATACAGATCAAGAAGGTAACCCAATATCTGGAACAGATCCAGAAGGAAATAATGTTCCTGAAACTAATAATGATACAACAGATGGAAGAGCAGGAAGTGACTACAACACTGCAGACAACGGAATGAAACCAACTCGTATCACAACTGCAGAAGGAAAAGTATACGAACTAGTACCAGCATCAACTAAAGGTGATGAAACAGGTACGGTAGAATCAGGTCAAACTAAAGAAGTAACATACGTTTATAAAGAAGTAAAAGGTAACGTAGTCGTTAAGTATGAAGATACTGAAGGTAACGTAATCGCTGAAGACGAAAAAGACGAAACAGATGCTTCTCTAAACGTTAAATACGATACAGCAGACCACAAAAAAGCTGAAATCACTAAAGATGGAGTTAAATACTACCTAACAGCTAAAGAGCTTAAAGATGATTCTAAACCAGCAACAGGCGATGTTGTTGAAGGAACAACTACAGTAACTTATGTTTACGAAAAAGCAGGACAAGTAGTAGTTAACTATCAAACAGAAGATGGAACTCCAATAGTAGGTGTTGATGCAGCAGGTGCGAATGTAGCTTCAGGTGCAAAAGACACTGTAGACGGAAGACCAGGATCAGCATATGACACTTCTGATAACGGAATGAAACCAAACCGTATCACAACTGCAGAAGGAAAAGTATACGAACTAGTACCAACAGCAACTAAAGGTGCCGAAACAGGTACAGTAGTAGCTGGAGAAACTAAAGAAGTAACATACGTTTATAAAGAAGTTACTGGTGACGTAGTAGTTCACTATGTTGACACAGAAGGTAACACAATCGCATCTGACAAAGATGACCTTAAAGGTGCATCTCTAAGCGAAAAATATGATACTGCTGTTGATAATAAACCAGAAAAAATCACTGCAGAAGACGGAACTGTATATTACATTACAAAAGCTGGTCTTAAAGCTGGTTCTAAACCAGAAACTGGAAACGTAGTAGAAGGTAAAACTGATGTAACTTACGTTTATGAAAAAGCTGGATCAGTAATCGTTAACTACCAAACAGAAGACGGAACTCCATTAGTAGGAACTGCAGATGGTAAAGATATTGCTTCAGGTGCTAAAGACACTGACAATGGAAAACCAGGTTCTGAATACAATACTGCAGACAACGGAATGAAACCAACTCGTATCACAACTGCAGAAGGAAAAGTATACGAACTAGTACCAGCATCAACTAAAGGTGATGAAACTGGTACTGTAGAATCAGGTCAAACTAAAGAAGTAACCTACGTTTATAAAGAAGTTAAAGGTAATGTTGTTGTTAAGTATGAAGATACTGAAGGTAACACACTTGCTGAAGACGAAAAAGACGAAACAGATGCTTCTCTAAACGTTAAATACGACACAGCAGACCACAAAAAAGCTGAAATCACTAAAGACGGTGTTAAATATTACTTAACAGCTAAAGAATTGAAAGACGGTTCTAAACCAGCTACTGGTGATGTCGTTGAAGGTACAACTACAGTAACTTATGTTTACGAAAAAGCAGGACAAGTAGTCGTTAACTACCAAACAGAAGATGGAACTCCATTAGTAGGTGTAGACGCAGCGGGTGCTAACGTAGCTTCAGGTGCAAAAGACACTGTAGATGGAAAACCAGGATCAGACTACGATACTTCTGATAACGGAATGAAACCAACTCGTATTACAACTGCAGAAGGAAAAGTATACGAATTAGTACCAACAGCAACTAAAGGTGATGAAACTGGTAAAGTTGTTGCTGGAGAAACTAAAGAAGTAACATACGTTTATAAAGAAGTAACTGGTGATGTAGTCGTTCACTATGTTGACACAGAAGGTAACGTAATCGCTGACGATAAAGAAGATACTAAAGGTGCTTCTCTAAACGCTAAATACGATACAACTGACAACAAACCAGAGAAAATCGAAAAAGACGGAACTGTTTACTACTTAACAGAAAAAGCTGTCAAAGACGATTCTAAACCAGAAAACGGAGACGTAGTAGAAGGTAAAACTGAAGTAACTTACGTTTACGAAAAAGCGGGACAAGTAGTCGTTCACTACACTGACGAAAAAGGTAACACTATCCAAGTGGATGCTGTTGATACAAAAGACGGTAAACCAAACTCAGACTACAACACTGCTGATAACGACATGAAACCAAACCGTATCACTACTCCAGAAGGAAAAGTATACGAATTAATCCCTCAATCAACTAAAGGTGATGAAACAGGTAAAGTTAAAGCTGGAGAAACTACAGAAGTAACTTACGTGTACAAAGAAATCACTGGTAATGTAGTAGTTCACTATGTTGACACAGAAGGAAACACATTAGCTGAAGATACGAAAGATGTTGAAAATGGATCACTAAGTGAGAAATATGATACAACTGACAACAAACCAGCTAAACTTGAAAAAGATGGAGTAGTTTACTACTTAACAGCTAAAGAACTTAAAGATGATTCTAAACCAGAAAACGGTGCTGTTGTAGAAGGAACTACAGAAATCACTTATGTATACGAAAAAGCAGGAAACGTTCTTGTTCATTACGTAGATGAAGCTGGAAACACTCTTCAAGCAGATGCCGTTGATACAAAAGATGGTCAACCAGGAGCTAAGTACGATACTTCTGATAACGACATGAAACCAACTCGTATCACAACTCCAGAAGGAAAAGTATATGAATTAGTACCAGCATCAACTAAAGGTAACGAAACTGGAGACGTTGAAGCAGGTAAAACTACAGAAGTAACATATGTGTACAAAGAAGTTAAAGGAAACGTAGTAGTTCACTACACTGACGAAGCGGGTAACACAATCGCAGAAGACGTTAAAGATACTACAGACGGATCTGTAAGCTCAGCATATGACACAACTGACAACAAACCAGCTACAATCACTACAAAAGATGGAAAACTATACGTATTAGTACCAACATCAACTAAAGGTGATGAAAACGGTAAAGTAACAGAAGGAACAACAGAAGTAACATACGTTTATAAAGATGTCAAAGAAGAAGCTTCTAAAGAAATCGATAAAGCTTTGTCTGAAAAAGAAAGTAAGATCAAAGAAAATCCTGAGTTAACAAACGAAGAGAAAGAAAAAGCGATTGAAGAAGCTAAGAAAACAGCTGAACAAGCTAAGAAAGCATTGGAAGAAGCGAAAACTCCTGAAGATGTAGAAAAATCTACTACAAAAGCTAAAGAAGATGTAGAAAAATCTCCTGTTACTCCAGAAGATAAACCGAAAGCTAAAGAAGAAATCGATAAAGCTCTAGAAAATAAAGTTAAGAAAATTGATGAAAATCCAAACTTAACTCCAGATCAAAAAGAAAAAGCTAAAGAAGAAGCTAAGAAAGATGCTGAAGAAGCTAAGAAAGCCATCGACAAAGCACCTTCTAAAGAAGAAGTAGAAAAAGCCAAGGAGAATGGTAAGAAAGAAGTTGAGAAAGATACTCCAACTCCAGACAAACCATCAACTCCGTCAGAAGATGATAAAGATCAGCCAACTACACCTTCTCCAGAAGATAAAGCAAAAGCGAGAGAAGCGATTGATAAAGCTCTAGAAGATAAAGTGAAGAAGATTGATGAAAATCCAAACTTGACTCCAGAGCAAAAAGAAAAAGCTAAAGAAGAAGCTAAGAAAGATGCTGAAGAAGCTAAGAAAGCCATCGATAAAGCACCTTCTAAAGAAGAAGTAGAAAAAGCCAAAGAGAATGGTAAGAAAGAAGTTGAGAAAGATACTCCAACTCCAGACAAACCATCAACTCCGTCAGAAAATGATAAGGATCAGCCAACTCCACCTTCTCCAGAAGAAAAAGCTAAAGCTAAAGAAGCTGTCGATAAAGACTTGGAAGAAAAAATCAAGAACATTGATAAAGATCCAAACTTAACACCAGAGCAAAAAGAAAAAGCTAAGGAAGAAGCTAGAAAAGAAGCTGAAAAAGTTAAGAAATCTATCGAAGAAGGTAAAACAACTGAGTGGGTAGACGAAAAAGGAAACCCAATCAAGCCTGTAACACCAGGAACATACCCAGCAGGATCAACTCCTAACTACGAACTAGTAGGAACAGTTACAAACCCAGAAACAGGAAAAGTAACACACATCTTCAAACCAGTAACAAATGAGGCAAAAACTACAGTCTGGGTGGATGTCAATGGTAAACCATTGAAACCATCTGCACCAGGAACTGAAGAAGCAGGTAAAGTACCAAACTACAAACTAGTAGGTACAACTGTAGATCCAACAACTGGAAATGTAATCCACGTGTTCACTCCTACACCAGTTGTCAACAAGGTAACTGAGTGGGTTGACACAGAAGGTAATGTCTTAAAACCTAAAGAAGAAGGAGTTAAAGATCCAGGTAAAGTACCAAGCTACAAACTAGTAGGAACAGTTACAAACCCAGAAACAGGAAAAGTAACACACATCTTCAAACCAACAACATCTGACCAACCTTCTACAGTATGGGTAGACGTAAATGGTAACCCATTGAAACCAACTGTACCAGGAACTGAAGAAGCTGGAACTGTGCCTAAGTACAAACTCGTAAGAACAGTTACAAATCCAGAAACTGGTGATGTCATCCACGTATTTACTCCTGCACCTGTTGTCAACAACGTAACTGAGTGGGTAGATGTAGATGGTAACGTTATCCGTACGAAAGAAGATGGTTCACAACCAGCAGGAAAAGTGCCAAACTATGAACTAGTTGGAACAGTGAAAGATCCAGAAACTGGAAAAGTACTTCACATCTTCAAACCAGCAACTAAGAACCCAGTAACGGTATGGGTAGATATAAATGGTAAACCATTAAAACCATTAGCTGAAGGAAGTAACCCAGCTGGAGAAGTACCAGGGTACGAATTAGTAGGAACAAAAGTTGATCCAGCAACAGGAAATCTTCTACACGTATTCAAACCTAAAGGTTCTGCAACACCAGGAATAAACCCAGGAACACCAGGAACATCGGGAACAAACCCAGGAATGCCAGGTCAAAATCCAGGAACACCGGGAACAAACCCAGGAATGCCAGGTCAAAATCCAGGAACACCAGGAACTCCTGCAAACCCAGAAAAACCAATGGATCCAAATGCCCCAGCTAATCCAGCAACACCGGCTAATCCAGCTGCTCCAGCAACGACAACGATGCCATCAGCACCAGTAAATGGTGAAGCACCACAAGCTGCAGCAGCTTCATCAGAAGCTAAAGGACAAGCTGAACTTCCAAACACTGGTACTGAAGACAATGCTAGTCTAGCAGCACTTGGACTTTTAGGTGTCTTGAGTGGATTTGGACTTGTTGCTCGTAAGAAAAAAGAAGACTAATTCTAATTAGATTTTCTGATAAGAATAAGGAGTAGGATATCATATCCGCTCCTTTTTCTGTTGTTCTATAAAGAAATCTGATTTTATGGCCATTTTATTGCAGTTTACAAAGACTTTTTAAGGATTTTAATTGCATTTTCTTCAGTCTTACTTGTATAATGAATAAAAAGTAAAAATAGTATTATGAAATAGAAATGGAAGGTAGAGGCCAACTTCTCCAGCAGTACAACGATTTATTATATACATGGAAGAGAAGTCTTCTGAATTACTAAAGACAACTCTTTGATACTTCGTCAGTTTTTGGTACAATAGTACAAATTTACAAGAGGTGATCTATGATTTAGCAACACACGATTCCCATTTTAGAGTTTGACAACAAGTCACGTGACCTGATCATTTTTAAAAAAGTGAAGCAAAAGTCTTGCTTTTCTTTTTATTTGTGTTATACCTGTTCTTGTATCAGATACAAGACATATAAAGGGGTTTTTATGGATACGAAATTTTCAGTAGCCTTGCACATCCTAACCATGATTAGTGAGAGTAAGGAAACCTTAAGTTCACAAGCACTGGCTGAGAGCGTTGGGACCAACGCTAGTTATATTCGTAAGGTGGTTGCCTTATTGAAAAATGCTGGACTGATCCAGTCTCAGCAAGGAAAAACGGGCTACCAACCTAGTAAATCGCCAAAGGACATCACCTTACTTAACATTTATTTTGCCACACAAGAAGTCAGCCACATCAGCTTATTTCCCGTCCATCAAAATAGCAATCTGGATTGCCCAGTGGGAAAACATATCCAAGCTGCCGTTTCGCCACTATTTGCTAGTGCTGAAGCTCAACTTGAGAAGGAACTAGCTCACCAAACCTTAGAAGATGTCATTGACAATCTTTATAAAGAAGCCAAACAAAAACGAAACTGATTTGCATGCAGATCAGTTTTAAAACGACCATACATGTATCTTTATCAGATACAACAAAAATAGAAAAGAGAAGACAATGAAAGCCGCACAACATACTACTTATAACAAAAAGAATATCACACTGAATATCACAGAAGTCGCTAAACAAAGTATTACAGACAAACAAGTCTTGGTCAAAGTCACCGCAGCTGGTGTCAATCCTCTGGATAACATGATTTCCCGAGGAGAGGTCAAGATGATTGTTCCTTACAAACTCCCACAAACTGCAGGAAATGAAGTGGTCGGTATCATTGAAGAGACCGGCACACAAGTCAAAAACCTCAAAGTCGGTGACCGAGTTTTTGGACGTCTCCCACTTGACCATATTGGTGCCTTTGCCGAGTATGTAGCCGTAGACAGTCAGGCTCTAGCCAAAGTTCCAGATTATCTATCTGACGAAGAAGCTGCTGCTGTTCCGCTTACTGCCTTGACTATCATGCAAGCCCTAGACCTCATGGGAGCTCAAGCTGGCAAAACCATCTTTATCTCTGGTGGTACAGGTGGTGTCGGGGGTATGGCCATTCCAATTGCCAAGGCTAAAGGTTTGACAGTCATCACTAATGGGGCTGGAGATAGTGCTGAGCGTGTATTGAACCTAGGAGCAGATCGCTTTATCGATTACAAAACAGAGGATTATACAAAAACTATTAGCCAGGTTGATTATGTCCTCGATACCCTTGGGGGCGCTGAGACTGAAAAACAAATGTCTATCATGAAAAAAGGTGGTCAGCTTGTGTCCCTTCGTGCTATGCCAAATGGTGACTTTGCCAAACGGATGAACCTGCCAAAATGGAAACAGATCCTACTTGGACTAGCTGGTCGTAAATTTGATAAGATGGCTGACAAATACGGCGTTCACTACCATTTTATCTTTGTAGAAAGCAATGGCGCTCAATTACAAAAGGTAGCCGACCTCTTTAGCAAATTAGAAATCAAACCATCTATCGATACAGTCTATCCATTTGAAGAAGTAAATAGCGCCTTAGACAAGGTCGCTAATGGGCGCTCACGTGGAAAAACAGTCCTCAGCTTTAAGAAATAAAAAGGAAAACACAATGTCATATCTTACAAGTAAAACTCAATACATCGCTGTTCAAGGAAATCAAATTGCTTATCGCGAACTCAGCAAAGGCGAATCAAAACTACCTCTTCTGATGCTGGTCCATTTGGCAGCAACTCTCGATAACTGGGATCCAAAACTATTAGACTTAATTGCTGAAAAGCACCATGTCATTGTAGTCGATCTTCCTGGTGTTGGAGCCAGTCAAGGAAAAGTGGCTCCGACTATACCTGGAATGGCTGAGCAGACAATTGACTTTGTAAAAGCGCTTGGTTACGATAAAATCAACCTCCTCGGTCTTTCTATGGGAGGTATGATTGCTCAAGAAATCATCCGAATAAATCCTACTCTAGTGAGTCGTTTGATTTTGGCTGGAACAGGACCTCGAGGTGGAAAAGAGATCGATAAGGTAACAGGGAAAACCTTTAACTATATGTTTAAAGCGGGACTTGAGCGCATCGATCCTAAACGCTATATCTTCTATAATCATGATGAACAAGGGAAAATCGAAGCTTTGAAAGTCCTAGGACGAATGGGTATGAGAACAAAGGAATTTGCGGACAAAGACATGAGTGTGCCTGGTTTCTTGACTCAACTCAAAGCTATTAAACGTTGGGGGAAAGATCCTCAAGACGACCTAAAATTTATCACTCAACCAACCTTAATCGTCAACGGGGATAATGATATGCAGATTCCAACAGAAAATTCTTATGATATGCATGAGAAAATAAAAGAAAGTAAACTCATCATCTATCCAAATGCTGGCCACGGTTCGATCTTCCAATATGCAGAGGAGTTTTCAAAAGAACTCATTGCTTTCTTGGGAGACTAAGATGGTCAAAACAATTCTGATTACAGGTGCTACTGACGGTATTGGTAAACATTTGGCAAAGAAACTGGCCAGTGAAGGGCATCAGGTCATCCTTCATGGTCGAAATCCTCAAAAACTGGAGTTGGCGCTTCAAGAGGTTCGTTCAGTCTCCTTGAGAGATAGAGTTTCTAGCTACCTTGCAGATTTTTCAAAATTAGACGATGTTTATCGATTTGTGGAGGAAATCAAGCGAGACTTTCAACGTATCGATGTCTTGTTTAACAATGCAGGCCTGTATGCAGGAAAAGACCGAAAAGCGAGTGCTGAAAATGTCGAGTTGACATTTATGTTATCCGTTCTGGTTCCCTATATTTTAACAACTGAGCTAAGTCCCTTGTTAGAAAAAGCAGCTGACGGCCGTGTCATTAATACTTCTTCCTATATGCATCATTTTGCCAAGGTCAAGGATTTGGACTTTCAATTTGAGAAAGAATACAATCCAGGATTGGCCTATAATAATTCCAAGCTCTACACCATCTGGATGACACGTTATTTGGCAAGGAAATTCTTTTTAAAAGCTTCAAACATCACCATCAATGCCTATCATCCCGGCTTGATTTCAACTAACTTAGGGAATGATTCCAGTGATGAAAAGACGAAAAAGTCTCTCTTTGGACGCCTGATGAAGTCTCTGTCAAAAGATTTAGATCAGGGAATCGAAACAGGCTATTATCTCACCTTATCAGAGGAAGTCAGGGGCTTGACTGGCTACTACTTTGATGAAAAGAAAGTCAAGTCTGTATCTGAAAAAGGATATACATTTGAAAAAGCACGGAAATTAATGGATTACTGCCAAAATAATGTCAAAATGTTTAAAGAAAAGCAGGATGTTTAATTCCTTATTTATTTCGTAACTACCAAAAAACTCAAGTTTTCATTGATAAAACTTGAGTTTTTCTTAGATGAGGGCTAATAAAATGGTAAGAATCAGAGCGATTCCAATCCGAATGACATGGCGGGCTGGATTGAAGTTTTTTTGTGCTTGCCATTCCAATAGGCTCCGTAGCAAATCAACCCACAGCCAATCATCCAAAGAGATAGTGTGACAATCGGCAAAAAGAAGTAGAGAATGAGAGAGAAGGTCGCAAGGCTACTTCCTAGAAAAAGTAGGTAAATTCCAAGGGTCTTCTTGCCCTTTTTAATTCGGAAACGCTGACTAATAAATGAAGAAGTGCAAAAGCAAGGGCCAAGAAAGCTGTGAAAAAGCTGAGAAGAATGGGGAGAAGCATAGTTTTCCTTTTTATGATACATGATGTAAAGTCGCACCTTAGTTAGAAGCGACGTTTAAAATCTCCAAATAAAATTGGACCACTTCCTGTTCGCTATAGGATTTTCCTTTTTTTAGCCACCAGCTGAGAGTTTCAATGAAGTGGCTGACGACCAGGTGCTTGAGATAGGAGTGAGGAATGTTGGGGTGTGAGTGAATCAGTTCATCAGCGACCATCGGGTAGACATCATGTTCTAGCTCTTTGCGCAGTTGCCGGATAAAATAATCGTTTTTAGAGAGCAAGAGACTGGTCACATGGTCCTGATTTTTCTTGAAATGCTGAAAGATATGGGCCAGGTAGTCATGAGTAGAGAGTTGATTATTGCGCTCAAAGAGGTGGTGAAAGAGCTTTTGGCAGAGTTCATCCAGCAATAATTCCTTACTTTCGTAATGACTATAAAAGGTCGAGCGCCCGACGTCGGCTAAATCAATGATTTCCTGAACCGTGATAGTCTCGTAGTCTTTAAGGTTGAGTAATTGTAAAAAAGCATTATAGATAGCTTTTCGAGTCTTTGTAATGCGACGATCTTGTGCAGTCATATGGACACTATGAACAAACTGTTCAGTAACATACACAGCGAACGGTTTGCCCCTATCCTTTCTGTTGATAGTATTGGATAATAGATAATGAACATGATGTTCATGAATCTATTATAACAAAGGAAGTAATATAATGAAGACAAAACGTGCGGTTTGGTTAGCTTTTTTCTTAAATCTAAGCTTTGCCATTGTTGAGTTTATTGCGGGTGGAATTTTTGGTTCCAGTGCGGTTCTCGCTGATTCGGTCCATGACTTTGGTGATGCAATCGCCATTGGCATTTCGGCTTTACTAGAGAGCATTTCCAATCGGAAAGAAGACAGCCATTACACCTTGGGCTACAAGCGTTTTAGCCTTTTAGGTGCCATGGTGACCGCTGTGATTCTGATGACAGGGTCTGGCATGGTGCTTTTGGAAAATCTAACGAAACTCTTTCATCCACAACCGGTCAATGAAGAAGGTCTTCTCTGGCTTGGATTCATTGCCATCAGTGTGAATGTCTTAGCAAGTCTGGTCATTCGTAAGGGAGAAACCAAGAATGAATCCATTCTCAGCCTGCACTTTCTGGAAGATACCTTGGGTTGGGTGGCTGTCATCCTAATGGCCATTGTTCTCCGATTTACCGACTGGTATATTCTGGATCCGCTCTTATCTCTTGCCATTTCCATCTTTATTCTGTCCAAAGCCATTCCACGTTTTTGGAGCACGCTTAAGATTTTCCTCGATGCCGTTCCAGAAGGAGTGGATATACAGAAGATCAAGAAAGATTTGGCAGAGTTGGACCATGTCGCTAGTATCAATCAACTCAATCTTTGGACCATGGATGGTTTGGAAAAGAACGCCATTGTCCATGTTTGTCTAGAGCATGCCGACTACATGGAAGTCTGTAAAGAGTCTATCCGAAACTTGCTCAAAGATTGTGGTTTTCAAAATGTCACCATTGAGGTTGATGAAGACTTAGCGACTCACCGATCTCACAAGCGAAATATCGAAGAGCTGGAAGCAAAAAGTGAGCATCAAGACCATCATTAAAGTTTTTTTAAAACTCTTAGAGCCTATCTTTAAGAGTTATTTTGATACCAAGTTCCCTAAAGTAAGCCTTTTCATGCTAAAATAGAATAAACGTGAAACAAGGAGTAATTATGAGTAAGAGAGCTGTGTTGATGATGACCTTTGGGTGACTAGAAGAGATTACCTATGAAGGAGTAGCGGAGTTTTTCACGAATATCCGGCGTGGTGTTCGTCCTGAACCACATGAAATTCAGACTTTACATGACAATTACGTCCGAATTGGTGGAACTCCACTCCAAAGGATAACTAGAGAAGAAGTGGATTTGGTTACTTCTGCTCTTGGAGAACGAGCGTCGGTCTACTTTGATAATAAATTTTCCCGCCCTTTTTTCACTGATGTAATCAAAGAGATGGAGAATGACGGAATTGAGGAATGTTTGTGCATGATTTTAGAGCCTCATTATTCTTACTATTCTGACATGGGATATGAGAAATTTTTAGCAAGTGATATTGAGGCTTCCATTAATCAATGGTTGTCTCAAGTCCCCAGCCATCTCTTTAAGTCGATCACTTTTGATTGCGGAAAAGAATTTTCTAATTGGAAATCTATTTCGAATGCACATGACATTGATATTTTCTTTGCGGATCCAGGATGTCCTGGGCAACGAGGTCTCAATGAACATTCTAATGGCTTATTAAGACGAAATGGACTACCTAAACAAATGGATTTTACGAATATTTCTCAAAATTATTTATCAGCTACAGCTGATAAAAGAAATAGACTTCCTAGGAAGTCTTTGAATTATCAAACACCATACCAAGTTTTTCTGAGTTACATGAAAAATCTAACTTAATTTGACAATTTAGGGAGATAAAAATAGGGAGTGGAAAAAGCCCAACCAGACAAATCTTCAAAGAAAGATTTGTTTTTTTTATAACTTTTTGTTGACAAATGTAAACCTTAGTAATAGAATAACGTTGTAAGGTTTACAAATGTAGATTTAGAAAGGAGAGGTCATGCAAATTTCCAATGCGGAATGGCGCATCATGAAGATAATCTGGATGGAAGGCAAGCAGACCAGCACGGATTTGATCGCCGTCTTGTCCGAGCGCTTTGACTGGTCGAAGTCGACCATCAAGACCCTCTTGTTCCGCTTGGTGGAAAAGGGGTGCTTGACTAGAGAAAAAACAGGCAAAGCCTTTGTTTACTCGGCGTTGTTGACGCAGGACCAGAGTTTAGACTTGGTGGTTGAGGAGGTGAAAGACAAGGTTTGCTCAAAAAGAATTGTACAGGTGCTTGAAAACTTGATTCAGGCGAGTGACTTTACGCTTGCAGATCTTAATCAGCTGCAGCAGGTCCTGGAAGAAAAGAAAGCAGAGGCTGTCGAAACAGTCCCTTGCAATTGTATGTCATAGAAAGAAGGAAATTCCATGTTTGGATTGTTGATTAGTATTGTTTGTTTACTTGTGGTTGCTTTTATTGCTTGGTGGTTCTTTGCAGAGCATGAAAAGGTAAGCGGCCACGCTCGTCAGAAATCAGGTTATCAAGAAATTGAAGTCGAAGTCATGGGGGGCTATTCGCCTGAAACCATTGTCCTGAAAAAGAATGTTCCAGCCCGGATCATCTTTAATCGCAAGGATCCATCTTCATGTCTGGCTCAAGTGATCTTTCCAGATTTTGGCGTTCATGAAGATTTGCCTTTAGGTGAAAAACATGTCATTGAAATTACGCCAGAAAAAGCGGGCGAATATGGGTATTCATGTGGAATGAACATGATGCATGGTCAAATGATTGTGGAATAAAGGAGTAGGTATGGTAGAAAAACAAAAAGCAGCTATGGAAAACGGAGTGCAAAAGATCCGTATTACAGCAGAAAAGGGCTATAGTCCCAAAGAATTTCAACTTCAAAAAGGGATCCCTGCTGAAATCACCTTCCATCGGGTCAATCCTTCCGGCTGTTACAAGGAAATTTTGTTTGAAGATCAGGGGATTTTAGAGCCTTTGGAAGTCGGTGTGGATAAGGTGATATCCTTTACCCCGACAGAAACAGGGGACTTTGAGTTTTCATGTGGAATGAAGATGCAAAAGGGTTCCTACACGGTTTTGGAAAAACGCCGTCGTGTCTTAAATTTACGGGGTCGCTTTTGGATTACTAGTATCTTTACCCTTCCTTTATTGATCTTGATGATTGGGATGTGGGCAGGATTTGTCTCCCATCCAGTCAGTCGCTGGGGGACTTTTCTAGCGACAACGCCGATCATGTTGGTAGCAGGAGTACCTTTTATCAAGAGTGCCTGGGCCTCATTTAAGAAGCACCATTCCAATATGGATACCTTGGTAGCTCTTGGAACCCTGGTAGCCTATGTCTATAGTGTATTTGCCCTTTTTACTGGTCAGCCAGTATACTTTGAGGCTGCGGGTTTTATCATCTTCTTTATCCTCTTAGGGCAAATCTTTGAAGAACGGATGCGTAACAATGCCTCTGAGGCTGTGGAAAAGTTGTTGGATTTGCAGGCAAAAACGGCTCAAGTTCTCCGTGATGGGAACTATGTCGAGGTGGCGGCAGAAGATATCCAAATTGATGACTTGATTCGAGTCCGTCCTGGGGAAAAGATTGCGGTTGATGGGACGATTGTAGAAGGAAGTACGACCATTGATGAGTCGATGGTGACAGGTGAAAGCTTGCCTGTGGAAAAATCAGTTGGTGATGCAGTTATCGGCTCCACTATCAACAGCAATGGGACCATTCTCTTTAAGGCTGAAAAAGTCGGTAGTGAGACCCTCTTATCTCAAATTGTGGACTTTGTAAAAATGGCCCAATCCAGTCGTGCTCCCATTCAAGATTTGACGGATAAGATTTCAGGTATCTTTGTTCCAGTGGTGACGATTTTGGCCATTGCGACTTTCTGGGTTTGGTCCGTGCTTCTGGGCGCGTCGCTTCAAGAGGCCATGCTCTATGCAGTCTCTGTCCTCATTATTGCCTGTCCTTGTGCCCTTGGTTTAGCAACCCCAACAGCCCTGATGGTCGGAACCGGCCGTAGTGCCAAGATGGGGGTTCTGATTAAAAACGGAACAGTTCTTCAAGAAGTGCAAAAGATTCAAACCGTTGTGTTTGATAAGACAGGGACTATTACTATTGGTCAACCACTTGTAACCGATGTTGTAGGAGATGAAGCGCGTGTCTTGACACTGGCTGCTAGTCTTGAAACTTTTTCAGAACATCCACTAGCCCAAGCGGTGTTATCCCAAGCAGAAGAAAAAGGTTTGGTGTTATCCCCTGTGGAAAACTTCCAAGCGATTGAAGGAAAAGGGGTCCAAGGTCAGATCGACCAGCAGTTGGTGACCTTGGGAAATGGCAAACTTCATGACGGGACAGCGATGGATCCGGAGCTTGAAAAACGGATGGTAGACTTGCAAGAGCAGGCCAAAACAGTGATCAGTTTGTCTGTGGATGGGCAAGTGATTGGGTTGATTGCCATTCAAGATGCTCCAAAGGCCAGCTCAAAAGAAGCGATCAAAAAGCTCAAAGAACGGGGCTTGAAAACGGTCATGTTAACGGGGGATAATGAACGGGTGGCCAAAGCTATTGCTAAGCAAGTGGGAATTGACACCGTCATTGCTGATGTCCTTCCTCAAGAAAAAGCTAGCGCCATCCAAAAACTGCAAGAAGCTAGCAAGGTCGCGTTTGTTGGAGATGGGATCAATGATGCTCCAGCTCTCTCGATCGCGGATGTGGGGATCGCTATGGGATCTGGAACGGATATTGCGATCGAGTCCGGTGGCATCGTGCTCACGCAAAATGATTTGCTTGGCGTTGTGCGCGCCTTTGACATGAGTCAAAAGACCTTCCGCAGGATCTTACTCAATCTCTTCTGGGCCTCTATCTACAATATCCTTGGGCTTCCAATTGCTGCTGGAGTCTTTGTAGGACTGGGATTGACCCTTAATCCAGAACTAGCAGGTCTTGCCATGGCCCTTAGTTCTTTGTCTGTTTTGACTAGCTCTCTGCTTCTCAATGTTGCGAAAATTGATTAGACTCAACAAAAAAAGTAGTACAGAATTCATTTAAGATTCTGTACCACTTTTTTGTCTTTTCTTACAGCCACAAGGGAAAACAGAAGCATATATTTTATAATAAAATATCCTATTATAAGATAGTTTGTGAAAATTTCTCAAATTCAGCATCTGTTATGTAATAGGGATTGAGCATCTCTGAGCAGATCCTTATACATGTGAATCTCTTTGTGTTAAATTAGTTCTATAATCGTTTTGTAAAACGTTTTCATGAGAATGGTCAGAATAAATTCATTTTCAAGACGAGCTTTGATCACAAAGATGAAGTAGAAGCGCTGTGCTTCATTTTTCAGGATCAAATTAGAAATAAAGGAGAGTTAGAATGACTCAAGGGAAAATTACTGCATCTGCAGCAATGTTGAACGTATTGAAAACATGGGGCGTAGACACGATCTATGGGATCCCATCAGGAACACTTAGCTCATTGATGGACGCTTTGGCTGAAGACAAAGATATCCGTTTCTTGCAAGTTCGCCACGAAGAAACAGGTGCTCTTGCAGCAGTTATGCAAGCTAAATTTGGCGGCTCTATCGGGGTTGCAGTTGGTTCAGGTGGACCTGGTGCGACTCACTTGATCAATGGTGTTTACGATGCAGCGATGGATAACACTCCATTCCTTGCGATTCTTGGATCACGTCCAGTTAACGAGTTGAACTTGGATGCCTTCCAAGAATTGAACCAAAACCCAATGTACAATGGTATCGCTGTATACAACAAACGTGTAGCTTACGCAGAACAATTGCCAAAAGTGATTGATGAAGCTTGCCGTGCTGCAGTTTCTAAAAAAGGTCCAGCTGTTGTTGAAATCCCAGTAAACTTCGGTTTCCAAGAAATCGACGAAAACTCATACTATGGATCAGGTTCATACGAGCGTTCATTCATCGCTCCTGCTTTGAACGAAGTTGAAATCAACAAAGCTGTTGAAATCTTGAACAATGCGGAACGCCCAGTGATCTATGCTGGTTACGGTGGTGTTAAATCTGGTGAAGTGATCACTGAATTGTCACGTAAAATCAAAGCACCAATCATTACAACTGGTAAAAACTTTGAAGCTTTCGAATGGAACTATGAAGGTTTGACAGGTTCTGCTTACCGTGTTGGTTGGAAACCAGCCAACGAAGTGGTCTTTGAAGCAGACACAGTTCTTTTCCTTGGTTCAAACTTCCCATTTGCTGAAGTTTATGAAGCCTTCAAGAACACTGAAAAATTCATCCAAGTGGATATCGACCCTTACAAACTTGGGAAACGTCATGCCCTTGACGCTTCAATCCTTGGTGATGCAGGTCAAGCAGCCAAAGCTATCCTTGATAAAGTAAAACCAGTTGAGTCTACTCCATGGTGGCGTGCAAACGTGAAGAACAACCAAAACTGGCGTGATTACATGAACAAACTCGAAGGTAAAACTGAGGGTGAATTGCAATTGTATCAAGTTTACAATGCAATCAACAAACATGCTGATCAAGACGCTATCTACTCAATCGACGTAGGTGACACTACTCAAACATCTACTCGTCACCTTCACATGACACCTAAGAACATGTGGCGTACATCTCCACTCTTTGCGACAATGGGTATTGCCCTTCCTGGTGGTATCGCTGCTAAGAAAGACAATCCAGATCGCCAAGTATGGAACATCATGGGTGACGGTGCATTCAACATGTGCTACCCAGACGTTATCACAAACGTTCAATACGACCTTCCAGTTATCAACGTTGTCTTCTCAAATGGTAAATATGCCTTCATCAAGGACAAATACGAAGACACAAACAAACACTTGTTTGGTTGTGACTTCCCTAATGCTGACTATGCTAAAATTGCTGAAGCGCAAGGTGCTGTTGGGTTCACTGTAAACCGTATCGAAGATATCGATGCAGTCGTTGCAGAAGCTGTTAAATTGAACAAAGAAGGTAAGACTGTTGTCATTGATGCCCGCATCACGCAACACCGTCCCCTTCCAGTTGAAGTACTTGAGTTGGATCCAAAACAACACTCAGAAGAAGCCATCAAAGCATTTAAGGAAAAATACGAAGCAGAAGAACTCGTCCCATTCCGCCTCTTCTTGGAAGAAGAAGGATTGCAATCACGCGCAATCAAATAATTCCTCTCGTCGAAAACCAAAGATAAATTTGTAGACTTCTTTATTAGGTTACTGCCGACGATTTCATCATTGAAACCTTGTTTATTCTTTGATTTTCTTAGAGAGAAAAGTGAAAAGATTGGAGTAATCCGGTCTTTTTTATTAAAGACAAAATCTTCTTTGAAACTTTCCTTAGGTGAGTACGATGGTTGGCTGGACTAAGAAAAGAAGGGAGAGAACCAATCCAATTTCATCTTATCTTTATTTCAAAGAATGTTAAAATAAAGATAAAAAATGTAATCGTTTACACTGACTTAGTAATGTTCTTCATATTTTCAAAAAATGGATTTTACCAGTTGCTTGCCTTGCGTTTGTTTTCTTTAGATTATAGGAGGTAGAGCAATGAAAAAGAAAATCTTTCACACTCTACTCTTGATTCCCTTGACGCTATCAGTTTTTGTTTTGTCTCTTTACAAGGTGATAATGCCTAGTGATTATATATAAATTAAGCGAATCATCATCGAAGATTGTGACAAAGTAGGTCTTCACGGTAAAGTTACTATCACTGACTTACATTGGACTCCACTAGAAAGTCCAACTCACTACATGTCCTATATCTATTCTGAGGAAGCCTACGATGGCCAAACAATAAAATTAGAAAAGAAGAATGCGGCTATTCATGAAAAACGGTCCTCTGATCCTTATGACAGTATTCTATCTTTACACTATAAGGAATCGTTTTTGAAGCAGAAATCTATCCAAAAAGTTGAGAAGAAAATTGAAAAACAATTGAAGAAACAAAAGCTCGGTATCCCTATTAACTTTTTTAGTTTTCTATCTAACTTCAATCATGATGAAAAGGAGAAAAATCTGGATACCTTAACCTCAAACAATCTCAAAGCAGGTAAGAAGGACTTTGATGGTAATTATTAAATTCCATACCAAACCTTGATTGATCAAGAATTGGTTTATATGACTATTTTTATTGATGATAATGAATCAGTCAAAGAACAATATATGAAAGATACGGCTAAAAAGTTAGATGCTAGTGATCTTCCGAATGGTAAATATAATTTCTTATATTCCAATACCAAGGATGAGAATCAAGATTCTTCCTTCTCACGAGCCTTTAAAAAGTGAATAGGAGAGATCATTTCAGAGTATAGTGAATAGATTCTTAACATCAGAAGTTTTTGTCATAAACATTGGATGCTATCATCCAGTGTTTTTATTTAAAAAAATTCAAATCATCACTTGACAAGTGAGTGAACACTCACTATAATAACCTTGTATTTAAAAAAGTGAGTAAACACTTACCTAGGAGGATGCAAATGAAAACATTGCTACATTTACAAGATTTAGAAAAATCTTTTGGTCATAAAATGGTGTTAGACCATGCTGGATTTGAATTACAGTCTGGGGAAATCATTGGTCTAATCGGTCCTTCTGGTGCTGGTAAATCAACCATGATTAAAACCATGTTAGGGATGGAAAAGGCGGATAGCGGTATCGCTTTAGTATTGGACCAGACCATGCCCAATCGTCATATTCTGGGAGATATTGGCTATATGGCCCAGTCAGATGCTCTTTATGAGGCTTTGTCAGGACAAGAAAATTTGGAATTTTTCGGTCAGCTCAAGGGACTTTCTAAGAAAGACTTGTCATTTGAAATTGCCTATGTAGCTCAAGTGGTAGATTTGACAGATCACTTAAACCAGGCGGTCTCTGGTTATTCCGGGGGCATGAAACGGCGTTTGTCCTTAGCCATTGCACTTTTAGGAAATCCGCAACTCTTGATTTTGGACGAACCGACAGTTGGGATTGACCCTTCTCTTCGAAAGAAAATTTGGAGAGAGTTAATGACACTCAGAGACAATGGTGTAGGGATCTTGGTTACAACCCATGTCATGGATGAAGCAGAGCTGACAGATAAGGTCGGTCTACTATTAGGTGGAAAAATCATTGCCTTTGATACACCATCCAAGCTAAAAGAATCTTATGGTGTTTCAAGTATTGAAGAAGTCTTTTTGAAAGCAGAAGGAGAATGAAATGAGAACAATTGCCATTGCAAAAAAAGTCATCAAAGAATTGCTACGTGACAAACGGACACTGGCCCTAATGTTTGTGGCACCAGTCTTTATTATGTGGCTGATGAACCTCATGTTTTCGGCTAGTACAACGGTGACTGTTAAGCTAGCGACACAAGATGTGCCAAGTAGTTTGGTAAGTAGGATGGATGACTTAGCACATGTCAGTGTTAAAAACTACAAAGACTTGGTTCAAGCTAAAGAGGCTTTAAACGATGAAAAAGTAGATGCAGTTATCTCTTATAAGGATGGTGAATATCATGTAGCCTATGCCAATACAGATGCCTCTAAAACTTCGGTGACCCGACAAGTATTACGCACCAGTATTGCCAGTGAAGACACCAATCAATTATTAGCCCGTGTGAAGCAATCCCTTCCACAATTACAACTAAAGGTAAAATCTCCTGAAATTAAGGAATCTTATGAATATGGTAACGAGGACACCGGCTTCTTTGCTAAAATGATTCCTGTTTTGATTGGGTTCGTCGTTTTCTTCTTTGTCTTTTTGATTTCAGGGATGGCACTCTTGAAAGAACGTACTAGCGGAACCCTAGATCGTTTGTTGGCAACCCCAGTCAAACGTTCGGAAATTGTTTATGGCTATATGTTGTCTTACGGCCTTATTGCCATACTGCAGACAGGAGTAGTCGTTCTAGCAGCCATCTGGTTGTTGAACATTGAAGTTGTCGGAAGCCTGTTAAATGTTATAATAGTTAATGTGGTACTGGCTCTGGTGGCACTAGCCTTCGGAATTCTCTTGTCTACCTTGGCAAAATCAGAATTTCAGATGATGCAATTTATTCCTCTTGTGATTATGCCGCAACTCTTTTTCTCAGGAATCATTTCACTTGATTCAATGGGAGACTGGGCAAAAACACTAGGAAAATTCTTGCCTTTGACCTACTCAGGTGATGCGATGAGTCAGATTATTCTTTACGGACGTGGACTTGGAGATATTTTACCAAATATTGGTGTTCTACTAGTCTTCCTTGTCGCTTTGACAGTTCTCAATATTGTCGGCTTGCGTCGTTACCGTAAAGTATAAAATATAAATATACGAGGATGAAAATGAGTGAGAGTGTTTTTGAGTCGTTTGAAGCTTATCTAAAGGGTGCAGACTATCCCAAGGGAAAGAAAAAAATCATGCAGGCGGCGGTCGATTTGATTTCTACTAAGAGTTACAATGGGACCTCCACCTTACAAATTGCTAAACATGCGGGACTTAGCCAAGCAACGCTCTTCAAGTATTTCAAGACTAAAGAAGATTTATTAACAGCTATTTTGCACCCTGTTGTTCCAGGACTTTTCGGTCGTTTTTTTGAAGAACTTTTAGCCTTAGAAACGACTGAAGAAAAGGTGCATTATCTGGTTCAAAATCGTATGGCCTATCTCAAAAAGAATCGCGCTTTGATGAAAATTATTTTTCAGGAAATTTTTTCAAATAAGAAACTGAGAAAAGAACAACTTTATATTTGGAATACTCTTCAGGATAAATTATTAGTACTCCACAAGGAATTGATAGCAGATTCACGAGTGAATCCTGAAATCACGGTTCCTCAAATGGTTCGTATTTGTATAGGTCCCTTATTGGCCTACTTTGCCCAACTCTATATCGTTAGCGACAATAGTGACATAAGAGAAGAAGACTTAAATTTGTTGGAAAAACAGATTTTAGGTGGTTTGTGGAAATAAACGCCGACTGAAATCATATTTCTTAAAATAAAACACAAAAAGGACATGTTTCTGACTAAAGCAGATTTATGTCCTTTCTTTTCAGTTATGTACATTGTTTAATTGGTTTTTCTTTGTGATTCTTGGGAAGTAGTTCCTATGAAATCATATTACAGTGATTATTTTTTGATATAATAATTCTTAAAACTTAGGAGGCAACAGATGATACATAAACATGAAATCCCAATTTTAGAGTTTGATGACAATCCTCAGGCTGTGATTATGCCGACACATGAGGATTTAGACTTGAACTTGCCGGCTAGGTGCGTCTACGCCTTTTTAGAGGAAGAAATAGAACGTTATGCGACTTCTGTTGGAGCTGAAAAAGTTGGTGAGTTTGTCTCTGCGACCAAAATCTATCCTGTTTATGTTATGACTTACAATGGGGAGGAAATATGCTTGGCTCAAGCTCCAGTAGGATCAGCTGCAGCAGCTCAATTTATGGACTGGTTGATTGGTTATGGCGTCAAGCAAATCATATCAACTGGAACTTGTGGTGTCTTGGTAGACATGCCAGAGAATATCTTTTTGATTCCGACGAGAGCATTGCGAGATGAAGGTGCAAGTTACCACTATGTTGCGCCTTCTCGCTATATAGACATGAATACACAAGCTCTTGGAGCCATTGAGAGAACTTTAAAGCAAAAGAAAATCCCCTATGAAGAGGTCATGACCTGGTCGACAGACGGCTTTTATAGAGAAACACCTGATAAAGTTGCTTATCGGATTGAAGAGGGGTGTAGTGTTGTAGAGATGGAGTGTGCATCTCTTGCAGCAGTTGCTCAACTTCGAGGAGCTATTTGGGGCTTGCTTCTGTTTACTGCTGATTCCCTAGCAGATATAGACAATTACAATCAACGAAATTGGGGCTCAGAGGCTTTTGATAAGGCCTTAGAGATCTGCTTAGATATCATTGTTCAGATGTAATTTTGATTTGATAGAAAAGAGCATGATGGTATAGTCATGCTCTTTTTATGTATCAATTGTTATTTCAAAATATTCCAGAGTTCTTGGGAAGTATCAGCTACAAAATCAGGATTTTCTTCCAAAAGGGTTTCGTTTGTCCCGAATCCCCAAGTAACAGCCAAGGTCTTGATACCAAAGGTTTTTCCTCCAATCATGTCATACTTGGTGTCGCCAACAATGACAGAATGGTCTTTGTTCGCATTATTTTCAGTAATAGCACGCTGCAAGACGTCAGCCTTGTTGAAAGTAGCAGGTGTGGCCCCATAGATGTCGTCAAAAAACTCAGTGATGCCAAGGTATTTGCACATTTTGCGAGCAGTAGGCTCATTTTTGGAAGTTGTGATATAGATTTTCTTATTTGGATCTTGACTCAGCTTCTCGAGTACTTCTTTTATACCGTCGTAGAGATGAGCTTCAAACTGTCCTTTGTTCTCATAATAGTCACGATAAAGTTGAACAGCTTGGGCAGCACTTTCTTCGCTTATTTCTTCTCTGAATGTGACTTCTAGAGGTGGTCCCATAAAGGTGCGAATTTTTTTATTGCTTGGAACAGGTAGGCCCAGTCTTTCAAAGGTTTGGACAAAACCATTGTGGATGCCCTCAGAACTATCTATAAGGGTACCATCAAGGTCGAAGAAAATGTGTGTAAATATCATATGATTCTCCAATACAATGTTGTTTATTTATTATATCATGATAGGACAAAATGCAAAGTCAAACAATACAAGTCAGATTTTCAAAGAGAAGACGATTGTGCATGATTTTGATAGGGCGGAGTTGAAAAAAAGCTCCCAAACGTATCGTTATCCTCGACGACCTCTATGGTGAAATTTTAGACCCATTGGATATCACCACTCCCATAGGTGCGACAACTGGTCAAGCTGATAGTCAAGACTTTTCAACCCTCTTTGAGAAACAATACAAGGATAAAAAAGTTATTTTAGTTGGTTAGCAGGGAAATCCAGATTTGGATAAGATTGCTGAGTTAAAACCTGATTTAATTCTTATGACAGGCGAGCGAGAAGATCTTTATGAGGATTTGTCTGAGATTGCACCAACTGTTGGCTATTATATCAACACCGATGAAAATTGGGACTATCATGAAACCTCTCCCATACTATGCTTACGGGCATTTTGGTTACCTGTATGATACTTATAAGTTCAATCGTGCCGAAACCTTATAATCCAGATGATATGTTCCAAGTTATAGATCTAGATTAACTAAAAGATATTACCCCTGATCTCTTGATTGTTCAAGCTGATTCTCAGTAACTCCTAGATAACAAACTTAAAAACTCACCTATCTGGAGTAACCTTAAAGCTGTTCAAAAAGGGGGCTTGCTGACAAACAAGCGTCTGATATGTTTTCTCAAAGAAAAATAGAGCTGAATAGTCATAGGAATCCAAATCAAAGGTTCACATAGGATAACGCCAAGGTAGCCCATATAAGGAATGACGAAAACAACAAAGAGAATTTTACCAAAAAGCTCAATAAAGCTAGAGGTTAAAGGTGTGAGCTTTTTACCTAGCCCCTGGAGGCTATTTCTAAAGATGAAGAGTATTCCCAAAATAGGATAAAAGAGAGAACTGATACGGAGGTAGAGACTGGCATTGTCAATAATCACAGCATTATCTGAACCAGAGATAAGACCAGCCAAGAAGGGGCTTGCTACATAGAGGAGGGCACAAGCAATGACAGACCAAGTTATAGAAACAAGACAGGATTGCTTTAACCCAGCGACAATGCGTTTAAACTGTTGGGCTCCGAAATTCTGCGAGGTGAAGGTTGTCACCCCAGCAGCAAGGGAGGTCAATGGTAGAACCGCAAAGGACATAATTCGTCTCGCTGACACCTGAGCGCTAATGATGAGAGAGCCGAAGCCATTAATGGCGTACTGTAAGGTCACAGTTCCAATAGAAACAATAGAATTCATGAGCCCCATAGCCATCCCTTGTCCCAAAAGGTCCAGATAAAGGCTTGAATCAAGAACACAGTCAGACTTATGTGGTAGGAGAAAGGTCACTCTTTTCTTAATATAGTAAAGACAGAGGATAGCAGAAAGCCCCTGTGAGATTATAGTCGCCAAGCCTGCTGATTGGACGCCCAGATGGAGCTGTGTAATAAAGAAAAGGTCTAAAATGATATTAACTAAGGCTGAAAAAATAAGGAAATAAAGGGCTGTAAGGCTATCACCGACCGCTCTAAGCAGCCCTGCACACAGATTATAACCCAAAGTAACCCCAACACAGGAGACAATCATTGAAATATACTGGTAGGACTGCCCAATGATAGAAGTAGGCGTCCCTAAAAATCTTAGCAAAGGATAGAGCCCGAAATGTCCTAGAATCATAACCAGGGCACTTAAGCCCAGACCGATGACAACTGTGGCCGCGACAGACTGACGAAGTTTTCTATAGTCTTGCGCACCATAATAACGTGCGATAACAACTCCCATACCATTTCCAACGCCAAGAGCAAAGCCGATAACCAAATCAAAAATAGCAGAAGAAGCTCCTACAGCAGCCAAGGCATCTGGCCCTAGAAAACGACCCACAATCATGACATCGGCAGTATTGTAGAGTTGCTGGAAAATATTGGATATCAGAATTGGTAGAGCAAAGATTAAAAGAGACCGCAAAATTGGGCCTCGTAAAAGATCAACTGACGCATTTTTCATAGACTTATTATAGCAAGATTGTAATTGTGAAACAATGTTAAAAAGCCATCCTAGGATGACTTTTGCATATTTTTTAGATAGCGGCTAAGTGTTTGTGTCATATGGTTGTAGCCTGCCGCGATCATTGGAATCTGTAAGTAAATATAAGGTAGGGTGTACTGGCTCTTAGTCTCTGATATGAGGTGAAAGAGGATGCCACCGAAGAGATAGAGGAAGGCATAGAGGCCCAGTGTCGCTCCATCTTCCATTCGTTTATAAGTGAAAGCATAGTAGAACGCACCACCAAGATATAGGACTAGGAGATAGACTTGCATATAGGTCACAAAAAAGAGATGCAGCGTCAGATGGCATATAATAAGATGACAACAATAAATACGTTTGCAAATATTTTATCTAAAAAATAGAATGAGGAAATAAAATGTCAAAAAATTCAAGATTCAATGATGATTTTAGTTATATCATGTGGATTATAAGTCTACTAACAGTCTTTTCTGTGCTCTTTGTAAAACTTACATACTTAGTAGCATTACCTTATTATAAAGTTATAACAAACTTGTTCTCAGAAAAAGTTAGCCAGTCTGAAGCTCAAAAGTTTAAATATTGGATGCGATTTCTTCCTGTAAGCTGGTTTGTAGATATTAACAGTATTGAAGACAACAAACGTATCAAAAATGCTTCTGTTACTTCATCATTTTTGCCAATAGCACTTCTTGTGTATTTAATTACTGTTCCATTAACTAATGATGCTTCTTCAGAATCAATAGTATGGGTGATTTCATTTATTTTTCTGTGTTTTACAATAGGTAGTGTGATTGGATTTTACAAAAATTTTAAGTTTACAAAAAATATTCAAGATTATCACAAGAATATGTATTGAAAAATAAATATAAAATAAATTACC
>NZ_GL831112.1:974008-981199 GCF_000188295.1 Streptococcus vestibularis ATCC 49124 | reverse complement strand
ATTTTAATCTAGTATAAATTATCTTGAAAAAATTGTATGACATAAACAGCTAAAAATCATATCAAAATTCTTCATATATTTTTTTGAATTTATGTTCTAGTTATGGTATCATTTAATATGCTGAAAATTAAAGGAGCATTAAAATGAATGATATTAAAAAGATATGCAATGCGACTAATTTGAAATACCTAGCTATTGTACTTATGTTTTTGGATCACATCCATCAGATGTTTGAGGGTATGGGAGCACCACTATGGTTGACTATGTTAGGACGTTTGGTTTTTCCTATTTTTCTCTTTCTAGCAGCTGATAGTTTTCATTACACACACGACCGTATGGCTTTTCTCAGACGTTTGCTTTACATGAGCTGGTTCATGACTATTGGTAACACCATTATTAGTAGTGTCTTTCATAATGGTAATCTTGGTTTGATGAACAATGCTTTTTCAACCTTCTTTATCACTGGGATTTTTATTTGTTCTTGGGATTTGTTGGCTAAGGGGCTTCGCGATAAATCATACAAGGAATTGATTCAAGGGATTGGTGTCTTTCTCTTGCCGATTCTTTCATCTATTCCAGTTGTAGTCCTTGGAGGTATATTTGAAACACCACATGCAAACCCACTTGTTGTACAAATTATTGCCTTTATCTTGTCACTTGTGCCAAGTATTATCATGGTTGAGGGTGGCTTTGTCATGGTTATTCTTGGTTTGCTATTCTATATTTTCCGTACCAATCGCATCGCTCAAATCATCGTCTTAGCTGTTATTTCAGTGATTGCCCATCTCTTTGATCCGACAGGTGTGCAGTGGATGATGGTCTTTGCTGCGATTCCTATGTATTTCTATAATGGTGAGCGCGGTAGTGGTAACAAGAATTTCTTTTATATTTTCTACCCAGCCCATATTTATCTCTTGTGGATCTTAGCAAGTTTGTTTAGATAAAATGACAAAGGCAGTCCTTGTGCTGTCTTTTTTCGTGCTCAAAATCCATTTTTATGGTTTGTTTCCTGCTTCTAAAACTGCTATAATTTAAGGCGTAATAGAATCTTGTGATAAGCAAATTGGAGGTATATCATGACAAAAGTAGCAGTAGTATTTGCGGAAGGATTTGAAGAAATCGAAGCTTTGAGCCCAGTGGATGTCTTCCGCCGAGCAGGATTTGACTGTAGCATGCTTGGACTTGAAAGTGCGTCAGTAACTGGCTCACATGGGATTCAAGTTGCCATGGATGGCGTATTTGATGGCAATTTTGCGGATTATGATTTGGTTGTCCTTCCTGGAGGTATGCCTGGATCAACTAATCTACGCGACAACGAAACTTTGATTGCCTCTCTTCAAGAGGCTGCAAAAGCTGGAAAATACGTTGCTGCCATTTGTGCGGCACCAATTGTTCTCGAACGTGCTGGTCTTCTTGAAGGTCGCAAATTCACATGTTTCCCTGGTGTTGAAGAACAAATTGCATCTGGCGACCATCAAACTGATTTGGTGGTCGTTGATGGCAATATTGTCACAAGCCGTGGTGCCGGAACAGCATTGGCATTTGCATATGCCTTGGTTGGTCTATTAGGCGGTGATGGTCAACAGTTGGCTCATACTATGGTCTACGACAGACTGTTTCAATAAGATGATAATAGACATGTATCAAACAGAGGGCCTAGTTATAGGCTAGAGAGACCTTAGCTTAGTTTTAAGAGATTTGGTTTTTTCTTTTCTGCTTTGACATCTCGCTTGAAAATGGTTATAATAATGACAAAATAACCTTTAAATGAGTCCAGAGAGGCTTAAAAGGTCGGACAGATTGAAACAGCAGGGTTCTCCTGTGATTTTTTGTGCGACCTTGCCATGTGGCGAGGTTTTTTTGATGACATTTTGCAGTTTAGAAAGGGTTGTCATGATATTAGTTGAAGATTTAACCATTGTGAGTCAGCGTGAGATTGCACCTCGTATTTTTGAGATGGTGCTTAAGGGAGAGATGGTTGCAGATATGAATGTTGGTCAGTTCGTTCACCTCAAGGTGCCAGACCCAAGCAAGCTCCTTCGTCGTCCGATTTCAATTTCAGAGATTGACTACGACAAGAAAGAGGCAACTATTGTCTACCGTGTGGAGCGTGAGGGAACAGCTATTCTGTCTAAGATGGTAGCTGGACAAACCATTGATACCATGGGCCCTCAGGGTAATGGTTTTGATATTTCTGTTATTGAGGCTGGGCAGAAAGCTCTCCTAGTTGGTGGAGGTATTGGTGTGCCACCTTTGGTTGAGACGGCTAAGCAGTTGAAGACTAAGGGAGTGGAAGTTGTATCAGTCATTGGTTTTGCCAATAAGGATGCTGTCATCTTGGAGGACAAGCTCAAAGCTTGTGGGGATGTTTATGTGACGACCGATGATGGTTCATACGGTATCAAGGGTTACGTTTCGACAGTTATTGATGGTTTCGACTGGACTCCAGATGCCGTTTACAGTTGCGGAGCTCCAGGCATGCTTAAATATGTCGATAGCAAGTTTGAAAATCATCCTCATGCCTATGTTTCTATGGAAGCTCGCATGGCTTGTGGTATGGGTGCTTGCTATGCCTGTGTGGTTCACGTTAAAGGAGAGTCGGACGCCAAAAATCTTCGTGTTTGTGAAGAGGGACCAGTCTTCCCTACCGGAAAAGTCATCGTCTAGGAGGTTACTATGTCAGAAATTAAATCAGAAAATCGTTTAGCTATTCGCCTTCCAGGACTCGATTTGAAGAATCCTATTATCCCAGCTTCTGGTTGCTTTGGCTTTGGTCAAGAGTATGCCAAGTATTACGATTTGGATAAACTAGGATCGATCATGATCAAGGCAACGACCGCCAACCCACGCTTTGGGAACCCGACACCACGTGTGGCTGAGACACCATCAGGCATGCTTAATGCCATTGGCTTGCAAAACCCTGGTGTTGATGCTGTCTTGTTTGAAAAACTCCCATGGTTACAGGAACATTATCCTGAGTTGCCAATCATTGCGAATGTGGCTGGATTTTCTAACGAAGAATATGCGGAAGTCTCTCACAAGATATCCAAAGCTAGTAACGTTAAGGCAATTGAGCTCAACATCTCCTGTCCAAACGTGGATCATGGCAATAACGGACTCCTCATCGGACAAGTCCCAGAACTTGCCTATGCAGCCGTAAAAGCCAGTGTTTCTCATTCTGATGTGCCCGTCTATGTCAAACTGACACCAAGTGTGGCTGACATCACAAGTGTTGCCAAGGCAGTCGAAGATGCCGGTGCGACAGGTTTCACCATGATTAACACCTTGGTCGGAACACGCTATGACTTGGCGACTCGCAAACCTATCATTGCCAATGGCCAAGGTGGTATGTCAGGCCCAGCTGTCTTTCCAGTAGCCCTTAAACTTATCCGCCAAGTTGCTCTAGCTTCAGACCTTCCAATCATCGGTATGGGGGGTGTTGACAGTGCCGAAGCGGCTATCGAAATGTTTATTGCTGGTGCCTCAGCCATCGGTGTCGGAACAGCCAACTTCGCAGATCCATATGCCTGCCCTAAAATCATTGACCGACTCCCTGAGGTTATGGACAAGTACGGCATCACAACACTCGAAGACTTACGTAAGGAAGTTCGAACAGACTTGTTGAAGAAATAGAATAAAAATAGCATTTTTAAGGAATTTAACAAAGCTATAATTACTTTCATCCCCCTTTGACATTCCATTATAAAAGCGCTATAATAGAACAAATTGAACTGAACCTTTAATCGAGTCCAGAGAGGCGAGAAAGGTGTACTGAGATGCTACGGCATTACTAAGGGGTAGGGACTGCCCTATTTTCGTGCAACCTTCGCTGACTGGCGGAGGTTTTTTTGTGTGAAAGGATATAAGAAATGAGAGAAAATCGTCCTGTTATTGCCCTTGATTTCCCGACTTTTGAGGATGTGAAGGCATTCCTTGCTAAGTTTCCTGCTGATGAAAAGCTCTATGTGAAGATTGGTATGGAACTTTACTATGCAGCTGGTCCAGAGATTGTTCGCTATGTTAAAGATCTTGGCCATAGTGTTTTCCTTGACCTTAAGCTTCACGATATTCCAAATACTGTGAAATCAGCCATGCGTGTCTTGTCTAACCTTGGCGTTGATATGACTAATGTGCATGCGGCCGGTGGTGTGGAAATGATGAAGGCTGCGCGTGAAGGCTTGGGAGATGGTCCAATCTTGATTGCTGTAACACAGTTGACCTCCACCTCTGAAGAGCAGATGCGTGATTTTCAAAATATCCAAACCACACTTCAAGAATCAGTGGTTCATTATGCTAAGAAGACTGCTGAAGCGGGTCTTAATGGTGTTGTTTGCTCAGCACACGAAGTAGCAAAAATCAAAGAAGCAACAAATGAAGATTTCGTTTGTTTGACACCTGGTATTCGTCCAGCAGGAGCAGCAGTTGGTGACCAAAAACGTGTCATGACACCTGCCGATGCCCATCAAATTGGTTCAGATTACATTGTCGTTGGTCGTCCAATTACACAAGCTGCCGATCCAGTAGCAGCTTATCACGACATCAAGGCCCAATGGAACGGTCAATAAATTTTCAAAAAGCCCTTATTTCATAGGAAAATAGATGGAATTAGGTTATAATAAAGAGTAGAAAACGCTTTACGGAGGATAATAATTATGACATTAGCATCACAAATCGCATCTGACTTGCTCAATATCAAGGCTGTTTACCTTAAACCTGAAGAACCATTTACATGGGCATCAGGAATCAAATCACCAATCTACACAGACAACCGTATTACTTTGTCTTATCCAGAAACTCGTACACTTATTGAAAATGGTTTTGTGGAAAAAATTAAGGAAGAATTTCCCGAAGTAGAAGTAATTGCAGGTACTGCAACTGCGGGTATTCCTCACGGTGCGATTATAGCTGACAAGATGAACCTTCCATTTGCCTACATCCGTAGCAAACCAAAAGATCACGGTGCTGGTAACCAAATCGAAGGTCGTGTGGTTAAAGGCGAAAAAATGGTTGTTGTTGAAGACTTGATTTCAACTGGCGGTTCAGTACTTGATGCTGTTGCAGCTGCAGAGCGTGAAGGGGCTGATGTTATCGGTGTTGTGGCTATCTTCACTTACGAATTGCCAAAAGCTGAGAAAAACTTCGCAGATGCTGGCGTGAAATTGGTCACTCTTTCAAACTACACTGAGTTGATTAAGGTTGCTAAAGTTCAAGGTTACATTACAGCAGACGGACTTCAACTCTTGAGAAAATTCAAAGAAAACCAAGAAACTTGGCAAGACTAGTTATCATGATTTAAGGTGGAACGTTTTAGGCGTTTCGCTTTTTTTAGTATAATTTAGGAAAAGATAAGCAGGGAGAGTATATGAGGACAATTAATGAGCGGTCAGATGCAACGGCAATGGATGAAGCTGTGCAAAATAAGATGGTCAGTCCCCGAGAACTAGTGTAGGCTACCATTCGTGAAGCAGAGAGGAGGAATCCCAAAATCAATGCTATCGTCAGTCAACGCTACGAGAAAGCATTGAAAGAAGCAGAAACTAGAGACTTTTTAGAAAGACCTTCAGCTGGTTTCCTTCAAGTCGCTGGAGCTCGCGTATATTATGACACAACTTTTCCAGCTGAAAAACGTATCTTATCAATTGACATTTTGGATCAAGAAACTTGTGTCTATAAACCGCTCAACACTAATGAAACTTACTACCTTGTAACGAATGACTTCTTGGCTGCTGGTGGGGATGGCTTCACAATGCTTGGTGGTCCACGTGAAGAGGGTCCTTCACTCGATACAGACTTTGCTGATTACTTGACTCATGCAGATCTTACGAAATACGCAGTAATAAATCCTAATTCACGTACAATTTCTATCTCAAGTGCCGATTTTGCTGTTTTAAATAAGAAAGAGAATGCGGAAGATCCAAGGGTTAATCCATTAAATACTATTGATCGAACTGTAGCTTCTAAAGTGTTAGAAAAAACTAAACCAGTAGTATCTAAAGTAGTAACAACACCTACCGGTAAAGCCTTCTTCGTTTCAACTTCAAACGAAACTCTTAAGGAAATTGAAAAGGTTACTGAAACTTTAGGCCAAACCGAAGAACTTCCTACAACAGGTGATAAGGCCTCACACGCTGGGCTCCTCGGACTTGGTATATTGCTAACTATCTTTAGAATTAGTGGAAAACACAAAGCTAAAGAGAAATACTAAGAAGTTTGCAGATAAAAATTAGAGTTAACCATTTGGCTAACTCTTTTTTGTTTTATTGTTGTTGCTATGTGTTTTTCGATACTGACTTGGTGTTTGGTCGTAATAGTGTTTAAATTGACGGTTGAAATTGGATAAATTGTTAAAACCAACATTAGTAGCAATTTCCAAAACTGGTTTTACGCTATTGCGGAGCTCCTCACAAGCAGCATGTAGTCTTGCTTGAATGATAAATTCGGTACAAGAGGTGCCAGTATGTTGTTTAAAAATCGTCATAAAGTGTGTCTTACTATATCCCATGAGCTCTGACAACTTTCCAATCGTGAGATTTTCAGCATAATGTTGATTGATGTAATCAATGATTTCACGAATTTTATCATTTTTACGATAATGATCATCAGAAGTCTTTCGCTCTACCAAACGATAGAAGTAGAAGAGGTAGATTAATTCTTCCAACTTTGACTTGAGAAGAAGTTCATAGTGACGATCTTTCTGACGAATCATCTTAAAAATCTCGAAGAGAAGTGCTTTTATTTCCGTATAACCCTCGTCTGATGGTCTTAGACATTGTTTAAACTTAAAATTGGAATTCTGTAAGGGCTGAAGATATCGGAGACTAAGCAGATCCACCAGAGACTGTCCCAACATATCCAAATGAAAATGAAGGGTGTCAGTATGATGAGACTGATTATCTATGGGATGAATCGAATGAAGCTCATTAGGACCTATCAAAAAAATATCTCCAGTCTGACTGTCAAAATAGTCATAATCAATATGATAGCGAGCTATCCCCTCATAAACGTACTGAATCTCAAGCTCAGGATGCCAATGAAAAAGGATATCAGGACGTCCATTTTCAACCTTGATTTCCGTCAGTCGAAATGGAAGCAGATTATCGTCAAAATCTATCAAATGTTTAAAATCAGTATCAGTAGCTGCTTGACTCATGGTAAACCTTTCAAAATCATAGGATAGCACCATGGTAGCAT
>NZ_GL831112.1:947391-973958 GCF_000188295.1 Streptococcus vestibularis ATCC 49124 | reverse complement strand
TGAGTTAATCGTCTTATGATATAGATAGATTTTTTACATAATTTTATTTCTGTATTTAAGGTATGGAAAGTAAAAAGATGATGCAACATCTTTTTACATAAATTTAGTTATGTTTATTTCCCTAGGCAGAACTGACTAAAGAGTTGCGTAATGAGTTCATCCGGTGCGGCGTCACCGGTAATTTCGCCAAGAATTTCCCATGTGCGAGTTATATCAACTTGTAATAGGTCAACAGGCATACCTAATTCAAGTCCTTGATTGACGGCTTCAAGACTTTCAAGCGCGCTTTCAATGAGTGAAATATGTCGTGCATTTGAGAGATAAGTAGCATCTTTTTCCACTAAGCCAGCATTATCAAAGAAGAGTTGGTTGATGCGATCTTCGATTTTGTCAATGTTTTCATTCTTGAGGACTGAAATCGGAATGACATCTTCAGGAAGCTCTTCCATTTGGATTGCTTGTGGAAGGTCAGTTTTATTTAGGAGAATGATACGATTGCTATTTTTGCTAATTTCGAGTAATGTACGGTCTTGCTCAGTTAGCGGTTCGGAGCTATTAAGGACAAGAAGAACCAGGTCAGCCTCTTCAAGAGCTTTCTTAGAACGCTCAACACCAATTTTTTCGACCACATCATCTGTGTCACGAATACCAGCGGTATCAATTAACTTAAGAGGAACACCCTTAATATTAACGTATTCTTCAATAACATCACGGGTAGTCCCTTCAATATCAGTAACGATAGCTTTCTCTTCACGTAGGAGATTGTTGAGAAGACTAGATTTTCCGACATTAGGACGGCCTATGATTGCTGTCGAAAGACCTTCTCGTAGGATTTTCCCTCGTTTGGCAGTAGCAAGAAGATTTTCTAGAAGTGCTTGAAAATCTTGAGTCTTTTCACGTACAAGAGCTGTAGTAACTTCTTCAACATCATCATACTCTGGGTAATCAATATTCACCTCGACTTGAGCCAAAGTGTTAAGGATTTCTTGGCGAGTGTTGTTAATGAGATCCTTGAGCGAACCATCAAGTTGGGAAACGGCAACGGCCATAGCCTTATCAGTTTTAGCACGAATCAAATCCATGACAGCTTCGGCCTGGGTCAAGTCCACACGACCATTCAAGAAGGCACGTTTGGTAAATTCCCCTGGTTCAGCCATACGAGCTCCAGAACGAATTAGGAGTTGAAGGATTTCATTAGTAACAGCGACACCACCATGTGTGTTGATTTCCACGACATCCTCGCGTGTAAAGGTCTTTGGTGCACGCATCACACTGACCATGACTTCATCAATGGTTTCATCATTTTCCACGATATGACCGTAATTGATAGTATGTGAAGCGACCGTTTCTAAATTTTTTCCTTTGAAAACCTTATTA
This sequence comes from Streptococcus vestibularis ATCC 49124, assembly GCF_000188295.1. GTDB lineage: Bacteria > Bacillota > Bacilli > Lactobacillales > Streptococcaceae > Streptococcus > Streptococcus vestibularis. Next base: position 972,581 of record NZ_GL831112.1, on the reverse strand, counting down.
GCAATAGCAACAGCATCGGTTCCAGATAAGCGAACAATACCAATAGCACCTTCACCTAAAGGCGTTGAAATTGCAGTAATCGTATCAAATTCTTTAGTAATTGACATAATTATTCCTTTGGATTTTTTCTGTATCAGTTTTAAAATGATTTAATTTCATTGTAACGCAAAAGACCAGTGGGAGCAAGGATTGGTGCCGATAAAGTCAAGAAAAAAGAGCCCAGGCTCTTTTTGTTTATTTGTGGCGTTCAAAGTATGATTTGGTTTCTTTAAAGATGATTGGTGAAAGGACTAGGAGGGCAATCAAGTTAGGCAATGCCATCAAGCCATTTACGATATCTGCAATTTTCCAAACAACATCAAGTGTGAGGTAACCACCAAGAGCAACCATAACCACAAAAATGAGGCGGTAGAGTGGAAGGAATTTAGTTGATTTGAAAATGAATTCGAAACAACGTTCACCGTAGTAAGACCAACCCAAGATTGTTGTAAAGGCAAAGAGAACCAAAGAAAGTGTTAAGGCAATTTCACCAAATGTACCAAAAACAGAAGAGAAGGCTGCTTGTGTTATTGGGGCACCTTCTAGGCTACCTGACCATTGACCAGTTACAAGGATAGCAAGACCAGTAAGTGTACAGATGATAATCGTATCAATGAAAGTACCTGTCATTGAAATCAAACCTTGTTCAACAGGTTCTTTGGTCTTAGCAGCAGCTGCAGCGATAGGAGCTGATCCAAGACCTGACTCATTTGAGAAGACACCACGCGCAATACCAAGACGCATTGCAACCATGACTGTTGCACCAGCAAAACCACCTACGGCTGCTTTACCAGTAAAGGCAGATTGGAAGACTGTTTCAAGGACTGGAAGAAGTTGATTAAAGTTAGTAAAGATAACCACAAGAGCTGCTAGGATATAAAGTCCAGCCATAAATGGTACGACCTTTTCAGAAACTTTAGAGATAGATTGGATACCACCAAAAATGATGGCAGCAGTGATAAGAGCGAGTATGATACTTACGATTTTAGGTGACCAGTCAAAGCTATTTTGAAGTGAAGCGGTGATTGAGTTAACTTGAGAGAAAGTACCAATCCCCAACCATGCAACTAGGACACCTGCAAAGGCAAAGAAGTAGGCCAAAGGTTTAGCAATTGTTTGCCATTTCCCAGAAAAACCGTGTGTGATGTAATACATTGGACCACCAGAAACATTACCTTGGTCATCAAGTGTACGGAATTTAATAGCCAAAAGACCTTCGGAATATTTGGTTGCCATACCAAAGAAAGCGGCAATCCACATCCAGAAAAGGGCACCAGGTCCACCAGTTTTGATGGCAGTAGCTACACCGACAATGTTACCTGTACCAACAGTTGCAGCAAGAGCCGTTGCGAGGGCTGCAAAACTAGAAATATCACCTTCCCCTTTATCTTCAGCAAAGATAAGTTTAAAGGCTTTAGGCAGACGAATGATTTGCAAAAGTCCAAGACGAAGCGTAAGGTAAATCCCAGTTCCTACAAGAAGGACCAAAAGGGGTGGTCCCCAGACAAAATCATCAATGGTAGTAAAAAAGTCTAACATAAATGTAACAATCTCCTTTAACCGAGACGTCAAAAAGAGGTTTGGCTTAACCAGACCTCTGAGAATACAAAGCTATTACTACAAGTTAAAAAACTTGCGATGCTTTCTGTCCTTTTACCTGAGAGTTTCGGTTGTTACCCCTTGCCCCTTCGGTGTCTTGTATACAGCTAAGGCTGCTTCAAGATCTCTCCAGAAGTCCGTCAATCACCAGTCTTCCTGATGACATCACTCGGTTCTTATTTTATTGTGGTTCTATCTTATCGAAAAAACCGAACAGTGTCAACACTAATTTTCATCAAAACTATAAAAATCCGAATATTATTCTTTAGGATATCTTCCTCCAAAGATAGTAAAAGTTAGGAATATCAGTAATCTTAAGCAAAGTACTTACAAATAAAAACAAACGATTATTTGCTAAAGTTATTTCACACTCATTATGTAGACTCTGCATTTTCATTCAAAAAATGATAAAATAGTAGAGCTTATTTTTGAGAATGGAGAATATGATGAACCCATTATTAACTGGTATGAATGACAAACAGGCCGAAGCAGTCCAAACGACTGAAGGCCCTCTTTTGATTATGGCTGGTGCAGGATCAGGTAAGACACGTGTGCTTACCCACCGCATTGCCTACCTTATCGACGAAAAAATGATCAATCCCTGGAATATCCTAGCCATCACCTTTACCAATAAGGCTGCCCGTGAGATGCGTGAGCGTGCTATGGCTTTAAATCCAGCAACTTCAGAAACCTTGATTGCGACCTTCCATAGCATGTGTGTGCGAATCCTTCGTCGTGAAGCGGACCATATTGGATACAACCGAAACTTTACTATCGTGGATCCTGGTGAACAACGTACTTTGATGAAACGTATTCTCAAGAATCTTAACCTAGATCCTAAGAAGTGGAATGAACGTGCCATCTTAGGGACGATTTCCAACGCCAAAAATGATTTATTGGATGAAGTGGCCTATGAGCACCAGGCTGGTGACATGTATACTCAAATCGTTGCTAAATGTTACAAAGCCTATCAGGAAGAGCTCCGTCGTAGTGAAGCCATGGATTTCGACGATTTGATTATGATGACTTTACGTCTCTTTGACAAAAATCCTGATGTTCTCGCCTATTATCAGCAGCGTTATCAGTACATTCACGTGGATGAGTACCAAGATACCAACCATGCTCAGTATCAGTTGGTAAAACTCTTAGCATCTCGCTTCAAGAATATCTGTGTCGTAGGTGATGCGGACCAATCAATCTACGGTTGGCGTGGGGCTGATATGCAGAACATCCTTGATTTTGAGAAGGACTATCCTGAAGCCAAGGTAGTTCTCTTGGAGGAAAACTACCGTTCAACCAAGAAGATTCTCCAGGCGGCCAACGAAGTCATCAAGAACAACCGCAACCGCCGTCCTAAGAAACTTTGGACTCAAAATGATGACGGTGAACAGATTGTTTATTATCGTGCTAACGACGAGCGTGATGAAGCTATATTCGTAGCTTCAACAATCGACAATATCGTCCGTGAAGAAGGCAAGAATTTCAAAGACTTCGCTGTTCTTTACCGTACCAATGCTCAGTCTCGTACTATTGAGGAAGCCTTGCTCAAGTCTAATATTCCTTATACAATGGTTGGTGGGACAAAATTCTACAGCCGTAAAGAGATTCGTGATGTTATTTCTTATTTGAACTTGATTGCCAACCCTTCAGATAACATCAGTTTTGAACGTGTCGTCAATGAACCTAAACGCGGAGTTGGGCCTGGTACGCTTGAAAAGATTCGTACCTTTGCCTATGAGCAAAACATGAGTCTCCTAGATGCTTCAGCGAATATTATGTTGTCTCCTATTAAGGGAAAAGCAGCTCAAGGCGTTTACGATTTCGCTAACACGATTCTGAACCTACGTGAACAGTTGGATGGGCTAAGCATTACCGAGACTGTAGAAGCTATTTTAGACAAGTCTGGTTATCTGGATGCTCTGTCCATGCAACAAACGCTTGAAAGCCAAGCACGCATTGAAAATATCGAAGAGTTCATGTCTGTAACCAAGAATTTTGACGAAACTAATACAGATGTTACTGAAGACGAGACAGGCATTGACCGTTTAGGCCGTTTTTTGAACGATTTGGCTTTGATTGCTGATACGGACGATGGTGATATGGAAGCAGCAGAAGTAACCTTGATGACTCTTCATGCTGCTAAAGGACTTGAATTCCCAGTCGTCTTTCTTATTGGTATGGAAGAGGGAGTCTTCCCTTTGTCTCGTGCTTCAGAGGATCCAGAAGAACTCGAAGAAGAGCGTCGCTTAGCTTACGTAGGTATTACCCGTGCTGAAGAGATTCTTTTCCTTACCAACGCTAATACACGTACGCTTTTTGGTAAGACTAGCTATAATCGCCCTAGCCGTTTCTTGCGTGAAATTTCAGATGATTTATTACAATATCAAGGTCTAGCACGTCCAGCCAATTCATCATTTGGTGTTCGTTTTACAAAGGAAGAGCCAACACAATTTGGTCAAGGCATGAGTTTACAACAAGCGCTTCAGACCAGAAAAGCAAATGCACAACCTCAAAGGCATACTGGCGCTCAGCCATTTTCAAAAGCTACTGGCGGACTACCTTTTGGTAAGGCTTCAGACTCTGGAAATTCAGCTACTGATTGGGAAATCGGAGATATTGCTCACCACAAGAAGTGGGGAGATGGTACCGTTCTAGAAGTAACTGGAAGTGGCAAGACACAGGAACTTAAGATAAAATTCCCAGAAGTTGGACTTAAAAAAGTCTTGTCAAGCGTAGCACCTATTGTGAAGAAATAGAAAGGGACCGAAAGGTCCTTTTTATAAGCCCTCCCTATCACATTGATAAAACATTTCTATTAGACAGCTAGCTTTTCTGGGTGTAGAATGAAGGCAACTTTTGTTTTGGAGGACACCCATATGTCACGAGAATTTTCATTTGAAACCTTACAATTACACGCTGGACAAACACCTGACAAGGAAACAAAATCACGTGCTGTTCCAATTTACCAAACGACTTCATATGTTTTTGACGATGCTCAAGAAGGTGAAGATCTTTTTGCCCTTAGAAAACCGGGTAATATTTACACACGTATTACCAATCCAACAGTAGCAGTACTTGAAGAACGTATTGCAGCCCTCGAAGGTGGTGTTGGTGCCTTGGCTACGGCTTCAGGTATGGCTGCAATCACCTATGCAATCCTTGGCTTGGCACATGCTGGTGATCATGTTGTTGCTGCGACAACCCTCTATGGTGGGACATTCAATCTCTTAAAAGAAACTCTTCCACGCTATGGTGTCACAACAACTTTTGTAGATGTTGACAATCCTGAAGAAATTGAAGCTGCTATCAAAGATAATACCAAACTTGTCTTGATTGAGTCTTTGGGTAATCCGCTTATCAACATTCCTGATTTTGAAAAGATTGCTGAGATTGCTCACAGTCATAATATTCCATTGGTTGCTGACAATACTTTTGGTACTCCATATCTCATCAATGTTATCACCCATGGTGTAGATATCGTGGTTCATTCTGCGACGAAGTTTATCGGTGGACATGGAACAACTATAGGAGGCCTTATCGTCGATTCTGGTAAATTCGACTGGGAAGCTTCAGGAAAATTCCCACAGTTGGTTGAAGAAGACCCATCTTACCACAATATCAGCTATACACGTGATGTTGGTCCAGCAGCATTTATCACTGCCCTTCGTACCCAACTTTTGCGTGACACAGGAGCTGCCTTAGCACCTTTCAATGCTTTCTTACTTTTACAAGGACTTGAAACACTTTCACTTCGTGTCGAACGCCACGTCGAAAATGCTAAAAAGATCGTAGACTTTTTGGAAAATCATCCAAAAGTTGAAAAGGTGAACTATCCTGGATTACCATCAAGTCCTTACTATGATTTAGCACAAAAATACTTCCCTAAAGGACCAGGTTCTATTTTCACTTTCCATGTTAAAGGTGGACAAGACGAAGCACGTACCGTTATTGATAATCTTGAAATCTTCTCAGATTTAGCTAACGTTGCTGATGCAAAATCTTTGGTGGTGCACCCTGCAACAACAACTCACCAACAATTGGCAGAAGCAGATTTGCTAGCTTGTGGTGTCACTCCAAATCAAATTCGTATCTCAGTTGGTTTGGAAAACGCAGATGATTTGATTGAAGATTTAAAACTAGCCCTTGATAAAATCTAAGTATTTAGATACTAAATATTCAAACCAGCTCTTTAGCTGGTTTTTTTGTTATACTATCCCTATGAAATTTGTTTTTGATTTGGATGGAACCCTATGTTTTGATGATATGACCATGTCAAAAGAACTACAAGATGTTCTTTTGACAGCACCAAAATACGGTCATGACATTATTTTTGCAACAGCACGCTCTTACAGAGACTGTCTTAGTATTTTAGAAGGAGGATTGAGAAATCTGACAGTAGTTGGCTTAAACGGTGGTGAAGTCTTTCAAGATGAATGTTTAGTATCACAATACACAATACCTTCTTCTGCTCTAAGAACGATTGTTAGCTACTGTGATACTTATAATCTCCCTTATTTTATTGATGATACCTTTAATTATGCTATTCAAAATCCTGAGCAAATCCCTTTTCTTTCAAATGTTGATCCATTAAACAAAGCAAGAATTTTGCCTGTTCATGAACTTAATGAGCCTATCAAAGTTGTTATTCCACTTGTAGAGCATGAAGATATACGTGAAGACCTTATCTTTAATCTAAACAAACTGGAATGTTTAGACCTTACTTACCATGATATCGAAAGGTGTCTTTACATTAATCCTAAAGGTGTGAGCAAGGCTAGTACTGTTTTAAACCACTTTGGTAAAGACTTTGTAGCTTTTGGAAATGATCAAAATGATATTTCTCTTTTCAAAAATGCTATATATGGAGTGCAAATTGGTGATTATCCCTACCTAAAAAACTTTGCGGATGAGGTTATTCCTGCAATTAATGCAGTTATTGCTGAAAAAATTAGACTACTGTTTGAAAAGTTCTAAACAAATGCTTAGGCTTATTGCTACATTTACAGTACAATAGTAAAAAAAGTATTGGAGGACTAACATGCCAACATTTATTGGAAAACCAGTTACAGTAGCAGAAGACAAACAACTTCAAGTTGGAGATACCTTGCGTGACTTTAACTTGACCACAACAGATTTGACGAAAAAATCACTTTCAGAATTCGATGGAAAGAAAAAAGTTATCTCTATTGTTCCATCAATCGATACTGGTATTTGTTCAACTCAAACACGTACCTTTAACAAGGAATTGTCAGAACTAGATGATACTGTAGTTATCACTATTTCAGCGGACCTACCATTTGCACAAGCTCGTTGGTGTGGTGCTGAAGGTCTTGAAAATGCCATTATGCTTTCTGACTACTATGATAATAGTTTCGGTAAAGATTATGGTGTTCTTATTGAAGAATGGCACTTGTTAGCGCGTGCCGTTTTAGTGGCAGATGCTGACAACAAGATTACTTATGTCGAATATTTGGACAATATCAATACTGATCCAAACTATGAAGCGGCAGTAGCAGCAGTTAAGAGCTTATAAAAAAGAGGTACAGGTCTCTTTTTTATTTTGCCTTTCTTACAGTTTTTACTTGCAAAAGTATTAGCTTCTTGCTATTATTGTATAGCAATACTCAATACGGATAGTAAAATATAAAAAGGAGATTCAATGTCTGAAAAAGAAAGACCTCAACTGATTATCGATTACGAAGCTAATACAGACAAACTTGTTCGTTTAGGCGATGTTGTTGATCAATTTAAAGGAAAAGCTGTCCCAGCTAAGGCAGAACCTGGTGAATTTGCTGTCATTAATCTATCGGATATGACACCTAACGGTATTGCCTACGATGACCTTAAAACATTTTCTGAGGAACGCCGCAAACTTTTACGATTTCTCTTAGAAGATGGAGATGTTCTTATTGCATCTAAGGGAACTGTACAAAAAGTTGCTGTTTTCGAAGATCAGGGCAAGCGAGAAGTTGTCGCCTCATCAAATATCACAGTATTAAGACCTAAGGAAAAACTCCGTGGTTTCTACATCAAGTTTTTCCTTGAGACAGAGATTGGTCGTGCCTATTTAGACTATGCTGATAAGGGAAAGGCTGTCCTAAATTTATCGACGGCTGACCTCTTAGACATCAAAATTCCTGAGATACCAATTGTGAAGCAAGATTACCAAATTGCTGCCTACCTACGTGGGCGTGCTGATTACCACCGTAAGATGATTCGTGCAGAGCAAGAGTGGGAAAACATCCAGCATAATGTCACAGAAGCTCTATTTGGAAATTAATCAAAAGCCATCAAACTAGGATTTGTTGGTCTTTTTTTATTATTCTCGTGTATAATGGTAGTAGTAAATATGTTATTAGGAGGTCATTATGACTACCAACACTATAGATTTATCACAACCCGTCGCAACCATCATTAAAGAGCATCCAGAGGTTAAGGAGTTACTGATTGATCTTGGTTTTAAGCCCTTGTCCAACCCTGCTATGCTAAATACCGTTGGTAAGGTAACCAGTATAAAAGCTGGCTCTAAGTTAGCTAACATTCCCTTGGACAAAATCAAGCAAACCTTACTGTTCAATGGTTATGATGTCATCGGAGACTAACATGGAAAATAATCGTATTCAAATACTCAAAAAAATACTCCTAGATTTACACCACGGAGCCAGTCCTGAAAGTGTTCAAGAACGCTTCAATCAACACTTCAAGGGAGTATCTGCCCTTGAAATCTCTATGATGGAGCATGAATTGATGTCATCTGAAGATGGGGTTACCTTTGAAGATGTTATGAGCCTCTGTAATGTCCACGCTAACCTCTTTAAAGGAGCAATTGCAGATGTGGAAGTGGCGGATGCTGATCAAGAGGGCCACCCTGTCTATGTTTTCAAGCAAGAAAATCTAGCACTTCGTTCAGCCATACTCCGTATCCGACGTATCATTGAAAACATTAGTAAGCCTGAAAATGAAGATTTCAAATCTGACCTACTCAATGGGCTTAGACATCAGATGTCTTTATTGGGACAATTCCATAACCATTACACACGTAAAGAAAAGCTCTTCTTTCCAATTATGGAACGTTATGGCCATGACTCCCCTCCAAAAGTGATGTGGGGAGTAGATGATGATATCCGAAAACTTTTTAGAGCAGCAGAAGCTAAACTAAAAGAACTTCCAGATGCTGATTTAGAAGAATTTTCAAAGTCCTTTGAAGCTTTCTCAGAAGAATTTGAAGCCATGATTTTCAAAGAAGAGGCTATCTTACTTATGATTCTGCTTGAAACCTTCACACAGGATGATTGGCTTTCGATTGCCGAAGAAAGTGATGCCTACGGCTATGCAATTATAAAGCCCTCAGCTGTCTGGAAACCTAAGCGTGAGCGTTTTGAAGAGGAGAATACGGAGACTTCTCAAGAACCGTCTAGGACAAGGACTGACGAGAATACAGGAAAAACTCAAATCATCGACACTCCCGAAGGGCAATTTACCATCAGCTTCACCCCAAAACCAAAAACTGAAACTGTCGTAGATAGAGAAACAACGCAACCTTTTGGCAATGGTTATCTTTCTGTGGAGCAGGCCAATCTCATTCTTAACCATCTTCCTTTGGAAATCACTTTCGTCAATAAAGACGATATTTTCCAGTACTATAATGATAATGTTCCAGCCAATGAGATGGTCTTTAAACGAACACCTAGCCAAATTGGACGAAACGTTGAACTCTGTCATCCGCCAAAAGTGCTTGAAAAGGTCAAGAAAATCTTTGAATTACTAAGAAGTGGAGAGCGTGACCAAGTTTCAATGTGGTTCAAATCTGAACGTTTAGGAAAATTCGTTTATGTTACCTATGCAGCTGTTAGGGATGACAAGGGAGATTTTCAGGGTGTCCTAGAATATGTGCAGGATATTCAGCCTTTCTTTGAACTGGAAAGCGACCTTAATAGAGATATCGATTAAAAAAAGCTAGCAGACCTGCGATTGCTTATGACTATTATACTTAAGAGGTTAGAGACTTTGCTCTCTGCCTCTTTATGTTTCTACCTAGCTCTTTAGGATTGCTTTTGATATAATTAAAAGTATGATTTCAGGAATTATTAATCTAAAAAAAGAGGCTGGAATGACCAGTCATGATGCTGTTTTTAAACTACGCAAAATATTACATGAGAAAAAAATTGGGCACGGAGGAACTCTTGATCCAGATGTTACTGGTGTTCTACCTATAGCGGTTGGAAAAGCTACTCGTGTTATTGAATACATGACTGAAGCAGGTAAAGTCTATGAGGGCGAAATCACCATTGGATTTTCAACAACTACCGAGGATGCTAGTGGAGATGTCGTTCAAACAACTCCAATAACAGAGCTAGATGAAGTAACTGTCGATCAGGCAATGGCTAGTTTTGAGAGAGAAATCACACAAATTCCTCCTATGTACTCAGCGGTTAAGGTCAACGGAAAGAAACTTTATGAGTACGCACGCGCTGGTGAAGAAGTAGAGCGTCCACAACGTCAAGTGACAATTACCGAGTTTGTCCGTACCTCTCCTATTGAATTGGAAAACAACACCGCAAAATTCACCTTCCGTGTTGCTTGTAGTAAGGGTACTTATGTCCGTACCTTATCTGTCGATTTGGGTGCTAAGCTCGGCTACGCAAGTCATATGTCTGCTCTTCGTCGAACAGCTTCAGCTGGTCTAACCTTAGATAAGGCATTAACTCTCTCACAAATCTCAGAAATGGTAGAAGCAGGGGATACGTCCTTTCTCCTTCCCATTGAATTCGGTGTTCAGGATTTGCCGGCAGTACAAGTCAATGAAGATGATGCCAAAGAAATCTCATTTGGTCGCTTTATTTCAATTGATAGCCAAGAGCCTTTGGTTGCGGCCTTTTTAGGAGACAAAGTACTAGCCATCATGGAAAAGCGAAATCAAGTTTATAAACCTAGAAAAGTATTAAGTCAATGAAAATAACTTCTATTAACGATTATAAAGATATCCATCAGGATAAGGAAACTGTCCTGGTCTTAGGCTATTTCGATGCGCTTCATCGTGGTCATAAGGTCCTTTTTGATAAGGCACGCCAGATTGCTGACGACAAACAGCTTGAAGTAGCTGTCCTTACCTTTAATGAAAGTCCTCAACTGACTTTTCAACGGTATACGGATGATCTCCTTCTGCACATTACAGCACCTCAAAGACGTTGTGATCTTTTTGAAGCCTATGGAACAGATCAGCTTTATTTAACAGATTTTAATAGTGATTTTGCTCGAACAAGTTCTGACGACTTCATTGCTCGTTATATTAAGCGTTTGAAAGCTCAAGAGGTTGTAGTGGGCTTTGATTACAAGTTTGGACACCATCGAACAGATGCGGACTATTTAGCTCGAAATTTTTCTGGAAGGGTACATGTCATTGAAGAACAACAAAGTGATGGTGAAAAGATTTCATCAACCCGTGTTCGCCAGTTGATTAGAGAAGGTAAGGTTAAAGAGGCAAATTACCTCTTGGGTCATGAATTCTCTACACGGGGTATTGTGGTCCACGGAGATGCTCGTGGACGCACTATTGGTTTTCCAACGGCAAATCTGGCACCAATTGATAGAACCTATCTCCCAGCTTATGGGGTTTACGTTGCTGATGTCGTCATTGATGGAAAACGCTATCGTTCTATGACTAGTCTAGGAAAAAATGTCACCTTTGGTGGTACGGAGTTACGTCTTGAAGCCAATATCTTTGATTTTGAAGGTGATATTTATGGAAAAACAATCGAAGTTTTCTGGTTAGATTATATCCGTGATATGATCAAGTTCAATAATATAGACGATCTATGCAACCAACTGGAAGCGGATAAAAAAATCGCGGAAAAATTTTAAGAAAGCGTAGCCAAAACTAATCAAATAATGTATAATGTTTTAGGAATGTTAAAGTGAAAGGGGTGTTTGCATGGTAACTTTATTTTTATCACCTAGCTGCACCAGCTGTAGAAAGGCACGAGCCTGGTTGACCAATCATGAAGTTGCTTTTGACGAACACAATATCATCACGAGCCCATTAACTCACGATGAGTTGATGAAGATTTTGTCTTACACGGAAAATGGTACTGAAGATATCATTTCAACTCGTTCCAAAGTCTTTCAGAAGTTGAATATTGATGTGGATAATTTGACAATTAAGGAACTCATTCAATTGATTTCTGAATATCCCAATCTTCTTCGTCGACCTATCATTATGGATAACAAACGTATGCAAATCGGTTTTAACGAAGATGAAATTCGTGCCTTTTTGCCTCGTGATTATAGAAAGCAAGAACTGCGTCAAGCGACCATTCGTGCTGAAATTAAGGGTAACAATGACTAAAGGAAATTATTACTACCCACTCGATCCATCATGGAGCACTGAGGAAATCACCACAGTGCTTCATTTTTTGAGTCAGGTAGAAAAAGCATATGAGAGTAAGGTTGACCGTGATCAGCTCTTGCAGGCCTATAAGGCGTTTAAAACAGTTGTTCCAGGAAAGGCACCTGAAAAGCAACTAGACAAGGCCTTTGAAGAAGCTAGCGGTTTTTCAACCTATCAAGCTGTCAAAGCTGCTAAAGCAAAAGATAAAGGATTTGTATCACTTGGAAAATAAACTGATTTTCGCCAAAGAAATCATCAAAGAAGCTGGTGCTTTTATTAAAGAAAGTTTAAGCAAAACAATCACAGTCGAAGAAAAGACGGCTTTTGATGATTTAGTTACTAATATTGACAAACAAACACAAGATTTACTCGTGGCACGTATTAAATCTTCCTTTCCTTCAGACAATATTTTTGCTGAAGAAAATGGCTTGGTGCATAATATCAAAGATGGGAACGTCTGGGTCTTGGATCCTATTGATGGAACGGTCAATTTTATTGTCCAACAAGATAATTTTTGTGTGATGATTGCCTACTATGAAGAGGGGCAAGGGAAATTTGGTCTCATTTATAACGTCATGGCTGATCAACTTTTCTATGGTGGTGGCCAGTTTGATGTGTATTGTAATGACAAATTGCTTCCAGCCTATAAAAGTCGACCTTTAGACCGGTGCCTAGTCGCTAGCAATGGAGCGATGTATGCTAAAAATTTTCACGGTTTAAAAGACCTTATTGATAAGACCTTGGGTGTTCGTGTCTACGGTGGTGCTGGTTTAAGCATGTCAAAAGTCCTATCTGGTCAAATTTTAGCTTACTTTTCAGTTATTTACCCTTGGGACTATGCTGCAGCAAGTATTATGGGAGAAAAATTGGGTTATCATCTTGAGACCATTACCGGAGAACCACTGGATTATTCTAGTCGTCAAGCTGTAATGCTTGTGCCTAAAGACAGACTTGAAGAAATCAAGGATATTATGGGCTCAGAAAATTAATTTAAAACAAAAAAACATACTGGACAAATCAGAACAGCAAGTTCTCTTGGTTAGTCCAGTTTTTTGATAGAAAGGAAACTATGCAATTTCCATCAGACTTTATAGAAAAATATAATAACCTCCTTGGAGATGAAGCGAAGGACTTCTTTGCATCTTTTGACCAAGAAGCCGTGTCCGCCTACCGTACTAACCCTCTGAAAAAGCAACAGAAGGACTTTTCTGATGCTATTCCTGAAACACCTTGGGGCCATTACGGTAAAATTTCTGGAAAATCTGCCGATCATGCAACTGGTTTGGTTTATTCTCAGGAACCGGCTGCTCAAATGGTTGCTCAAGTGGCAGCTCCGGCCAAGGGAAGTCGTGTCTTAGACTTGGCAGCTGCTCCAGGCGGAAAGTCTACTCATCTTCTAAGCTACTTAGATAATACTGGACTGCTCGTCAGCAATGAAATCAATCCAAAGCGTAGTAAAATTCTGGTTGAAAACATAGAACGTTTTGGGGCGAGAAATGTTGTTGTGACTAACACGTCAGCTGATAAGCTAGCCAAAGTTTTCAAAAATTACTTTGATACGATTGTCTTTGATGGACCCTGTTCTGGTGAAGGAATGTTCCGCAAGGATCCTGAAGCAATCCAATATTGGCACAAGGATTATCCTAGTGAACTGGCACAATTGCAGAAGGATATTCTGTCAGACGGATTGAAGATGCTCGCTCCTGGTGGTCAATTGATCTACTCAACCTGTACCTGGTCTCCTGAGGAAAACGAAGGGGTTGTCGCTTGGATTTTAGAAAATTACCCTGATCTTAAATTAGTGCAAATCCCTAAATGGAACGGCATGAGAGGTGGGATTGATTTTCCAGAAACAGCTCGAATGTATCCACACCATTTCAAAGGTGAAGGCCAGTTTGTAGCAAAATTCCAGGATAAACGCGTCCCTGAGCAGACACGTATCAAAGAAGGAAAATCTAACCTAAATAAGGAGCAGAAGCAACATTGGGAAGATTTTGCAAAAAAACACCTTAAGACTAGTCTAAATGGTTTACTCCAAGTTTTTGGGGACAATCTCTATCTGCTTCCTAAGGGACTTCCAGATCTTTCTAAAGTAAAAATCGCTCGTAACGGTCTGCATCTTGGTATCTTCAAGAAAAAACGTTTCGAACCAAGTTTTGCTCTTGGAATTGCGTTAACCTCTGATGAAGTTGTTTCAAGTATAGAGCTAACTCAAGACCAGTTTGCCCAATACGTTTCTGGTAATGTGGTTACTCTAGATCAAACACATCCTAACGGTTGGTATCAGCTTTTAGTGGACGGCAATGGTTTTGGATTTGCCAAAATCGTTGGAAACACGGTTAAAAACTACTATCCTAAAGGATTAAGATTTCACATTTAAGAACCTGTAACCAAACTTTAATATGACTTAATTATCCTATACTTGTTATAATTATATAGGTGTCTTTTAACAGCATATCTATGAGACACTTTCTTACTTATGTTACAAAATGTCGGAGGACAAAAATGAAAAAAACAAAAGTCCTTGCAGTGATTCTGTCACTGGCAATGGCCATGCTAGTCTTAACTGGCTGTGCCTCTTGGATTGACCGTGGCCAGTCCATTACAGCAGTTGGTTCTACGGCCCTTCAACCCTTAGTGGAGGCGGCAGCAGATGGGTTCGCTGAAAAGAACCCTGAGAATATCGTTAACGTCCAAGGTGGTGGTTCTGGTACTGGACTTTCTCAGGTACAATCCGGTGCCGTTCAAATCGGAAACAGTGACCTTTTTGCCGAGGAAAAATCTGGAATAGATGCCAGTAAGCTTGTTGACTATCAAGTTGCCGTTGCAGGGATTGCAGTCATTACAAACAAAGAAGTCTCTGTAGATAACTTGACAACAGAACAACTGCGTAAGATTTTCACTGGTGAAATCACAAACTGGAAACAGCTTGGTGGTAAAGACCTAGAGATTACTATTATTAACCGTGCAGCTAGCTCAGGATCGCGCGCAACTTTCGATGCAGTGATTATGGATGGTAAATCACCAATCCGTACCCAAGAGCAAGATTCTAACGGTATGGTTAAGTCAATCGTTGCTCAGACACCAGGTGCTATTTCATACCTATCATTTGCTTACCTTGATGATTCTGTTAAAACATTGAAGTTAAATGGATTTGAACCCAAAGCTGAAAATGTTGCAACTAACGATTGGCCGATTTGGTCCTACGAACATATGTATACCAAGGGGAAACCGGATAGCTATACCAAACAATTCTTAGATTACATGATGAGTGACGAAGTCCAAGAAAACGTCGTCGCAAAAATGGGTTACATTTCCATTCATAGCATGAAAGTTACCAAGGATGCTGATGGTAACGTCTCAAAAAAGAGTGAGGAGTAAGCATGAAAAATGAAGAATTGGTGAAACAATTAACATCACCCTCTAAAAATTCACGCCTCGAGAAGTTTGGTAAAACAATCACTTTCCTTTGCCTGGCCTTGATTGTTTTCATCGTGGCGATGATTTTACTTTTCGTTGCTCAAAAAGGGCTGGCGACTTTCTTTGTCAATAAAGTTAGCTTGGTCGAGTTTCTCTTTAGTGGTGATTGGTCACCATCTGAAGGCAAATTCGGGGCACTACCAATGATTTTGGGATCATTCGTAGTGACTTTACTTTCAGCCTTGGTTGCAACCCCATTTGCCATTGGAGCAGCCATCTTTATGACTGAGATTTCTCCTAAAGGGGCTAAATTCCTACAACCCGCCATCGAACTTTTGGTCGGGATTCCATCCGTTGTTTATGGATTTATTGGTCTCCAAGTCGTGGTTCCATTTGTTCGCTTAATTTTTGGTGGAACAGGTTTTGGTATTCTTTCAGGTACCTTTGTCTTGTTCGTCATGATTCTACCAACCGTAACCTTTATGACAACAGATACGCTTCGTGCAGTGCCTCGTCACTATCGTGAAGCTAGTCTAGCAATGGGAGCTACACGTTGGCAAACGATTTGGCGTGTGACACTTAATGCGGCTAAACCAGGTATTTTCACGGCCGTTATCTTTGGTATGGCCCGTGCCTTTGGTGAGGCTCTAGCCATCCAAATGGTTGTCGGAAATTCCGCAGTGATTCCAACTTCTTTAACGACACCAGCAGCAACATTGACATCTGTCTTGACTATGGGAATCGGGAATACAGTCATGGGTACTGTTTCAAACAATGTCCTTTGGTCTCTCGCCTTGGTGCTCTTATTGATGAGTCTTGGTTTTAATATGTTGGTAAAATTCATTACCCGTGAGAGAAAGAGAAATTATGAACGCTAAAAAAATTGATAAAATTGCCATCAGCACGCTTTATGTGATTGCTGGCATTATTGTAACAATCCTGGCAGCCTTGATTCTCTATATCTTGGTTCGCGGGATACCACACATCAGCTGGTCATTCCTGACTAGTCGATCATCTTCCTACAAAGCTGGTGGAGGAATTGGGGTTCAACTCTACAATTCATTCTTCCTTTTGGTTATTACCTTGATTATTTCTGTGCCTCTTTCAATGGGAGCTGGCATCTTCTTATCAGAATATGCTAAAAAAGGACGACTTACCAACTTTGTCCGTACCTGTATTGAAATCCTATCTTCACTACCTTCAGTGGTGGTCGGACTCTTTGGTTATTTGATTTTCGTTGTCCAATTTCAGTATGGATTTTCAATCCTATCAGGTGCCTTGGCCTTAACTGTCTTTAACTTGCCACAAATGACTCGTACTGTTGAAGATAGCTTAAGAACCGTTCACCATACCCAACGTGAAGCTGGCCTAGCTCTAGGCTTGTCTCGATGGGAAACTGTCTGTCACGTTGTTGTTCCAGAAGCCTTACCTGGTATTGTTACTGGTATCGTTCTTGCTTCTGGTCGTATTTTCGGGGAAGCAGCAGCACTTATCTACACAGCAGGTCAATCGGCACCAGCACTTAACTGGAGCGACTGGAATCCGCTTAGCATCTCTAGTCCAATTTCGATTTTCCGTCAAGCAGAGACACTTGCTGTTCACATCTGGAAGGTCAACTCAGAAGGTACGACACCTGACGCCACTGCAGTATCTGCTGGTTCAGCAGCAGTGCTCTTGATTTTCATTCTGATTTTCAACTTTGGTGCACGTCGTTTGGGAGCTTACCTCCATAAGAAATTAACATCCGCTTAAAGGAGTTATCATGACAAAATATAATTGGGACGAGCGTCATATTATTACCTTCCCAGAGAAGGAGCTCGCTCTTGAAACAAAGGACTTGCATGTCTACTATGGTCAAAAAGAAGCCATCAAAGGCATTGACATGCAATTCGAGAAAAATAAAATCACAGCTCTTATTGGCCCTTCAGGATGCGGGAAATCAACCTTTCTTCGTAGCCTAAACCGTATGAATGATACGATTGATATTGCTAAGGTTACTGGACAAATCCTTTATCAAGGCGTCGATGTCAATGCAAGTAATATCAATGTTTATGAAATGCGTAAACATATTGGAATGGTTTTCCAACGTCCAAATCCATTCGCCAAGTCTATTTACAGAAATATCACCTTTGCTCACGAACGTAAAGGTGTAAGAGATAAGCAAACCTTGGACGAGATTGTTGAAACATCACTTAAGCAAGCTGGACTTTGGGATCAAGTTAAAGATGACCTTCATAAATCTGCCTTTACCCTTTCAGGTGGTCAGCAACAACGTCTTTGTATTGCAAGAGCTATTGCCGTGAAACCGCAGATTCTCCTCATGGACGAACCTGCAGCTTCATTGGACCCTGTAGCTACTATGCAGCTCGAAGAGACCATGTTTGAACTTAAGGAAGATTACTCTATTATCATCGTGACGCACAATATGCAACAAGCAGCGCGTGCTAGTGATTATACAGCATTCTTCTACCTTGGTGATCTTATCGAATATGATGAAACCAAGAAAATCTTCCAAGACGCTGCCCTACAGTCGACCAATGACTATGTATCAGGACGTTTTGGATAGAAAGGAGCACTCATGACTGAACCTATCATTTCAATTAATGATTTATCGGTGTATTTCAATAAGAAAAAAGCCCTCAATAATGTGACAATGGATTTCTATCCAAATGAAATCACGGCCCTTATCGGTCCTTCAGGATCCGGGAAATCAACCCTGCTCCGCTCTATCAACCGAATGGGAGATTTAAACCCCGAGTGGACACTTACTGGTGCTGTTTCCTACAATGGTCACAATGTCTACAGTCCTCGAACAGATACCGTTGAACTCCGTAAAGAAATCGGAATGGTCTTCCAACAACCCAATCCTTTTCCAATGTCTATCTATGAAAACGTGGTTTATGGCCTTCGTATCAATGGAATCAAAGATAAGACTGTCCTTGACAAAGCAGTAGAAGAGTCACTAAAAGGTGCTTCAATCTGGGAAGA
Source organism: Streptococcus vestibularis ATCC 49124 (assembly GCF_000188295.1). GTDB lineage: Bacteria > Bacillota > Bacilli > Lactobacillales > Streptococcaceae > Streptococcus > Streptococcus vestibularis. The sequence goes on along the minus strand of NZ_GL831112.1, from coordinate 954,148 downwards.
GGTCAAAGACCGTCTCCATGACTCAGCGCTTGGACTTTCAGGAGGACAACAGCAACGTGTCTGTATTGCACGGGTTCTTGCTACATCTCCAAAGGTTATCCTTCTTGATGAACCAACCTCAGCCCTCGACCCTATCTCCGCTGGTAAAATTGAGGAGACCCTATATAACCTTAAAGACCAATACACCTTGCTATTAGTCACACGTTCTATGCAACAGGCAAGCCGCATCTCACAACGAACCACCTTTTTCCTCGATGGAGAACTCATTGAGTATTCATCAACAAAAGACATGTTCCTAAATCCACAACATAAAGAAACAGAAGATTATATTACCGGTAAATTCGGTTAAGAAAGGACAGATTACTAAAATAATTATGATGTTACGAACACCCTTCGAAGAAGAATTAGAAAAACTCCACAACCAATTTTACGCTATGGGTACAGAGGTTGCAGCTCAGCTTAAGAAAGCTGTACGTGCCTTTATCAGCCATGATCGTGATTTGGCTAAGGAAGTTATTGAAAATGACGAAATCATCAATAACTACGAAACCAAACTTGAGAAAAAATCACTTGAAATTATTGCTCTACAGCAACCTGTATCAAGTGATTTGCGTACAGTTATCACCGCACTTAAAGCATCTAGCGACGTTGAGCGTATGGGTGACCATGCCGTTGCTGTCGCTAAAGCAACCATCCGCATTAAAGGTGAAGAACGGATAACTGAAATTGAAGCTGAAATCAAGAAAATGGGGAAAGCAGTTCGCCACATGGTCGAGGATGCTCTAGATGTTTACTTGAACAGTGACGAACAACGCGCTTATGAAATCGCAGCTTCAGATGAAATCATTGATAACTATTTCCGTGATATTCAGGCCATGACAGTAGAAGGTGTTCGTAAGAATCCTGATGCTGCCTTCGCTGCCAAAGAATATTTCCAAGTACTTATGTATTTGGAACGTATCGGCGACTATGCCCGCAATCTCTGCGAGTGGGTTGTCTACCTCAAATCTGGTAAAATCATTGAACTGTAGGCAAAGCTTCCAATCTATGTTATAATGGGTCTGTATTAAATAATTCAGACCCTTTTCTTTTGTAAAAGAGTCTAATATCGAAACATTTGTCAGTCTGTTTCGATACGAAAAGTTAGATTAGGAGTATATACGTATGACAGCATCTGTTGCTCGTTTTATCGAAAGTTTCATCCCTGAAAATTACAATCTTTTCTTGGACATTAATCGTTCTGAAAAGACCTTTACAGGGAATGTTGCCATTACAGGTGAAGCCTTTGATAATCACATCTCCCTTCACCAAAAAGACCTTACCATTAATTCAGTTCTCTTGGATAATGAATCCTTGAACTTCCAAATGGATGATGCCAATGAGGCTTTCCATATTGAACTCCCAGAAACTGGGGTTCTAACAATGTTCATCGAATTTTCTGGCCGCATCACAGATAATATGACTGGTATTTATCCATCATATTACACTTACAATGGTGAAAAGAAGGAAATTATTTCAACACAGTTTGAATCTCATTTCGCCCGTGAAGCTTTTCCTTCTGTTGATGAACCAGAAGCAAAAGCGACTTTTGATCTCTCATTGAAATTTGACGCTGAAGAAGGCGATACTGCCTTGTCAAACATGCCAGAAATCAATAGCCATTTGCGTGAGGAAACTGGAGTTTGGACATTTGAGACAACACCTCGCATGTCAACATACCTTCTCGCCTTTGGTTTCGGTGCTCTCCAGGGTAAAACAGCCAAAACACAAAATGGCACTGAAGTTGGTGTCTTCGCTACAGTTGCACAAGCAGAAAATAGCGTCGACTTCGCTCTTGATATTGCCGTTCGTGTCATCGACTTCTATGAAGACTACTTCCAAGTCAAGTATCCTATCCCATTATCATACCACCTTGCTCTTCCTGACTTCTCAGCGGGTGCCATGGAAAACTGGGGTCTCGTTACCTATCGTGAAGTTTACCTCCTTGTAGATGAAAATAGCTCAGCTGAAAGCCGCCAACAAGTTGCCCTTGTTGTTGCCCACGAATTGGCTCACCAATGGTTCGGTAACCTTGTTACCATGAAATGGTGGGATGATTTATGGCTTAACGAAAGTTTTGCCAACATGATGGAGTATGTTTCAGTGGATGCTATTGAACCAAGCTGGAACATCTTTGAAGATTTCCAAACAACTGGTGTGCCTCATGCTCTTCAACGTGACGCAACAGACGGAGTACAGTCCGTCCACATGGAAGTTAATCATCCAGACGAGATTAATACCCTCTTTGATAGTGCTATTGTTTATGCCAAAGGTAGCCGTCTTATGCATATGCTCCGCCGTTGGTTGGGCGATGAAGCCTTTGCCAAAGGGCTTAAAGCTTACTTTGAAAAACACCAATATAACAATACTGTTGGACGTGACCTTTGGAATGCTCTTTCGGATGCTTCAGGTAAGGATGTTTCTAGCTTCATGGATACATGGTTAGAGCAACCAGGTTACCCTGTGGTTAGTGCAGAAGTTGTTGATGATACGCTTATCCTTAGTCAAAAACAATTCTTTATTGGTGAACATGAAGACAAAGGACGTCTTTGGGAGATTCCATTGAATACAAACTGGAATAGGCTTCCAGATACACTTTCAGAAGAGCGTATTGAGATTCCAAATTATAGCCAGCTTGCTACCGAAAATAGTGGAACTCTCCGTCTTAATACAGCTAATACAGCACATTACATCACAGACTATCAAGGACAACTCTTGGACAATATCTTAGAAGATTTTGCAAACCTTGATACTGTAAGTAAACTTCAAATTTTACAAGAACGTCGTCTTCTAGCGGAAAGTGGACGTATCTCGTATGCAAGCCTAGTTGCTCTTCTTGATCTTGTCGAAAAGGAAGAAAGCTTCTTGATTGCTCAAGCTAAATCTCAAATCCTTGCTGGTTTGAAACGCTTTATCGATGAAGATACAGAAACAGAAGTGCATTATAAAGCCTTAGTATGTCGTCAATTCCAAAATGACTTTGAACGCCTTGGTTTCGATGCCAAAGAAGGAGAGTCTGATGAAGATGAAATGGTCCGTCAAACAGCTCTTAGCTACTTGATTCAAGCAGACTATCAACCAACAGTCCTTGCAGCCGCAAGTGTTTTCCAAGCCCATAAAGAAAACATCGAAAGTATTCCAGCAAGTGTCCGTGGCCTTGTCCTCATCAACCAAATGAAACAAGAAAACAGTCTTTCTCTTGTTGAAGAGTATGTTAATGCATACGTAGCAACAAACGACAGTAACTTCCGTCGTCAATTGACTCAAGCACTTTCATACCTTAAAAATCAAGAAGGTCTTGACTACGTACTAGGTAAACTTAAAGATAAAAACGTTGTTAAACCGCAAGATTTGTATCTATGGTATATGAACTTCCTCAGCAAATCTTTTGCTCAAGAAACCGTTTGGAATTGGGCTAAAGAAAACTGGGAGTGGATTAAAGCAGCCCTTGGTGGTGATATGAGCTTTGATAGCTTTGTTAATATCCCAGCAGGAATCTTTAAAACACAAGAACGTCTTGACCAATATATTGCATTCTTCGAGCCACAAACAAGTGACAAAGCCTTGGAACGCAATATCTTGATGGGAATTAAAACAATTGCTGCACGCGTAGACTTGATTGAAAAAGAAAAAGCTGCGGTTGAATCAGCTCTTAAAGATTATTAATATAAAAAACAAGCTTTCCATGAAGGAGAGTTTGTTTTTGTTCACAATCATTTACATAATTTTAGTTTTGTTAACAATCGTGAATAAAATTAGTTTGATATAATTAAATTTATGTAAAATAAAAATAATCAAGCCAAATAGGAATGGTTATGATGGGTTAATTATAAATTATCTAGAGCATTTTTTTGCTCATCATTTACAATATGGGTGTAAAGATCAGTGACCTGAGTGGAAGCATGACCAAGTTGATGACTAACTAAAACTTGAGACTTAGTAGCATCATAAAGACGTGTTGCCAGAGTATGGCGTAGTTTGTGGGGAGTAACACGAATCTTGAAATCCTGAGAATACTTAGCAACCATTTTTTCGATACTTGAAGCATCGATACGGTTTGGAACCCCTCGATATTCTGTTAAAAATAGGGCAACGTCTTGCTTTTCAGCCTTATAGCGTTTATCACGTATGCTAAGATAATTTTCAAGATAGGGTCTTGCAAAACTCGCCACATTAACGGAGTCCCGTTTGCCACCTTTTCGAGTGACGTCAATGACCATCATTTTTAAATTTATATCTTTAAGGTCTAGATTAACAGCCTCAGATAGTCGAACGCCTGAAGCCAGCAGCAATGCAATGATAGCTAAATCACGCTCCTTATTCTTATAAAACGAAGATTTAGCACGATTTGAGAGCTTGACTTCATATTCATTTTCTACATAATCAAGGAATTCCATGGTTTCATCGCCTAGAAAAAGTTTTTGTTTGATATTCTCAGCACGTGCAGCCAAGGTTTCTTTCTTTTTCTTAGTCGAAATTTTTTCATGACGTTACGATAGAAATAAGGCTCACCGTCAGGACCCTCGACCTCTTCGGTTAAATACTTATAGAGACTAGATAGAGCTGAAATCGTACGATTAATGGTTGTTTGAGAGACACCCTGTTTCTTTGAATAGGTATTTAAAGATGGACGTTCACGTAGATAGAGGACAAACGATTCCATATCTTTTTTAGTTAGATTTTCCAAGGTTTTGATATCAATTGAGGCAATATCATCAGTATCCGAAATATCTGAATCAATCAACCAGTCAAAAAAGCGTTTATATTCCTTGAGATATTCATATAAGGTCGTGAAAGAATACGGTACCGATAGTTTAGATTGATAATACTCCAAAACAAACCAAGGCATAAGAGATTTGTATTCTTCAATTTTTTCTAGTAAGAGTTCACGTTTCATTAATTTTATTCTCCATAATTACTTAATAGAAGTATATCACACCCTCATATTTCTTTCAAGAAAATTACAGTTTTTCGGAAAGATGTTGTGGGGTATTTTTCTCTTATATGGGCTTTTTAGGTTCGTTGGCCTATTTTATAAAATGACTAACTTAGTCAATCATAAAGGAACTTTCCGAGTATCATATGAATTTGATTCTGGAAATTATTTAAAGTTTACTTTAGACAATATAAAAACTCACCAAAGAAAAAACAACCTGGAGTTATATCCAGATTGTTCAAATAATGATTAAGCTACGATAGCTTTTGCAACCTCCTCGGTTGTCATACGTGAGAAATAATGTGTTGTGTCAATGGTTTTGAGTTTGGCCAAGACATCTTCGTACTCGTAAGGTACACCGACCAGCAGCTCTTCAATATCAGATACATCTCCAATACCAAAGAAATCTCCGTAGATCTTAACAGATTTGATAATTGAATTCTCAACATTTGCATAGGTAGAAATCTTACCTGCTGGGTAACGAACGTTACGCTCTACTGTGTATTCTGGCGACTGTCCGTAAGTCCAATCCCAGGTATTGAATTGTTTCTCATAAGAATCTTGAATCTTAGTCAATTCGTATTCAGAAAGGACATATTCAGTCATTTCTGGGTAGAATTCTTTCATTTTTTCCAAGATTTTATCTGAGAATTCATTTACAGTGATTTTTTCTGGCAATTCGTCTACAATATTTGTCACACGAGCTCGTACAGATTTAACACCTTTTGATTCAATTTTGTCTTTGCTGACTTTAAGGGCTTGGCCAAGAACCGACATATCAACGTCAAAAAGCAAGCAACCATGGTGCATCATACGACCTTTATAGTAAGCTTGAGCATTTCCACAGAACTTTTTACCATCGATTTCAAGGTCATTTCGACCGGTAAATTCAGCTTTAACTCCCAAATCAGCAAGTGTTGCGATTACCGGTTGAGAGAAAGTCTTAAAGTCAAATGCTCCTTCATCTGCCTTGTTAGAGATGATAGTATAGTTGAGGTTGTTCAAATCGTGATAAACAGCGCCACCACCAGATAAACGACGAACGACCTTGATACCATGAGTATCTGTATATTCTTTGTTAATCTCTTGAATGGTATTTTGGTGTTTACCAACAATGATAGCTGGACGGTTAATCCAAAGAATGAACAATTCATCTTCATTTACCAATTCACGAAAGGCATAGGCTTCCAAAGCAATATTATAGGCAGGATCATTTGATGTGTTTACGATATATTTCATGAGGTCTCCTCTTGTAATGTGATACTTATATTATAAAGGAAAACGGTGACAAAGTACACGAAGACGCCTTAGGTATAAGGATTTTCATGATATGAAAGTAGAAACTATATGGGGGGTATGTAATGAGACAAAATTATAGTAAATTAAGTCCCTTTTTCTCGAGACAAGCTAGCAAAATAAACAAAAAGTTCAAAATAGCATTAGCTCTCCTTTTTTTGTAGTTCAAGAAATCTTTCTCTACAGTGATTCCCAAAGACTTTATGAGTCTTTTATCTATGATAAAGAAACATATATTATATATTGAATTACCATCAAAAATAACAGAAATTTATTTATGTAAACACAGTTGATTATCCTATTAGCTGTGTTTTTATGATAAGGCTTTGAACAAAGCCCTATATGATATCAATCACCGACCACGAAAATATTTATCTTACAGAACTCCTTGTGAAGCTCTAATGGATGAGTTAGAGTAAATGTTGCGCTTATTCTTGCAATTTATAGTAAAAAAACAAGACCATTTCGGCTCTATAATTTCTGTAG
>NZ_GL831112.1:936934-947341 GCF_000188295.1 Streptococcus vestibularis ATCC 49124 | reverse complement strand
GTTATCTTGCAAATCATTTCACTCGAAGACCTTTGGTCAAACCTTAAGTCCACATGAAGTCGTTAGGAAGACACTAGACTTTTCAGAAGAATTCGCTAATTATTATAACCTCTATCAGCTCTTGCTGTTTCACTTTCAAGAGAAGAGGGTAGATGAGTTTTTTGAGCTCATAGAGGAGAATATAAGCAAGGTCAATTATTACTTCAAAACTGTCTTTAGGACCTTCCTTAGACATAAACCATACATCAAAAACGCACTAGAAACACATTACTCAAATGCAAAATTGGAGGGGACCAATAAGCTTATCAAAGACATCAAACGTCTGGGCTTCGGTTTTAGAAACTTTATTAACTTTAGGAAGCGTGTTTTCATCACTCTGAACATAAAAAAGAGAAGACCTATCAGGTCCTCTCTAGATGTTAGCTTTTCGTCACCCACTACAGTTGACAAAGAGCCAATTTATCGTAAAAAAACAAGACCATTTCTGATCTTGCTTTCCTTCTATGCAACTAGAATATTATTTTGTGTGCCAGATGTCTTTGTCATACTGTTCGATTGTACGGTCAGATGAGAAGAATCCTGCTTCAGCGATGTTATAAACAACTTTTTTGTTCCATGCTTCTTGATCTTCGTAAGCTGCATAGACTTCCTCTTTTTTCTCGATGTATTCAGCCAAGTCAATCAATGTCATGAACCAGTCTTTAGAGATAAGTTCATTGTGGAGACGTTCCAAGCGTTCTTTATCACCAAGTTTAACAAGGTCTTCGCTTACGATAAAGTCAACAGCTGCTTTGATGTTTGCATCTTTTTCATAGTAATCACGTGATACATAGCCAGCTTTTTCATAAAGGTCGATGATTGTATCAGAGTCTTTACCAAATGTGAAGATGTTTTCTGGTCCTACCAATTCAGCAATCTCTACGTTGGCACCGTCCATTGTACCAAGTGTAAGGGCACCATTAAGCATGAATTTCATGTTACCTGTACCTGAAGCTTCTTTAGAAGCCAATGAGATTTGTTCTGAAATATCTGTCGCTGGGATAAGGTGTTCAGCAACTGTTACGTTGTAGTTCTCAACCAAGTGGACGTTGAGGTATTTGCTTACTTCTGGATCATTATTAATGAGTTCAGAAAGTGACAAGATCAAGTGAATGATGTCTTGAGCAATAACGTAGGCAGGAGCTGCTTTACCACCAAAGATGATTGTGATTTTACGTTTTGGAAGATTTCCTTTTTTGATTTCCAAGTATTTGTGGATGACATACAAAGCGTTCATTTGTTGACGTTTGTATTCGTGGAAACGTTTGATTTGTGTATCGATGATTGAATTTTCGTCAAGGTCAATACCTTTATTGGCTTTAAGATAACGTTTAAGAGCCAATTTGTTATCATATTTGATTTGAGACAAACGTTTGTGAACTGCTGGATCATCTGCAAAGGCAGCCAATTTTTCCAATTGAGTTGCGTCAGTAAGATAACCATCACCAATCAATTCTTTGATGTAGTCAGCAAGTTCTTGGTTTGAGAATTCCAACCAACGACGGAATGTAATACCGTTTGTTTTGTTGTTGAAGCGTTCTGGGTAAAGGTCGTAGAATGGTTTCAACTCAGAAGCTTTAAGGATTTCTGTGTGAAGTGCTGCTACACCGTTAACGCTTGTAGAGAAGTGGATGTCCATGTGTGCCATGTGAACACGGTTGTGTTCGTCAATGATTTGAACACGTGGATCTTCAAATTTTTCACGAACGATAGCGTCCAATTTCTTGATGATAACAACAAGGTGTGGAACAACTTCTTCAAGGTAATCAAGAGGCCATTTTTCAAGGGCTTCAGCCAAGATAGTGTGGTTTGTGTAACCCACCATTTTGCTCACGATTGATACTGCTTCATCAAATTCAAATCCATGTTTTTCTGTTAAAAGACGGATCAATTCAGGGATAACCATTGATGGGTGAGTATCGTTTATTTGTACGTAAGCGTAATCTGGAAGATCGTGAAGGTTAGAACCACGTTCGATAGCTTCGTCAATCAAAAGTTGAGCAGCGTTTGATACCATGAAGTATTGTTGGTAGATACGCAAGAGCTCACCTTTACGAGTTGAATCATCTGGGTAAAGGAAAAGTGTCAAGTTTTTTTGGATTTCGTCTTGATCAAAAGTGATTCCTTTTTCAATTAAGCCATAGTCCAAGCCATTGATATCGAAGAGGTTAAGGTAGTTCTTAGTTTCTTTCTTGTAACCCAAGATATCCAAACGGTCCAAACGTGATTTCAATGTGAAGTTTTTGAATGGAACATCATAAGAGATATCAGTTGGTACCAACCATGATTGATCTTCAATCCAGTAGTTTGGTTCAGCATATTGTTTGTTATCTTTGAAGACTTGTTTGAAAAGACCACAGTGGTAGTTAAGACCAACACCTTCACCGTTAATGCCAAGTGTTGACATAGAATCTATGAAACATGAAGCCAAACGTCCCAAACCACCGTTACCAAGAGATGGTTCTGGTTCAACATCTTCGATTTCACTGATTGATTTTCCGGCAGCAGCTAATTCAGCTTTCACATCTTTATAGATGCCCAAGTTAATCAAGTTATTAGACAAAAGTTTACCAATCAAGAACTCAGCTGAGATGTAGTAAACTTTACGTTTGCTATCGTTTTTAGGTTTTGGGGCAGCTGCTTCTTTTACAAATTCTAACAAAAGGTAGTAGATTTCTTCGTTTGAAAGTTCTTTAAGATTTTTATTTTTCGCTTCAACGTAATTTGTAAATGTAGACATTTTATTTATTTCCTCGATTATATCTTTCTGTAATATCAGTTAAAAATTCTTTCTTATCAACGGTGATTTCACCTGGAAGCATACGCCATTTCCAGTTTTCTCCAACTGTGTTAGGGAAGTTTGTACGACTATTTTCAGGTTTATCAAGAATATCTTGCATAGTCGCAATAGCTGTGTTACTTACTGTTGCGAAGAGTGTGCGAAGAAGGGCACGTGTGATTGGTTCACCTTGACGACGGTTGATATAAGCATCAGTGTAATCACGTTGCTCTTGTGTCAAGTTGTCGTACCAACCGTTGATTACTTCGTTATCATGTGTACCAGTGTAAGCCACTGAGTGGTGTGTGTATACGTGTGGAATATCAATGCTGTTTCCAGTGGTATCATAGAAACCAAACTGAACAATCTTCATTCCTGGGTAACCACAGTCTGCAAGAAGTTTACGTGTCTTATCATCAATATTACCAAGGTCTTCGGCAATAATCTTAAGATCACCCAACTCTTCTTTAACCACTTTGAAGAGGTCATAACCAGGTCCTGGAACCCATTTACCATTTTCAGCAGTTTCATCTCCACCAGGGATTTCCCAGAAATCAGAGAAACCTTTGAAGTGGTCGATACGCAAGTAATCATAGAGTTTGAATGATTCTTGAATACGGAAGACCCACCAAGCATAGTTTTCTGCTTTGTGTTTATCCCAAGCGTAGATTGGGTTACCCCAAAGCTGACCAGTAGCTGAGAAGTTATCTGGTGGAACGCCGGCAATGTAACGTGGTTTACATTCGGCATCTAGTTTGAAGAGGTGTGGTTGAGTCCAAACTTCAACACTATCAGCTGAAATGTAGATTGGCATGTCACCAATGATTTGAATACCATTTTTGTTAGCATAGGCTTTAAGCTCTGCCCATTGACTAAAGAAGAGGTATTGTACTACTTGGTGGTAAGTGATGACATCAACAAGTTCTTTGCGAAGTTTTTCAAGAGTTGCCTCATCGCGTTTAACCGCTTTTTTGTCATCCCAATCTTGAAGGGCTTTGTTATCAAAGTGTTCTTTGATAGCCATGAAGTCAGCATAATCTGCTAACCAGTTAACATTTTCAGATTTGAAAGCTTCAAACTTCTTAGCTTCTTTTTTGTCAGCCAAGATTGCTTTTACAGCTTTTTCAAGGATTGGACGACGAGCTTCGTAAACTTTAGCATAGTCGATAAACTCTGGATTTGAACCAAAGTCAACACCCTCAACATCTGCTTCAGTCAAGAAACCGTCACGGATAAGGAAATCCAAATCGATGAAGTGTGTGTTTCCCGCTACTGCTGAGAATGATTGGTAAGGTGAATCCCCATAACTTGTAGTAGTCAATGGCAAAATTTGCCAGTATGTTTGCTTTGTTTCTTTCAAGAAATCAACAAAGTCGTAGGCTGCTTGACCGAAAGATCCGATCCCGTAGTCACCTGGAAGTGATGTGATGTGCATCAAAACACCGCTTGCTCGTTTGTTCATAAAGTTTACCTCAAATTATTTTTTACACTAACGATTATAATGCAAACGGTTGCACAAGTCAAGAATTTTTAGCAAAAAAAATATAAACTTTTTATTTCTCTTTAAATCAACGTTCGTGAAATAAACGTTTTCATTTAGTGAGTTCTTCTACTAACTTAATTGCGCTCTGGATTTTCTGAAAAATAATTGTCTAGGTAATAAAAAATGGTTGGTAACTTAAGTTACCAACCAAAAGTAAATATTTAAACCTTTTTTATCTCGTTGAGACACTTTCTCTTTCAATGAGTTTAAATGGAATTGTTATTTTCTGTGCCTTAGTATGAGGATTTTTAAGAAGATCCAATAGCCTTCGGACGCTTTCCTTACCCAGTTCTTTAATATTAATGTCATAGGTAGTTAGGAAAGGATGCATGATTTCAGCAAAAGTCGAATTATTGAAAGAAATAACGGCGTAATCTTCGGGAATTCTGATTCCCTGATTATTTAGCCAGTGTATAAGCCGTAGGGCAATCAAGTCATCTTTAACAATTAAGGCGGTCAGTTGATAAGATTGCAAACTCTCTGTCAATGAATCAATGACTCTAGATGAAAAAACAAGTTCTGGATAAGCTTCTAAATTAAATTCGTTAGTCGCTTCAATATATCCTTGATAACGTTCTTGACCTACTTGACCAAAAAGATCATCTGTTACAAAACCAACCTTTTGGTGACCTTTAGTTCTTAAATAACTAACAGCTTCTTGTCCAAGTTCTTTATTATCATTATCAATATAGGTTACTTTATTATTATTATCAACTGCTGCTCCAACAACTACGAAAGGAACTTTTTCTTTTAATAAGTAGTCTTTAACTGGATCTTTTTTTCTGAATAGAGAATGATAAAGCCATCAGCTCGTTTTTGACGATGCATAAGCTCGACCTGTTTAACTAATTCTTCAAGTGTGGCACCCGTAGCAATACTAATGACCTGAGAATGGCAACTAGCTTCTTCATTAATTGCTGTTAGAATCTCCATATAGAATGGTTGACTAATTTTTTCACGGTCTGTTAAGGGAGGAAGAACAACACCTAAACTATGTGTTAAGCCTGTCGCCAACATTTGTGCTGCTGAGTTTGGTACATAACCTAATTCATCCATAGCCGCTCTTACTTTAACTTTGGTTTCTTCTGATATGGCCTGGTTATCCTTTAAGGTCCTGCTTACTGTTGATGGGCTGACACCAGCCCTCTTAGCAACATCTTTAATTGTAGCCATTATTTTCCTCTCATTTTTATAAATATTTCTTTATATTCGTAAAATACAAGAATTATTATAACTAAAATAAACAGCTCTTGCAATCGTTTGCAAAAAAAGTTTAATTTTTTTAGAAAACACTTGACAGATGTTGGAAACGGTTGCATAATATATACCGTAAAATATATTTCTGGAGGACATAGAAATGAAAAAATGGCAAAAAGTATTACTTGGTAGTGCTGGACTTCTTGTAGCTGGTTCGCTCTTGGTAGCGTGTAGCTCAAACTCAAGCAAAAGCTCAAGTTCAGATAGCAAGACTTTGAAACTTTGGGTTCCAACTGGTGCCAAGAAGTCTTATTCAAATACAGTAGCAGAGTTTGAAAAGAAATCTGGTTACAAAGTTGATATGGTAGAAATGGAAGACCCAAACGCTCAAGAAAACTTGACTAAAGATGCATCTACTGCTGCAGATGTCTTCTCACTTCCACATGACCAACTCGGTAAATTGGTGGACGCTGGAGCTATCCAAGAGATTCCTGAGAAATACTCAAAAGAAATTACTGAGCAAGATACTGAGCAAGCTGCCAAAGGTGCTCAATACAAAGGTAAAACCTACGCCTTCCCATATGGTATCGAAACACAAGTTACTTACTACAACAAATCTAAGCTTAATGAAGAAGATGTGAAATCGTATGAAACAATCACTTCTAAAGCTAAATTTGGTAGCAACCTGAAAGAAGTTAATGCTTACGGAACTGGTCCTCTCTTCCTTTCAGTTGGTGACACTCTCTTTGGTCCTAACGGTGAAGATGCGAAAGGTACTAACTGGGGTAACGAGGCTGGTGTGAATGTTCTTAAATTCATCGCAGCTCAAAAAGACAACAAAGGATTTGTCAATGTTGATTCAGCTAATATGATGGCTAAATTCGAAGATGGTTCAGTTGATGCATTCCAATCAGGACCATGGGATTACGCAGCTGCTGCTAAAGCTGTTGGCAAAGACAAGCTTGGTGTTGCCGTGTATCCAACAGTTAATATCGGTGGCCAAGATGTTCAACAAAAAGCCTTCATGGGTGTAAAACTTTACGCTGTAAACCAAACACCTTCTAAAGGTAATGCTAAACGTATCGCTGCTTCTTACCAATTGGCACAAGCTTTGACAAGCAAAGACAGTCAAAATAACCAATTCACTAATGAAGATCGTCACATCATCCCTGCTAATAAAGAAGTTCAAGCTTCTGAAGCAGTTAAAAATGATGCACTTGCACAAGCTGTAATTACTATGGGTTCATCTGAGCAATACACAACTGTTATGCCTAAACTTAGTCAAATGTCAGTCTTCTGGACTGAAAGTGCTGCTCTTATGAGTGACGCTTATAACGGTAAAATCAAGGAAGACCAATTCCTTACTAAATTACAACAATTTGATAAAGATTTGGCAGCGGCTAAATAAGAAACCTAACAAATGAGGAGGTAAAGAGGCAGGTCAAGTTCCTAGCCTCTTTCTCACTTATTTGTAGACAAAATAGAAACCATCACTAATCACACATTTATCTGAGGAGATATCTATGTCACAAACAATCTACGACACAACTCCTATGCGCCAGGTCTTCAAAGAAGGTACATGGGATGTCAAATTATCCTTTCTGGTAATGGGATTGGCAAACTTGGTCAACAAACAGTTTACCAAGGGATTGCTCTTCCTCCTTTCTGAGATTGCCTTTTTAGCGGCATTCGTTATACAAATTATTCCTGCACTTCAAGGGATGATTAGCTTGGGGACTCAAGAACAGGGTGAGGCTGTTAAGGAAGTTAATGGTGTTAAACTTACTGTTCAGGTTGCTGGAGACAACTCTATGCTATTGTTGATTTTTGGACTTGCGTCATTAATCTTCTGTGCAGTCTTCGTTTATATTTACTGGTGTAACCTTAAGAGTGCTCGCCATCTCATGGCTCTTAAACAATCGGGTCGCAAGGTGCCGAACTTTATCGAAGACTTCAAGACCTTGGCTGACGGTCGCTTCCACATGGGGCTTATGACTGTCCCTTTGATTGGGGTTCTGCTATTCACAATCTTGCCTTTGATCTATATGGTCTGTTTGGCCTTTACTAACTTTGACCACAATCACCCAGCCCCTAAATCACTCTTCGATTGGGTTGGCTTTGCAAGTTTTGGTGAAGTTTTACAAGGTCGTATGGCTGGTACTTTCTTCCCACTTTTGACTTGGACCTTGATTTGGGCAGTTGCCGCAACAGCAACTACTTTCTTCTTCGGTATTGTCCTTGCCCTCTTGCTTAATACTAAGGGGCTTAAATTCAAGAAAGTATGGCGTACTCTATTCGTTATCACTATCGCCGTTCCTCAATTTGTATCACTACTTTTGATGCGTAACTTCCTTAATGACCATGGTCCTTTGAATGGTTTGCTTCAAACCTTGCATCTCACTAATGGACCTATTCCATTCTTGACTGACCCATTGTGGGCTAAGTTCTCTATTATCTTTGTTAATATGTGGATTGGTATTCCATTTACAATGTTGGTCGCAACTGGTATCATCATGAACTTGCCAACTGAGCAAATTGAAGCAGCTGAAATTGATGGGGCAAGTAAATTCCAAATTTTCAAGAGTATCACTTTCCCACAAATTCTCTTGATTATGGCACCATCTTTGATTCAACAATTCATCGGTAATATCAATAACTTCAACGTTATCTACTTCCTTACTGGTGGTGGACCTACTAACTCTGAATACTATCAAGCAGGTTCAACTGACCTCTTGGTAACTTGGCTCTACAAACTAACTGTTAGCGCTAAAGACTACAACTTGGCATCTGTTATCGGTATCTTGATTTTTGCCATCTCTGCAACATTCAGTCTCTTGGCCTACACAAGATCATCTTCATTCAAGGAAGGGGCTGCTAAATAATGAAACGTAAGAAAAATCTTTATCTAACTGGTACTTATATTCTATTGACAGTTCTAACTGTTATCTGGTTGATTCCGATTATTTGGATCTTCCTTACAAGTTTCCGTGGTGAAGGAGCTAATGCCGTACCATACTTCTTCCCTAAGACATACACTTTTAATAACTACATCAAACTATTCACCAGCGATGCTTATCCTTTTGGAAAATGGTTTATCAATACTTTCATCGTTGCTACATGTACATGTATCCTCTCAACTTTGATTACCGTTGGGATGGCCTACTCACTTAGCCGCATTAAATTTAAGCACAGAAACGGCTTCTTAAAATTGGCGCTTGTACTTAATATGTTCCCTGGTTTCATGTCAATGATTGCGGTCTACTATATTTTGAAGGCCCTCAATTTGACACAAACGTTGACATCTTTGGTTTTGGTTTATTCTGCTGGGGCAGCTCTTGGTTTCTACATTGCGAAAGGTTTCTTTGATACCATTCCTTACTCATTAGATGAATCAGCAATGATTGATGGGGCAACTCGTCTTCAAATCTTCACTAAGATTACCTTGCCACTTTCTAAACCAATCATCGTCTACACTGCCCTCATGGCCTTCATGGGACCTTGGGTAGACTTCATCTTTGCATCTGTTATCCTTGGTGACGTTAAAGATAAATATACAGTTGCCCTTGGACTCTATCAAATGCTTAACCAAGACGCTATCAATGAATGGTTCCTTCCATTTACCGCAGGTGCTATTATCATCGCCATCCCAATCACCCTTCTCTTTATCTTCATGCAGAAATACTATGTTGAAGGTGTAACCGGCGGATCAGTTAAATAATAAAGGATAAATGATATGACAACTCTTAAACTGGATAAAATTTATAAAAAATACCCAAATGCAACTCACTACTCTGTCGAAGATTTCAGTATCGACATCAAAGACAAGGAATTCATCGTTTTCGTAGGTCCTTCAGGATGTGGTAAATCAACAACTCTCCGTATGGTTGCTGGTCTCGAGGAAATCACAGAAGGAACACTTTCTATTGATGGTGAGGTAGTTAATGACAAATCACCAAAAGATCGTGACATTGCCATGGTATTCCAAAACTACGCACTTTACCCTCACATGACTGTTTATGAAAATATGGCCTTTGGTCTTAAACTTCGTAAATATAAAAAAGACGATATCGACAAACGTGTGCGTGAAGCTGCGGCTAGCCTTGGTTTGACTGAGTTCTTAGATCGTAAGCCTGCAGACCTTTCTGGTGGTCAACGTCAACGTGTAGCTATGGGACGTGCTATCGTCCGTGATGCTAAAGTCTTCCTCATGGACGAGCCTCTCTCAAACTTGGACGCTAAACTTCGTGTGACCATGCGTGCTGAAATTGCTAAAATTACTCGTAATATTGGTGCAACAACTATCTACGTTACCCACGACCAAACAGAAGCCATGACTCTTGCTGACCGTATTGTTATCATGAGTTCTACTAAAAACCCTGATGGTTCTGGTACTATCGGTCGTATCGAACAAATTGGTACGCCTCAAGAACTTTATAATGAGCCAGCCAATAAATTTGTTGCCGGATTCATCGGAAGTCCTGCTATGAACTTCTTCAATGTCAAAGTTGATGGCAACCGTATCACTAACTCTGAAGGTTTGGATATTGCAATCTCTGAGGGTCAAGCTAAAATCTTAAGGGAAACAGGTTACCAAGGTAAGGAAGTTATCTTCGGTATCCGTCCTGAAGACGTTTCTAGTCGTCCAATCGTTCAAGAAGTATATCCAGATGCCAATGTTGATGCTGAAGTAGTCGTTTCAGAGCTTCTCGGTGCAGAAACAATGCTTTACCTAAAACTTGGAGAAACTGAATTTGCTGCCCGTGTTGATGCGCGTGACTTCCATAATCCTGGTGAAAAAGTTAACCTTACTTTCAACGTTGCTAAAGGTCACTTCTTCGACGCTGAAACA